>NZ_JAUSUK010000001.1:1314262-1971393 GCF_030813515.1 Rhodopseudomonas julia | reverse complement strand
ATGGAAACCAGCGATGAAGCATCAAGCTCCGAAGAGCAGTGCTCCCCGCCGCCGGTGTTGCGGTATATATTCAGACCGCCCCGACCTGTCAACAGCGAGTTTTAAAATCGTCATCTCTTTTCGCAAAAGATGTCTGAAAGCCCGGAAATCCGCGGCTTTCACCGGGTCGCGTTGACAGAGGCCACCCCCGCTGGCACGACGCGTCACGAAGCAGTCACATTCGCAACCCTATCGGAAGGCTGTCACATAACGCGCACGCGAGCTATACAGAGGCGCGCATGCGGGGAAAGGAAATCGACGGGGTGCACCCTTTCTTGAAACAGCGCCCGGTTCCGTCCGTCGACCTTGGTGACGACGAGCCGCTTTATCATCTCTCGCTGAAGCGACGGCCAGACCGGCGCCGGCTCAGCTTGCGCTGGCTTGGCGGTTCGGTCGTCACGGCCATCTTTTCCGTGATCCTCGTGGGTGGCGCGCTGCAGGCGGCGATCGGGCTGAAGCCGGAAGGCATCATCCGCCCGGCCCTTGCCGCCATCGACCCGGGCCGCCTCATTGGCGGCACCGTGGGGCGCAAGAGCGACCGCATTCGCGTCGAGCCCGACGGTGAAGAGCTGAAACGCGTCATCCAGGTGTCGACCGTCACCCGCGTCGATGATCGCGAGCACATCAAGGTCCGCCCCTTCGTGCATGTCAGGCGCGCGCTCGCCGCCCCGGTTCCCGAAGACATCGTCGCCCGGGTGCCGAAGTTCAACGCCCTCGCCCTGTTTGCGGAAGGAAATTCGCCGGAGCCGTCCGAGACGGCGGCGGCTGAAACGATCTACGGCGCTGAGGTCGACGGCGAAGTCACCATCAGCAGCGCGCCCTTTCCCGTCAACGCCAGGCTCTACGACGAGACGGCGGCCCTGAAGACGGCGGAAGTGGAACGCATCATCCGCGAGAATGCGCCCTTCCTCGCCGAAGGCGCCGTGGATGTCGCCTCGCTTCCCTATGTCGATCCCGGCCGCTTCGAAGTGAGCTCGGCCGATCCCCTGTCGCTCAACAACCTCGCCGTCGCCATCGTCCCGGAAAACGTCTCTCTCATCGAGAAGAACGACGAGGCACCGGTCGACGCGGCGATCGAGGAGAAGATCGTCCAGGTCGCCACCGGCGACGCGCTCACCAAGCTGTTGGAGGCCGAAGGCGCGACAGAGGTGGAGGCGGCCGAGATCCAGTCGACGATGATCGCCAATTTCGCCTTCGATTTCCGTGCCGGGCAGAAGCTGCGCCTCGGCCTTGCCGAGGACGAGGCGGGGCGCGTGCGCCCGGTCCGCGTCAGCCTTTATTCCAACGGCCAGCATCTGGCGACCGTCGCACTCTCCGATGGCGGCGCCTATGTCGCGGCGGCCGAGCCGAATTTCAGCGATGGCGATTTTGAGATGGCGAACGTTGCCGATACGCGTTCGCGCTCCAGTCTGCCGAGCATCTATAGCGCGCTCTGGCGCTCAGCCCTCAGCCTCGACATGGAGCCCGAGCTTGCGGAAAAGCTCGTGCGCATCTTCTCCTTCGATACCGATCTGCAAAGCCGGACCTCCAGGCGCGACGAATTCGAGGCCGTCTACACCGGCGATCCGGATGCGGAGGAGCTCATCTACGCCTCGCTCACCGTCAACGGCGCCAAGCATCGCTTCTATCGCTATCGCGACGAAGAAGACGGCTCGATCGGCTATTACGATCCCGACGGCAAGAGCGCCAACAAGTTCCTCCTGCGCAAGCCGGTGCCGAACGCCGTCTTCCGCTCCGCCTTCGGCATGCGCAAGCACCCGATCCTCGGCCGCTACAAGCTACATTCCGGCGTCGACTGGGCGGCACCGCGCGGCAGCCCGATCATCGCCGCCGGCGATGGCATTATCGAGCGCGCCAGCTGGTTCTCAACCTATGGGCGGCGCGTGGAGATCAAGCACGCCAACGGCTATGTCTCCACCTACAACCACATGTCGGCCATCGCCAAAGGCATCAAGGTCGGCATGCGTGTCCATCAAGGCCAGATCATCGGCTATATCGGCTCGACCGGTCTCTCGACCGGGCCGCATCTGCATTTCGAGGTCCTGGTCAACGGCCACTTCGTCGATCCCATGAAGATCCGCGTTCCCCGCGGCCACACCTTGACCGGTGCCGAACTCGCCCGTTTCAACAAGGAGCGTCAGCGCATCGACGCCTTGATCGCACGCGACAATTCCTCCCGCGTCGCGACTCTCACCGACTGAGCCTCACCAATTGCGCCCTCCGGGCGCTGACACCGGCGCCGATTGCACATGCGGCGAAACCTGCCTGAAAGGAGCCTGACGACATGCGACGCGGCATCTTGATTGGACTTTGGATCGCGGTTGCCGCCGCCCTTGTCGGCGTCACGGCCCTGTGGATGATGTCGCGCAATCAGGAGGGCGGCATCGCCGGCGGCCAGCGGCTCGGTGCCGACTTCACCCTCGTCGATGAAAAAGGCGCGCCGGTCACCGAAGAGATTTTTGAGGGCCACCCCTCTGCCGTCTTCTTCGGCTTCACCCATTGTCCCGATGTCTGCCCGACGACGCTCGCCGATATGGCGAGCTGGCGAGACGCGCTCGGGCAAAAGGCGGACGATCTCAACCTCGTCTTCGTCACCGTCGATCCGGAGCGCGACACGCCTGAGGTGATGGCGGATTACGTCTCCGCCTTTGGCGGCGGGATCCGCGGCATCACCGGCGAGCCGGACAAGGTGCGGGCCATGCTCGACGATTACCACGTCTTTTATCGCAAGGTGGAGACGGAGGGCGGCGACTACACCATGGACCACACCGCCTCGGTGTTCCTGCTCGACGAGGACGGTCGCCTCGCCGGCACCATCAATTTCAACGAAGATCGCGACGCCGCCCTCGCCAAGCTTCAACGCCTGCTTGACGGCTGAGCCGGCGGCGGCGAAACATTCTTCCCATGAAGCTTCCCTTCGACGGCTCGCTCGCCCTCACCGCCGCCTCGGCCCTCCTCGCGCTCGCCGCGATCGTTTCCGTCTTTCTCGGCTGGCAGCTGAAATCGGACGCGATCTTCATGGCGGTGCTGGTTTCGGGCCTGCCCGGCTGCTTCGGCATCTGAGACGCTTGCGCCCGCGGCCGCTCACCGCGGCGGGAACGTTTCGGCTGTCTTCCTCATTGCTTCGCTCGCGGGAGCGTTGTCGGCATCCCGCTTGTTTAGGGACAAGATGACGTTTTCCATCCCGCCGCAGGTCGCACCGATCCTGCTTCTGTCGGCATCCAACCTCTTCATGACGGTCGCCTGGTACGGGCATCTGCGCTTCACCGACCGGCCTCTGCCGCTCGTCATCCTGGTCTCGTGGATGATCGCGCTGTTGGAATATTGCTTCGCCGTGCCGGCGAACCGCATCGGCTACCGCGCCTATAGCGCGGCGGAGCTGAAGACGATCCAGGAGGTCATCACCCTCATCGTCTTCGTCGGCTTCTCCGCCATCTATTTGAAAGAGCCGATCACGCTCAACCAGCTCGTCGGCTTCGCCTTCATCGGGCTCGGCGCGTTCTTCATCTTCCGCGCCCCGATCTAGGCGGCGCTCCGGGGGACGGCCCTCAGCCGCGCCCGGCCATTTTCGACGCCATCACCGAGATCGTCTTCACATAGACGTCGGCTTTGTTCCACTGGTGCAAGACGTTGTAATTCGCCGTGCCCGGCTCCCAGCTCTGGCCGGCCTGCCAGCCATAGGCCCGCAGATAATTGGCCGTCGAGGCCAGCACATCCGGCACGGAATTGATGAGGTCGCGCCGCCCGTTGCCGTCGCCGTCGACGGCAAAGCGCAGATAGGACGAGGCGAGGAACTGCGTCTGGCCGAGTTCGCCGGCCCAGGCGCCGCGCATCTGCGCGGGGGTGAGATCACCGCGCTCGACGATCTTCAGGGCCGCCAGAAGCTCGCCGGTGAAGAAGGCGGAGCGCCGGCAATCATAGGCGAGCGTGGCGAGCGACGGGAACGTCGCCATCGATCCTGAATTGCGGCCATAGCCGGTTTCCAGCCCCCAGATCGAGACGATCACCTCCGGCGGCACGCCGGTGCGCTTTTCGATCGATGACAGGGTGGAGGCATAGCGGTCGATGAGCTGGCGCCCCTTGCGGATCATCGCGTCGTTCACCCGCTTGCGATAAAACTCGTCGAAGGAGAGCTTGAAGGAATGCTGTCCGCGGTCGAGGCGAATGACCTTCGATTGATAGGAGACGCCCGAAAGCGCCGCATCGATCACCCGCGGCGAGATGCCGGCTCTTGCCGCCTCCTGCTTGAAATCCTGCAGCCAGGCCGGAAAGCCCGCCGCTCCGTTGCCGCAGGAAGCGGCCTGCGTCGTGGCGGAAAAGCCGGCGGCCGCGCAGGCGAAAACCGCCGCGGCAACAACCCGTCTGAATGAAAGCATGAAGATGCCCCTGCCCTGTCGTCCATGAGGCTGCGACGTTAGCGCAGCTGCGAAGGACAAAGTCTTAAGGCCGGTGCGGGTTCCAGGAAGAGAGCGGAGGGCACACACGGTTTCCCGGCGAGGCAAACCGCACCAAACCGCGGCAAAAGAGACGGGCCCAAAAAGAACGCCCTCCCCGCAGACCGGGAAGGGCGTTCATGTCTCCTATGGCGGGGGCGGCGCCTCGCTGCGGCGGGGCGCCGTCTTCGAGCGACCTCAGGCGGCGATCGATTCGCCTTCCGTGCCGGTCTTGGAGCCGACGACATGGAAGAGGAGACGGTCGGAACCCGCCGTCACCTTGACCTCCGCACCGTCGCGGATCTCGCCGGCGAGGATTTTCTCCGCCAGCGGGTCCTGCACCTGCTTCTGGATCACCCGCTTCAACGGCCGCGCCCCATAGGCCGGGTCGTAGCCCTTGTCGGCGAGCCAGGCCGTGGCGCTGTCGTCGAGCGAGAGCTCGATCTTGCGGTCTTCCAAGAGCGATTCGAGTCGCTTCAGCTGGATCTCCACGATCGCGGCCATCTGCTGGCGCTTCAGCCTGTGGAACAGGATCACTTCATCGACACGGTTCAGGAACTCCGGCCGGAAGTTCGCCCGCACCACCTGCATCACCTCTTCACGCACCGCATCGACATCCTCCGTCTCCTTCAGGTTGGAGAGGAACTCCGCACCGAGATTGGAGGTCATGATGATGAGCGTGTTGCGGAAGTCGACGGTGCGGCCCTGGCCGTCCGTCAGCCTGCCGTCGTCGAGCACCTGCAGAAGCACGTTGAAGACGTCCGGATGCGCCTTTTCGATCTCGTCGAAGAGGACGACCTGATAGGGCCGCCGCCGGATCGCCTCGGTCAGAACGCCGCCTTCCTCATAGCCGACATATCCCGGAGGCGCACCGATCAGCCGCGCCACGGAATGCTTCTCCATGAACTCCGACATGTCGATGCGCACCATGGCGCTCTCGTCGTCGAACAGGAAGTCGGCGAGCGTCTTCGTCAGCTCCGTCTTGCCGACGCCCGTCGGGCCCAGGAACATGAACGAGCCGATCGGCCGGTGCGGATCCTGCAGCCCGGCGCGCGCACGCCTGACTGCGGTCGAAACCGCATGCACCGCCTCGGCCTGGCCGATGACCCGCCGCGACAGATCGTCCTCCATGCGCAAAAGCTTGTCGCGCTCGCCTTCGAGCATCTTGTCGACCGGCACGCCGGTCCAGCGCGACACGACATGGGCGATATGGTCGGGCGTCACCGCCTCTTCGACCAATCCGCCGCCGCCATCGCCATTTGAGGCCTGCGCTTCGCGCTTTTCCGCTTCCTTCAGCTTTTTCTCGAGCTGCGGGATGACGCCATAGGCAAGCTCGCCCGCTTTGGCGAGATCGCCGCGGCGCTGCGCCTGTTCGAGGTCGAAGCGCGCCTGGTCGAGCTCTTCCTTGAGCTTGGAGGCACCGGCGAGCTTTTCCTTCTCCGCCTGCCAGCGCTGGGTGAGCGCGGCCGATTCCTCTTCGAGGTCGGCAAGCTCCCGCTCCAGCTTTTCGAGCCGCTCATGCGAGGCCGCATCCGTCTCCTTCTTCAAGGCTTCCCGCTCGATCTTGAGCTGGATGATGCGCCGGTCGAGCTCGTCGAGCGCCTCCGGCTTGGAATCGACCTGCATGCGCAGCCGCGCCGCCGCCTCGTCCATCAAGTCGATCGCCTTGTCCGGCAGAAACCGGTCGGTGATGTAGCGGTTGGAAAGCGTCGCCGCAGAAACGAGCGCCGAATCGGTGATCCGGACCCCGTGATGCACCTCATATTTCTCTTTGAGGCCGCGCAGGATCGAGATCGTGTCGGCAACATTCGGCTCATTGACGAAGACCGGCTGAAACCGCCGCGCCAGCGCCGCGTCCTTCTCGACATATTTGCGATATTCGTCGAGCGTCGTGGCACCGACGCAGTGCAGCTGTCCGCGCGCCAGGGCCGGCTTCAGAAGGTTCGAGGCGTCCATCGCGCCTTCCGCCTTGCCGGCACCCACCAGCGTGTGCAACTCGTCGACGAAGAGGATGATGCCGCCGGCCGCCGCCTCGATTTCCGAGAGGACCGCTTTCAGCCGCTCTTCGAACTCGCCGCGATATTTCGCGCCGGCGATGAGCGCGCCCATGTCGAGGGCGAGGAGCTTCTTCTCTTTCAGGCTCTCCGGCACGTCGCCATTGGCAATCCGCAGCGCCAGCCCCTCCGCGATCGCGGTCTTGCCGACGCCCGGCTCGCCGATCAAAACCGGGTTGTTCTTCGTGCGCCGCGACAGAACCTGGATCGCACGGCGGATTTCCTCGTCGCGGCCGATGACCGGGTCGAGCTTGCCCGCCCGCGCCTCTTCGGTGAGATCACGCGCATATTTCTTCAAAGCGTCATAGCCCTGCTCGGCGGAAGCCGAATCGGCCGTGCGCCCCTTTCGGATGTCGTTGATCGCGTCGTTGAGTCCGTTCGCGGTCACCCCGGCCTTCGACAGAATGCCGGAGGTCGCGGCGCCCTTTTCGATGGCGAGCGCGAGAAGCAACCGCTCCACCGTGACGAAGCTGTCGCCCGCCTTCTGTGCCACATCCTCGGCTGTCTGCAGAACTTTGGCGAGCGGCTGCGCCAGATAGAGCTGGCCGTTGCCGCCGGAAACCTTCGGCAGCTTGGCGAGCGCCGCATCATTGGCGAGCTGCGCCTCTTTCGGCCGGCCGCCGGCGCGAGAAATGAGACCCGCCGCCATCCCTTCCGGATCGTCGAGCAGCACTTTCAGAAGATGTTCGGGAAGGAACTGCTGGTGCCCCTGCCCCAGCGCGTAAGTCTGCGCCGACTGGATGAAGCCGCGCGCGCGTTCTGTGTATTTTTCGAAATTCATCGTTTGACCCCTTCCGGCACCGGGACCCGAAGCATCCCGCCACCTGACATGAGATTGAGGCCTTCTTCGGAAGCGCCCCGTACCGGATGCTCATATGGGTGTGGCTGATTTGCCACGCAATGGTCGCGTGGCCGATTTTAGCGCGACGGCAACGGTCTTTTGGGGCGGGCCGAAAAGCCGGCGATTGCGCAGCCGGCGGCACCCAGAATCGCACCTTCACGCCGTACGGCGCGCACCGTCAGTTGACTTTCCCACCGCCGCAGCGGAAGCCGAAGCCCATGATCAAGGTCACCGCGCTTTACCGCTATCCCGTCAAAGGCCTGTCGCCGGAACGCCTCTCGGACGTGAGGCTCGACAAGGGCGCCACCATGCCCTTCGACCGCGCCTTTGCGATCGAAAACGGCCCTTCGGGCTTCGATCCTGAAAATCCGCAGCATCTGCCGAAGATCCGCTTCCTGATGCTGATGAAGAACGAGAAGCTCGCCACCTTCGAAAGCCGCTTCGAGGAGGCGACGCAAAAGCTGTCGATCAGGCCGAAGGATGGCGGCTCGGGCGGCTTTTCAGGCTCGCTGGCCACGGCGGAAGGCCGTACTGCGCTCGAAACCTGGGTGGCGGAGGAATTCGCCTCCGAGCTGCGCGGTCCGCCGCGGCTTCTGCGCGTGCCCGGTCATTCCTTTTCCGACGTGAGCACGAAATCGCTGCACCTCGTCAATCTCGCAAGCCTGCGCGCATTCGAGGAAAAGCTCGGCCGCAGCCTCAACCCCCTGCGTTTCCGCCCCAACATCGTCATCGACGGCGCGCCGCCCTTTGCCGAATTCGACTGGATCGGCAAGACGCTGGAGCTGCCCGAGATCACTCTCTCGGGGCGAAAGCGCACGCAGCGCTGCGCTGCCACCAATGTCGATCCGGAGACGGGCGCACGCGACGCGGCACTCCCGCGTGCCCTCATGGATCTCTACGGCCATTCCGATTTCGGCATCTATCTCACGGTTGCGCGCCCTGGCTCGCTGCGCGAGGGCGACGCGTTTTCGCTGCCGGCCTGAAACGCGGGGCTCCCTTACCGGGCCCTATCGCGGACACGAAAAAGGCGCGGGCCGAGACCCGCGCCTGATATCATTCTCCAAAGGACCGACGCTTATTCCGGAAAGGCTGCCAGAGCGGCGGCACCGTCGCGTGTCGGCTCGCCTTTGTCGTCGCTCTTGTCGGCGCCCTTGGCCTCGACCTTGGCTTCGCCATTGCCATTGCCTTCGCCGTCGGCAGCCGCGGCCTTCTTGGTCCGGCGGCGCGGCTTCGGAGCAGGCGCGGCTTCCGCCGTCCCGTCTCCCTCGCCATCCGTTCCGTTCTCGGCCGCCTTGGCGGCTTTGCTTGAGCGGGAGGCGCGGGCCGGCTTGGGCTTCTCGGCGGCGGCATCGTCCGCATTCGACGTGTCCGACTTGGCATTGTCGGCGCTCTCGGCGACTGCAGCCGGACGACGACGGGTGCGGCGTGGACGGCGCTCGCTGCGCTCCTCACCATCACCTTCGTTGTCGTTGTCGTCGTCATTGTCGCTTGCAGAGACCTGTTCGTCGCGATTGCGGCCGTCGCGATTTCCACGGCGTCCATCGTCGCGGCGCCCGTCATCACGACGATTATCGTCACGCCGGTTGTCGTCACGCCGGTTATCGTCCCGATTGCCCGAACCGCGCGTCTCGCGCTCGTCGGAATCGCGGTCGTCCTGGCGCGAATCGTTGCGCGAGGGCTGGCGATAGCCGTTCATCGGACGGTAATCGTCGCCATCCTCGTCGTCGTCCTGGTCCTGATTGTTGGCGCTTTGCTGTTGCGGCATGCTCGCCTGCGCGGCCATCAGGATGCGGTTGTAGTGTTCTGCGTGCTGGAAGTAGTTCTCGGCCGAGACATTGTCCCCCGAAGAAAGCGCATCGCGTGCCAGCAAGGCGTATTTGTCGGCGATGTGCTGAGCCGTTCCACGAACTTTGACGTCCGGCCCATTCGATTCATAGCTTCTCGAAAGAGGATTAGGCCCCTTGCGGTTGCGTCCCCGCGACCGCCTGTTCTGATTATGCCTCATCAACCGTTCTCGCTGGTTTAGAGCTTTTTGATCCGTGCCCCTACTCGCCGCGGCTTGACCGAGGCTGAGTTTTCCAATCGCACGATTCCCAATTCAGCCGGAGCTGCCCGTGTCGTTAATGACCATCGGTGGCGAAGACGTGCAAACGATCCGTGCTGGGGGCGATAACTTCGCCTGTCTCAAGGACATTTGTGTGGCGTTGTGCCCCGGATCGCCTCTTGACCGTAGCGAGATTGACTTGGATTTCCAAGTTATTTTTTCGCATTGCGGCAGGCGAAAGCAGCGTCTGCAACACTGTCATCACAAGCTTTCCTGGCGCTGACCACACGCACGATTCCGGCAAGATCGACTGTCTCGGAACATGCGGAAAGTCCGTTTTCCTTGAGAAGAGCTGTGACGTTGTCCGCCTGACCCGCGCCGATCTCCAGGATAAGTGCACCGCCTGGTTTCAAAAATTCGGGAGCGACCTCTGCGATCGCCCGGTAGGCGGTCAGTCCGTCTTCGCCGCCATCGAGCGCCATTCTGGGATCGAAGCATTCGACCTCCGGCATCAACGTCGCGACGACGTCGCTCTCTATATAGGGCGGATTGGAAACGATAAAAGTCAGGCTTTGCGGTGCGACCGCTTGTGCGAGATCGCGGAAGTCGCCTTGAAACGGCAAGAATCGCGCATCCACCCCGTGCCTTGCGGCATTCTCGCGGGCCAATTCGAGCGCCGCGGCACTCAAATCGACCGCGATGCATCGCGCTTGGCCAAGCTCCCGCAAGAGCGCCACCGCGATGGCACCGCTGCCCGTGCCGAGATCGGCGAAGACGAGCGGCTCGCCGCGCCGCGCCGGTCCGAGGAAGGCAAGAGCTTGTTCGACCGCGTGCTCCGTTTCCGGGCGCGGCGTCAAAACCTCCGGCCGCACCAGAAAGGAAAGCCCCCAGAACTCCGCCTCGCCGAGAATCCGCACGACCGGTTCGCGTGCCACGCGGCGTGCGATGAAGGCGGCAAAGCGCGCCTCCTCCTCATCCGACACCGGGGCATCGCCCGCCGCAATCAGCTGTTCAGCCGAAAGCCCGCAGGCCGAAGCGAGAAGCAGCCGCGCATCGCGCCCCGGATCGGCGATGCCAGCCGCCCTCAGGGTTGCGCGCGCCTCTTTCAGAAGCGCGTCGCGGCTTCGCGCCCCGCGACCGGCCGAAAGGTGCGCTATCGTCCCGCCCTCACGCCTGCGTCCTCGTGTCCATCCTCATCCCCTGGCGTTCATGCCGGCTCCGCCTCGATCGCGGCAAGCCGGTTCGCCTGGTCGTCGGCGACAAGCCCGTCGACCAGTTCGTCGAGCGCTTCGCCTGCCAGAACCTTGTCGAGCTTGTAGAGCGTCAGATTGATGCGGTGGTCGGTCACCCGTCCCTGCGGAAAATTGTATGTACGAATACGCTCCGACCGGTCGCCCGAACCGACCTGGCTCTTGCGGGCCGAGGCGCGTTCGCTGTCGGCCTTCTCGCGCTCCATGTCATAAAGCCGCGCTTTCAGAACCTGCATGGCGCGCGCCCGGTTCTGGTGCTGGGATTTCTCCGACGAAGTGACGACGATACCGGTCGGAAGGTGGGTGATGCGCACCGCCGAATCGGTCGTGTTGACGTGCTGCCCGCCGGCGCCCGAGGCACGCATCGTATCGATGCGAAGATCTTCCTGGCGGATCTCGATGTCGACATCCTCCGCCTCCGGCAGCACGGCGACCGTCGCCGCCGAGGTATGGATGCGGCCGCCGCCTTCCGTCTCCGGCACGCGCTGCACCCGGTGCACGCCCGATTCGAATTTGAGCCGCGCATAGACGCTGCGCCCGGAGATGGAGGCGATCACTTCCTTATAGCCGCCGACTTCGCCCTCCGAGACGGAGAGGATCTCGACCTTCCATTTTTTCAGATCGGCATAGCGGCAATACATGCGGAAGAGATCACCGGCAAAAAGCGCCGCCTCGTCGCCGCCGGTGCCGGCTCTGACTTCCAGGATGGCGCTTTTGGAATCGGCCTCGTCGCGCGGCAGAAGCAGAAGCCGGATCTCGTCGGAAAGCGCGGCGATGCGCTTGCGCAGAGCATAGGCCTCTTCCTCGGCGAGTTCGCGCATCTCCGCATCGTTGCTGCGGTCGGCGGTCAGCGCTTCTGCGTCTTCCAATTCCTGCTCGGCCGCAAGCAGTGCCTCGGCCTTGCCCGCCACCTCATCGATCTCCGCAAGCTCGCGCGACAGGCGGATGAAGACCTCCGTCTCCGGCGCCTTGGTGAGTTCTGTGGTGATGGCGTTGCGGCGGGCAATCAGCCCGTCCAGTCGTTCTTTCGGTATCATCCGCTCTCTATAGCGAGAATTCGCTCACACGGGGATGCGTTCGATATTCGCCCAGGCCCGCAATTCGGTGCGCAGTTCTGACGCGCTCACATCCTCGTCCAGCATGGCATTGAGCCGTTCGGCAAGGGGTTCAAGCCGCAATTCCAGGATCATCGCCTTGATCGGCCCGATCGATGACGGCGCCATCGACAAAGACCGATAGCCGAGCGCCAGAAGCGCCATGGCTTCCAAGGGCCGGCCGGCGATTTCGCCGCACACCGCGACCGGTTTGCCGACATCACGGGCCCGATGCGCGACCTTGCGCAAGGGGCGCAGAAACGCCGGCGACAAGGCATCGAAGCGGCCCGCGAGCCGCGTCGAGCCGCGATCCGACGCCATCAAAAACTGGAAGAGATCGTTAGACCCGACCGACAGGAAATCGACCTTCGCCAGCAATTCGTCGAGCTGCCACAAAAGCGACGGCACTTCCAGCATCGCCCCGAGCTCCACCTTGGCGGCGGTCGGGTGGTCGTGACGGTTGAGATGTGCCTCTTCGTTCCTGACGATCTGCGCCGCACGTTCAAATTCCGACACCTCCGTCACCATCGGGAACATGAGGCGCAAAGTGCGTCCCGCCGCCGCCTTCAACAGAGCGCGGATCTGGGTCTTCAAAAGCGCCGGCCGGTCGAGCCCGAGCCGGATCGCGCGCCAGCCGAGCGCCGGGTTCTCTTCTGGATGCGTGCGGATATAGGGCAGCACCTTGTCGCCGCCGACATCGAGCGAGCGGAAGGTCACGGGCTTGTCGCCGGCCCCTTCCATGACGTCGCGGTAAAACGCCTCCTGCTCACCGAGCCGCGGAAACGACGAGGCGATCATGAACTGCAATTCGGTGCGGAAAAGCCCGATGCCCGACGCGCCCGATTCCATCAGATGCGGCAGATCCATCATCAGGCCGGCATTGATCATCAAGGAGACGTCGACGCCGTCCTTGGTGCATGAAGGCGTGTCGCGCAGGCGGCGGAACTGCTCCTGCCGCCGTGCCCGGAAGCGCACCTTGTCGACATAGGCGAGCTCGATATCGCCCGGCGGGCGCAGATGCACCTCGCCCGTCTCCCCGTCGACGATGACGGGATCGCCCGATTCGGCGAGCGCCACGACGTTTTCCACCTGGCCGACGGTCGCGATGCCGAGCGCCCGCGCCACGATCGCGACATGGTTCGTCGGCGCCCCGTCTTCCAGCACCAGACCGCGCAGCTTGTCGCGGTCGTAATCGAGAAGTTCGGCCGCGCCCATATTGCGGGCGACGACCACCGCATCGGCCGGCATCTGCGCGCTGCCCGGACCGTGCGGCCGGCCCATCAGCGTGCGCAGGAGCCGGTTGCCGAGATCGTCGAGATCGTGCAGCCGGTCGCGCAGATAAGGATCGGCGCTGCGTGCGAGCCTCGCCCGCATATCGCTTTGCACCTTCTCCACCGCCGCTTCCGCGGTGAGGCCCGCAGCCACCGCCTCGCGCAGCCGCCGGACCCAGCCCTGATCCTGCGCGAACATCCGGTAGGCTTCGAGAATGTCGCGATGCTCGCCCTGCCCGGCCTCCACGCCGCGCGCCAGAAGATCGTCGACGGAGAGCCTCAGGCTGCGCATCGCCTCGTCGAGGCGCACGAGTTCCTGATCGACATCTTCCGCGATCAGCTGCGTCACCACCACGCGCGGTTCGTGCAAAAGCACTTTTCCGAGCCCGATGCCCTCCGAAAACGCCGCGCCTTCCAGACGAAAGGGACGGTTGAGATCGAGGTCGGCGCCGGGCGTGGCGAGGTCTTCGATTTCGCCGGCGGCGAACATTTCGGCAAGCACCATGGCTGTCGTCTGCAGGGCTTCCACCTCCTCTTCGGTATAGGAGCGGTGGGAGCGGTTCTGGACGACGAGTACGCCGAGAGTGCGACCGGCACGCAGCACCGGCACGCCGAGGAAGGAATTGTAGATCTCCTCGCCCGTCTCCGGCAGATAGGCGAAGGCCGGATGCTTCTGCGCATCGGGCAGATTGAGCGGTCTCGCCTCCGCCGCGATGAGGCCGACGAGGCCGCGGCCGACGCGCAAGGTGGCACGGTGGACGGCCGAGGCCTTCAGGCCTTCGGTGGCGAAGAGTTCGAGCGCCCCGTCGGCGCGCAGGATGTAGACGGAACAGACCTCCGTCACCATGTTGGCGGCGATCAGCCTGACGATCTTATCCAGCCGATCTTGTGCGCCGATCGGCTCCGCCATGACTTCGCGGAGCCGCCTGAGCAGCACTCTCGGTCCGGCAAGCGTCTCTCGCATTGCAGGCAGACCCCCTCATCCCGTCGCCGTGCGCAGTCTTTCACGGCCGCCCCGTCCCCCGTGGGCGCCGTATTCGACGTTAGCCCGTCAAGTCTTGTCCAGTTCGTATATTGAATGGAGGGTGCGTACGGCAAGTTCGGTATAGGCGGCGTCGATCAGGATGGAGATCTTGATCTCCGAGGTCGTGATCAACTGGATGTTGATGCCGCGGGCCGCAAGCGCCTTGAACGCCTCCGCCGCGACGCCCGCATGGCTGCGCATACCGATGCCGATGACGGAGACTTTCGCGACGTCGCTCGACCCCGAGACCATCTCCATCGCAACGCCCGGCCGCATCCCCTCGATGAGGGCGAGCGCGCGCTCGAAATCGCTCGTGGTGACGGTGAAGGTGATATCGGTGGTACGCCCGTCCTCGGAAATGTTCTGCACGATCATGTCGACATTGATCGCCTGATCGGCGAGCGCGCCGAAAATGGTCGCGGCGACGCCAGGTCGGTCTTCGACGCGTCGGAGCGTGACCTTCGCCTCGTCCCTGGAATAGGCGATGCCGGTGACAAGCTGCTTTTCCACGATTTCGTCCTCGTCACAAATGAGCGTGCCGATGGGTAGATTGCCCTCGCCGACCTGCGGCGCTTCCGGGTCGTCGAAGGAGGAGCGCACGAAGGTTCTGACCCCGTGCACCATGGCGAGTTCGACGGATCTGACCTGCAGCACCTTGGCGCCGAGAGACGCCATTTCGAGCATTTCCTCAAACGCGATCTTCGGCAGGCGCTTGGCGCCGGATACGATTCTCGGATCCGTCGTATAGACCCCGTCGACGTCGGTATAGATGTCGCAGCGCTCCGCCCCGAGGGCGGCCGCGAGCGCCACCGCGCTCGTGTCCGAGCCGCCGCGGCCGAGCGTGGCGATGCGGTTGTCGGGGGCAACGCCCTGGAAGCCCGCGACGACCGCCACCTGCTGGCGGCTCATGCGCTCGAGAAGCGTGCGGGAATCGATGTCGGCGATGCGTGCCACGCCATGCGCGGCATCGGTCCGAAGCGGGATCTGCCAGCCAAGCCAGGAGCGTGCATCGACGCCGATCGATTGCAAGACGATGGCGAGAAGCCCGGCCGTCACCTGCTCGCCCGAGGCGACGACGGCATCGTATTCGCGCGCGTCATGCATGAGCGACGCTTCACGGCACAATTTGACGAGCTTGTTCGTCTCGCCAGCCATCGCGGAAACGACGACGGCGACTTCGTGGCCGGCATCGACTTCACGTTTCACATGGCGCGCAACACGGCGGATGCGGTCGAGATCAGCGACAGAAGTGCCGCCGAATTTCATCACGAGGCGGGACATTTTCGGCTCGGCTAGGCCTGATGGAATTTAAGGGGACGACCCGCCAAAAGAATTGGCGCAAGCCGCGGCCGGGTACCCCGGCGCGCCCGCTTTTAGCCGGGAATGCGCCTGGGGGCAATCGGGACGGAGCTCCTCCCCCGATGCATCTTGAAGCTTGATCTGAATCAGCGCCGCAATCCCCGATGCGAGCATCATTGGCGGTTGCACCAGCGAGCATGGCGATGACCGGAAATTCCGTCGAGATCGCGCTTCTTTTGCGCCTTGCCGCAGCGCTCGCGATCGGCCTTTTGATCGGTCTCGAACGCGGTTGGGAGACCCGTCGCGCGGAGGGCCGCACCCGTGCCGCCGGTCTCAGAACCTTCGCCCTTTCCGGTCTCCTGGGTGGCGCATCGGCAGCCCTTGCACTTCCCCTCGGAGGTTTCGTCTTCGCCGCAGCCTTCCTTGGCTATGCCGGCGCGCTCATATCCTTCTCGATCCTGCAGGCCCAGGCGGAACACCGCTTCAGCATGACGACGGTCATCGCCGGCCTTCTCGCCTTCTGTCTCGGCGCGATGGCCGTCACGGGCGATGAACGCGTGGCGATTGCCGCGGCTGTCGCGGCTACTCTCATTCTGGCGTTGCGGGAACCTTTGCACCGCTGGCTTGCCGGGCTCAGTTGGGAAGAGATCCGGGCGGTCCTCGTGCTTTGCGCAATGACCTTCCTGCTGCTGCCGTTCCTTCCCAATCGGACCATCGATCCCTGGGATGCAATCAACCCTTACGAGATCTGGCTGCTCGCCATCCTGATCGCCATCATCTCGTTTGGGGGTTATGTGGCCGTACGCCTCTTCGGCAGCCGTCTCGGAATCCTTGCCACGGGGCTCGCCGGCGGTCTCGCCTCCTCCACCGCAACGACCGTCACGTTATCGCGGATGGCGCGCAAAGACCCGGCCTCGGCTCGGCTTTTCGCCGCAGGCATTCTCGTCTCGGGCATGGTTATGATGCTCCGCGTAGCCACAGTCGCGATCGCGCTTGCACCGGCTCTTGCGGCGGGTCTCGCTCCACCCCTGCTTTGCGCCGCTTTCGGCCTTGCACTCGGCGCCCTCGTCCTTGCTGGAAAACGCCACAGGGGCGTGGAGGCCCGGCTTGATGTCGGCAATCCTCTCGCCCTCGGAACCACGTTGCGGCTTGCCGGGCTCCTCGCCCTCATCATGCTTTCGGTCGGACTGGTCTTGCGAAGAGTGGGCGAGGCCGGCGTACTCGCCGTCGCGGGCCTCTCGGGCCTTGCGGATGTGGACGCGGTGACGATCTCCATGGCTCGACTTTCGCCGGGCCCGCTCGGCGCGGCCACGGCGACGACCGCGATTCTCGTCGCCGTGTGCAGCAACACCCTGTCGAAGGCTGCGATCGCCGTAGCCATTGGCGGTCGCGGTGTCGGCATCCCGGTTGCCGCGGCAAGCCTCCTTGCCCTCGCCGGCCTCGCGGCGACGATGGCGTGGCTGTATCTCGCCTGAAAGCGCGGCCTTCAGCATACCTCGATTGTTGCCATGGAAAGCAGGTCGCAGGCGGGAAGGCTTGACTTCCGACGCGTTCGCCACCTCTTCTCCGCACGCGCCCAAGCGGAGGACATCATGCAGGCCGGCTCATCCACCATCGATCCCAAGGAAGTCGCCAAATTCGAGCAGAGTGCTCAGGATTGGTGGGGCGGCATCAAGAACAGCCCGCTGCATAAGCTCAATCCGGTGCGGCTCGATTATATCGTGCGCCATGTCTGCGCCCAGTTCGATCGCGACCCGCGAGCCCCGAAACCGTTTTCGGGGCTCGACATCGTCGATGTCGGTTGCGGCGGCGGGCTTCTGGCCGAACCGATGGCGCGTCTCGGCGCCAAGGTGACGGGCATCGATCCCTCCCCCGCCAATATCGAAGTGTCGACCGGCCACGCCGCCGAAAGCGGCCTCGTCATCGATTATCGCTGTGCGGCGGCGGAGGATCTCGCCTCCGAACGCGCCCTCTTCGATGTCGTCCTGTCGATGGAGGTGGTGGAGCACGTCACCGATGTGGAGGCCTATATCGCGGCCGCTGCGGCGCTCGTGAAGCCGGGCGGCCTCATGTTCCTCGCCACGTTGAACCGCACCATGAAATCCTTCGCGCTCGCCATCGTGGGCGTCGAATACGTGCTCGGCTGGCTGCCCCGCGGCACGCATGAGCATCATCGTTTCGTCAAGCCGCGCGAATTGGCCGACGCCTTGATGGCGGCAGGTCTCACCATCAAGGACGAGACAGGCGTCGTCTACAACCCGCTCACGGACAGAATGCGCCTGTCACGCGACATGGATGTGAACTATATGATGCTGGCAGAGCGGCCGGCACGCTGAGCGCCGTCAGCCTGCTCCTTTGAGCCCGTTCCCTTGAGCCTTTCCGTCACGTGATCACCAGCGCAGAGATCTGGTCGTTTCTGACCGTCGTCATGATCGATGTCGTGCTTGCCGGCGACAATGCCGTCGTCGTCGGGATGGCAGCGGCGGCGCTGCCCGCGAAGCAGCGCACCAAGGTCATTGCGGTCGGCATCGCCGCGGCGACCGTCATGCGCATCGCCTTTGCGCTCGTCGCCGTCGAACTTCTGGAGATCATCGGCCTGTTGCTGGCCGGCGGCATCCTGCTTCTGTGGGTGTCGTGGAAGCTGTGGCGGGAACTCGAGGCCGACCGCAGGGCCTGCCATGACGGCGGCCACCGCGCCGCTTGCATCGAAGAACCGCAGCCCAAATCCATGCGCCAGGCGGTCTTTCAGATCATTCTGGCCGATTTGTCGATGTCACTCGACAACGTTCTCGCCGTGGCCGGGGCCGCGCACCAGCACCCCTGGGTCCTCGCCGCAGGCCTCGTCCTCTCGGTCGCGCTGATGGGCATCGCCGCAAGCCTCATCGCCGACCTCCTGCACAAGCAGCGGTGGATCGCTTACGTCGGTCTTCTGATCATCGTCTACGTCGCCGGCCACATGATCTGGGAAGGCGTCGAAGAGATCGCCACGGTCGTCGCCTGAGCCGGTCCGGACCAGCTCAAATGTGTCCTCACGCGATGGCGCTTTTCCAAACGGCAACGAAATGGATGCAGGCCGCCGTCACCACGAAGGCATGCCAGATGGCGTTCTGGAACAGAAGCCGCTGCCAGACATGGAAGATGACGCCCACCGAATAAACGATGCCGCCGCCGATCACGAGCCAGACGACGGATGAGGACAGCGCCTCCGTCAACGGCCCATAGGCGACGATGCCCGACCAGCCGAGGCCGAGATAGGCGACGAGAGCCACGCGGTCGAAACGGTGCGGCACGAAGAGTTTCCCGAACACGCCCGCCGCCGCCACGCTCCACACGAAGGCGAGAAGCCACCAGGTTTTGCTCACCGCCATGAAGGGCGTGTAGGTGCCGGCGATCAGAAGAAAGATCGCCGAATGGTCGAGACGCCTCAAGACGGCCTTCACGCTTCCTGCCGGCCACAGATTGTAGGCAGCCGAAATCCCGAGCGAGAGAACGAGCGTCCCGAGATAGACGCCCATCGCCGCCATTTCACCCGCGGGCACGCGTCCGCTCAAGGCGAGAGGCGCCGCGATCGCGGCTGCGATCGCAAGCGACAGGCCGAGCCCGTGCACGATTCCGTCGGCCCACAATTCCGCCGGCGAGTATTTGAAACGCGGTCCCGCCGCTCTGCGCATTCTGCCTCCTCATATCAGCACCACCGCCTCGCGGGCGCGGCATTCCTTTTCGTCTCGTCAATCAACTAGCGGGCGTTGCGGCGGCAGCAAGCCGGCCGCCCCAAACGCTTGCATCAAAGGCTGTTGCACACCTGCCACAGGCTGGAACGGTTCCGAGCGCCGTGCCGGAACCGCTTCTCCGGCCTTCAAGTTGTAGCGCCATCAATGAGAACGGAGACAATCATGCGATTTGCCAGAAACGTGACGCTCGCAGCGGCCGCTCTTGCGGCACTCTCGACCAGCGCCTTCGCCCAGAGCGCGGCAACGGCCACCACCGACCTCAACATCCGCTCCGGCCCCGGCCCGGAATATCCGATTGTCGGCTACATTCCGGGTGAGGACGAGGTCACCGTGAACGGCTGCCTCCAGGGCAGCAAATGGTGCACCGTCACCCATGAGGGCACGCAGGGCTGGGCCTATTCCGATTATCTGACGGCACCGATCAGCGGCTCGCCCGTCGTCATGACCGACCATTACGCCGATGCCGGCGTTCCCGTCACCACCTACGAACCTTCAGGCGCCGAAACCGGCGGCACGGCGGGCGGCGCGACCGGCATGGTCGGCGGCGCGGTCGCCGGCGCCCTGATCGGCGGTCCGGTGGGTGCGGCGGCCGGTGCCGCGATCGGCGGGGCGGCCGGAACGGTCGGCGGTTCTGCCGCCGGCGCCATCATCGACCCGCCGGAGACCGTCACCACCTACGTCCAGACGAACCCCGTCCAGCCCGTCTATCTCGACGGCGAAGTGGTCGTCGGCGCTGGCGTCCCCGAAACCGTGACGCTCACGCCGATCCCGGATTCCGACTACGAGTACGCCTATGTGAACGGCCAGCCGGTCCTCGTCGAACCGGGCAGCCACCGCATCGTCTACGTCGTGCGCTGATCCTGCATGGGAAAGGCCCGCCCCCCGGGCCTTTCCCAACCCACAGCGGACCTCCCCCGAGCCCGCAAAGACCCAGACCGGAGACCCGCCCGCATGGCGGGTCTTTCTTTGTTGTGTCCCGCTAAGCTGCCCCAAGCCCACATGCATTACGTGGCGCGGGCAAAGATCTCCGCCTAAGACGCCCGCTTCATCGCCTCGTCGGCGCAATGCAGGCCCTCCACCTCGATCGTCGCATGATCGATGTCGAAGCGCTCGGCGATGCGCGCCTTGATCGCCCGCACGGTGATATCGGTCGCCACCCCCTCGGCAAGCCGCGCATGCAAGGTCACCATCGGCCGCTCCTCGCTGATCGCCCAGGCATGCACGTGGTGCACGTTGAGGACGCCCGCAACCGATTGCGGCAGGTCGCGCTCGATCTCTCGGACATCGACGCCCGCCGGCGCACCTTCGAGCAGGATATGCCCCGCCTGGCTCGTCACATACCAGGCGCTGCGCAGGATCAGGAGGCAGACGAGAAGCGACAGAAGCGGATCGATCGGCATCCACCCCGTCATCAGGATGACGAGCGCGGCGATGATCGCGGCGACGGAGCCCAGAAGATCTCCGAGCACGTGCAGGATGGCGCCGCGCATGTTGAGGTTCTGCTCCTCCGAGCTGTGCAGCACGAAGAAGACGGCAATGTTGATGATGAGGCCGAGGACGGCGATCACCAGCATCGGGGTGCCCATCACCTCGACCGGCGAATTGAAGCGCCTCACCGCTTCCACGATGATCCAGACGCAGATGGCGAGGAGCGCAAGGCCGTTGACGAAGGCGATCAGAACCTGAAAGCGGTCGAAGCCGTAGGTGCGCTTCCAATCGGCCGGGCGACGCGCGATGCGAAACGCAAACCAGGCGAGCGACAAAGACGCGAAATCGGTGAGCATGTGGCCGGCATCGGCGAGAAGGGCGAGCGAGCCGGAGAGGAAACCGCCGATCGCTTCGGCGAGCATGAACGAGCCGGTGAGCGCGGCGGCGATCGCCATGCGCTTCTCGTTGCCGCCCGCCCCATGCGCATGTCCGTGGGCATGGGAATGCCCATGACCGTGACCATGATCATGGCTGTGCCCATGGTCATGATGATGATCGTGATGTCCGCTGATGGGGGCCTCCCGTGCCAATCCATGCCGGTTTAGAAAACTGGAAGGAAAAGGTCTAGATTGCTTCGAGGCGGGACGGAAGGAGGCTAGTTGAAATCTTCCGGCAGGACCGGCAGCGGCTGGAACGCGACGCCCTCTTCCTTGAGCTCTTTGATCTCTTCGCGGCTCGCCTCGCCGTAGATACCGCGCGGATCGCTTTCCTTGTAATGGATGCGGCGCGCCTCTTCGGCAAAGCGATTGCCGACGTAATCGGCGTGCGCCTGCACATATTTCCGCACCTCGCGCATCGCCTCCAGAAGCGGCGCCGGCACGGTGGTCGCCACCTGCTGTCCCTTGTCGCCGCCGGCCGCCACAGGAGCGCCCGCAGAGCCCGTCTCGGCCGCAACGGAGTGAACCGGCTCGCGTCCGCGTCCGCCCGAAATCGCCGGGGCCATCAAGGCGCGCTCAACCGCCGCCGAGCCGCAATGCGGACAAGAGAGCAGACCGGCCTCTTGCTGCTCTTCGAAGGCCTTTGAACTTGCAAACCAGGCGTCGAAGCCGTGGCCCTCGTCACAACGCAAATCGTAATGGATCATGATGCCGACCTCATCGGCGGCGCGACGGATGGCGCAAGGGATGGCCCGACTGAGGGCGGAGCGAAATTACGCTCGTTGGCGAGCGAGGGAATGCGGCCTCTGGCCTCGGCCGATTGCCCCGTGTCGATTTCGGCGAGGATCACCTCCTCGCCCTCGCCAGCGGCCTCGGCCAGCACCTCGCCCCAGGGCGAGACGATGATGGAATGCCCGAAAGTCTCCCGGCCGTCGCGATGGATGCCCGCTTGTGCTGCGGAGATCATGAAGGCGCCGTTCTCGATCGCCCGGGCGCGCTGCAGAACGTGCCAATGCGCCTCGCCGGTCTTGCGGGTAAAGGCGGCCGGCGCCGTCAACACATCCGCACCCGCCTTGGCGAGTGCCCGGTAAAGCTGCGGGAAGCGCACATCGTAGCAGATCGAAACGCCGAGCGTGGCGAAGGCGACCGGCACGAGCACCGCCTCGCCGCCCGCCGTATAGGTCGCCGATTCCCGCCAGCTCTCGCCGCCCGGCAGATCGACGTCGAAGAGATGGATCTTGTCGTAGCGCGCGAGAATGGCACCGTCCGGTCCGACCGCGAAGGCGCGGTTGGCGATCTTCCCGTCCTGACTTTTCAGGGCGAGCGAACCGATATGGAAGACGATGCCGAGCTCCGAAGCGAGCGCCCGGCAGGCGGCAAGCGTCTGATCGTCAGCCTCCGTCGTGATCGCCGCAAACAGCTTCTCGCGGTCGCGCTCGATGATGTTGCTCATTTCCGGCGTCTGCACATACTGCGCCCCCGCCTCGGCCGCGCGGCGTGCCAGCCGCTCGATCGTTGCGATGTTGTCGGAAACGACGTTGCTTGCATTGAGCTGCAGGCAGGCCGCCTTGAAACTCACGATCCCACCTCCTCGCCCGCAAGCAGAGGCTCCAGCCGCCCCTGCCGGTCGAGCGCGTAAAGTTCGTCGCAGCCGCCGACATGCTGGCTGCCGATGAAGATCTGCGGAAAGGTCTGGCGTTTCGAGCGCGCCATCATCTCGGCCCGCTTGTCGGGCTCGAAGGTGGCATCGATCTCTTCGTACTCTGCACCCTTCTCCTGAAGAAGCCGGATCGCCGAGCTGCAGAAGCCGCAAAACTGCCGGGTATAAATGGTGACTTTGGCCATGAATGCTCCAAGCGTTCCCCCAGATATAGCCTCACGGAAAACTTCCGCAACAGAACCATCGGCTTAACGCCGCGCCCCAAGGCCTGCACTCAGCCGAGCGGGACGATCCCGGCGCGCGCGAAGGTCACGACGTCGACCTCCTGCGCCCCCGCCTTGAGAAGCGCCTTCGTTGCCGCCTTCACCGTTGCGCCGGAGGTGTAGACATCGTCGACGAGAAGAATGCGGTGGCCGGCGACGACGCCTCTTTGTGCATCGCGCACCTTGAAGGCGCCGCGCAGATTGGCCTGCCGCTCCTTTTGCGACAGACCGACTTGCTGCCGCGTCCGCCGGCTGCGAATGAGCGCCCGCGGCACGACATGAAGACCGAGCTCATCGGCGATGCCTTTGGCGAGCACGGCCGATTGATTGAAGCGCCGTTGCCAGAGGCGCGAGCGATGGAGCGGCACGGGCACGACGAGCGTGCCCTCGCGGGCGAGCTCTCTCGCAGGCCTCAAAGTCAGCGCGATCAGCGTGCGGGCCACCGCCGCTTGATCGTAATATTTGAACTGATGCACGAGGCTGCGCGCCGTCTCGTCGAAGAGGACGGCCGAACGCGCCCGCGAAAACGGCGGCGGATCGGCAATCGCCTGCGCCGAAAGAATGCCCTCTCCGAGATCGGCGGCGAAGGGGATGCCGAGGACCGGGCAGAACGGCTCTTCGATGAAACGCAGCTTCGCCCAGCATTGCGGACACAGAAGCTCATGCGCGCCGACCGCCCGCCGACAGACCGGACAGAGCGGCGGCAGGAACAGGTCCGCGACCTGTCTCGCCCCCGCTTTCACGAGGTCGCGGAGGCCATTGCGCGCTCCGACCACGTCCGATCCCGCAGCACGAAGAGGCATGTCGCGTCGCATTCCGCTTCACCATGGCGCGTCTTGCGCTAGAACCCGAGCATGACCGCTCCCCCGATCCTCGACAAGCATCTCCTTCGCCGCCGCGAAGAGCGCGCCGCCCCTCCCGTGGAAGGCATCGATTTCCTCATGCAACGAGCGATCGACGAGGTCGCCATACGTCTTGCCATGGTGGAACGGCGTTTCGAACGGGCCGTCGCCGCCTTCGGCCGGGGCCCCGCACTTGCAGACGCTCTGCTGGCGAGCGGCAAGGTGGACAAAATTCTGCCCTTGGAGCAGAGCCTTGCCGCGGCGAGGCGGCATCGCACGGAGGTCGCCGTCGCCGATGACGAGGCGCTGCCGCTTGCGCCCGAAAGCATCAATCTCTTCGCCTCCGTCCTCAGCCTTCACAACGCCAACGATCTGCCGGGCGCGCTCATTCAGATCCGTCGCTCTTTGAAGCCCGACGGTCTCTGCCTCGCCGTCTTTCCCGGCGGCGGCACGCTTGCCGAACTGCGCCACGCCTTCATGCATGCAGAGGCCGAAATGTCGGGCGGCGTCAGTCCGCGCGTCATGCCCTTCGCCGATATCCGCGATGTCGGCGCGCTTCTGCAGCGGGCGGGCTTTGCCCTGCCGGTCGTCGACCGCGAAGTGGTGACCGTGCGCTACCGCGAGCCGTTGAAGCTGATGGCGGAGCTGAAGGCGATGGGCGCTTCCAATGCCTTGTCGGAGCGCACCCGCAAGCCGACGACGCGGGCGCTCATCGCCCGCGCGGCGGGAGCCTACCGCGAGCTCTATGGCGATACCGAAGGGAAGGTGCCGGCGACGTTCGAGCTTTATGCCGTGTCCGGCTGGGCGCCGCATGAAAGCCAGCAAAAGCCTGCGAGACGCGGCTCGGCGCAGGTGAGCCTTGCCCATCTCCTGGAAGAGAAGAACCGCGACTGATTGGACGAAGAGATGGGCAACGCGATGCGAGGCATCCGGGCAGGCCGCGTGATACACGCCGGCGCCCATCGACGCGAAACCTCAAGGGGCGGTGTGAGCCGCTCTAACCCCAGCCGATCTCTGCGAAATGATCCGCAATGCCGTCGTAAAGGGCCGTCAGCGAGGGAATGAAGACGCTGAAAGCCGCCACGACGGCAATGGTGATCAGCGAGCAGATGAGGGCATATTCCACCGCTGTCGCGCCGGATTCGTCACGACGGAGCGATGTCCAAGCCAAAGCGAGTTCGCGCAGGCGCGATCTCAGCATATCGCTCACAACAGATCGAGCAGATGGGAAATCAGCGGTTCGTCAGCTGGCGGCATGGCAAACTCTCTCATCTTTTGCGGCCGGACCCAGCGCAGTTCCTGTCCTTCGAGAGCCTGCGCCACGCCAGACCAGCGTCGGCAGACGTAGAGTGGCATCAGCAGATGAAGATTTGGATAAGCATGGCTGGCGAACGTCAGCGGCGCCAGACAGGCTTCCTGCACATCGATCCCGAGTTCTTCGCGCAGTTCCCGGATGAGAGCAGCTTCGGGACTTTCGCTTGCCTCGACCTTGCCGCCGGGAAACTCCCACATACCGCCGAACTCCTTATGGTCCGGGCGACGAGCCAGAAGCACGCGCCCGTCGGGATCGACAAGCGCCACGGCGACGACGAGGAGAAGCTTCATCGCGGCCTCGTTCAGCTGCGATAATCGCCGTTGATGGCGACGTATTCCTTGGTGAGGTCGCAGGTCCAGACGGTCGCCTGGCCGCTGCCGAGCCCGAGATCGACCTTCACCGCAAGCTCCGCCCCGGTCATATAGGCGGAGGCGGCCTCTTCCGAATAATCCGGGTCGCGCGCACCGTCGACGGCGACGCGATGCGGACCGAACCAGATGGAAAGCCGGTCGCGGTCGGCGGGCTCGCCCGCCTTGCCGACGGCCATCACCACACGCCCCCAATTGGCGTCCTCGCCGGCAACGGCCGTCTTCACCAAGGGCGAATTGGCGATCGAAAGCGCGATCGTCTTCGCCGACGCATCGGTTTCGGCGCCCGTCACGGCGACTTCGAGGAATTTGCGCGCGCCTTCCCCATCCTTCACCACCTGGAAGGCGAGCGAACGACAGACCTCGGTCAAAGCCTCCATAAAACTCTGAAAATCGCCACTTCCCGGCACGATCTCCGCACCGGCCGTGCCAGTGGCAAAGGCGAGCAGCGTGTCCGACGTGGAGGTATCGCTGTCGACGGTGATCGCGTTGAAGCTCGTTTTCACGGCCTCCGACAAAGCCGTCTGCAAGGCCATCGGCGAAATCTTCGCATCGGTGAAGACGAAGGCGAGCATCGTCGCCATGTCCGGCGCGATCATGCCGGCGCCCTTGGCGATGCCCTGCACGTTCACCCGCCTGCCCCCGATCGTCACCTCTTTATGGGCGAGCTTCGGAAACGTGTCGGTGGTCATGATCGCTTCCGCCGCCTCGCGGAAACGGTCGCCGCGCGCCTCTTGAGCGAGCGGGCCGAGATGCCGCCGGAACGGCTCCGGGTCGAGCGGTTCGCCGATCACGCCGGTCGAGGCGAGAAAGATGTCCTCCGGCGCACAGCCGAGGGCCTCGGCGGCCGCCTCTGCGCTCGCCTTCGTCGCGGCCGCGCCCTTAGCGCCGGTAAAAGCGTTGGCATTGCCGGAATTGACCACGAGCCCCGCGGCACGTCCGCGCGGAAGCTGCGCCCGGCACCAATCGACCGGCGCAGACGGGCATTTCGACCGCGTGAAGACACCGGCGACCGTCGCCGGCGGATCGAAAGCGATCAGAAGGAGGTCGGTGCGGCCCTTGTAGCGGATGCCGGCCGCAACCGTCGCAAGCCGAACTCCCTCAAGTTGCGGCAGCTCCGCGAATTCGCGGGGCGCCAGCGGCGAAACGCTTGCGCTCATTCTTACTGGTTCTGCCCCGCATCGGCGCCGGAAGGAGCCCCATCATCGGAAGCGCCCGCTTCGGCCGCACCTTCATCGGACCCGGCTTCGCCATCCGCCGCAGGCTCGGCATTCGCCTTGTTGTAGACTTCGATGGTGGTGTCGTCGCGCAGCTTCGTCATCACCTCGTTGAACTTCTGCCGCACCAGAACGCCGCGCAGCTGTTCCTTGATGTCGTCAAGCGGCGGCGGGCTCGACATGCGCTTGTCTTCGAGCTTGATCACGTGCCAGCCGAATTCCGACTTCACCGGCTCTTTGCTGTATTCGCCGGGCTCCAGCTCGAACACGGCCTTGTCGAATTCCGGCACCATGCGGCCTTTCGGGAAATAGCCGAGATCGCCACCCTGCGGGCCGCTCGGTCCGGTCGACTTTTCCTTGGCGAGCTCGGCGAAATCCTTGCCGGCATCGAGCTCTTTGATGATCTCTTCGGCTTCTTCCTTGGTCGTCACGAGGATGTGGCGGGCATGCACCTCCTCCTCGGGTTTGAAGCCGGAAATCTGTTTGTCGTACTCCGCCTTCACCTCGTCGTCGGTGACGGCGTTGACGATCTCTTTCTCCACGTACTCGTTCCTGAGCGCGCGGGTCTTCAGGAATTCCAGGCGCTGATCGAAATCGGGGGTCTTGTCGAGCCCCTTCTCGCGCGCCGCCTCCGCCAGGAGCTCCATGTCGACGAGGACGTCGACGAGAACGGCGCGCCGGCGCGGGCCGGGCACGCGGTCGAGTTCGTCGGAGAAATCGTTCGCCGCTTCCGACAGATCCTTTTCGGTGATGATCGTGTCGCCGACGCGCGCCACCGCATCGGGCGACGGCGCCTCCTGGGCATGGGCGGAAGCGATGAAGGCACCGGTCGCGATGACGAGAGCGGCGAGGGCGCCGCTTGCGCCGCCGATCTTGCACGGCGTGTTCCGGATGGTCATGATGGGTCCTCGATCGACATCGGCGCGATGTCTGCGCAAGCGCCGCAGATTGACATGATTCACCTCCGTTCTTATCTCTCCCCCGGCCCGCCGTCCAGAAGCGGGGGCGCCGGCTCGACGGCTTTCAACGCTGATCCCCGCGCCACTTCGAAGCGATGAGCGGCCTCACGACACGCCGACATCGGTAATTTGCCGACGAAGAGGATGATTTTATGCTGGGCTTGGGCAGTTTGGGCCGCAAGGTCTTTGGCACCCCGTCGGACCGCCGCGTCAAAAAGTATCGTCCCCTCGTCGATCAGATCAATGCGCTCGAGGACGAGACGGCAAGGCTGAGCGACGAAGAGCTCGCCGGTCGCACCCTGGAATTCCGCCAACAGCTCGAAAACGGCGCCAGAGTCGACGATCTTTTGGTGCCCGCCTTCGCCACCGTGCGCGAGGCGGCGAAACGCGTTCTCGGACAACGCCCCTTCGACGTGCAGCTCATCGGCGGCATGGTTTTGAACGAAGGCGCCATCTCCGAAATGAAGACGGGTGAAGGTAAGACGCTCGTCGCCACCTTGCCGGTCTATTTGAACGCCCTCACGGGCAAGGGCGTCCACGTCGTCACCGTCAACGATTATCTGGCGAGCCGCGACGCGGATTGGATGGGCCGCATCTATCGCTTCCTCGGCCTTTCTGTGGGCGTCATCGTCCACGGCCTGTCGCAGGACGAGCGTCGCCGCGCCTACCGCGCCGACGTCACCTACGGCACCAACAACGAATTCGGCTTCGATTATCTGCGCGACAATATGGAATACGACCTCGGCGCCATGGTGCAGCGCGGTCACCATTACGCCATCGTCGACGAGGTGGATTCCATCCTGATCGACGAAGCGCGCACGCCTCTCATCATTTCCGGTCCGGTGGAAGACAAGTCGGAGCTCTATCAGGCGATCGACGCCATCATCCCGCAGCTGAAGCGGGAAGATTACGAGATCGACGAGAAGGTCCGCTCCGCGACGCTGACCGAAGACGGCACCGAACATGCCGAGCGTCTCCTGGAGGCCGCCGAGCTCCTGAAGGGCGACAATCTGTACGACGTGGAAAACGTCGCCGTCGTCCATCACCTCAACAATGCCTTGAAGGCGCACAAGATCTTCCAGCGCGACAAGGATTACATCGTCAAGAACGGCCAGGTCGTCATCATCGACGAATTCACCGGCCGCATGATGGAAGGCCGGCGCTATTCGGAAGGCCTGCACCAGGCGCTCGAGGCCAAGGAGCACGTCAAGATCCAGCCGGAGAACCAGACGCTCGCCTCCATCACCTTCCAGAATTATTTCCGCCTCTACGAAAAGCTCGCCGGCATGACCGGCACGGCGATGACGGAAGCCGACGAGTTCATGGACATCTACGGCCTCGACGTCGTCGAGGTGCCGACCAATGTCCCGGTCGCCCGCATCGACGAGGACGACCAGGTCTTCCGCACGGTGGAAGAAAAATACGCCGCGATCATCGAGACGATCAAAGATTGCCGCGAGCGCGGTCAGCCGGTTCTCGTCGGCACCACGTCGATCGAAAAGTCGGAGCTTCTGGCCGAGCGCCTCAAGACGAGTGGCATCAAGGACTTCAACATCCTCAACGCCCGCCATCACGAGCAGGAAGCCATCATCATCTCCCAGGCCGGCAAGCCCGGCGCCATCACCATCGCCACCAACATGGCCGGCCGCGGCACCGATATTCAGCTCGGCGGCAATGTCGATATGCGCCTCGCCGCAGAGCTCGGCGAGATGGAGGAAGGGCCCGAGCGTGAGGCCAAGGAAAAGGCGATCCGCGCCGATCTGGAACGCATGAAGCGCGAGGCACTCGATGCCGGCGGCCTGATGGTGCTCGCCACCGAGCGCCACGAAAGCCGGCGCATCGACAACCAGCTGCGTGGCCGTTCCGGCCGTCAGGGCGATCCCGGTCGTTCGCAATTCTATCTGTCCCTGCAGGACGATCTGATGCGCATCTTCGGCTCAGACCGCATGGACGGCATGCTGACGAAGCTCGGTCTCAAGGAGGGCGAGGCGATCGTCCATCCCTGGATCAACAAGGCGCTCGAGCGGGCTCAGAGCAAGGTCGAAGGCCACAACTTCGACATCCGCAAGAACCTGCTCAAATACGACGACGTCATGAACGACCAGCGCAAGGTCGTTTTCGAGCAGCGCATCGATCTCATGCGCCAGGAGGAGACGGCGGAAACCGTCCGCGACATGCGCCACGAGACGGTCGACGAAATCGTCTCCAAGCACATCCCCGAGCGCGCCTATGCCGAGCAATGGGATGTGGAGGGCCTGAAGGCGGAAGTCGCACAGATCCTCGCCCTCGATCTGCCGATCGATGAATGGGCCGCGGAGGAAGGCATCGCCGATGCGGAGATGCGCGAGCGCATCGAAAAGGCCGCCGACGAGCTGATGGCCCGCAAGGCGAGCCGTTTCGGCCCAGAGCTCATGCGCATGGTGGAAAAGCAGATCCTCTTGCGCACCCTCGACCAGCTGTGGCGCGAGCATCTGGCGCAGCTCGACCAGCTGCGCTCCGTCATCGGCTTCCGCGGCTACGGCCAGCGCGATCCGTTGAACGAATACAAGACCGAAGGCTTCGAGCTCTTCCAGGCGATGCTCTCCGAGCTTCGCCGTGCCGTCACCGCGCAGCTCATGCATGTCGAGCTCGCCGAGCGCGAACCGCTTGAAGAAACGCTGCGGCCGCCGGAAGGCGTCGCCCATCATGTCGATGCGACCACCGGCGAGGATGAATTTGCCATGGTCGATGGCGGCGGGTCGGAGCGGGCGGGAGCCGGCGCGCTTCCCGTCGGGGCCGGTGCGGCTGCCGCAAGCAGCGCTTATGCCGGCGGCGAAGGTGCAGGCGCCGCCATCATCGATCCCGACGACCCCTCCACCTGGGGCAAGGTCGGGCGCAACTCGCCCTGCCCTTGCGGCTCCGGCAAGAAGTTCAAGCACTGCCACGGCGCGCTGGTCTAAAGAGCGCGCCCCACAACCAGCGCTCTAGTCGGCCCGCACGCGGCCGGCTAGAATTGCTTTGAACAACAGCTCAGGATGACACCACCGCTCGTGCCGCAGGCGCGGGCGGCTCTTGGTGTCGGCCAAGGATCTTTCATGTCCTCAAGCACGCTCGTCGACAACGTCACCTCCTGGCTGGTCGAACAGGCCTTTGGCGAACCCGACCCGACCGAGCTCTTTCAAGGCATGTGCGATCGCATCTTCAGCGTCGGCATTCCGATCGGCCGCGCTATGGTCAATTGGACGACGCTCCACCCACTGTTTCAAGTTGAGGCGGTGATCTGGCGCGAAGGCCAGGAAGTCGCCTTCGAGCAGATCGCCTACAATCCCGAACCCGACCATGTCAGCGAGGCGTGGCGGCAAAGCCCTTTCAAGGTGCTGGTGGAGAGCGGCAGCGACGTCTTCCGGCGCGCGCTCCAGGGGCCGGAGAAACTCGTCGATTTCCCGATCCTGCAGGAATTCGCCGACGAAGGCTTCACCGATTACATCGCCTTTGCGATCGATCTCGCCATCCCCGGCAAAGGCATAGCGCACTCCCGCAGCGGCATCATCGTCTCGTATTGCTGCACGCGCCCGAGCGGCTTTTCAGATGCCGAGATCGCAGCGCTTCAGCGCGTCACCCGCCGCTTCGCTCTTTCCGGCAAGGTGATGATCCTGTCGCGCATGGCCAATACGATTGCCGAAACCTATCTCGGCCATCGCGCCGGCCCACGCGTGCTCGGCGGTCAGATCCATCGCGGCGACGGCGAGACGGTGCCGGCGATCATCCTCTACAGCGACCTCAGAAATTCCACGGCCTTCGCCGAGCGCATCCCGCGCGCCGATTACATCGACCTGTTGAATTCCTATTTCGATTGCATCGCCGCCTCCATCGAAGAGGAAGGCGGCGACATCCTGAATTTCATCGGCGATGCCGTCATCGCGCTGTTCCCGCTCGATTGCTGGTCGTCGGAGAACGAGGCTGCGCAGGCCGCGAGCCGCGCCATCGAAAAGGGCTGGCAAAGGCTCGCGCTCTTGAACGAGGCCCGAAGTGCGGCCGGTGAAGAGCCGCTCGATTACGGCGTCGGGCTGACGCGCGGCAACGTCATGTTCGGCAATATCGGCACGGCCTCGCGTCTGTCGTTTTCGGTGATCGGCCCAATCGTCAATCAGGTTGCGCGCGTCCAGGCGATGACCAAGGTTTTCGGCGTGCCGGCGCTTGCCGTCCAGAAAGTCGCGGACCACGCCCCCGCCCATTGGACGCCCCTCGGCGAACACACGCTCAGAGGCTTTTCGGAGCCCGTGGCGCTCTATGCCTGGGCAGGGCCGACACCGCACCGCCTCCCCGAGCCGGTCATGGAAACCGGGGATCCGAGCGCGCCCCCGAAAAAGCGCGCCCATCGCCCACGCGAAAGCGCGGCCGAAATGGACTTTCTGGCCAACCGCGCCGTCCGCGCCAAGGGGTAAGATTACCGGAGAGCGTCTATCTTTCTCTCCCCATAGCGCCAGAGATCATTGCTTCGCACCGCACCAGACGACGCGTGGTGGAGATGCACGTCGGGAAAGAGCGGGCAAGAGTCACCTTCAGAACAGGCGGCTCAGCACGCTTCAGCTGAAGGCCCAGGTTGCCCACACTCCCACGATGATGGCCGCAAGCCACATCGCACGCTCGATCAAGAGGCCTCTTCGTCGCCTCAGAGCATATCGCCTGAGGATCGGCTCGCTTGCAGTAAATTCATTATATCCCTCAACGATCTCTGTGAGATGATCGTTTTCGAGGGTCTCATAGATCCTGGCGCGATTTTCTCGGTCCTCCCGAGAAATCGAAATCAGCCGCCGGGTGACATCCAGTCTGGATTTCAGCTTTGAGAATGAGGGAAAGCCTTCGAGGACGGCTTCCGGCCCAAGTTTGTCGACCGCAATCGCAAGGTCCGCGGCAATCTTGGAGGTCGCAGCATCAATCGCGTCGTGGCGTGCGCGACTGCAGTCGAAATAGGCATCCCGGAGGAGAGCGATAGCCTCCGAATCCTCCCCGTCAGGTAGGCACTGTATCGCCTCCACGATGCGCCGACCAGCGTAGCGAAGCTCGTAAATAGCGGGATTGATGATCTCGCCATTTACTTGCTCGGCCAGCTTTATGGCCTTCTCAGCTCGATTCCACTCGTCACAGACAAGGCCGAGCTGCTTTTCCGCGTCACCCCCAGTTCCACGACAACAACAGCCTCAATCAGAGGGCATCGCTCGCCGAAGCGAATCCATCGCCTTGTCGGCGTCCCGTGATTGTTTGAGGAGCTGCGGCATGGTCATGGACCACCCGTTTTGCGCTGAAACGTTCCCACGCGACTGCTTCTTGATAATGCGATCGGTCGCGGCAGCTTTCGCGTTGTCGTAGTCCTTCAGCGTCGCCCATTCGAAGATTCGAAATGTCATCACGGTGCATAAATAGGAATCGCAGGCGCCTTGCGCCAGCATGACTCCCCCTCCAGTCGATAGCGGATCACCTACACGGTATTTGCACATGGCGCACGAAGTCACGCAACGTATTTTCAGCCACACTTGTAAGTAACTCTCCGCCACCGCATTGTTCGGCGGCTCACAAGCAGCGCCACATCGCTGGCACGTTGTGCGCGAGCCCATCGCCCCGCAATACGCCGGCTTTTCGCCGATCCATCACCGGCAGTGGCGTTATTGGTCGCTCGAGGAGAGCGCGTGATCGATGCGAGAGATGCCGATAGGCGCCCTGACGATGACCGAGTGGATTGCTGTATTCCTCTGGGACAAGACATCGCCGTCGCAATAAACCCCGTCTCCCGCGCGGACCCAAACACACCTTCTGAGCTCTGAGACATCCATGCCCGTCACGATCTCCCCTTACGAGAAAGCCGACCAGCAGGGCGTGCTCGATCTCATCCTGCCGATCCAGCAGCGCGAATTTGCGATCCCGATCACGCTGGACGAGCAGCCGGATCTTTGTGCCATCGAGAGTTTCTACCGGGTCGGCAAGGGCGATTTCTGGGTGGCGAAGGAGGGGGAGCGCGTCGTCGGCACGATCGCGCTCAAGGATATCGGCGACAACCAGGCCGCCTTGCGCAAGATGTTCGTGGCCGCGACCCATCGCGGCCGCCCCCACGCCGTCTCATCGAGGCTTTTGCAAACCGCGCTCGCCGCCGCGGCGGAACGCGGCCTCGCCGAGATCTTCCTCGGCACCACGGCAAAATTTCTCGCGGCCCACCGCTTCTATGAGAAGAACGGCTTTGCGGAGATCGACAAGACCGAGCTGCCGCCAAGCTTCCCGCTCGTCGACGTCGACACGAAATTCTACCGGATCGCGATCCCCCCTCTTCCCGCAACACCGGACTCAGGCGACAGGCATCTCCCAGCGAGCGGCTAAGTCGCCCTCCCCCGAACGGCCCCCCTGTCCCTCACACCCTGTGAGAGCACCCCATCGGCCGCATGGCTGGCGCCCATGCCCGCACACACCGCGCACGCCGAGCGGATTTCGAAGCCGATCCTTGAAATGTAAAACGTACGTTTTACATGCCCTGCGATGGAAACGAAAACCCGGCTCCTCGCCGCCGCCGAACAGCTCTTCGATCTGAACGGCTTCACCGCCACCGGGATGGACCGGTTGACTCAAGCCGCCGGCATGTCCACGCGCACCCTCTACAAGCATGCCGGCAACAAAACCGCCCTGATGGCGGCCGTTCTCGCCGAGCGCGATCGCCGCTTCATGCGCACGTTCAAGGGCGTCGAGAGCGTCGACGGCGTCTTTGCGGCTTTGGAGACATGGATGCGGGAGGAAGGCGCCCGTGGCTGTCTTTTCCTACGCGCCCTCGGAGAGACCGGCGGCAATATCCCGGAAGTTCGCGCCGCCGTCCTCGCCCAAAAGGAAGCCTTTCGTAGGCGCCTGGCCGAGATCCTCGCAACGGAGCTCGGCGAGCGTACCGGCGCGCGCCTGACGGATGAGGTTCTGGTTCTCTACGAGGGCGCGACGGCCGCCGCTGTCTATCGCGGTCCGGCCGCGGTCGCGGCGGCACGCCGAGCAGCGGCAATCCTTGTCGCCGACGCTGACGCCGGACAACGCCCGTGAGCCCGGCCCTTCGCCTGGGCGCCGTCGGTTTCGGCCTGATCGCCGTCTGTTACGGCTTTGCCCGTTTCGCCTTCGGTCTGTTTCTGCCGGAGGTCGATGCCGATCTGTCGCTCGGCCCGGCGCTGTCGGGCGTCCTCTCGGGCGGATCCTTTCTTGGCTATTGCCTGACGATCATTGCCTCGGCCGTCCTCACCGAACGTTTCGGGGCGCGCGCCGTGGCAATCGCGGCGGCCCTCGTCGCCGCGGCCGGCATGACCGCGATCGCCGCCGCGCCCAATGCCGCCTGGCTGGCCGGCGCCGTGCTTTTGGCAGGGTCGAGCACCGGCCTCGCCTCTCCGCCCATGGCCGCGGCCGTCGCTGCCGCGGTCCGGGCCGAGCGGCAGAACGCCACCAACACCGCGATCAATGCGGGCACCAGTGCTGGGGTCGCACTCTCTGGCCCCGTCGCCCTGGCGATCGGCGGGGAATGGCGTCTCGCCTTCGCGGGCTTCGCCGCAGCCGCCCTTCTCGTGGCGCTAGCAGCCGCAGTCGCGCTTCCGCCGACGCGCCGCAACTCCGCTGCGGGCAGTCACCTGCCACCCGTAACCGGCCCCTTGATCCGCCTCGTCGCAGCCTCTTTCCTCATGGGCGCCGCAAGCACCTCCCTTTGGTCCTTCGGCGGCGAGCTCGCATCGCAAAGGCTCGGCTGGGGCACGAGCGGCATCGGCGTTTTGTGGACCGCCATCGGCATTGCGGGAATTGCCGGCGCCTCGGCAGGCACCCTGGTGAAACGCTTTGGCATCGACCGGACGCATCGCGCCTTTCTGGCGATGATGGCGCTCGGCATCCTCGCGACCGGCTCGGCCCTCACCACCCCCGCAACGACGCTCGCAGGCGGCGCTCTCTTCGGCGCGGCCTATGTGATGCTGACCGGAATCTATCTGGTTTGGGGTGTTTCGGCGCTCTCCAGTCGCCCAGCGACAGGCCTGATGATTGGCTTTCTCACCATCGCCATCGGCCAGACGGCGGGAGCCCCCCTCTTCGGTTTCATCCTGGACGCCTTCGGTCCGGATCAGGCCGTCATCGTCTTTGCCGCTATCGGGCTCGCGGCCGGGATGATGGGCTACGAGCGCCTCGGCATTTTCGGGGCACCGGCCGCCGGAAGATGCCCCGAGGTCCGATGAGGCCGAGGCCGAAAACCCGCGCCACTCGAAAGATTGCATGGCGTCTGAACGGCATCGCAGGCGAAACGGCGGTCGCAACAAGACCCTCTAGGCAGTGCAGGGAATGCGCGAGCGAAAACGAAGAATGAGCGCGCCCCCAAAAAAAACGGCGCGGTCGCCCGCGCCGTTCGTGTGCTTTGAAGCCGTCTTTTGAAATCGCTGCCTGGCCCGAAAGGCCGCGGCCAGCATGGCTCGCGCTACCAGACTTTCTTGATCAGCCGCGACAGGAGGCCGGCGTCCTCTTCCTGCTGCGGCGCGTAGGCGGTCGCCATCGCGGGCTCTGCGCCCGTCGGCGTCTCGGAGGCGACCTGCGTTTCCGCGCCCGTCTTGCCGCTTTCGGAGCGTTCCGGAATGCTCGCCGTCATCACAGGCGCATCGGCCGGCGTCGACATCGGAGCATTCTGCGGGGCGTTCCGGGATGCGGCTTCGGCCGGCATCGTGCCGCGGGCGAGCGCCAGAAGCGTCGGCGGCACTTCGTTCTTCTGCCTCGGATCGCGCATCAGATCGGCGACGGCGATCTTGGCATAGTCGCGGTCGTTGAGATTGCTCGCGATCTTGTCTTCGCGCAGCTCGTCTTCGGCGCGCTTCTTGGCGACAGCGAGACGAACCGTATCGTCCACCTTCGGCGCGCAGGAGGCACTCGGCGAATAGCTCATGCCGGCCTGGCGCTCGGTGCCGAAGACATATTGCTTCGAGCACACGGCGACTTTCGGTTCCTGGCGGGTGAGCTCGAAGACGTCGCTGCCCTCTTTCAGCATTTTCCAGAAGGCGTAATTCTCGTTGCGGCGATGCTTGGCGAGATTTTCCGGCGTCATGCGGAACGGGAAGGCATGCACCTGGAAGGATTTCTGTCCGCCCTGGAAGGCAAGCCGCGCCAGCGTGTAGATTTCCTGGATCTGGTCGTCGTCCATGGCGTAGCAGCCGCGCGACGAGCAGGCGCCGTGCACCATGAGATGCGAGCCGGTGCGCCCGAGCGAACGGTCATAGGCGTTCGGATAGCCCATGTTGAACGACAGATAGTAGGAGGAGTTCGGGTTCAGCTGCGCCGGCGTGATGGTGTAAAAACCTTCCGGCGCCTGACGATCGCCTTCCCTCTGCTTGGGGCCGAGCTTACCCGACCATTTGCAGATGTCGTAGGTTTTGAGGAGCGCGTATCGCCCGGTCGCCTTCTCCTGCTTCCAAACCTCGAGCTCCGATTCCTCCTTGAACAGGCGAACAAGGATCGGGCTCGTCTCGCTCATGCCCTTTTTGGCGATGAGCGATTTGGTGGAATGCGAAAGCGGCCGAAGATGCTTGGCCATGCCCTCGAAATCGTTGCAGCCGGCAAGGATGAGAACCGCCAGACCTGTGACGATGAGAGCCGCGACGCGCGCAGCGCGTGAAAAGAATGCTGTCATCATGACCCGAAGAGCCTCTTCCCCTGTCTCTTGCGGATTTCTAAAGGCATATCGTTGCCGGGAGGTTTAAGCCAATGAAATGCGGCGATTTCCTGCCGCACCCACGGCGAATTTCGCCGAGTGTGACGAAATCGTCGCAGACACCGCGAATTTCGCGGTCAGCGGCACTTTTCCCCGGTCTGCTTGGCTGAAACTCTCCGAACGCGGCTCGAGACCGCGAAATCAGCCGAGACTGCGTCCGATCGCCAGGAATTTTTCCCGCCGCTGCAGCCGGATATCATGCGCCGGCAGGCCGCGGAATTCGCCGAGCGCGCCGGCGATCACGTCGCCCACGGCAGCAATCACGGCGTCCGGATCGCGATGGGCGCCGCCCAACGGCTCGCTGATGATGGAGTCTATCACCTTGAGATTCTTGAGATCTTCGGCCGTCACCTTCATCGCGGTGGCGGCCTCTTCGGCGCGTGTGGAATCCCGCCACAGGATCGATGCAGCCCCTTCCGGGGAAATCACCGAATAGATCGCATGCTCGAGCATATAGACGCGGTTGGCGGTGGCGAGCGCGATCGCGCCCCCCGATCCGCCCTCGCCGATGATGACGGAAACGTTCGGCACGCCGAGCCCGAGACAGGCCTCCGTGGAGCGCGCAATCGCCTCCGCCTGGCCTCGTTCCTCAGCCCCGACACCCGGATAAGCCCCTGCCGTATCGACGAAAGCGATGACCGGCAGGCCGAAACGGTCAGCCATTTCCATGAGCCTCACCGCCTTGCGGTAGCCCTCCGGGCGGCCCATGCCGAAATTGTGTCTGAGCCGCGACTGCGTGTCGAAACCCTTCTCCTGGCCAAGGACAGCCACCGGCTCGCCGCGGAAACGTCCGAGGCCGGCAAGAACCGCGCGGTCTTCGGCGAATTTCCGGTCGCCGGCAAGGAGCGTGAAGTCCTTGATCAGCGAGGAGATGTAACGGCTCGCATGCGGCCGGTCGGGATGGCGGGCAACGAGCGCCTTCTGCCAGGGCGTTAGCTTGGCATAGAGGTTCTTGAGCGCATCCCGCGCTTTCGTTTCCAGATTGGCGATTTCCTCGTCGGTGGAAACGCTGTCATCGCTTTCCTGCAGCCGACGCAGCTCCTGAATCTGGCCTTCGAGGTCGGCGACGGGTTTTTCAAAATCGAGGAAGTGGCGCATGTAAGGCAGTTGATCCTTAAGGTGGCCGCAAACTGGCGATGGGGCGTTGTCAAGTCAAGCGGAGGCGACAATCGGCCCCCATCTCATCGTCAGCCGCGCTTTGAGGGCGACATCATCAGCGCATGCGCCCAAGAGGGTGATGTTCCTGGACGAGCGTCTTCATACGCTCCTCCAGAATATGGGTATAAATCTGTGTAGTCGAAATGTCGGCATGGCCGAGCAAGGTCTGCACGGCCCGGAGATCGGCCCCGCCTGACAGGAGATGCGTCGCGAAGGCGTGACGCAAGACATGCGGCGATAGGCGCGCCGGCGATATGCCGGCCTCGATACCGACCTCCTTCAAGTCACGCGCAAAAGCCTGGCGCGTCAGATGCCCGCAGGCCGACGCTGCCGGAAACAGAAACGGGCTTCGCCCCGCCTGCCTTTCGCTGAGGAGGGCTCGGTAATCGCGCATCGCCAGACGGGCGTCTTCGTTCAAAGGCACAAGCCGTTCGCGCCCCCCTTTGCCGGTTACGATCAGAAAGGGACGCTCACCGGTCGCAGCACTCGCCGGCAGCCCGACGAGCTCCGAAACGCGCAGGCCGGTGGCGTAGAGAAGCTCCAGAAGCGCGCGCGTACGTGTTGCAGCCAACCGCCTCGCAGACGGCGCCTCGCGGTCTGCCCGCGCGCGCGCGGTCTCCAACAAGGTACCAACCTCTTCGACAGACAAGGTCTTTGGCAGTCCGCGACGCGGCTTCGGACGATCGAGAACGATCGTCGGATCGTCGCGGCGCAGGCCTTCGGAAAGGAGGAAACGGAAGAACTGGCGTAGTGCGGAAACCCGCCGGCTTTGCGTCGCCGGGCTCATGCCGCGCCCCGCAAGCGTTGTGATATAATCGCGCACACCCTCGCCACCGACCGCACGCAGATCGCTGATCGTGCCGAGGGCATCGAGCAGGTCGCGCCGATAAGCCGCAAGCGTATTGGCAGACGCCCCCCGCTCAGCCGCCAGCATCTCCAGAAACGCTTCGATATCGAGACGATCGCGCGGTCGGCGCGGGCGCGGCCGAGCATCCCCCGTTGGGGACGAGGCTGCACTCACTGATTGACCCGCTCCGCAGGAATACGCACGCTCATCTCCCGAGGATTGGGCTCCACAAGAAGCGTCAGCGCGATCATGCCACCGTAGACGATTGCGGCCAGAACCGCGATGACAAACAAGAAGCGAAAGAGACTTGGCATTCGAACCGCCCGTTTAGGTGAGCCCCTTATCGCCGCTTCCGCTGCTATTTCAAGGGATGCACGGCAACAGATAAAGCTTTATAGCGAGCCGATTATGGGCCGGGACGGGGCATGTTGCGAACTGAAAGCAAGAAATATTCACGCATTGAGGAAGGCGCCGCGGAACGCGTCGTCGAGCGTTTGGGTGCGCGAAACATCGTCCTCGTGGGGATGATGGGTGCTGGCAAGACCAGCGTCGGCCGCCGCCTCGCTGCGACACTCAACCTTCCTTTCAAAGATGCCGACCAGGAAATCGAAGCGGCCGCCAACCTGACGATCGCCGACATTTTCGCGACTTACGGCGAAGCGCATTTTCGTGAGGGAGAGAAGAAGGTCATCCGGCGTCTTCTCACCACGGGCCCGACGGTGATTGCGACCGGCGGGGGCGCGTTCGAAGACGCGGAGACACGTCAGGCGATCGCCAATGACGCCGTCTCGATTTGGCTCAAGGCCGATCTCGACCTCCTCTTCGACCGTGTCAGGCGCCGATCGAATCGGCCGCTCTTGCGCAAACCCAACCCGAAAGAAATCTTGGCGGATCTCCTCGCCCGCCGCGAGCCCACCTACGCCCTCGCCACACTCACGGTCGCCTCCCGCGACGTGCCGCACCACACCGTCGTGGCAGACGTTCTTTCCGCCCTTGATAAATTTCTGACCAGCGAGAACCCATCATGAGTTCCGTACATGTGGAGCTTGGCGAGCGCAGCTACGACGTGCTCGTCGCCGCCAATCTCATCCCCAATCTCGGACGCCACATGGCCGCGCGGATGGACGCCCGCCGCGCCGCAATCATCACAGATGAGAATGTCGGCCGCCTGTATCTTGAACCCGTTCGCCGGGCCCTCAGCGACGCAGAAATCGACTGCGTCGAAATCATCGTCGCGCCTGGGGAGGCATCCAAAAGCTTCGCCACTCTGGAACGCGTAGTGAGAGAGCTGCTTGCGGCCCGGCTCGAACGGTCCGACATCGTCGTCGCGCTCGGCGGCGGCGTGGTCGGCGACCTGGCAGGCTTTGCCGCCGCGATCACCCGCAGAGGCATGACACTCGTCCAGGTGGCGACGAGCCTTCTCGCTCAGGTGGATTCATCCGTCGGTGGCAAAACCGGCATCAACACGCCGGAAGGCAAGAACCTCGTCGGCGCCTTCTTCCAGCCGCGGCTGGTCCTTGCCGATACGGGTGTGCTCGATACCCTTCCGCCACGCGAGTTTCGTGCCGGCTATGCCGAAGTCGCCAAATACGGATTAATCGACGATGCCGATTTCTTCGCGTGGCTCGAGGAAAATCAGCCGGACGTGTTCTCCGGCAAGGACGCGCGCGGAGAAGCCATCCGCCGAAGCGTGGCAGCCAAAGCGCGCGTCGTCGCTGCCGACGAACGCGAAGCGGGAGTGCGGGCCCTCCTCAATCTCGGCCACACTTTCGGACATGCACTTGAGGCTGCATGCAACTACGACGCCAGCCGCATCATCCATGGCGAGGGTGTGGCGATCGGAATGGCCATGGCTCATCGCTTTTCGGTCCAGCAGGGATTTTGTGCGCCGGAGGCGGCGGAGCGCGTTGAGAGACATCTTGCCGCCGCGGGCCTGCCAACCCACATGAACAGCATTCCGGGTAGCGGATTTTCCACCTCGGAATTGATGGATCACATTGCCCAGGACAAAAAGGTCAAAGCTGGCCGTCTCACCTTTATCTTGAGCCGAGGGATTGGTCAGGCTTTCATCGCGGAGGATATCGCACCCCATTCGGTAGAGGCTTTCCTCACCGACGAGCTTGCAGCCAAGCCGGCGCCCGCCCCTCAAACAGGAGAATAACCCATGTGGCTCGCAGCCACTCTGCTTGCCATTGTCATTCTGCTTTTCCTTTCCGCCTTCTTCTCCGGATCGGAGACCGCTTTGACGGCGGCATCACGCGCCCGCATGCACCAGATGGAGAGGTCGGGCGATGCGCGAGCGGGCATCGTCTCACGTCTGATCGATCGTCGCGAACGCATGATCTCCTCGCTGCTTCTCGGCAACAACCTGGTCAACATCCTGGCGTCCGCCCTCGCCACGGCTGCCTTCATCGACATGTTGGGCGATGCAGGTGTGGCGGCAGCGACGTTCGTCATGACGGTCCTGGTCCTCGTCTTTGCAGAGGTCTTGCCGAAAACCTGGGCGATCACGACGCCCGACCGCTTCGCCCTCGCCGTCTCACCTTTCGTTTCGACGGTCGTGCGTGTCTTCGCGCCCGTCGTGATGGCCGTTCAGCGCTTCGTATCGTCGCTCTTGCGCCTGTTCGGCGTTGCGGCGAGCAATGAAGTGCTTTTGTCGGGCCACGAGGAGCTTCGTGGCGCCGTCGATCTTCTGCACCGCGAAGGCAGTGTGCAAAAGGGTGCTCGCGACATGCTGGGCGGTCTTTTGGACCTCAACGAGCTCGATGTCTCCGACGTCATGGTTCACCGCACCGCCATGCAGGCCCTCAATGCCGATGATCCGGCGGAAAAGCTCGTCACCCAGGTGATTGAGAGCCCCTTCACGCGCTTGCCCCTTTGGCGCGGCGAGACCGAGAACATTGTCGGAATTCTCCATGCCAAGGACGTCTTGCGGGCGCTCGCGGCTGCTGGCGGCGACGCGACCGCCCTCGATATCATGGCGGTTGCCTCAAAGCCCTGGTTCGTGCCCGACACGACCTCCTTGCAGGCGCAGCTCAACGAGTTCCTGCGCCGCAAAATTCACTTTGCGCTCGTCGTCGACGAATACGGCGAAGTGATGGGCCTGATCACCTTGGAGGACATCCTGGAAGAGATCGTCGGCGAGATCGCAGACGAGCACGATGTGGAGATTCAGGGCGTACGCCAGCAGCCCGACGGCTCCATCATCGTGGAGGGTACTGTGCCAATCCGCGATCTCAACCGCGCCTTCGACTGGACACTGCCCGACGAAGAGGCGACGACCATGGCGGGGCTTGTGATTCACGAAGCACAGACCATTCCTGAAGCCGGACAGGAGTTCACCTTCCACGGCTTCCGCTTCAAGGTTCTGCGCAAGACCCGGAACCGGCTCACTCAGATACGGGTGACCCCGGTCACGCCAGTGGCGACCGCACAGGTGCCGAGCTTGCCGATCTAGACGCTGGCGGCCCTCGCTTAGGAGGCTGGCCGCCCTACCGGCTGCCTTCGCTAGGCGCATACGCCCGCACGGCGAGCGCGTGCACTCTGTTCTTCAGCTCCTCGACCAGGATTTCATTGATCATGCGATGGCGCTCCACACGGCTCTTCCCTTCGAAGGCCGCAGACACAATATGGATACGGAAGTGGCTCTCACCCTCAGGATGTGCGCCACCATGACCGGCATGAAGATGCGATTCATCGGTAATGGTCAGCTCCTCGGGGGAAAGGGCACCATTAAGTTTGTCTTCCATATTTTCACGAACGCTCATCGTTCCTCCCGTTCTGTCTGATTGGCGTTGAGGTACGGCTTGAGAGGGCCCGCCGCGGCGGGCATATTGATTCCATGAAGCTTGAATCGGACCTGTTCGACAAGATTAGAACCCGCAAGGGCACCAAGAAGCCCAAGCAGGAGGAGAAGGCGACCCGCGTCTGCGACGCGGACGGCTGCAATGCATCCGCCACCCATCGCGCGCCGAAGGGCCGTGACGCGGAGGGCGAATATTTTTGGTTCTGCCTGGAGCATGTGCGCGCCTACAACAAATCGTACAATTATTTCGCCGGGCTCGACGACAACGACGTCCAATCCTTCCAGAAGGAATCGATCATCGGCCACAGGCCGACTTGGCGTATGGGTTCCAATGCGCGAACCGATGAAAGCCCACGCCCCGGAGGCCGCGCGAAATATGGCTTTACGGGCAAGACCGATGACCCGTTCCATCTCTTCGGCGACGGCTTCAGAAGCCGGCCTTCAGAAGAGCCGACCCGACGCTCCGTGCGCAACATGGAGAGGAAGTCACTCGCCACCCTGGGCCTTGACGAGACCGCTGGCCCCGACGAAGTAAAGGCGCGGTATAAGACGCTCGTGAAGCGCCATCACCCCGACGCCAATGGCGGCGACCGTTCCCTGGAGGAAAAACTCCGGGAGATTATCCAGGCCTACAGCTATTTGAAGAGCGTTGGTTTCTGCTAGATCAGGGTTCTCTGACGCCGCGAACAGAGCCGGCGCACACGGCGCCGAAGGAAGGAATTTGTCATGCAGGAAGCCGTCGAGAACACCCCCGCGATCCCCGATATGAAGGTGTCGGTCAGGCAGGTCTTCGGCATCGATTCAGACCTGGAAGTGCCCGCCTTTTCGCAGGGCGATGCGCATGTCCCCGATCTCGACGAGGATTATCTCTTCGATCGTGAGACGACGTTGGCGATCCTGGCGGGCTTCGCCCACAACCGTCGTGTGATGGTGACCGGCTATCACGGCACCGGCAAGTCGACGCATATCGAGCAGGTCGCAGCGCGGCTCAACTGGCCATGCGTGCGTGTCAATCTCGACAGCCATATCAGCCGCATCGATCTCGTCGGCAAGGATGCCATCGTCGTGCGCGACGGCATGCAGGTGACGGAATTTCGCGACGGCATCCTGCCCTGGGCGATTCAGACCAACACAGCCCTCGTCTTCGACGAATACGATGCCGGCCGCCCCGACGTGATGTTCGTCATTCAGCGCGTGCTCGAGGTTTCCGGACGCCTGACGCTCCTCGACCAGAACCGGGTCATCCGCCCGCATCCGGCTTTCCGCCTCTTTGCCACGGCCAACACGGTCGGGCTTGGCGACACCTCCGGGCTCTATCACGGCACGCAACAGATCAATCAGGGCCAGATGGACCGCTGGTCGATCGTCACCACGCTCAATTATCTGCCGCACGACAACGAGGTCGACATCGTCCTCTCGAAGGTTTCGCATCTGCGCAATCCGGAAGGCCGCGATCAGGCAAGCCGTATGGTGCGTGTTGCCGACATGACCCGCAATGCCTTCGTCAATGGCGATCTGTCGACGGTAATGAGCCCGCGGACGGTGATCACCTGGGCAGAGAATGCGGAGATCTTCTCCGATCTCGGCTTCGCCTTCCGCGTCACCTTCCTCAACAAATGCGACGAGCTCGAACAGCCGCTGGTGGCCGAATTTTATCAGCGCTGCTTCGGCAAGGAGCTGCCGGAATCGGCGGCGAACCTGGTTCTGAGCTGAGGTGCGGCACACGGCATGAGCGGACGCAACAAAGAAACTCCGACGGATCCGTTCAAGCGGGCCCTGGCGTCTTGCGTGAAGGCGGTGGCGGGCGATCGTGAACTTGAGGTTGTCTTCGCGTCCGACCGGCCACAGCTTCTCGGTCATCGCGTGCGCTTGCCGGAGCCCGCCCGGCGCATGAGCGCCAACGACATCGCGGTCACCCGAGGCCTTGGCGATGCTATGGCGCTTCGCCTTGCCTGCCATGACGACAAGATGCATCGCCGCTTCGCGCCACAAGGTGAGCAGGCCCGGGCAATCTTCGATGCCGTGGAACAGGCGCGCTGCGAAGCGATCGGCGCACGGCGTATGACGGGCGTACGCGAGAACCTCTCAGCGATGCTGGAGGACAAATACCATCGCAGCCAGTACGAGGATATCCGCGACCGCGCCGAAGCGCCGCTGGAAGATGCGCTCGCACTGCTGATGCGCGAGCGGCTGACCGGGCAGCCGGCGCCCAAGAGCGCGGAAAAGGTCGTCGACCTGTGGCGCGACTTCATCGAGGAGCGATCCAGCGCCGAGCTCGACCGGCTGTCACAATCGATTTCCGACCAGAATGCCTTCGCCCGCGCGTTGCGCGACCTTCTCGCCTCCCTCGACATGGGCAGCGAGGCGGGTCAGGACGGAGAAAGCGAGGAGGAAGACGGCGGGGACGATAGCGACGAGACCTCCGACACGAGTGAAGGTGCGCGCGGCGAATCCGACGACGACAACGACGCCTCCGCCGAACCGCAGGAGACGGAAGCTTCCGGCGAAGAAGACGACGAGGTCTCTGACAGCGAGCGTACCGAGCAGACGACCGAAGAGTTTCTCGAGGCAGAGGATTCCGCTGAGACGGACCCCTACGCCGAGGGGCGCCGGCCCGATTTTTACGGACAGAATACGCCCGTCAGCGATTACAACGTCTACACCACGAAACACGACGAGGTGGTGGCTGCGCAGGATCTGTGCCCGCCCGAAGAGCTCGACCGCTTGCGCTCTTATCTCGACAAGCAGCTCGTGAGCCTCGCCGGGGCGGTCGCACGTCTTGCCAATCGTCTGCAGCGGCGCCTTCTCGCCCAGCAAAACCGCGCCTGGGATTTCGATCTCGAAGAAGGGGTCCTCGATCCGGCAAGACTGTCACGCGTAGTCACAGATCCGTTCGCGTCGCTTTCTTTCAAGCAGGAGCGCGACACGGAATTTCGCGACACCGTGGTGACTTTGCTTCTCGACAATTCCGGCTCCATGCGCGGGCGCCCGATTACGGTTGCCGCGATCTGCGCCGACGTTCTCGCCCGCACGCTGGAACGTTGCGGCGTGCGCGTGGAGATCCTTGGCTTCACGACACGCGCCTGGAAAGGTGGGCAGGCGCGCGAGGAATGGCTGCGCGCCGGCAAGCCGCCGCATCCCGGCCGTCTCAACGATCTCCGCCACATCATCTACAAAAGCGCCGACGCGCCCTGGCGGCGGTCCAGGCGCAATCTCGGGCTGATGATGCGCGAGGGGCTCCTGAAGGAAAATATCGACGGCGAGGCGCTCGATTGGGCGCATCAGCGGCTTCTGGCAAGGTCTGAACAGCGGCGCATCATGATGGTGATTTCCGACGGCGCGCCGGTCGACGATTCCACGCTCTCGGTCAATTCCGGCAATTACCTCGAAAAGCATCTGCGCCACGTCATCGACGAGATCGAGAACCGCTCACCGGTGGAGCTCTTGGCGATCGGCATCGGGCACGACGTGACGCGCTATTACAAGCGAGCCGTCACGATCGTGGATGCGGAAGAGCTTGCCGGCGCCATGACGGAAAAGCTCGCCGAGCTTTTTGAAACGGACATTCCGGGAGTAACGCGTCCTCCGCGCCCGCGCCGCAACCGCGCCGCGTAACGAGGCTCGAAACTTCGACAAAAACCAGAGACGAAAAAAAGCGGGCCATGCCCGCTTTGTCAGCACCTTGTCAGGGCTATCTCAGCCGCGCGCGACACCGCTGTGCGGCTGCCACGGCGTCACCATGCGGATGAGGAAACCGTAGGGAACGAGTGCCAAAGCGGCGATCAGAAGCTTCACGGAAAAATCGCCGAGCGCCCAGGATACCCAGCGCGGCACCTCAATAAGAGGAATGGCCCCAAAGAGAGGCGCCGTCTCGATCGCGAACGCGTCGTTCGCGCCAAGAACGCCGAAGACCGCGGCGAAAGCGAGCGAAAAGAAGATCACCGTATCGAGGGCGGAGCCGATAAGGCTCGAGACCACAGGCGCACGCCACCAGTGCCCTGCCCGCAGGCGATGAAAGATCCCGACATCCATCATCTGAGCGGCGAAAAAGGCCGAACCCGAGGCCACTGCGATCCGCGGCGTGGCGAGAACGGTGGAAACGATCACAGCCAGAAGGAAACCAACAAACACCACACGACGGGCCGCCTTTGGCCCGAAGGTCCGGTTGGTCATATCATTGACGAGGAACGCGAGCGGATAGGTGAACGCACCCCACGTCAAAAGATCGGCCAGGTTGTAACCGCCGATATGCCCCTGCACCGGATACTGAACAAGAATGTTCGACGCCACCACGACCGCAGCCATGGCGCCGACCGCGGTCAGAAAACCGCGTCTCCGGTGCGTTGGGAAGATCGCAGTCAATTCAGGCCGCAGCAGCTTCCGCGCTGGCCGCCTTCTTGGCGATCTCGCGCTTCAGAAGCTTCGCCTTCGGCGACAGCTCGTCAGCCTGCGCCTTGAGAAGGAAAGCGTCGAGCCCGCCACGATGCTCCACGCTGCGCAGCGCAGCCGCGGAAATGCGCATCCGCACCGCGCGCCCGAGCGCATCGCTCATCAGCGACACGTTGCACAGATTGGGAAGAAACCGACGCCGGGACTTGTTGTTGGCGTGGCTCACATTGTTGCCGGTCAGGACGGCCTTGCCGGTCAGCTCGCAACGGCGCGCCATGGAGAACCTCATAATCTGATCTGGAGGGCGGACCGTCCTGCGCATGACGCAGCCGGGACGGCACTTCAAGCCCGGTTTTTCGAAAGCGCTCCTATAAGGAGTGTGGCCGCAAGGGTCAAGTCGTCAGCCGCAGCGAGACCCGCATGAAGCAACAATACGAGCCCGAAAAAGGCCGGCTTTCGCCCCTAGGCAAAAGATAGGGGTGCGCCGCCACCAAGATGGAGCTTCCGCCAATGCGGCACCAGCATGCTCAAACGGTTTTTTTCCTGCCGATATTCGCTGCTCTCGTCATGGCGGGGGGTGCGGCACTTTCCGCCCCACGGGTCGCGGCGGCCACACTGACGGTGCGCTACGGCGCGTCTCTTATGGGCGTACCGGTCGGGAAGATAAAGGCCAGCCTGAGCGTGGAGAAACGCCGCTACCAGGCGGAGGGATACGCCAAGGCAAGCGGCTTCAGCCGGCTTTTTTCCGATGCTCGGGTCAATGTCGAAGCCACAGGCACACTCACAGATGCCGCAGAGGCGCAAAGCTATCATCGCCATTGGGTCGAGGATGGAGAGGCTGAGGATTTGTCACTCAGCTTCGAAAAAGGTCGGGTGAGCGATTTTCGTTTCAAAGCAGACAAGCCCGGCAAGCAATATGCCGACCGTGTGCCGCTGAAACCGGAGCACAAAATAGGGGTCATCGATCCTCTGAGTGCTCTCATCATGCCAATCGCCGGCCGCCACGGCAAAGACCTGTGCAAACACCGGGCACCGATTTTTGAGAACAACAAACGTTTCGATATCATAATGCGTTTTGCGCGTGCTGAGCGCTACCACGGTGGCAGCAAGAGCTATTCCGGCCCGGTCGTCGTCTGTGCCGTTCGCTACGTCCCCATTGCCGGCCATCGGGCTCAGAAGAAGAGCGAGCGGTTCATGGCCGCAAACAAAGATATGGAGGTTTGGCTGGCGCCGATCGAAACGATCGGGCTTGCGATCCCCGTAAAGATACGCGTGAGAACGGAAGTGGGTGTTCTCACAGCCACGGCAGACCGCCTCAAAGTGCAGTGAATGTCCCGTTTTGAGACGAAATCGTTAAGAAGCGCCTTTGACCCCTTGATCATTAAGGGCGCATGGCCGCACGGTGGCATGCAGATCTTGCGCTATGCGGACGCCATCCCCCATATGTGGAGAGAACGGAAGTTGAACTTGCTGAGCCTGCCGATTCGTCGGCGATTCGTTCGTCAAAACGGCCTATGCTTTCGACATCAGCCGTCCTGCGGCGCACAGGCGTTCGCTTTTTGCTAACCTTGTTTCAAGGCCTCAACCGCATATGTCATCTGCTCTCGCTAACACGCTTGTGAGCTTCACGGTCGAGCCCGAGGAACGAATCCTGAATCCAGAAGAGTCGTCGATTCGATCCGCTTTTGTTCAAGAGTCGTTCGAGTCGGGCCGGAACCATTAAGTCAATCCGCGCTCGCGCATTCGAACTCGTCCCAACGGTTTTCGCCATCGCCTGATGAATGTGACCTCCGACAATCCACGGCAGTGGAGCGCCCGCAACGTCACCGCGGTGCTCGGCCCCACCAACACCGGCAAGACGCATCTCGCCATCGAGCGCATGCTCGGCCATGAGACCGGCATCATCGGCCTGCCGCTCAGGCTGCTGGCGCGCGAGGTCTATAGCCGGGTGGCCCAGCGCGCCGGCGCCGACAAGGTGGCGCTCGTCACCGGCGAGGAGAAGATCGTCCCGCCGGAACCGCGGTATTGGGTCTCCACAGTGGAGGCGATGCCGCGCAATACGGACGCCGCTTTTGCAGCGATCGACGAGATTCAGCTTGCCGCAGATCTTGAACGTGGCCACGTCTTCACCGACCGAATCCTCTCGCTGCGCGGCAGCCAGGAAACCCTGCTGCTTGGCGCATCGACGATGCGCGGCGTCATCGAAGGCCTTCTGCCGGGGGCGCATATCGTCACACGCCCGCGCATGTCGGTCCTCGCTTATGCCGGCCAAAAGAAGCTCACGCGCCTGCCGGAGCGCTCCGCGATCGTCGCCTTCTCGGCCGACGAAGTTTATGCAATCGGCGAGCTGATGCGACGGCAGCGGGGTGGTGCGGCAGCCGTCCTAGGCGCTCTTTCGCCGCGCACGCGCAATCGTCAGGTGGAACTTTATCAATCAGGCGATGTCGATTTTCTTGTAGCGACCGATGCGATCGGCATGGGCCTCAACCTCGATGTCGACCATGTCGCCTTCGCCTCGGCGCGCAAATTCGACGGGTATCAGCACCGCCCCCTGACAGCCGCCGAGCTTGGCCAGATCGCTGGGCGCGCCGGCCGTTATATGCGCGACGGGACGTTTGGCGTGACGGGAACGGTCTCTCCCTTCGAGCCACCCCTGGTGGAAGCGCTGGAAAGCCATCGTTTCGAAGCGGTTCGGGTGTTGCAATGGCGCAATGATCGACTCGATTTCTCCTCCCACGAGGCCCTGCGCGCCTCGCTGGAGCAGCCCCCGAAGCATCCCTTTTTGACGAAATCGCCACCGGCGGCCGACCAGGTCGCGCTCGAACTCTTGGTGCGCGATGACGACATCACCGACCGACTGACGCATCCCAAGGCCGTGGAGCGTTTGTGGGATATCTGCCGGCTGCCAGATTATCGACGCATTGCGCCTGCTCAGCATGCCGGATTGATTGGTTCGATCTTCACTTTTCTTATGGACAAAGGCTCCGTTCCACCTGACTGGCTTGCGCCGCAGGTGAAGCGTGCCGACCGCACCGATGGCGACATCGACACATTGTCGGCGCGCATCGCAGAAATTCGTACGTGGACCTTTGTGGCCAACCAGCCGGACTGGCTTGCCGATCCGAGCTATTGGCGCGAAGAGACGAAGCGCGTTGAGGATAGGCTATCTGACGCACTTCACGACAGGCTTACAAAACGCTTTGTCGATCGGCGAACTAGCGTTCTGATGCGCCGGTTGAAGGAGAATACAATGCTTGAGGCCGAGATCACCCCAGGGGGCGACGTGCTGGTGGAGGGCGAGCATGTCGGCACGCTGATCGGCTTTCGCTTCACACCCGACGCCAAGGCGGAGGGTTCGGATGCAAAAACGGTTCGCACAGCCGCAGCAAAGGCGCTGGGCACGGCGGTCGCCGAGCGGGCTGAGCGTCTGTCACGTTCAGACGATGCCGGATTCCTGCTGACGTCCGGCGCGATCATCCGCTGGCATGGCGAGCCCGTGGCGCGGTTGCTCGCCGAAAGCGAGCCGTTGAAGCCGCGGATCCTGCTCCTTGCTGACGAGCAGCTCACCGGCCCGAGCCGCGAGAAAGTCGAGGCACGACTGACGGTCTGGTTGTCCAATCAGATCGGGACACATCTGAAGCCCCTCCTCGAGTTGGACGCCGACGAGAGTCTCTCCGGCTTGGCGCGGGGCATCGCTTATCAGCTGAAGGAAAAACTCGGCATTCTGGACCGTCGCGACGTTCTGGAAGAAGTGCGCTCACTCGACCAGGACGCCCGCGCCGGTCTGAGGCGCCACGGCGTGCGCTTTGGCGCCTACCACATTTACCTGCCGATGCTGCTGAAGCCCGCCCCGGCGACCCTGCTGGCGGAGCTTGAAGCCCTGCACAAGGGCCGAGACGAGCGCGACAGCATCGCCGAAGTGGCGTCGGTGTCGGCCTCCGGGCGCACCTCCGTCAACGTCGACCCAGAGATCGATCCTGCGATCTATCATCGGTTCGGCTACCGCATCTTCGGGCGACGCGCCGTGCGTATCGATATTCTCGAGCGGCTGGCCGATCTCATCCGTCCCGCCCTCACCTGGCGCCCCGGCCGTGAGGTCGAGCCGCCTGCAGGAGCCATAGAGGAAGGCGGCGGTTTCACCGTCACATCCGCGATGACGTCTCTTCTCGGAGCCTCGGGCGAAGACATGGGCGTGATCTTGAACGGCCTCGGCTACCGCGTGGAGCGGCGACCTCTACCGGCCGCGCAACCGGAGACGCCTGAGACGGCAGATGCAACGGCCGAGGAAGCTGTTGCTGCCGAGGCCGAGCAAATGGCGGAAGAGACCGCAACCGCGGACGGCCAGGATGTGGCGGCAACCGCCGAAGCCGCTGAAGCCGAAGCGCCCATCGCAGCCTCCGATACATTGGCTGCGACGAGCTCTGAAAGCGCCGACGTCGAAGAAGCACCCCGCGAAGAGAAACCTCTGGAGGGTAGCGAGGCCGCAACCGGTGTCGGGCCGGGACTTGGTGCGGAAACCGGAATGGCCACCGTCGAAGGCGCGGCGACCCCGCTGGCGCCTGAAGAACAAGCACCCGCACCGGAGACTACGGGCGATCATACCGCGGCATCCACAGAAGCCACGATTGCAGACGCTTCAACAGATGTGGGCGGCGAGACCCAAGCCGCAACCGAAGCCGAAGCGAAGACCGAGCCGGCCTTTTTGGAGATCTGGCGCTATGGCGGCATGCCGCGGCGCGAGGAACGTCGCCCCAGCAAAGCTAAGCGCTCTCCGCGCCGTGCCACAGGCCGTGGCGGCACCCAGAAGCCGGCAGCCGAGGGTGTGGAAGCGGCAGCGGCGCCGCACGGCCCAGCCCCGTCCAAACCACAGCACAAAAAGGGCAAGTTCCGCCACCGTGGTGAGCAAGGGCTTCCCAAGCGCCCGCCCCAGCGCCCCCAGCGACAGGAGCGGGAAAAGCGGGCGGATCCGGATAGCCCGTTCGCGGCCCTTGCGGCGCTGAAGGAGAAGCTCGGCTCCTCCGACAAGTAGGAGCTCAGGGCCAGCCGAAAGGGAGCGCGATTGGCGAAAGCGTCGGCGGACGAAGCGGGCACGAGAGAGGCGCAGCGGCTCGACCGCTGGCTCTGGCATGCCCGTTTCGTGCGAACACGCTCCGCCGCGCAGAAATTTATCAGTGACGGGCATGTGCGCATCAATCGGCAGAAAGCCGATCAGGCGAGCCGTCTGGTGCGCATCGGTGATGTTCTCACCCTCGCCCTGCCCGCGGGCGTGAAGGTGGTGGAAGCGCTAGGCTTCGCCGAGCGGCGAGGCTCCTTTTCGGTCGCAGCGACGCTTTACCGGGAGATCGGCGCGAGTGGTGAGGCCTCCCGAGATGAGAGTGGCGTATCGCCCGAAGCCACGCACCCGCCTGCGCCCCAACACCGTCCGAGCCCCCGCGAGCGGCGGGCGCTCATTGCGATGAAACGGCGAAGCTGACGGAGGCTGCTAACTCTCCGGGCACGCTCAATTTTAAAGCGCCTGCGGCTGCATGTCTGGGTTGGCTGCACACCCTTGCACCCTCGCCGAAAAGCCATTAGGCCCCGAACGCAAGCGCTGACGCGGAGTAGAGAATGACCTACGTCGTGACCGACAATTGCATCCGGTGCAAATATACCGATTGCGTCGAGGTGTGCCCGGTCGACTGTTTTTACGAAGGCGAGACGATGCTCGTCATCCATCCTGACGAATGCATCGATTGCGGTGTGTGCGAGCCGGAGTGCCCGGCCGATGCGATCCGCCCCGATACCGAGCCGGGACTGGAGAAGTGGCTGACGCTCAACGCCGAATACGCAGAGAAATGGCCGAACCTCACCATGAAACGTGATCCCTTGCCCGACTCCAAGGAACACGATGGCGAGGAAAACAAGCTCGAGAAGTACTTCTCGCCGGAAGCCGGTGAAGGCGACTAAGCTGGCAGCCCAATTCTGTACCTGACAGCGCGGAGGCTCCCTGCCCCCGCGCGTCTTCGCCGTGCGCGCGCAACAAATCCTTGATTTCTACGCCCTTTTGAACTATGTTCGGAAGATCGGACGTGCTCGTGTTCCGATCTCATAATTCCGGCATGGAATAACGACAGGATGATAGCCGCTGCTCAAGGCAGCGGTAAACTTTGTGTCGTCAGCCCTGTGTCGTCAGAAAGGTCCCCCGCGCAGACTAAAGCGCCCTCGGCACCACGCCCCCGGCGAAGCTGCCTTTTCCGAACTCAGGAGTCGCACGCGTATGACAACAAAGAAGACGTTGAAGCGTCAGGGTTTTCGTACGAACGAGAGCATTGTTTATCCGGCCCACGGCGTTGGCCGCATCGTCGATGTGGAAACGCAGGAAGTCGCCGGAATGAAGCTCGAATTGTTCGTCATCGACTTCGACAAGGATAAGATGACGTTGCGCGTCCCTGTCGCCAAGGCGGCTTCTGTCGGCATGCGCAAGCTTGCTGACGAACCGACCGTCGGCAAGGCCCTGGAGACGGTTTGCGGACGCGCCCGCGTCAAGCGCACCATGTGGAGCCGCCGCGCACAGGAATACGAAGCCAAGATCAATTCTGGCGACCTTATCGCCATTTCGGAGGTCGTCCGCGATCTCTATCGCTCCGAGGCACAGCCGGAGCCGTCCTATTCCGAGCGCCAACTTTACGAAGCGGCGATCGATCGGATGGCGCGCGAAGTGGCCGCCGTGGAGAAGACCTCCGAGACGGAAGCGCAACGCAAGATCGAGAAAATGATCGAGGCGAGCCCCAAGCGCAAGCGCGCTCAGGAAGAGGACGAGGCGCGCGAAGAAGCCGCTTAAATCCGCGCGCGGCCCATCTAGGGCCAAAAACGCTTTTGTGAACAGGGAACCCGACCGGCAGGTCGGGTTTTTCTGTTTCAGCGGAAACAAAACGGTGTTTAGAAGTGTTACAGGGAAGGGACGTAAACGGGCAAAGTTTCACACAGGCGGGAAGGTTGGCATGAACGATTCCAGCAACTCACGACGCCAGATAGTCCGGGCAGCCATGAAGGCTCCCTATCTTGAACGGGACGAAGAGCGCGAACTCGCGGTCGCGTGGAAGGAAAAACGGGACCAGCAGGCACTGCATCGCCTGACCTCGGCCCATATGCGATTGGTCATTTCGATCGCAGCACGCTTCCGGCATTTCGGGCTGTCCATGAACGATCTCATCCAGGAAGGCCATGTCGGACTCCTGGAAGCTGCGGCACGCTTTGAGCCCGAACGGGAAGTGCGCTTTTCCACCTACGCGACATGGTGGATACGCGCCTCAATCCAGGACCACATCCTGCGCAACTGGTCGATTGTACGCGGCGGAACGTCGTCGGCGCAAAAATCGCTTTTCTTCAATCTCCGTCGTCTCAGAGCCCGCCTCTCCCGCGGCTCGGAGATGATCAATGCACCGGAGATGTACAACGAGATAGCGCAGGCGATCGGCGTGTCCAGCAACGATGTTGCCTTGATGGATTCCAGGCTTTCCGGCCCGGATACCTCCCTCAATGCGCCGATCATCGAATCCGACGGCTCCAGCGCCGATCGGCAGGATTTCATTGCCTCCGACGCGCCTCTCCAGGACGAGACGGTGGGCAATCATATCGATTCAGAGCGCTGGTCGGGCTGGCTCTATTCAGCTTTGAGCGTTCTCAACGAACGCGAATTGAAGATCGTCCGCCGGCGCCGTCTCGAAGAGGAAGGCGCCACGCTCGAAGCGCTGGGGCAGGAACTTGGCATTTCCAAGGAGCGTGTACGCCAGATCGAGAGCCGCGCTTTGGAGAAACTGCGCACGGCGCTGACGGAAGACAACCGCATCACCCTCGCCTGAAGGGCGCGCGGCGACGGTATGACGGGCGCAGCCGCGAGGCTGCGCCCGTTTCTTGTTGTGGGGACGACATGGTGTCGGACGGGAGCGCCCACCTTGAGGTAGGTAGAGACTCGGGCAATCAGTGCGCCTCTCCAGAAGGCGGCCGCACATCGATTGTTGGAGAGACGCCCTCATTCCCCGGAGCCCCTACCGTGTCTTGAGCCCGGCACTCCCCGTGCCCGCCGCGCCCCCTCCGGCCTGCGTCCCTTCAGGACGCCCGATTCCAGAATGATGTCGGAAACCTGATGTTCGCGGCGATAGGCCATGACATGCACCCCGGCGACACCTTTGATCTCACGGATCTGCTGAATGAGCTCGATCGCCAAGCGCTTTCCCTCTTCGCCCGGCTTCTCGGCCTTCTCCAGGCGCTCGATTACATGGTCGGGGATATGGATACCGGGGACGTTGGAGCGCATCCATCGCGCCGCACGCGCCGAGGCAAGCGGACCCACACCGGCGAGAATGAATACCTTCTTGTCGAGACCGAGATCACGCACTCGCGCCATGAAGGCCTCGAAGACCGGCATGTCGAAGATATAATTGGTCTGGATATATTCCGCTCCGGCGTCGATCTTTTTTCGCAGTCGTTCCGGCCGCCATTCGAGAGGCGGCACGCAAGGGTTTTCCGCCGCACCGAGAAACAGATGCGGAGGGCTGGTGATCTTGCGGCCAGACAAAAACGCGCCCTCATCGCGCATCGTCTTGAGCGCCCGCAACAGTGAGATGGAATCGAGGTCGAAAACCGGCTTCGCCCCGGGCTGATCCCCAACCCCGACGCCGTCGCCGGTCAGACACAAAACATTCTTGACCCCCATCGCCGCGGCACCGAGGACATCGCCCTGGATGGCGATGCGATTCCGATCGCGGCACGAGATCTGATAGATCGTTCCATAGCCGGCCCGGGTCAGAAGCGAGCAGATACCGATCGACGACATATGGCAATTGGCACCGGACGCGTCGGTCGCGTTGATCGCATCGACGACTTCAGCAAGAGGGCGCGCCGCCTCGAACACATCCTCCGCATTGGCGGAATCTGGCGGGTTCAGTTCCGCAGTCACGGCAAAACGGCCTTGCCGCAGGACGCGCTCCAGTCGACTTCCGGACGAATGCCCCGGTGGCGGCGCCTCGTAGGCCTGAAACGGATGGGTGAACTCGCTCGATCCGCTCACCGCTGCGCCTCCTGATTGACTGCGCTCTTCGGCTCCTCGGCCAGAGGTGCGGAGGCAGGTTCGTTGCGTCGGGCGCCGGCAAAGGCTCGGGCGACGATGGCCCGCGCCCGGCTTCGCACCGGCACCGCTCTACGCGCTGCCGCTTTCTCGCGCGCAACGCGGAGCCATGAGGACGAGCCTTTAAGGCTGCGATCGACGGGCGGCAGGACCTCTTCGATCCACGCGCCGTTGCGCATCGTCTGTGCACCGTTCCAGGCATCCACCCAAACGCAGCGCATCCATGGCCGCACCTCGCAGAAGCCGCCCGGCCTGACACCTCCGCATGGTCCATTGCGAAGCTGTTTGGGGCAGTTCATCGGACAGGACATGCCAGTCGACGACAGCACGCATTGGCCGCACATCTCGCAATCGAAGAGCAGCCCCTTAACGTTGCGCTCGACGAACGCGATCGGGCGCTCGACACGGTCGTAACCGAGCCGAGAAAACACCGGATCGAAGGCGACCATGGTGCCCTCGACCCATTTGTAAAGCCGCTCCAGACCTCTGGAATGGCGCACGGACCATAAGCGCAGCCGGTACATCGAGCCCTGCCCTCCTGCCCCCGAAGCATGACGGCCGCGAGCGCAGCCGCTCCGGCTTCCTCTTTGTGCCTGGAATGCGGGGGCTGGACTTGGCCGTGCGCGTCACACAGAGGTTTCGTTTGCGCCGCTTATGACATCGCAAAGCAGACCGCATTCAACGACGACGGCAGCGGCGAGCAAAAACCGCGCCGCCGACATCTCCCGCCAACGTCCGCATGCGAACGAGTGAAGGCCAGAGGCTCTAGACCGCCCCGCATGAGGCGCCAAATTCCTCGGTATCGATCTCACTTTGGATGGCGGGGCTGTAACGCGCGCCGCTTACTGTCTTCTCGTTGATCAGGGCATCAAGGCGTGGAAGCGCTCCGGCAGGCAGGACGATATCCGCCGCCTCGGCATTCTCGCGAAGGTGCGCTCCAGAGGTTGTGCCCGGGATCGGGATGATATCGTCCCCCTTGGCAAGAAGCCACGCCAGAGCGACCTGCGCCATCGTGCAGCCGGCATCACTGGCAATTTCCTTGAGCCCATCGACGAGCTGCATATTCGCGACGAAATTGCTGCCTTGGAATCTCGGCATATTGCGGCGCAGATCCCCCGGCTTGAGTTTCGAGGGGTCGCGCAGCTGGCCGCTCAACAGGCCACGCGCCAGGGGTGAAAAGGCAACGAAGGTGATGTCGAGCTGCCGGCAGGCCGCCAGCATCGCGATTTCCGGGTTGCGTGTGAAAAGCGAGTACTCGCTTTGGACGGCAGAAATCGGATGGGTCGCATGCGCTCTGACCAGAGTGGGCACCGAGACTTCCGACAGGCCGATCGCCTTGATCTTGCCTTCCTGGACAAGCTCCGATAGCGCCCCCACGCTCTCCTCAATCGGCACCACCTTGTCCCAGCGGTGCAGATAATAGAGGTCGATGACATCCGTCTTGAGGCGCTTCAGACTATCTTCGCAAGCGCGCTTCAACCGCTCCGGGCGATTGTCGATCACACGGCTCCCATCATCGGCACGGAAGATGCCACATTTGCTGGCGAGCACAAACTCGTCCCGACGGCCATTGAGGGCCTCGCCGATCAGAGATTCATTCGCTCCGTATCCGTAGATCACCGCAGTGTCCAGGAGACTATATCCACACTCCAGAGCTTGATTGAGGAGACATTCAGCCTCCGCACGCGCCAATGGCGTACCGTAGGCATGCGAGATGCTCATACAGCCAAGACCAACAGCCGATACGGAATAGCGCCCAAGCTTTCTCTGCTGCATACACAGATGACCCCTCGGCTAATCAATTCTCTCAGACAACAAGATAAGTGATTTTTGTTTCATTATGCAGGCAGCACACGCCACGTTCTATATTTTAAAATGCATCGCCGAAGAGACAAAACAAACATGAGGCATCAACGCCACGGCGATTTCTCGCGGCCGCATGGGCACTGCCTGCTGCAACTGGCGGAAATATATAAACCCAGGGTCGCAGGCCGACTATGAGTCTATTGTCGCAGAGAGCCGGCCCTGCGAGGTGTTTCGCCCGTCATTTCTATTAAAAATAAAGACGATAGCAGAAACCTGAGCGCGACGAGCCGGCACCATCGCATCGCACCGGTGGCGCAGCTCGGCCCGATGCACAACCATTCGGTGCAGGCGGAGATCAACACGAACCTGTCCGACAGGCCTGTTTTATGGCGCTCACAAGAGAAGCCGGAGACGCCAGCACGAATGTGCCACTTTCAAGCGTCGCACCGGAGGCGTTTGCTCTGGGAAAAGCTCTGGACGGACATCTCGTCTCCGTCGAGCCGCTCAGTCTTGACGGCTCCAGAGGATTTTCGTGCCAAAGCCAAGACTGTTGTCGGTGTATTTGAGGAAATCCGCCTCCAGGAGCCAGACCGGCGCCGGCATCTTGCTCGCAACCGGGAACCGCTCCTCATAGAGCGTCCGCACAGAAGGGGCGGCCGCGTCGGGGAGGCGCGTCGTCCTCGCCGAGAACTGGACGCCCTTGATGTCCTCGACCTTCTCCGGCTGCCCCGCGACGCAGCCCGCCACCTGGCGTCGTGCGAGCATCATCTCCGCATGACGGGTCGAGCCATCTGTCAGAATCACGAAAGAGGCTGACTGCGGCAGCCATAGATAGAAGCAGTTCGCCGCCCAAACATCCTGTCCGTCAGCACAGGCAAGCGCGAGGACGTGATGCGACACGAGAAATTCGTTGATGCGCTGGTCGGGGAGAGCCGTCTGTGCCAACAGGCGGGGCTCGGCATTTCCTCGTTCACCGCCGACATCCGCCATTCAGGCCTCGGCCGTCGCGGTCGGCTCGCCCCAGCGGCGAACCCTGTCGCTGTCGATGCCGAGGAGATCGAGAGCGCGCGCCACACTTTGTTCGACCATATCGTCGAGCGATCGCGGCTTGGCATAGAAGGCCGGCACCGGAGGCATAATGATGGCACCGGCTTCCGTCGCCTGGATCATGGCGCGCAGATGCCCCAGATGCAAAGGCGTCTCGCGGACCATGAGGACGAGCCGTCTGCGATCCTTCAAGACGACATCGGCCGCCCGGCTCAAAAGCCCCGCCGTGACACCCCAGGCAATTTCGGAGAGGCTGCGGATGGAACACGGCGCCACGAGCATGCCCTCCGTGCGAAATGAACCGCTGGCGATGGCCGCGCCGATGTCTTCAGGCTTGTAGACGACATCGGCGCGGGCGTGGACATCGGCCACTTTCAGGTCGGTTTCGTGCGCGAGCGTGATCTGGGCCGATTTGGTCATCACCAGGTGCACCTCGACGTCGAGCTCCCGAAGCAGGTCGAGAGCCCGAACCCCGTAAATGACACCTGACGCACCACTGATACCGACGACGAGACGCTTGCGCACGAGAACTTACCTACCTCTTTCAGTTCTTGGGGAGGAAATCATTGGTGTAATAGACCGAGACATCGTCCACCGTCTTGGTCAGCCCACCGAATTCCGCCATCAGCTCCTGCGTCTGTTCGAAGCGTGCCTTATCGGAGTAGCCGATGCCGTGTTCGTCGGTCACATCGGAAGTCATCAGCTCAGCCGTTGCCTTGAGCTTCTCCACCGCCACATCCTTGTCGCGGGTCGGAGAACGCTTGATCAGGGAATCGATCGCCTCTTCCGGATGCTCCAGCGCGTAGGCGTAGGAACGCAAGGTCGCCTTGACGAAGGCGGCGATCATCTCCGGGTCCTCTTCGATCGTATCGGTATTGGCGGCAAGGGCATCACCCATCGTGTCGATACCGAAATCGGAATACATGAAGTAATCGACGTCACCTTCGGTGGTCGCCTTCATGCCGAGATAGGAATCGTTGGAAAACCCGGTGAGCGCCGCGGCGCGCTTCGCCAGGAAGGTCTGGTTGCGGGTGCCGCCATCGGTCGCCACGATCTTGACGTCGTTCCGCTCGACATCGTTACGGGCGAGAAGCGCATAGAGCATGGTCGTGGTCGTGTCGCCCTGCAATGTGGCGACGGTCTTGCCGACGAGATCGGCAGGCTTCTTGATGTTCTCTTCCTTCCAGCTGATCACCGCATTGGGGCTCACCTGGTAGAGCTGCGCCACGATGCGCAGCGGCATGCCCTGCGCCGCACCGAGCATCAGCGAGGGCGGATCGATGATGGCAAAAGTGTCCTGCTTGTTGGCCACAAGCTGCATGGACGACGTCACGCCCTTGCCTTCGAGGACTTCGACATCGAGGCCTTCTTCCTCGTAGAAGCCCTTATCGACTCCCAGAAGGTAGGGCGAACGGTGGCCGTTGTAGTTGAAGGCGAGACGGACGGTGACCTTCTTAAGGTCTTTGTCCTGCGCCAGGGCCTCTGTCATCCCGGCGGGAAGGGTCAATCCGAGCGCTGTCGCGCAGACAAGAAGAGTGCGTCGCGTGAGTTTCATTCGATCCTTCTCCAAATATCAGTACTTCTTCAGCACACCATGTGCCTCGAAGAGGTGGCGGATATGGGCGACTTTCTGCGTGAACTTCTCGCTCTCCATGATATCTGGTGTCCGTTGGAGAGGGAGATCCACCTCGATGATCTCGGCAATTTTGCCAGGTCGCGGCGTCATGACCAGCACACGCTGTGCCAAAAGGACCGCCTCCTGAATGTCGTGCGTCACAAACATCACGCTTTTGTGGGTGCGAAGCCAGATGTGATGTAGCTCCATCACCATCTGTTCGCGGGTCAATGCGTCGAGCGCCCCGAAAGGCTCGTCCATCAGAAGAAGCGAAGGATTGTGCACGAGCGCTCGGCAGATCGAGACGCGCTGGCGCATACCGCCTGAGAGCTCGTAGGGATATTTCTCTTCAAAGCCCGCAAGCCCGACAAGCTCCAGGAGCTCGCGTGCCTTGCCCTCATACTCGCTTGTCTTGAGGCCGCGCATCTGCGGCTGGATCATCACATTCTGAAGGACGCTCCGCCAATCGAGCAACGCATCGGTCTGGAAGACGATCCCGATGTCGGTGACGGCCCGATCGATCACGCGGCCCGCCGTCTTGACGGTCCCTGAGCTCGGTCGCTCCAATCCCGCGGCGAGAGACAGGAGTGTACTCTTGCCACATCCGCTCGGCCCAAGGACGGCGAAAAACTCGCCATCGGCGATTGAGAAGCTGACATCGTCGAGAGCCGTCACCGGGCCGCTCGACGTCGTGAAAGTCTTTTTGACGCCGGCGAAATCGAGGGCGGGTTCCATCGCTACCGTCTCCTCACGCGCGCTGCGAGACATGCCAGGGGAGCGCCAGGCGCTCGGCGAGATCGACGAGGGCAAACAACAGCATCCCCATGACGCTCAGGACAATCAGGATGCTGAAGGAGAGCGTCACGTCGAGAGAGCCGTTTGCCACGATCAGCTGATAGCCGAGCCCGCTGTCGGCGGCGACGAACTCTCCGACGATGGCCCCGACGATGGCGAGTGTCGAAGCGACCTTCACGCCAGCGAAGATGTTCGGCAGGGCTGCCGGCACCTGGAAATGCATGAAGACCTTCCAGCGCGACGCTCCGGTGGAACGGGCGAGCCAGGCGATTTCCTTGGGCATGGAGCGAAAGCCGACGAGAGAATCGACCAGGATCGGGAAAAAACAGATGAGGAAGGCAATCAGGATCTTGGGAAACAGCCCGAAGCCGAACCAGACGACGAGCAGCGGCGCGATCGCCACTTTCGGCACAGTCTGCGAGGCGACCAGAAGCGGATAGAGCATCCGCTCGACCAGAGGGAACTGCGCCAGGATCGCGGCAAGCGGCACGCTGATCACGATCGACAGCAGGAAGCCGATCAAGACTTCTTTGGCGGTGACCAGCGAATGGCTGAAAAGCAATCCGAAATCGGAGTAGATCCGCTCCGCGATCGCCGAAGGCGGCGGCAGGAGATAGGCGGGAACATCGCCGAAATACGTCACGGCCTGCCAGGCGAGGACGACGGCGAGGCACAAAATGAGGCTGTCGAAGGGCAGGCGTGCCTTGCCCCGCCCCTTTTTCTCGGCCTGTCCCGACGAGGCGGTCATGAGAGCTCCTTCAAGGCCTTGATGAGCTTGTCGTTATCCGCCCGTGAGCGCAGCGAGATGCGCAGGACATGATCGTTTTCAAGCCCGTGAAAGGAAGTTGCGTCGGCGACGATAAGGCCGCGGCGCGCGAGGTTTTCGGCCGCTTCGCCTGGATGGCGGCCGCCGAGATCGAGGAGGATCATATTGGCGTTATGCCCCCGCACCTTAAGGCGCGGGTCGGTCGCGATCTCCGTCAGGAAATGCGCGAACTCTTCGGCGAATATCGCCTTGCAACGAGCCAGGAACTCGCGATCTGAAAGGGCCGCAATCGCCGCGTCGAGCGACGGCAAAGCGAGGTTGAACGGCGGTCGCCCGACCTCGGCGACGGCAACCAGATCGGGGCGCGCGATTGCATAACCGACGCGCATGCCGGCGATGCCGAAATATTTGGAGAAGGTCCGCAGGATGACCACGTTGCGGTGGCTTGAGACGAGGCCGACTGCCCCCTCCTCCGCCGGATTGATCAAGGCTTCGTCGACAACCAGAATGGTCTCCGGCGCCGCCTCTGCGAGCCCTGCGATCTCGCCCCGGGTGAGGCGGGCCCCGGTCGGGTTGTTCGGCGAACAGATGAAGGCAAGCGCCGGCCGGTGCGCCACGAGCGTGGTTTCAATCCGCCCCGCATCGATCAGCTCCGGCTCGGTGTTTTCGACCGCCACGATCCGACAGCCGCGCAGGGAGGCTTCGAGCTCGTAACGCGGAAACGTCGGCAGATGCACGAGGACGTCGTCGCCCGCGCTCGTCCAGGCCTGCAAAATGAGCTTGATGACGTCATCGAGCCCGGCGCCGAAGAAGAACATCGCCTCATCGACTTGATGGCGCGCGGCAAGCGCCCGCCGCAATTCTGAATAATTGAGGTCGGGATAGAGATGAATGGTGCCGCAGGCGCTGCGGGCAGCCTCGACGGCGGAGGGCGGCGGGCCGAAAGGATTGACGTTGAGGGAGAAGTCGATGACCGCCTCGCGGGAAAGTCCGTAGCGCGCAGCGATCAGGTCCGGCGAGGTCTCGGCTTCGTAAAGGCGCGTTGAAGCCATCTCAGCGCTTTGCGGGTTGAGCGTCATGCGAGCAGTTTCCCGTAACCTGTGACCGCGGGAATTCCGCCGAGAGCATTGCGGATACCCCACAACGTGACCTGATTGCTCGTCAAGACGGGCTTGCCGCGTTCATGTTCGAGCTCCTCGGCGACCTCAAGGGCGCGCAGATCGGTGCAACTGACGAAAATCGCCTCGCTGTCCGGCGTATCGGCATCGCGCACCAGCTCCTTCACACGTTCCGGCGGCACTTCGCGGATCGCCTTTCCGGAAAGCCCGAGCCCACGCAGATTGGTCACCGTCAGACCGTGGCTCTCAAGAAAGGCGAGTTCGGCCGCATTCACCTCGTCGAGATAAGGCGTCGCAAGGGCGACCTTAGTCGCGTTGAGGTGCGTCATCGCTGCGACGATGCAGCGCGAAGTTGAAACGACGGGACAGCCAACCCGCGCCTCGATCGCGGAGATCTGACGGGCGAGCCCTTCCTCGCCGTCGATGAAGGAGCCGCTGGTACAGGCGAAGGCCACGACATCGGGCGTGACGGAGGCGATGAGGTCGGCCGCGGCAGCAACGCCTTCGTTCATCTGACGAAGCCCCTCGGGCGTCGTCTCGCGCAGCATGACCCGCGTCGCATGGAAGGTGACGTTGGGCCAGGCAATTCGTGCACAATCGGGCTCGATCACCGCATTGACGGACGGCACGATGAGGCCGATACGGCGGCGAGAAGCGGCGACGTCCGATGTCACCGCTTCTGCCATGACGTCTGATAATCCGTGACGTTGGCACCCTCGCGGCTCAAGACGACCAGCGAGCGCAACAGATCGACCATGGCCGCGTTGGTGCGGGCATCGGTCCCGTCGACATAGAGCCGGAACTGGCCGCCCACGGGGTCGATCGCGCCGGCGCGCACGCAGGCCTCGATCAGCCGCTCTTCCTCCCGCCCATCGTGGAAGGCGGCTTCCCTTCCCGTCGAGGCGGCGAGACAGGCGGCAATCCCGTAAGCGCCCCAGTTGGAGATATTGGCGACAACCGTCACGTCGGCCGGCTGTTCGGCGGCGATCGTCTCGCCGAGCGGCACATATTCACGCACCTCGTCGGCAACCGTGCCCATACCGAGCTCGTTGCCGAGATCGCCGATACCGATCGTGGCGATGCCACGCTCGCGTGCCATCCGGTAGAGAACGTCGGTTTTGGCGGTGAAGCCAGAGATCTCAAAACCGCCGCCGCCGTGATAATGCCCGTCCGCGCCGGCGCCCGGCCGCTCGACCGCAATGACGGCCTTCGGCTGATAACGATCGAGGATTTCGGCAGCGGCTCTCTCGGCGTCTGCCGCATCGACAGGAAAGTCGAGGAGTGCGCAGCGGTTGCGTCCGGAGCCGAGGGCATCGGGCGTGGCCGGGATCAGACCCGCAGCCGAAAAACACGCCTCCATGCAGGGCACCACCGAGGCCTCGGAGATGCCGACAGGCACGGCGCCAAGGCCGATTGCAAGGGCTCGCGCCAGCACGGCCGCGCCGATCGGCCCATCCGTTTCCGGCAAGCCATAATCTCGCATGATGAAACCGCTCAAGACGAGAACACGGTCACCTGGCGCCACGCGGCTCTCCAGAAGCCGCGTGGCCGCGAGCGTCACCGCCTCGCCGCCGGCTTTCTCCCTTGCACGCGCATAAAGCTTCAGAAGCGGAATACCTTTCAGGATGGTCCAATTCGACATGGGCGCTGTGACCAGATGGTCGATCGCCTCGCCGATATTTTCGAGGCTAACACCCGCCATCGATATACTCCTCCAGACGCACCTCAGATTCCCCCGGAAAGCGTCGTCGCTCGAACAATTTCTTCATATGCATCGGCACGGTCGCATCGATGCCGATCTTGCCGCGATGCACCTCTCGCACGTCCTCGCGTGTATAGCTCGGCACATGCGGGAAAACGTAAACGCCGGTATCGGGCGTCGCACGCGTCTGAATTGCCCATAAAACATCGGCCGCATCGAAAGGATTGACGTCCTCGTCGACGACAACGACGACTTTCGTCCATGAATACGCGGCAAGAGCCGCAAGCACGGCATTCTTAGACTGATCCTCGCTCTTCTTTTCGATGGAGATCACGCAGCCGAAGACATAACCAGGCGTGGCAATGTCACGGATGCGCGGCACGAAGGAAGAGACCTTTTTGTAGATCTCGGTCTGGATTGGAACGCCCACGAGATTGAGATCTTCGGTGCCACCCGCCAGGATCGCATGATAGATCGCATCGCGCCGCCGCGTGATCGCGGTGACACGGAAGACATGGTTCTTCATCACCGGCACATAACCATCGGTGAACTCACCGAAGGGACCTTCGTCCTCGCGCACGCCGGCGATGACTTCCCCTTCGATCACCATCTCTGCATCGGCCGGCACATCGACCGGGATCGTCTTGCATCGCGTGACGCGCAAGGGGCTGCCCTGCCAGGCGCCGGCCACCTCCAGCTCATCGACTTCGAACGGCACTTTCGAGGCAGCTGAAAACATGACCCCTGGAGGCGCTCCGATGACGATGGCGCAGGGGAGGTTCTGCCCCTTTTCCTCCGCCACCTGGTGGTAGCGGCCGAGATGCTGAGGCGGCATCATCCGCACCCGCATCCGGTCGCCGCCAACGAGCTGGCAGCGGTTCCATGAGGCATTGTAGACGCCAGTCTCCGGATGCGGCGCAATCAGGACGCCCGCCGTCAAATAGGCTCCGGCGTCGAGCTCCGAAAACACCACCTGCGGAATATCGCGCGCGACGTCCACATCGGCGCCGGTCACGACAACTTCCTGAACGGGAGCCTGGTCTACTCTTTCCGTCGGCAGGCGCTGGTTCTCCAACTGAACGAGCGAGGAAAGAAGATCGGCCTCGTCGAGACCGAGGGCTGACGCGACATGGCTGCGGAAACCGAAGACATTGGTCACGACCTGCTGGTCGGAACCGGCAACGGAACGAAACAGAAGCGCTTTGTTCTCGCCCTTCTGCATTTGCCGCATGACAGCCGTCAGCTCGTGCTTGGGATCAACTTGGCGCGAGACTGTTGCAAGGGCGCCTCGCGCCTCCAGTTCACGCACCACCTCGCGGAATGCCGTTTTGGCCTTCATTAAACCGTTTCCTGTTGTTGCGCATTGCGCAACGCTGTTGCGTTTAGCTATGATTGACTTTCATCTGACAGAGGTCAAGCACTAGATGCCTCAAAAAGGTCAGAATGCAGCTATGCCCAAGAATTCAGCAGAGCCGACCGCCCGCCGCCCCGGAGTTGCCGCCGCAAGGCACGCCGTGGAGGTTCTGCGCTGCGTGTCGCAGGCAGGCGGAAGCATCGGCATCAACGAGATCGCGCGCCGCATCGGGCTCCACAAAAGCTCGATTTCACGCGTCGTCGCCACACTCGAGGATGAGGGTCTTCTCGAGCGCGAGCCTGCGAGCGAACGCATTATTCTGGGCATCGGCCTGATCGCGATCGCAGCGCCGATCCTCACGAGCCGCGGCATCTCCACGATCGCCCACAAACACATGGAGCGCCTTGCACACGACACAGGCGAGACCGCGAGCTTCAGCGTCTGGAACGGGCTGGAAGCGATCAGCCTCGACCAGGTCATCGGCACCAATGCGATCACGCATTATGCAGGGCCAGGTCAGAGCAACGCGCCCCACTGCACCGCCTCGGGAAAGCTGCTTCTGGCCTTCGCGCCCGAGGCGGAGATCGAAGCGATCCTTTCCGAAAACCTGCCGCGCCATACAGGGCGCACGATCACCGACCCGCAGGCACTCCGCCGCCAGATCGACGACATCCGCATGCGCGGCTTTGCCGTCAATCGCGGCGAGCTCTCCGACGATGCGGGTGGAATTTCCGCGATCGTGCGCGACCTGCAGCGCCGCCCCGTCGGCGCCGTCACCATCACTTTGCCCATGTACCGCTTCGATGAAGCCCGCCAGGACGAGCTGGTAAGGCAGGTCTGCGCCGCCGCAGCACGAATTTCTCTGGAGATGGGCTATACGGAGGGCGGCGCCGGCAAGTTTGTGAAGCTCTGATCCGGCCGCGCGGTCACATCCGGCGAGCCCTGTTCAAGTGTTCGGGACAAAGCGAAAAAGAGAGCATTCGCCAACCTTCCCGCAGTGATGCGACCGCCCCAACAAAACCCGGCGCGGGCTGAAACCCCTGAAGTGCATAGGAGCCGAGGCCCGGCACAGCGCCGCTTCGCGCCACGAGCCGCCCGTCAGGTCGCTCGAAATCAAGAATGAGCGTGCTCGGATTGCGCGACAGGCCGAGGCCGCAGGCTTTCAACACCGCCTCCTTCCAAATCCAAATTTGCAGCAGCGTGGAACGGTCGACCGCCACGCCGAGCTGGTGGAGGCGCCGCTCCTCTTCCGCAGAGAGGATTCCATAGAGATCGATATGCCCTGCCGCCTCCGCCTCGATATCAATCCCGACCGCACCCCCACGACAGATTGCAAACGCAGCCACGTCCCGGGCATGAGAGAGATTGAACGCGAGGTCAGCTTCAGCGCCAAGACAGGGCTTCCCGAACCGCCCCTCCGTCAGAACGATCTCTGAAGGCTCCCTGCCAAGATATTGGGCAAGCAGAAACCGGAGACCATTGCGGGCGGCCGCAAACCGGATCTGCGCGGAAGGCGTGCGCAGCCCCGCCCAGCGGGATCTCTCCTCGTGGGTGAGCCAGTCGGCATCGCACGCCTTGAGCAGATCGTCGTCGAGGCGCCAGGTCCAGATGTGGATCTCGTCTGCGGCCAGCGGAGGGCACACCGACATCACCCACTTCGGCGCTGCAGAACTCCACGCACACCTGCATCCCTGGCGAGAAGGATCTCTGCCTCGCCCCGCATGAGAGCAATCCGATCGACCGCACTCTGCAGCACGATGACGCCGGCATGCCGCACGCAACCCGGATAGAGAAAAGAAAGGAGCGGCTGAGCGAACTCGGACGGAGCCGCCATCCACCTCGAATCCGGAGCTCGACAGGTGCCGCTTTCGGCTGATGACGCACAGGCGGCGACCCAATACAAGGCCAACCAGCACCCAACGGCGGCACAGACAAGGAAGAGGCCCCTATACGCCAACATGTCCTCGACACCCTCAATCTGCCGCGGCATCGGTCCGAGACGTTAGGGGTCGCGGATTCCTTAAGGTTGCATCACATCGAGAAAATAGAAAAAGTCAACAAAATGTATCAGTAGAGGTCTCAATTTTATCCTATCGCCCTAGAAATTCACTCGCCCATGAACAAGATTTAGGCTGCAGCTCGACGATTCGGGACGACCGGCAGGCCACCTGGCGTATCCGATCACAACTCCGGAGGGAGATTTTCGAACATGATGATGCGGCCGTTCCTGGAGAGGCCTGAATACGAGGACCTCTCGCCGGAGGCGAAAATCAGATACCTGCAAGCGCAGCGCGATTATTGTCTCGCCGCTGCCGCCGCGCTCGACGAAGTCATCGCGAAGCTTCGCCCGGGCGAGCAGGCTCATCCTGTCGACCTCAGCGCGTTCAACCCCGCCTGGAAAAAGGGGGACCGGCTGACGCGCCTCGGCAAAACTGCGGTATATGCCGCCTTCGATCGAGGCATGAAACAGATCGAAGTGGCGAGGCTGTTTCAGATATCAACACCAAGTGCGCATCGCATCCACACGATCTGGGAAAACGATCGGCGCCCTTAACTCCCCTCCGCGCCATCCTCTAAGCGCTCCGCCGCCCACAGCGGGACCAGCGAGCCTGCCTTGACGTGTCGTCGCCGAAGTCCGGACTACACGCGGCACGTCAGTCAAGCAGTTCCGCCACCCTCGGCCTGAATTCTCCGCACCAATCCGTCGGAGGCACCATGGGGTAGACCCGTTTCAATTCCAGCGGACGCCCATGCGCCCCTTCGGCATAATGCGGCGGATAACGCCGGCACTCACCGGCAAATTTGTTGCCTTGACGCGCCCAGAACCGGCATTGCTCGCAGCTTTCGCCATTGGAAATGTTGCGACACGGCATAAACCCCTCACCTACAAGCAATGACCTTCCAAAATTATATGGAGAATTTATAGACATAACAAGATGGATTGCAAAATGGATTAAAATACGACCTATTTGCTAAGGGAACTTTCCGGTTTCCTTGTGCAGCCGAAAATTACGACTATCGAACACCTGACGGTATACAAATTTTAAGAGTGCATATGCGCTGGAAACCGAGGCTCCGCTTGCCGTTCCGGAGCACTCGCGTCGGCCGCTCCCCCAAGGTCTAGCTCATCGGAAGCAGTTTCGCTCATCCTCCGCGAGTAGAGCCTGACAGAGCGCGTGAGAAAACTGTTCAGCCTTGCCCGAAACTGACCGCTGTCGAAATGTTCTGCGCGCCGACGAATGGCCGCAAAATCGTAGAGATCCGGATTGAAGTGCAGGAGTGCGCGTTTGAGGCTCTCACACGTCTGTTCTTCAAACAGCTCGCCAGTCTCCCCGGGAACCACCGTGTCGAGAGCGCCTCCCTCACCCAAAGCGATAACAGGGCGCCCAGAAGCCATCGCCTCAAGCGGTGTAATGCCGAAATCCTCGACCGACGTCAGGATCAGGGCTTTGCAATTGCGGTAGAGCTCGGCCTTTGCCTCCCCATCCACGCGCCCGACGAATTCAACGCTCGGCCCCGCGAGGGCTTTGAGGTGTCGCATCTCCCGGCCCTCGCCGGCCACGACGAGTCTCAACCCGAGTTCGCTGCAGGCTCTGACCGCAATATCGGGTCGCTTCCAGCCGACGAGACGCATCAGCAGGAGAAAATACTCGCCGCGGCCACTTCCCGGCTTAAACTCGTTCACGTCGACGGGCGGGGGGATGATCGTACTGCGACGGCGGTAGGTCTTCCGGATTCGCTGCTCCACCAGCGTGCTCGTGCTGACCCAGAAATCGACGCCCTGCGCCGCAGCGCGGTCCATGGAGCGAAGCCGCGGCAGCATGGATTCCACCACCCGCCTTTTCCCCACGCCAAAGCCCTCTCGCCGGGCATAAGCGTTGTAATCCCAGAGAAAGCGGGGCGGAGAATGGCAATAGCACACATGACAGCTCTCCGGCGGCGTGACCACATTGTGTGCGAAGTTGAAGGAGCTGCTGATGACAAGGTCGTAGCCGGAAAGGTCGATCGAGCTCATCAGGAGTGGGTAGAGAGGAAAGAGCGCGCGGTGATGGGAGCGCACCAGAGGGAGCCGGTTGATCCAGGTCGCGCGAATATCGGCGCGTTGGAACGCCTCGGGAAACGCTGACGGTTCGTAAAGCGGAACGAAGACCGGAGCCTCCGGGAACATCCGCATCAGCTCCTCGAGCACCTTCTCGGCACCACCATAGACGGTCAGCGCTTCGTGGATCAGAGCAACCTTCATTCCCCCTCCAGACTCGAAAGTCGCGTATCCTGGCCCCCGTCGTTGAAGGGGTCCGATGGCCGGTCACCATCGCCGGTACGCCTCAGCCTCAGCTCTCGAGGCGCCTCCGCTCTCAGGGCGATGGCTTTCCTCGAAGCAGCAGTCGAGGCAGCCGTGAATTAGCATAATTATAAATTAATTAGCATTATATATTGACTGCGCCAACAATATTCCCTCTTCATCTAAAAACTTAGCCAATGGCGCGCCGTTTTGAGCAGAGGCTCGACGCGGGCTCGCGCCAGCGTGGCAAAGCTTGAAGACGGGGGTGACAGCATGTCCGCAGAGCGCGCCGTTCTCCATGTGAGCCGCGTCGGCTTCCTCGGCGGTGCCGAGCGGGTGATCCTGACGCTCGCGCGCGGCATGGAGGATTACGGCTATTCCCCTATCCTCGCCTGCCCCGGAGGAGGTGATCTTTCGGCGGCAGCCCATTCGCTTTCCATCCCGGTGACGGATTGCGGCTTCGAGCGGATGCGCGCCACGTCAGATCCTCTTGCGCTTGTGCACTACTTTCAGGCCTGGCGCGCCGGCAGCGCCCAGATCGGCAGGCTCCTCACCTCGGGTGAGATCAAGCTCGTTCACGTTCACCACCCGGTCGGCGCGCTCTATGCGCTCCCGTCCGCTCGTCGCCTCGGCATTCCGGTGGTCATGCATGTGCACGAAGTGCTGCCGATCAAACCCCAGCACCGGCTCGCCCTCCGCTGGACCGCTCGTCATGTGGACCGCTTCATCTGTGTCTCCGGCGCAAGCCGCGAACTCCTCGATACGATCGGCGTTTCCCGCGAAAGGGTCGAGATCGTCCCGAACGGCGTCGATCCGGAATTCATCGAAAAGGCAGCCAAAGCGCGCCCGGCCGCGCCGATCGTCGCAAAAGGCGCGCCCTACAATATCGGCATCTTTGGCGTCATCGAGCCGCGGAAGGCCCAACATATTTTCCTGCAGGCGGCCGAGAGGATCGCCGCAGAAGAGCCCGGCACGCATTTCTGGATCGTCGGCCCGCTCGCGCTCAAAGACAAGGAAGACTACGCGAGGCGCCTCCGTGATATGGCCGAGACCCCCGCGTTGCGTGGCCGCGTGAGCTTCACCGGCTTCCAGACCGACATGCCATCTTGGATGGCCGGGATGGACGTCGTGGCGTTGACCTCATCGAGCAATGAATCCTTCGGCATGGTCCTTGCGGAAGCGCAGATCGTGGGCAGGCCTGTGGTCGCCACCGATATCGGGGGCGTCCGTGAAGCCGTCTGCACGGAGACTGGAGGCATCCTTGTTCCGAGGAACGATGCGGACGCCGTGGCCGCGGCCGTGCTTACGACCATCAGACAGCAAGAGCGTCTGCCGGCATCGTTTCTCATTCGCGCCGCCCGGAAAAAGTTCTCGCCGGACGTCTTCCGGGCACGGATTGCCGGGATTTACGAGGGCGTGCTCGGCGACCAGAGGATGAGGCTCGCATGCGAAGAGATGGTTCAGGGACGACGCTGGCACCCTGAGGGGGTCTCTCGCCCTCGCCCGGCGTCCCCGCACGCGAACCCGGCATTGGCTGAAGGCAGTCCCGGCACCGCAAATCGAGATGGGCGTGAATGCACCCGGAAGCCGGCCCTGTGGTTGTAAGAGCCGATCAGGTGAAAGCCGATGTCGCGGCGGTCAATGTCGCGGCCGTCGAGGTCAGTGCCGCCCCGGCCGCGCCATCCATGCGGAGCATTCTCTTAGCGAGCCTCCTGCACCTGCCGGGCCGCATTCTGTGGGCGCCGACCGCCATCTATGCCGTCATGCAGTCGATGGCGACCTTTGCAGCCATCCTCATCGTCAATATCGTCACCGGCGTCATCACCGCACGGCTGCTCGGTCCGGACGGTCGCGGCATCTATTCCGCGGTCGTGCTGTGGACGCAGTTCCTCGCTCTGATCGCAACGGCGGGCATTGGCGCTGCGGCCACCTATCATGTAGCCAAAAACCGTGAGGACCGGGCAAGAATCGCCCAAATCGCTTTCGTGCTGGCGGCCGGTTGGGGCAGCTTCGTTCTCACGATCGCGCTCGTCGCGATCCCCCACTTGATGACGCAGTATGACCCGCAGGCGATCCTCTACGCGCGCATCGCAGCGCTAGCCTCCATTTTCGGCGGCTCGCAGGCCCTCCTTTGCTGCGTTCTCATCGGATTGGGCGCCTTCACCTTCAACAATTACGGCCGTCTCGCCCCCAATCTTCTCTATTTCATCGCGCTGATGGGGGTGCTGGCCCTCGCCGACCTGAATTGGCAAAGCGCCGTCTTGGCGTCGATTGCGGGGATCAGCCTTGCGCTCGTCACGCAGATTCCTTTCTTCTTGAGCCGCATGGGCGTCCCACGAGGCGATTTTCGACGCCACGCACGCGCGATGCTCTCCTACAGCCTGCGCGCCGGCCCCGCCGACATCGTCACGACATGCGCAGAATATACCGACCGCCTGATCCTGATCGGTCTCGTCGCGCCCGCCGAGCTCGGCTTTTATGTGATCGCCTTCAGCTTTTCACGCATCGCCATGGCATGGATCATGCCGATCAACAGCGTGCTCCTCTCCAAGATGGCGAGAGCAGAAGCGAACGTTGCGAAACGGCATTACGATCATACCTTTCGCTTTGCCCTTGCCCTTCTTCTCATCACCTGGCTCGCAGGCATGTGGTGGGGACCTCCGCTGCTGGTGCTGCTCTACGGTCAGGAATTCACGCCCGTGGTTCCGATCTTCCACGTGCTTCTTGCGGAGGCGATCGTCTTCGGCCTCGCCAATATCAGCGCACAGCTCTTTCAGGCCCTGAACCGCCCCGGCTACGTCTCTGCCGTGGAAGCGACATGCTTCGGGGCCATGCTGGTATCGGTCTACGTCATGGCCTCCCGCGACGGGGCAATTGGTGCAGCCTGGGCGATCCTCGCGGTCACGCTCCTGCGGCTCACCCTCATTCTCATCGGCATCAAAATCTCCCTGAAGCTGCCGCTGCCGCGTCCTTATCTGACCCTGGGGGACCTCCGCTATCTCCGCGATCGGCTCGTTCATCTGTGAGGGTCGGCCAGAATCCAGGCTAACGCCCCGCCCAAGACCTCGAAGCGGCAATCAGAGATGAGTTGGGAGGGATGCGGCCGCCGGTCCAGCCACGACGCCGGCACCCAGCAAGCCGCGATCCTGTGAAGGCAGGCGCATTTGCGCCCGCGAAGCCGTGATCTGCGCCACCCCCATGCCGAGCATGAACCAAAAGACGACCCCGTGCTCCCCGACCGTGGAAGGGATCAGCAGGCTCATCACAAGATAGGACACGGCGATCGCTTGCGCCGCGAGAACGAGCGCCCTCTCCTCCGCCCTCAGCGCGGCTCCCTGGAGGAAGAGAAAAGCTACGATGAAACCGATCCCGGCATAATAGACGAGAGCGCCGACGACCCCCACCGCCAGCATCGCGGCGATCGGGCCGCTGTCGATCTGCATCGCCTGAACGCCGCTCTTGGTGGCGGGATCGGCCCGCGACCCTCCGAGACCGGAGCCGAAAACATGCCGCTCCATTTCCTCGAACGCCGCCGCATAGACATGGAGCCGCTCGTTGGCGCTCACGTCCGCGCGGGCATCGAGCATGGATTCGATCCGCTGGCTGACGATCCGCGCCCCTTGGTCGCTCAACAGCGCCATGGGTGCCACCACCACGAGCACGAGGGCGAGCACAAGCATCGAGGTTCTGACGCGGCCGGACCCGAGGAAGAAACAATAGGCGCCGATGATGAAGATGCCGACCCAAGCGGTCCGCACCACCGTGAGGCCAAGCGCCACGAAGCCGAGCGCCAAAGCGAGCCAGCGCAAGGCGCCTTTTGAGACGATGAGCATCGACAGTGGCAACAGCAGGAACAAGGCCAAGGAGGCTGGCGAGTTCATCGTGGCGAAGACGCGAACCTTATAGGGATAGGGCTCGCCGATCGTCGGCATGAGCGTCTTTTTCATCCAAAGGGCATCCCAGCCGGGCATGTAGCGGAACTGATAGAGAGCGTAGAGCCCGAGAAGGATGCCGGTGAAAACCGAGAAGACGGCAAGATCACCGCGCAGGTGACGGACCCAGGATGGGTTGCTGGCGACGAACATGCCGAATGCCGCCGGCAAGACCCAGAGAAGGAAATCGTAGGCACCGGGCAGGAACTGACCGTTGAGAGCGGACAGCATGAGTCCATAGACCGCGGCCGCAACGACGAGGAGAAGCCCGGCGGACATCGGATGACGGAGATTTGCCACAGCAAAGACAAGTGCGCCGGAGGCCGGAGCAAGCGCCGCGTAAGGGGCGAGAAGAAGCGGGCTGTAATCGAGAAAGCCGGCGTGAAAATCGACCATCCGCCGAATGAAAGGAGTGAGAACGAAGAGCCAGAGGCAGAAGGCGATATACCGCCTCATATCGCCTCTCAGCAGAAAGAAAGAGGCAACGACCAGGGCACCGGCAGGAAGAACAAGCCGGAGATGGCCGGCCGCACTCGTCAAGGCCGGCGCGGCCATGATCCCGACCAGCGCCAGAACCTGGAACTGCAGCAGCACTCGGCCGAAAAGCCCGTCAGAGTCAGGACCGACGCGGCCCGGCCCAGGTCGGATGGGCGAACCTCGGTTGGAGGCCCAATCTCGCCCAGCTTGGCTCTCAGGCCGCGGAACGGCCGGACCCCCGGCGCTCATTCTAGGACGGAGACGCGGCCGCAGCTTCCGGCAGGGATGCACCTCCGACTGGCTGCGGCGAAGGATAGGCTTTCACCAGAGACGCGCCCGTGAGCGTCGGGCGCAGTTTCGTAAGTCCCTTTTGGGCGCGCCACGGGACCGGCGCGCCGCGGCGCAAAATGCCTTCTTTCGCGAAAACGCTGTTCCCGGTCAGCACGACGCCGGCGATCTCCGCACGGCAGGCGTGCAAGATCGTGATCGTCTGCTCAAGGGCACCCGGCGAAAAACGCCCGATATGGCAGAGAAGCAGCGTTTGATCGGCAAGGGTGGCAAGAGACGTGGCGTCCGAGACGACATTGAGAGGCGGACTGTCGATGACGATCACATCATAATCACGCCGCAGGGTCTCGATGAGCTTCGGCAGGACCGGCGATGCGAGAGCGTCGATGGCCTTTCCATCACTTCCAGCAGCAGCGCTCCCGGCAGCAAGAACGTGAAGCGACGTATCTTCAACGGCCATGATCGCATCGCGCAGCCCGGCTCCTCCCTTGCCGCCAGGCGCGCCGAGAAGATCGCTGAGCCCGATTTTGACGGCCGACGGCGAGGCGGCGTGTTCGCCCGCCGCATGACGGAGATCGGCATCCAGCAACAGGACCCTCCGTCCCGTCGCCGCAAAGCTCTGTGCGAGAGCGACCGCGGCAAGGGACTTTCCTTCCCGCGGCATCGCCGAGACGACGAGCACCACCCGCGTCGGTTTGCCTCCCTCATGAAGCAGGCGGTTGCGTACGAAACGGATCTCTTCCCAGAACCTGACACGGCTCGCCCGGTTCGACGGCAGACGGCTTGAGACGTTGAGGGAGATCGCACCCAAGATCGGAAGACCGATCCCTTCGATATGAGCGGCATTGCGCCGCCACCGGCTCGCGAGATGATCGACCACCATCGCGCCAGCAAGGCCGGCCGCCAGCGAAACGATTGCGGCAAGGAGGAGGAAGAGCGCCACCTTGGGGAAGATCTGGCGCGTCGGCACAGAGGCCCGCGACACGACCTTGGCATCATCGGCGACGAAATCGGCGCTCTGCAGCTGACCGTCGCGCAATCTCGATGTGGCTTCGATCAGCCGCGTCTGTGTCTGCGACAAGGCACCCCGGGCATTGTCGAGGTCGCTTTGAAGATCCGGCAGCGAACCTGCCTCCGAATCGGCCAGCGGCGGGAGCCCTCCCGACGCGGCTTGAGCCGATGACAGCGCACGGGTTGCTTCTTCGACCTCCGATCGCCGCTCCTCCATCTGAGCAGCCAGAAGGTCGACGACATGCCGAAGCGCGAGCGTCCGCCGCTCGACCTGCATGCCGATATAGGTGGCTGCGTGGGCGTTGACGATTTTGGCGGCGAGATGCGGATCGCTCCAGGTGAAGCTGACGATTGCGGCCGTCGACAGCCCGTCATTATAGGTCGCGAGCTTCTTCATGTAGATTTGCAAAAGCCGATCACGCTCAAGCTCGTCGACACTCCAGGGCGAGGCTCGCACCTCGTTTTTCCCCGAGAAGGGCTGGATCCAGCTCCGCAGCCTTGTGCGCCAGGAAGGATTCTCGGTGAAACTCGGCTCGTCCTGAAGATCAAGCGTATCAATGACCCTGCGGGCGACCTCCTCGCTGCCCAGCACGGCCGCTTCCGACGCAATGATGAAGGAGGGCAGCATGGGCGAGACGGTCTTTTCCTCCGCCGTACGCGGATCATCGACCGGCACCGAAGGAAGCAGAACGAGAGCCGTGGCGCGGTAGGACGGCGTGAGGTTCGCGATCACCGCCGCCATGCCTGCAAAGGCGACGGCGGCGACGAGCACCACCACCCATTTGCGCCGGAGGAGAAGGCCGAGCATCCACAGAAGGCTGCCGGCACCGGTTTCGACGGATTGAGCGGGCATCTCCTGGGCCCCCGATATGGAGAGAGGATCAATACGCATCTTTGCTGAACAACACGTGTTTGACGGTGACGACGAGGATGCGGGCATCGAGGAAGAGCGAGGCGTCGCGCACATATTCGAGGTCGGAATTGACGCGCGCCTGCATCGCCTCCGCCGTTGGCGTCTCCCCCCGCTGCCCACGGATCTGGGCGAGACCGGTAATGCCGGGTCGCGCCTGCAACCGGCCGAGGTAGCCTGGAACGAGCGAGGCGTACGCCGTGTCCAGTGACGCGACATGGGGCCGTGGCCCTACGATCGACATGTCGCCGAAGAGCACGTTGAAAAACTGTGGCAGCTCGTCAGCGCTCGTCATGCGCAGGACCCGCCCGACCGGAGTCACGCGCCGGTCGCTGCGCCCGGCCTGGCGAAAATCCTCCCCGGTCGAGAAATACATCGAGCGGAACTTGTAGATCTGAAAGGGCCGCCCCCGGAGGCCGCTTCGCTCCTGACGAAAGATGACGGGACCGCGGCTCGTGATCCTGACGAGGACATAGATGAGAGCCATGAGGGGCAAAAACAGCGCGATCAGCGCGAGCGCCAGAGCGATATCTGTCGCCCGCTTGGAGGGTGCGAGCAGATGGGCATTGCCCCCGCCGCTATCGATCTCGCAGGCCTCCACTCTGACAAGGGCAGGCCGCCCCCGCGGTAGGATTGCGGCATCCTGCATGGCACCAGGACTGGCCGACGCATTGCCGGGACGCGAGGCAAACTCGAAGTCCGAAAGCTCGCTCATCGACAGCACCAGCCTCAAAGTTTAAAATTATCCTAATTTCAGTTAGACATTTGTTAGAATTCCTGTCAACATCCTCGTTAAGTCAAAAGCGAGTGGAACGGAGATGGGTCAGCCGAACCGCACTTTCTCCACAAGTTTAAATGCGTCGAGAAAGCTAATGAAACTAATTGTTCTCATTCTTTTTCTTTCCCTGAGTGGCGTATCGGCGGCCGACGAACTCCCACTGCAAACCGGTGATACGGTAGAAATGACCGTCACCGGGGTGCCGGACCTGACACGCCGCACCACGGTTGCGGCAGACGGCGTCATTTCACTTCCAATATTCGGAGATATCAAAGTTGTGGGGCTTTCGCCTTCGCAGGTGCGCGCGCGACTGAAGCGCGCTGCACCTGGAAAAATCTACCGGCCAAAACTACAAAATCCTAATGGGCAGGTCGTGTCGATCACGGCAGACGACGTGTTTTTCGATCTCGTCGCGAGCCGCCCCGTTTACGTCCATGGCGATGTGGGTGAGCCGGGCGAAGTCACGTATCGACCCGACCTGTCGGTCCGCCAGGCGGTGACGCTTGCCGGCGGCTACGACGTGGCACGGCTGCGCCAGGCCGATCCCTTCATCGAGATGGAGAATGCCCGCACCGATTACGCGGCTTTGTGGATTGCCTTTGCGCATCAGCAGGCGACCGTATGGCGTCTGGAAGCAGAGCTGCAGGGGCGCGACGACATCGGCCACGATGACATTCCCGCCGTTCCGATCGACCCTGAGCTCGTCTCCCAGATCCTGCGGACGGAGAAAAAGCAGCTCTCCCTCGACCTTTCCGATCACGCCTTGGACCGGCAGCAACTCGCCAAGACCCTCAAAGAGACCGAACGCCAGATCGACACTTTGGAAGAGCGGGACGACATGCAGACTGCGGAGCTGGCGGCGGCCCGGGCGGAGCTCGACAATCTGAAGGTTCTGGACAAGAAGGGCCTCGCCCAATCGACACGCATCAGCGACGCACGCCGTGCCATCTTGTTGACGAGCAGCCAGCAGCTCGAAACCACCGTCGAAAAGCTGCGGGCAACCGTCGAACGCGACGCTCTCGCCCGTCGTTACGACACCCTCGACGCCGAGCGCGAGGTCGCCCTGCTCAAAGCTCTGAAAGATGCCCGGCTAGAACTGGAGACAACCCGGACGGGACTGCGCTCGGCAGGTCAGAAACTCCTCTATGCCGGCCTGTTGCAGTCCGACCTTGTGCGCCGCCACGCCCCCGCGGACATCATCATCCACCGCAGCGATCCGGAGGGTGAGCCACAGAGCCTGCCCGCCTCCGAAGACGCACCGCTGATGCCGGGCGATGTCGTCGAGGTGAAACTGGAGCTGCCGAGAGAGCTCTTCACGACGCGACTCAATTGATCGCATCATCGCACGGCGGCAGGAATTTCCAACCACGGATCGGCGTCATTCACGACTAAACGACAGGACCGCAAAATGGCTTTCACGGGACGAGGTGCCGGCAGGCTTGCAGCTCTGTTCGGCGGAAGCAATCGAGCGTCGACGGGGCGTGCGGCCGGGCGGCCCGTGGGGCAGCCGGCGGAGCGCGGTGGACCGGCGGACGGGGTGGTAGACGGACCCGCGAATGCCCACTCCGTTATCAATTGCTTTGCCGAGCAGGTTACCCGGCGCCCCTCCGCCGCGGCGCTCCTCGCAGACACCGGTCCGATCACCTATCTCGCTCTCGACCAATGGTCGAACCGCATATCCCAGGTTCTGCGGCAGCACCGCGTTGGGCGCGGCGATCTCGTCCCGACGCTCACTCTCCAGAGGCCGCTCAGCGTCGCGGCCTATCTTGCCATTCTGAAGCTCGGCGCCGCCTATGTGCCGATCGATCCCAGCCTGCCCGACGGACAGATCGGCGCGCTCTTCGCGCGTTTGGACGCCCCTCTCGCACTGGTCGATGAAGAGCTCCTCGCCCGCCTTCCTGCAATCCCTGAATGGAGTGGCGACATCTTCTGCCTGCAGCATGAGGCTGAGCGGATCGCCGCCGCAGACCCTCGCCTCGAAAGCCCACCTCCGGGCGCTGAGGACCTCGCCTACATCATGTTCACCTCTGGCTCGACGGGGGCACCGAAGGGTGTGATGGTCCCGCATCGAGGCATCGTGCGACTGGTGAAAGGCGCCCAGTACGCCCGCATGGACGAGAGCGAGATCTTTCTTCAATTCGCTCCCCTCGCCTTCGACGCCTCCACTCTCGAGATCTGGGCGCCCCTTCTCAATGGCGGCGCCCTCGCTTTCATCGACAATCCGAGACCTTCACCGCTCGATATCGGCGAGGCGGTTCGCCGCCATGGCGTCACGACACTGTGGCTGACCTCCGGCCTCTTCAACCTGCTGATCGAGGAGGTGCCGGAGGATCTGATGCCCCTCCGGCAGATTTTGACCGGCGGCGACGTTCTCTCCGTCGCACATGCCGAAAAAGCGCGCCGCCTGCTCCCGCATGCGCATCTCGTGAACTGCTACGGACCGACGGAAAACACCACCTTCACCACCGCTTACGCCTTGCCGCCGACGGGCCCGATGCCGTCTCCGGCGCCAATCGGCAAGGCGATCCCCGGCACCACGACGCATATTCTGGATAGCAACATGCAGCCGGTCCCGGATGGAGAGATCGGCGAGCTCTACACCGGAGGTCTCGGCGTGGCGCTCGGCTATTTCGGCGAGCCGGAGCGGACGGAAAGGTCGTTCCTCGACGATCCCTTTGCAGAAGAGAGCGAAGCAAAACTCTACCGCACGGGGGATCTCGTCCTCAGAAATCCCGACGGAGACATCGAATTCATCGGTCGTGCGGACCTGCAGGTGAAGATCAACGGCAAACGCGTCGAGCTGTCCGAGATCGAAGCCATCCTGGAGGAAATGCCGAACGTCGCCGACGCCGTCGCGACGGTGCGCGAAATCCGCCCCGGCGAAAAACAGGTCGTCGCCTTCCTGCGGCCTGCGCAGGCTTGGCCCGACGAGGCGGCGATCATGGCGAGGCTGCGCCAGATCCTGTCGCCAGAGGCCGTCCCGGCAAGACTGAACGTGATGGAGCGTTTTCCGGTGAACCGGAACGGCAAACTCGACCGGACCGCGCTCCTCGCGACGCTTTTTGAGCCTCCCCGAAACCCGGGCGGCGAGAACGGCGGAGAGCCCGTCATGGCGCCGGCCCAGCACAGGGCAGCGAGGGAAGAAGCCGCATGAGAGAGGACAGCGCGACCAGGCACCATCGCAGGGAGCCCGACCTTGACTGAGAACGTCTTCCCGGAGGGCGCTTTCGTTGAACCGGAAGAGCCTTATCAGAGCGATGACGCTCCGGCGCGATCGTCCGATCCTGCCTGCGGGAACGCGCCCATCGTCTCGGCTCTTTTGACGGCCTGGGAAGATCTCCTGCAAGTCACGCACATCGGCCCGAACGACGATTTCTTCGCTCTCGGCGGCTCGTCCCTCACCGCCTACCGCTGCCTCGCCCAAATCCGCAGGCTCTATGGCTGCAACATTCCGCTGGAGACCTTCTATCGCGCTCCGACCGTCACCGCGCTTGCCGAAATCATCGCCGCAAAGAGCCAGCCGCAATCGCGCGCCATTGCCCTCCAACCCGCAGGCTCCCGCATCCCGATCATCGCCGTCCACGATACGGTTATCTACCGCGAGCTTGCCGCAAGGCTCGGCAGCGACCAGCCCTTTCTCGCGGTGCCGATGCCGGAAGAGGTCGATCTTCTTTGCCAGTCTTATTCGGAGATCGCGGCGCATGTCGTCACGGCGATCCGCGATGCGCGCCCCCGGGGCCCCTATATCCTCATCGGCTTCTGCTTTGCGGGACGACTTGCCCTCGAAATCGCACGTCAGATGAAAGAGACGGGAGAGAACATTCCTCTCGTCGTCGTCGTCGATGGCTGGGCGCCAGGATACCGCGCCGGCGGAGGGACGATGCTTGGGCGAACGGCCTTCTTCCTGCATCGCGCCTCAGCTCATCTGAGAGCGGCGCTACCGAACGGTTTCTCCGGCCTCCGCGACCTTCACCGGCGGAGCGACACCGTGCGGCGGCGCCTGATCTCCACACGCAATCTCGTTCGACGCATGATGAATGAGCCGGAACAGGCGCTCGACCCGGATGACCTCGCGCTCTTCAGGGCGATCGACGCCGCCGGCGAAAGGCACCGCGTGCAGGATTATCAGGGCGACGTCCTGGCGATCTGGAGCGACGATCAGCCGAGAAGCCGCTTCATCGACCAGGCCTTTGGCTGGACAAGCCTGATTCACGGCAAACTCAGCCACGCGCGGGTGGTTGGCTCCCACACCGAAATCTGGAGCGGGACCGGCCTCGACCAAATGGCTCAGGCCCTCGATAAGGCCCTCGCCCGGTACAATCACCTCACCGACGACGCGTCCCGGGAGGTTTGGAGAACGCACTCGCGCGAGCCGGGTTGTTCATCGCCCAGGCCGTAGATCATCTGAGCCGACACAAGCAGCAGGATTCAGCCCTCCGATCGGGGTCGGTCAAAAGGCCAGCCAGTCCGATTGCAGGACATCATCGAAGATATCGGCGACACCGTGCGCGGCGTGCTCAAACGCCTCGATGCCGAATCCGGGATCGGCGCTGGCGACAGACCGCACGGCACCGTGGGAGAGAAAACCACTGCCGGGCCCATGATCTTCATCGCTCGCAGCCGCGCCACGCTGCTCGACGCGAGCTGCAAAAGCTCCGAACAGGCTCCGCGGCCCCGTTGAGGAATCGTGTCCGGCGGGCGCGGTCGGCGGGCCTTTTGGCGTGACGGGAACCACACCGCCGCCCGGCAACACCGCCGCGTCGTCGTAGTCGCTGATCTCGATGACGATCGGATGGTCGGAGAGCTCGAAGGAAATCCGCTTGCCGTCTTCAGTGTGGGCAATCGCGTCGGTGCCACTGATCAGGGGATCATAGACGGAAAGGTCGGCGGTGCTTCCAACCGTCAGGGTCGACACATAGGCGGAGGCGGGCTTCTCGCTCGCCGTCGCACTGTCCCAGATCAATTCCTCGTTCCAGATAACGAGATCGACCGTCCCGTCGGCCTCCGTCAGGACCATATGCTTGGCCGTTTCGGGAAGGTTTTCGATCCCGTATTGCAGCGTCCCATGCGCCGTCGCTGAAACATCCGAATTGTCGGCGAGGATCGTCGTCAGATTGTGCAAAGCCGTCGCCGCCATCTTGGGGGAGCCATCGGCATTGAAGAGCCCCCAATTGTTCTCCGGATCGAGGTCGCGATCGTGATAGGGGTCCATCAGCTGATAAATGTAGGTTTTCTCGACGCCGTCTTCGGCTGCGTCCATCAGCACATTGAGGATCTGCTTGGCCTGCACCTCTTCGCTCACACCCATCGTGGCGTCGGGCAAGGTGTAGAAGCCGGTTTCCGTCACGACGACGGGCTTGTCGCCGGTCGGCATCCGGCTCGCCTCGAGAATGGTGTCCCATTGCTCCTGAGGTTTCAGAGAGTTCGGATAATAGATGTGGGCGTTGCCGTAATCGGCCCATTTCGAGAGATCCCCGAGAGAGGCCATGAGCTTCTCGTTGGCATACGCCACCGAGAGACCGATCACGGGGACATCGCCAAGGACAGCATTGGCGTTCACCGCCTGATAAAGATGCGCCTGGATCGAGCCGCCGGCGGCAAGCCCCGATTTGCCGGCAAGGCTCGCCGGCCAGAGATTGATTTCGTTGGGAGCCTCGATCGCGTCAATGCTGCCGGGATGGGTTTTCAAAAAGTCGGCGGCCGTCTTCACCCCTTGATCGATCAGAGGCGCCCCGTCGACCACCTGAACGAGAAAGTTGAAGTCGTAGCCCTTGGCCGCGAAATCCTCATAGACCTTTGCCTGGAAATTCAACGGGATGACGTCCCGCAGATTGTCGATACCGAGATAGACGAGTTCGCTCTCGACGAGCCCGGCCCGCGCATAGGCAGTATCCGTCCAGTTCAGATGCGTGTTGACGCCGATCGTATCGACGAACGCATCGGCGCTCATCGCACTCTTGAAATCGACCGCGCCCGTGCGTGTCGTGGAGGCCATATCAATCCAACCGTTGTTGACCGTTGGAGTTGATGCCTGGGCGAAGCCTGCGCCGAAGAGACCGAAAAGCAGCCCGACCGCCCGCAACAACTCGGGGCCACCAAGGGCACGCAGATTGTTAGAAATGAGATAAGAAACGACCATCTTTGGGATAAGTTATGTTCTGGTTAACTTTAGATCATAGAGATTACTCTACTTCACTATAAGATAATAGCAAAAAACTTATAGAATTTATTTGATAAAATTAGCTCTCACCGGTCTTTACGAGTTAGAAAGCCTAATGCAGCCTCTGGCGCAAGGAGCGCACATCGCTGCACGCTCGGGCACATAGCTGCACACTCGGGAAGAATGGTGTGTGGGCGGGCGCTGCGCCAGAGCGCGCCTTGCCGGATCAGGACAGGCGTCGAGTGGCGGCGATCCGCAAGAGAAGCCGGCCGGCGGAGACAGGCACGCGCGGCCCGCTCATGCAGGCGCCAACGCTCAAGGAGAGCGAGAACGCAGACGCAAGAGGCTGACGTGAGATCGGCTACGCGCGGCGAACGCCATCCGCCGCGCCATGCGTTTCTGTTCTAGGAGTGCGTTGCTGCCAGCGAGGGGCGCACAGCCTTCTCGTCTGCCGACCCGTCCAAGCCACGAAACGCCCGGCCCTCGGCATCGAACACATGCAGGCTTCCGGCGTCTGCGCCCAGTTTGAGACGCGCGCCACGTTCGACATTCACGTTGCCGGGAAGTTTGGCGATGAAGGGATGCTCTTCATCCTCGGTCTTGAAATAGACGAGCTGCACTTCGCCGAGATATTCCGCGTAATCGACAACGCCCTCGAAAATGTGCTCACCCTCGGTGATTCGGAGCTCCTCCGGCCGCACGCCGATATCGACGGCAGAGCCCTTGGCAGAACCTGGCGTGGGGACCGGCACCTGCATCCTTGTTCCGTTGGCATAGGCGATAACGGTTTTCGGACCGGTCTCCTCGACCCTCGCCGGTAGAAGGTTCATGGCCGGCGAGCCGATAAACTGGGCGACGAACAAGTTCGTGGGCTCCCGGTACAGCTCTTCCGGCGTCCCCACCTGCTCGATGCAGCCGTCCTTCAACACGACGATACGGTCGGCCAATGTCATCGCCTCCACCTGATCGTGGGTCACGTAGATCATCGTCGTGTCGGGCAGAGATTCCTTCAGCTTCGCCACTTCGATGCGGGTCGCCACGCGCAGGGCCGCGTCGAGGTTCGACAACGGCTCGTCGAACAGGAAGACTTCCGAATTGCGCACGATCGCGCGACCGATGGCAACGCGTTGCCGCTGCCCGCCGGACAGAGCTTTGGGAAGCCGGTTGAGATAGGGCGTGAGCTGCAAGATCTCGGCCGCCTGACGCACGCGCGCGTCGATCTTTGCCTTCTTTTCGCGCGCGATCTTCATGCTGAAGGCCATGTTGTCGTAGACCGTCATATGCGGATAGAGCGCGTAGGACTGGAACACCATGGCGATGCCGCGCTTGGCGGGCGGCACGTCGTTCATAAGCCTGCCGCCGATGCGCAATTCTCCGGAGGTCATCTCCTCAAGCCCGGCGATGACGCGCAATAGGGTCGACTTTCCGCACCCCGACGGGCCCACGAAGACGATGAATTCACCAGGATCGATATTGAGATCTATGCCGTGAAGAACCTCGTGATTGCCGTAGGATTTCTTCACCTGCTTGAGCGCAACACCCACCATGGCTTACTTCCTCGTTGCTTCGTTCCGGTCGCGCTGTCCCGCGCGGCACCCGGCGATCCAAAATGTTCTTCTCTGACGAGCCTGCCGAACTGAAGGCGTGGCCCGCCCGGCGGTTGTGACGCCGCTCAATGCTCTGAAGCCCCCGGCATCAGCTTGATCAGGAGACGCGTCACGGGGTCCGGAATGCGGTTGCGGATCTCTGCCTCGTTCTTGCGGTTGATTGCGGCCCCGACAAGCTTCGCGCCGATATAGCGGAACGGCTCCGGCGGCAGGCTTGCGCGTCCGGCGAGCCCCACGAGCCCGCATTGGCTCCAGCGATCTTTACGACCGAGCGCCAGGCTTGCGAGAATGTGTCCGCCAATCGGCGCCTGCGCAATGCCCGTGCCGTTGTAGCCCATGCCGAAGAAGATGTTGGGCTGGTCCTTGAGATGATCGAACACCGGCACGTGCTCAGGGACGCAGTCGATCGGCCCTGCCCAGTCGAATTCGACCGGCACGCCACGCAGTTTGGGATAGAGCCGATGAAGCTCGCGCAGATTGTCTCGTACGCCCTGCGGGTTGCGGTTGAAACTCGGACCGAAATCGCCGCGGAACGCGACGCCACCGGTGCCGCGCCCGAGAACAACGCGGCCCTCGTCCGTCCGTTGATAATAAAGCACCTGATCCTGGGAATCGCAGATGGACGCCCCGTCTCGCCACCCGAGACGGTCGAGAATGCCAGGCGCCTTGCCCGTGGCGATGACCCGGCTGTCGACCACATACATATGATGCCTGAGTTCCGGCAGGGCCGACAGCCAGGCGTTGGCTGCAAGCACGACCTTATCGGCCTCGACCACGCCGTTCGACGTGCGCAACCTTACGGTCGCGCCGGGAACGATCTCCTGCACGGGACTGCGCTCGTGGATCGTCACACCGCGTGAGATCGCAAGATCGCGAAGACCGCACGCAAGCTTTGCCGGCTGCACCGTGCCGGCATTCTTTTCGATGACACCGAGATAGGATGCGCTCGAGCCCGTCCGCCGTTCGATATCTTCTGCGCTGAGCAGCTCGAAACGGTCGGCCCCCGCCGCCTCGGTCATGGCGACGGCTTTCGCCCAGGCGCCTTCTTGCGCGATCGAACTTGCCGTCCACAGCCAGCCGTCGAGCCTCAGATCCATATCGACGAGACCGGAACGCTGCAGCTCTTCGAGCTCGGCGATCGAATCGACGGAGGCAAGGCAAAGGCTTCGGGCCTCCTCGTCACCGACGACCGCACTCAGCTGGTCGATCTCTGCAAACCAGGAATGCACCTGACCGCCGTTTCGGCCCGACGCGCCGGAGCCGCAGAAATCGGCTTCGAGCAGGACGACACGGGTGTCCGGCGCGGCTTCCTTGATCCGCAAAGCCGTCCACAGGCCGGTATACCCGCCCCCGACGATGGCGACATCGGCGCGCACGTTCCCCGCCACCGGCGGCGTTGCCGCATCAGCTCCGATATCCTGGAGCCAGAACGCCCGGTCGCTCGGTTGCGCGGCACTCGGCTGCCTCAAAGTGATTGTGGCCATCAGTCTTTCCTAGCCGTAACGACGAATTGCGGGATCCCGGACGACGCGGTCAGGCGATCGGTCTTTTCGGTCGAGGCCGGCGCAAGTCCGTCCGCAACGACAGACCCCTGCCGGCCCCCGAGATATCGAAGATGCCTCGCGCCCATCACTTATTTGCCGATGCCCTCGGCAAGACCGCGGATGAAGTAGCGCTGGGTTGCAAAGAAGATGATCACGATCGGCAAAGCCGAAATGGTCATCGCGGCGAAGACGACCGAATAGTCGGTGCCGTGCTTGGCCATGATCGCGGTCAGACCGACCGGCAAAGTCGTCATGTCCGTGCCGCTCGTGAACACCATTGCGAAGATGTATTCGTTCCAGGCGAACAAGACGTGCAGGATGATGCACGAGGCGATGATCGGCCGACACATCGGCAGGATGATCCGCCAGAATCGCTGACCTTCGCTCGCACCGTCCATCGTCGCCGCCTCGTCGAGTTCGCTCGGCAGATCGAGCATGTAGGCGCGAATGAGGAAGGTGGTGAACGGCACGCGAAACGCCGTGTAGAGGATGATGAGCGCCCAGAAAGTGTTGTAGAGGCCGAGCGCCTGGAACATCTTGACGAGCGGAATGAGCGCCACGGTCGGGCTGAGCATCAGACCCCCCAGGACCACGATCAGCACGATCGGCTTGCCCGGCAGCTTGCTGCGCGTCAGCCCGAATGCCGTCCAGGCACTGATCATGACGGTGCAGATCGCCGACGCGACCGTGACGAGAACGCTCACCGCCACATAATCGCGCACGCCCTGGTTCCAGGCGCGCACATAATTCTGCCAGGACCATTGCGTCGGCAATGCGAACGGATCGCCGAAGATCTGGACGTTGTTCTTGAAGCCGTTCATCGCCATCCACAAAAGCGGGTAGACGACAACGATGCCGAGGCAGATGAGGAACGACCAAAGGAACGCCTTGGAGAGCCCCGTCCAGATGCTGGTTTCCTTGACGGGGGCCGCGGTTTCCGTGCTCACCATTGCACCCTCCGCCGCTTCGTGTACCAGAGCTGCGCGATGCCGGTGAGGAGCGTGACGACGAAGACCACCGCCGCGATCGCCGCGCCATAGCCGAAATTGTTCTCGATGAAGCCCTGCTGATAAAGCCAGGTACCGAGGACCTGACTGCTGTTGTTCGGCCCGCCGCCCGTCATCACCATGACCTCGTTGAACACCTGAAAGGCGCCGGTGATGGTGACGATGACCATGAGACCGGTCATCTCGCGGGTGAGCGGGAAGGTCAGGCTCCACAGCCGCCGGATCGGGCCCGCCCCGTCCATGATCGCCGCATCGAACAATTCGCGCGGGATCTTCTGGATGGCGACCGCAAACAAGAGCGTCGAATAGCCGAAACCCTGCCACTGGCTCATCGCGATGATGGCGTAGATCGCCGTGTGTTCGCTGCCGAGCCAGGGCTGAATGAGAAAGCCGAGCCCGATGTTATCAAGGGCTGCGTTCAGCAGACCGATCTTGGGCTGGTAGATGAAATAGAAGAGAAGGCCGCTGACGGTGATCGAGATGGCGGAGGGGATGAAATAGACCGCGCGCCAGAAACGTCGCCAGCGGTCGCTGGCCAGCCCCTCGATGGTCGCCGCCAGCACGAAAGCGCCGAAGACCTGAAAGACGATCGAGAGCCCGGCATAGGCAAAGTTGTTCCAGAGCGCGCGCCAGACGACGGGATCGTGGATCAGCCGGTCGTAATTGGCGAGGCCCACATGCAGGACTTCACCGGTGAAGATGTCTTCCTCGGTCGTGCTGATCAGAAAATTGTCGACGATCGGATAATAGACGAACCAACACAGGACGATCAGCGAGATCGCCACCCAGCGAAGCGATGCGACGTTGCGCAGGTGGGCGCGCCAGCGCCCACCTGCCACCGTTTCAAGCGCGTCTTCGTTTCTGGTGCTGACCGAAAGCCGCCCCAGATCCGAACCTGTCGTTTTCACCGACGGGCCTCCGCCTTGGCCGCCTCCCGGACCTTATCCACGACCTCTTCCGGGGTCATGGTGTCTCCGGCGAGAGCCTGCAGGCTGGTCAGCCACGCCGCGGCCACATGCGGTGTGTTGGCCGTATCGAGCCAGGGCATGAGATAGGACGCCTCGGCAATATCCTGCATCCCCTCGACCACGGTCGGGCTGGACACCTCTTCGTTGACGACACCCTTGACCGAGGTCGGCTGGCCATAGGGCGGTGCCGACAGGGTCTTGGCATTCTCAGGCGAGGTCACGAATTTCATGAAGTCGATCGCGAGCGGGATGTTGGAGGAGCGGGCATTGATCATGTAGCCCTCCGGCGCGCCCTCGATGGCTTTCGGATCGCCCTCCGCATCGGCCGGCGCCGGCAGCTGGAAGAAGCCGAAATCCTCGACCTTCAGAGGCGTGTCCGTCGTCGCGCTTTGATCGAACTCCAGGATTTCCTGATAGTACATCGCCGATTGAGCGTTGCTGAACGCCTGCAGCGCCGACGCATAGGACGTGCCGTTCATCGAGGCGCCGTCTGTGCAATGCTCCTCGATCTGTTTGAACTCTTTCAGAGCCTTCACGTAGCCCGGATGGGAGTATTCCGCCTGTTCCGGATCGAAATCCTTCTCGAGCGTCTCCTGCGGCACGTTGTAGGCAAGCAGCTGACCGACATAATGGACGACAGGCCAGGCTTCCTTGTTGCCGAGCGAGATCGGCGTGACACCCGTCTCTTTAAGGGCGTCGCAGGCGGCGATCAGCTCGTCGAAGGTTTCCGGCTTGTCGATACCGGCCTTCTCGAACATGGCCTTGTTGTAGCCCATGAACTTGGCGTCGAGATAAAGCGGAATGCCGAAATATTTGTCATTGTAGATGAATGACTTGACGGCAGCCGGAGCGAATGTCTCGCCCCATTCCGTGCCCGGACCGATCACCTTCGTCAGATCGACGGCGCGGTTGCCGCGGACGAAATTGTGGCCCCAATTGCCGGTCCAGGTGAAATAGATGTCGGGCAGAGAGTTGGAGGCCACAAGGGTCTTGGTCTTGCCTTTGACGCTGTCGTCACTCTCCTGGTCGAGCTCGACCGTCACGCCCGGATGCAGCTCTTCATATTTCTTCGCCAGCTCCTCAAAGAACGGCGAAAGCTGCTCCAGACCGAATTTCGTGAGGACGGAGACCGTCCCCTCATATTTCACAGGGGCGTCGGGATCGGCCACCACGACCTCTTTCAGCGGTGCAGCCGGACCCGCGGCCGTCGAAAGGATCAGTGCGGAGACGGCGACGCCTGCCATCACCGCGGCCTTCAGTGGATGCTTCATTGCTTCTCCTTCAGTGCGGTTGAACCCATTGTTCGCATCGCCCCGCGGGCGAGGTTTCTGCCGAAGCGACCGCAATCAGGGCCAGCCATCGGCGCATCGAGCGGCCGGCGCCCAAGGGGCGTACATCCGCAAGGCAAATGGGTTTGCGGCAGAACTAGTCTGACATCTTGTGGCCGAGAGGCGGCGGCAAGATCGGAGCGATTGCCTCTGCACGCAAAGTTGGACCGGGAATCGACCGCGCGGCGAACAGCCGGCAGCGCCGATGTTTCACGCGTGCACCGAGCGCCCTCGCGCCGGAACCAGACCGTCTCTGAAGGGCCAACAAAGCTCTGCGCAGATGCCCGAAAACGGGCGACACGGCCGGAATTGCGAGCCTTCAGGCCGCTGGCGATTTGTGCAGGAACAAGAGGACGGGGCGTTGCGCGCGTCTCTGCGCCGAGATAGCGCCCGGCATCGACAGGAGTTGCCGCAGCAACACTGATCTCGCCTGAGCCCATCGCGCCAACCCCTTTGGCATGGTGTCAAAGTCGCTGAAAAGAGGTGACCCTTTCCATTAGACGTCAGACAACATTGCCGTCAGCAGAGTGTCAAGGCGGAAATTTCGCCATGCTCATTATTGCTGCAATGCAGCATTCACCCGTTCGGATATCCGCCATATTTGGCTTTCCAGCCAAAAGCAGGACAGTAGCGTTCTAAGAAATGTCGCCGGCCAGGATGAATCGGATCCGGTCCGGGCCGCAACAAATTGTGCTTTTCAAGAGACGAAGAACAGTACGCTGGAAGCTCGGCGCCGCCGAGGAATGGCACCACGACCCCCACCTCTGCCGCACTCCGCGCCTTACAGCGCTTGAAGCTCGCGGCGGATCAGGATGGCGCTGTCGCGCATCGGCGGCAGAGGATCGAGCCAGTACTTGGAGGAGGTGAACTCAAACGAGAGACTTCCCGCATAGCCCCCGCCCTGAAGTTCGGCGAGGAATGTGTGCAGCGGATAGGACCCGTCGCCCCAGGCGAGGTGGGCGCCCGCATCATCGCCGTCGATGAAATGTACATGCGCCAGATCGGGGCCGAAGCGCCCGAGATAATCGCCGATCGTCTCGCCGGCAGCCACCATCGCGGCCGTATCGAGAATGGCCTTCACGGCCGGAGAGCGAAGCTCCTCCATCATCCGAGCGAGATCGCCACTCGTGTTGATGACGTTCGATTCCGCCCGTGTCAGCGGCTCCAGCAGAAGCACGATTCCAAGCCTTTCGGCGTGCCTGCATAGGAGGGAAAGCCCCTCCGCAGACCGCTTCCAGGCCTCGCCCGCATCCTGATCGGCATAACCCCAGCCAGGCGTGACGAGGAGATAGGGGCTCTCGAGCTCGACGCAGGCCGACAGGCTGTCGAGAAAATACCTCAAGCTGCGCTCGCGGATCACGGCCTCTTCGGCCGCGATATTGATGGGATAGACGCATTGCTCCGGCGTGAAACAAACGAGCTCGAGTCCGCGGGCCCGAATGTCGTCGCGGATTTTGCGGGCCTGCTGGAGCCACGGATCCCCAAGATGAAAATGCGGCTGCGCACCCCAGAGTTCGACGCGCGACAGACCGGCCTCCGCCACATCGTCCAGGAACCGCGAGAATGAATGGCGGAAATAATGGAAGTTCATTCCGCAAAGCTGATTTTCCGCAAGCGTCGACATGTGTTTCTGCCCGGCTTTGATTACCGCCACCCGTTTCGTGACCGATCGATACCAGCAGATCAGACATCTGACAATTCAGAGAGACGTGCCGCGGCAAGCCCCATTCAGGTCGACACGAGGTGCGATCGCTGCCGCCACCCCCCTTATTTGCGCGCGAAATTGAACGCGAAATGGCTGCCCTTGTACCAATCGCTTGCAAACATGATCGGCTCGCCGGAGCGTGTGAAAACCGTTTCGTCGATCAGAAAGGCAGGCCCGAAATCGGAGAGCCCGTGACGGGAAACGGCACTTTCCGGCAGCATTTCCGCGCGCGCCTCGGCCGTCGACATGCGCGGCGGGTAGCCGTAGCGTTCCAGCACGGCGTTGAGCGAGCCGCTCCAATCGACCTCGTAGATCGGATCGGAAATCAAACTGCGACGGATCATGGCGAGGCAGTAGATGAGCGGCTTGCGCTCATGCAGCCGCAGCCGCTCCAGCCGGATGATGGTTTCGCCGGGCGCCAGCTTCAGCGCGGCCCGCACCGCCTTGTCAGGCGTCTCCTCGGAAAACCCCAACACCCGGTTTTCATAGCTGTAACCGAAATGGCCGGCCATCTCGGTGATGCTCTCGAAATGCGTGATCGAACGGGCGACGTGCAGCGTCCCCGCCGCGGTCAGAAACCGGCCGCGCCCGTGTTCGACGGAGAGAATTCCCGCCTGCTCCAAAAGCTTGAGCGCCTCACGGATGGTCGGGCGCGAACCGCCGAGATGCGCCTTGAGCTCTGCCTCCGTGGGAATCTTCTCGCCAGCCTTCAGGCCCCGTTCCGCCACGAGATTGAGAATGCCGTCGCGGAACCGCATGACAGTCGTCTGCCCTCCTCCACCAGCGCCAGCCATGTCTTCATCCTCGCCCTTTGCGGCATCGGGTCGTCGGTGAGGCCGAAACCCTGCCATGCGCGGGCTCACGGCGCCCGCATCAACACCTTACCCGCCTAAGGCGGAACGTAGCGAGTTGACAAGTGCCTGCTGTCGGGCCATCAACTTGTCAGACAACATGGCCGCTGGCGATCGGCGACCTGTCTGGAAGGCTAGAAGGATCATCCGCTGATGCTCAATTTCGACGAAAAGCGTTTTCTCGCGATCCAATCGGGCGCGGTCGCAACGGCCGGCGAGCTCGACGCCATCGTGGGTGCGGCTCTCAAAGCCGGCGCGCCCAATATTTTCTTCCTCGGCACGGGCGGCGCGGCAATCTTGATGCAGCCCGCCGTGGAGCTTCTGCGTGCCCGCTCGTCCTTCCCCGTTTTTGGCGGCCACACGGCGGAGCTTCTCGCCGCCGGTTCCGCCAATCTCAAAGAAGGCACGCTCGTCATCATGCCGTCTTTGTCCGGCACGACGAAGGAGAGCGTCGCCTTTCTCGAGCTTGCCAAGGAACGTGGCGCCAAGGTCGTCTCTCTCGTCGGCCACGCCGATACGCCGCTTGGCCGTAAGGCGGACCACGCGATCGTCAATTTCGCCGCCGACGATACCTCATCGGAGAGTTTTTACGTCCAGTCGCTCTTCGCCGCGCTTTCGGTGATGAAGCACCGCGGCGAGATCGACAATTACGATGCCCTCATCGCCGAAATTCAGCACTTGCCGCGCGAGCTTCTCCGCATGAAAAAGGCGGTCGAGCCGAAAGCCGAAGACTACGCCAAGGTGATCGCGGGCTCCGACTGGCACATCGTCTCCGGCGCCGGCAATGTCTGGTACGAGGCATTCTATTACGGCATGTGCATTCTTGAAGAAATGCAGTGGATCCGAACCCGCCCGATCCATGCGGCCGATTTTTTCCACGGCACGCTGGAACTCGTGGAAGAAGGCGTCAGCGTCATCCTGATGAAGGGCGAAGGCCCGAACCGGGCGCTGGCCGAACGCGTCGAAGCCTTCGTGCCGAAGGTCGGCGGCTCGCTCACCATCCTCGACACCAAGGATTACCCGACGGAGGGCCTTTCCGCGGAAGCGCGAGAGCTGCTGGCCCCGGCCTTCCTCGCCACCATGCTGGAGCGCATCAGTGCGCATCTTGAGGTGATGCGCGACCATCCGCTCACGACGCGCCGCTATTATCGCCGTGTCGAATACTGAGCCATGGCTTGCAGCCGTCGGTGACAATTGCATCGACGAAATCGGGGCGAAGCCGGACGAAGGCGCCCGCTTCCACCCCTCGGTGCGCCTTGCCGGCGGCAATGCCGTGAATGTCGCGGTGCAGGCCCAGATTTTGGGCCTGCCCTCCACCTATTTCGGCGCCGTCGGGCGCGACGACAATGGCGACATCATCGCCCGCGAGCTTCACCGCAACGGCGTCGATACGAGCTTTCTCGTTCGCCGGTCGAAACCGACCTCCGTCACCCAGGTGCATGTGACGGACAAAGGCGAGCGCATCATCGCGCTTGAGGATTTTGGCGCCTGCGCCGGCTACCGGCCGAGCGAGGCATCCTTCGAGCGTCTTCTTGAAGCCGCGCATATCCATATCGGCTGGCTCGACGATGGCGGTGCGCTGAAGCGGCGCCTTAAGGCGGCCGGCTGCTCGCTCTCCCAGGATCTCTCGGTGAACAATGCGCCGGAGCACCTGACGCCCGACGCGCTCGACATCGCCTTCTGCTCGCAGCCGGGCTCACCGCAAGCCGCCGAAGCGCTCGGCAAAGGCCTGCTCGAAAAGGGCGCAGACCTCGTCGTCGTCACACGCGGCGCAGAGGGCGCTTCCGTCATTTCCCCAAGCCGCAGCCTGCATCTGCCGGCGGAGCCGATCAGCCCCGTCGACACGACGGGAGCAGGCGACAGTTTCATTGCGGGCTTCCTGGTGGCGCGCCTTCAAGGCGCCGATGACGCGGAGGCGGCGAAGGCCGGCATCCGCCGCGCCAGCGCCACCTGCCTCCACGAAGGCGGCTTTCCCCAGCGAAGCGAATAGGCGCGAGCGAATAGCTCGCGCGCCCGAAAAACACCCGCCTCAGAAAAGCGAACGGCCCGGGGATGGATCTCATCCCCGGGCCGCTCTTTAGGCGTTGATATTGGTATCAGCCGATCAGAACTGGAAATCGCTCTGATCGAGATCGCTGGCATTGATCCCAACGAGGGTCAGAATGTCGCCGTCGCCGAGATCGATCGTGGCATTCCCCTCGGCATCGCTGCCGATCGACCCTTGCACGTCGGCGAAGCTTCCAAAGCCCGATCCCGTCAGGTTGATGAGATCGGTGCCGTCCTCGAAGCCGTAGACCATGTCCGAGCCGTTGTCGGCAACGGAGACGTAGATGTCCTGCGCCCCGTCATCGGCCCCGAGATAGATGACGTCATCGCCCGCGCCGCCATAGGCGACATCGGCACCGTCGGAGGCGAAGATCGTATCGTTGCCGGCACCACCATAGATGGTGTCGTCGCCGGCGCCGGCGCCCAGCTGATCGTCACCGAGGCCACCGCCCGAGACGTCGTTGCCGTTGCCGGAGAGAAGTACATCGTCTTCGTTGCCGCCATAGCTCGTGTCGTCATCGTCGCCGCCATAGGTCGTATCGGCCCCGTCGGCACCGAAGAGCACGTCCTGGCCGGCCGCACCGAAGCCGAGATCGTTGCCGGTCCCGCCACCGATGAAGTCGTTGCCCGCACCGCCGGCCTGCTCATCGTCGCCGGCACCACCATACATCTGGTCGTTGCCTTCGCCGCCAGCCGCCGTGTCGTTGCCGTTGCCGCCGAACATCAGATCGTCGCCGTCGCCGCCGAAGGACAGATCGTCGCCGTCACCGGAGAAAAGCGTATCGGCACCGCCGCCGCCTTCGATCGTATCGGCCCCGAGACCGCCGGCGATCGATTCCGAATTGTCCGACCCTTGGAGATCATCGTCTTCGTCCGTACCGACCGGCGGCGTCGGGCCAGACGGGCCACCCGAAACCCTGTAGGAGATCAGCCCGTCGGTGACAGAAAAATAGCTGGCGTTCAGGTTATCAGCCACGTCGATAGTGACGGAACTCCCACCGACATCGAATGTAATCTCGCCGTTGCTGTAGGCGAACGAACTGATGCTCTGGCCGCTCCCCAGGTCAACCGAGATGATGTCCCCCGCCGAGAAGTCCGTGATGGTTTCACCGTTGAGCTCCGAGGCCAGACCTGAGAACGTGTCGTTACCGGCTCCGCCACTCAGCGTATCGGCACCTGCGCCACCAAAGATCGAATCAGCGCCCGCGCCGCCCGAGATCACGTCCGCACCGTCATTTCCGACGAGACTGTCCGCACCGGCATTGCCATTCAAGGTGTCCGTCCCGCTGCCGCCGCTCAGACTGTCATCCTCAGAGCCACCATAAACGACAAAGTTTTCCGCATTCGTGGCCGTCGCCAGAGTATCTAGGCCCTGGCTAAATACACCACGATCCTGCACATCGACGCTAAAGGTGAGCGCTCCACTAACGGAAGAAGCAGCCGTCAGGGAGACGGTGTCGTTTTCGGTTCCACCGTTGATGCTGTCACCGCCATCCGCTGTCACGGAGATAAAGTCGTCGCCTGCCCCACCGTCGACGGTATCGGTCCCGGCGCCCGTGGCGATCGAGTCGGCTCCGTCCTCACCGTAAAGTCTGTCCGCTCCATCGCCACCAAGGATCGTGTCATTTTCGGTGCCGCCATAAAGCGTGTCATTGCCCGCACCGCCGCTCACGCTGTCGGCACCGCCTTCGCCGTTAACGGTGTCGTTTCCATCACCGCCGGAAATCGTGTCGTTGCCAGAGCCACCTCTCAGACTATCGGCACCGCCACCACCGCTGATCGTATCGGCCGCACTACTTCCTGTGACGTAAAACGTTTCGACATTCTCAACCGTCGCCAACGTGCCGGAGCCGCCGTCGCTCAAGGTGGCAACATTGGAAGCGTTGACGGTCATTGCGAACGCTGAATCCAACTCCGCACTAATGTAAGCACGGTCCTCGCCGTCCCCGCCGTCGATGCTGTCGCCGCCACCAGCTTGCACAGTGATGGTGTCATTGTCGGCACCGCCGTCGACCGTATCGGCTCCCGCTCCTGTGGTAATTCGGTCAGCGCCCGCGGCGCCGAGGATAGAATCGGCACCGCCCCCGCCATTCAGCGTGTCGTTATCAATGTTGCCACTGAGAGTGTCGTCGTATTCCGAGCCCGTCACATTGAAGGCTTCAATATCAACCGCCGCAGCAAGCGTATCACTGGGGTTATCGCTGGTCATGACGCCGCCATCGGTAGCGTCTCCGGTGAAGATGACCGGGCCGTCCTGACCACTCGCAGTCAGGATGAGCGTGTCAGTGCCGGTGCCCCCGTCAATACTGTCGCCGCCGCCAGCAGACACAGTGATGGAATCATTGCCAGCACCTGCCACGATCGAATCCGCGCCAGCGTCGGTAGAGATGGTGTCGTTTCCGTCGCCGGTGGCGATCGTGTCGTTACCGGTGCCGGTAGTGATATTGAACACTTCAACATCTTCGACGCTCGCCAGCGTAGAAGATCCGTCATCCATGTCGGTGATACCCGACGAATTCAGATCGAATGTCACATCGCCTGCGATGGCGCTCGCATCAAGCGCCAGGGTATCGGTGTCGCCGACACCGCCATTGATGCTGTCGCTATTGCCGCTGTCCGCCAAGACACTGATGTAGTCACTTCCAGTCCCCGCATCGATTGAATCAGCGCCAGCGCCGGCGGAGATGGTGTCGTTGCCACTGCCGGAGAGGATCGAATCTGCGCCTGCGCCGGTCGAAATCGTATCGTTTCCGTTCCCCGTAGCGATCGTATCGTTGCCGCTGCCGGTATTGATATTGAACACTTCAACATTTTCGACGCTCGCCAGCGTAGAAGATCCGTCATCCATGTCGGTGATACCCGACGAATTCAGATCGAATGTCACACCGCCTGTGATGGCGCTAGCATCAAGGGTCAGGGTATCCGTGCCGGCACCGCCGTCGATGCTGTCACCGCCGCTGACATCGGCAATGACACTGATACGATCATTGCCATCTCCGGCATCGATCGAATCGGCGCCATCGCCGGTCGAAATCGTATCGGCCCCGTCGCCGGTCGCGATCGAATCATCGAAATCGCCAGACGTGGTGATCTCGAAGTTCTCGACGTTGACGACGCTTGCAAGCGTACTGCCGCCGGACGTCATCGTGCTGATGCTGTCGCTCGCGCCGCCCCAGACAAACTCTACGGCTGCGTCGAGAGTGTCCGCATCAAGGAGGACCCGATCCGTCCCCTCGCCACCATCGATGGTGTCGCCACCACCCCCGTCAACCGTATCGGCGACCAGCCGAATGTCATCGCCGCCACCGAGGGCGGAGATGGAATCGGCGCCCGCACCCCCGAAGATTGTATCGGCAAACTCCGATCCTTCGAGCGTGTTGTTTCCAGCATCGCCGTTATAAGTTGGCATGGCTTTCGTCTTCCTTGTCTGGTGGGAGGCGAGCAAATTGCCGCACGTCGTCCTCAGCGCTAGACAACAAATATTGCGAGAGGATTAATGGCCGCATTATCACTCGAATTGCCGCCACAAGTAGAACATTTTTGAACGGCCCGCAACTTTTAGCCGGCGCTATAAAATCTGTGGCTGATATACCCCAATTTGTAAGAGAAAACGCTTACGCAACTACTTTCATGTAGGAATACATGCAAAAATATATAAAAATACATATTATTTTTAAATCTACATGTAGCTTTGTCGTACAAATTTAACTGATATGAAGAGACTCCGAAAAGCCGAAAAGGCGCCGCAGACAGCCAGAAAGGGCGACGCGAGCGACCACCGAATGCCGCCTATTCGGGCGTTCGCCGGGGTTTCTCGGTGAAGCTGTGGGTGGTGAAGCTGCGGGTGAAGCCGTCGCGATGATCAGGGTCGCACCAGGGACCGTTCAGCCCCGCTTCGGCTTAAGCCACACCATAGGCTCTGAGCGAGAGCCTGCCTCCGCGCTCAATGTCGTCACGCTCAATCGCATAGAAATCGGGGCGACCGGCGAGCGCGATGAACACGCCATGATACATGCCGTCTTCGGGATGGCGTTGGATTGCGGCCGGCTCCCCATCGATCTCGATGAGCGAGACGCCGGTCCGCGCCGCCAGAACTGTCAGCTCCGCAAGCGAGAACTGTTGGAGCTTGCCGCAACGCAGCGCTTGGACGCGATCCTCTGAGACATCGAGCAGCTGCTGCACGCGCGCATCAGAGAGCGGGCTGAGAAACCGATCGAGATGCACCATCAGATTGGAGCGGGCACGCATCTCCCGTGCCTCTTCGGGGGTGGCGCAGAGCGCCTCCCAGACACAGTCATATCTCTCCATGGTCGCGTCTCTCCAAGCGGCGTCGCCGCCGCGTCAATCCACATCATCCCGCGCGGCTTCGTGCTCCGCCGCAACGCGACCAATGCTTGCCGTCGGGCGGGCCGCGATCACTGGCGAGGAGCGCCGTCACAAGGCATCCGGCCTCGCCGGCGCCGAGCTCACGCCGCGGGGGCCGGGAGCGGCTTGAAACAGCGATAGATGCCGTAAACGCAGCCGAACGGCCAGAAGAGAACGCATGCAACGAAAAGCCAGGGATTTCGTGCCGCCGCAGCCTGATAGGCGCCAAACAGCGAGAAAAACGCGACCGCAAGCACGATCAGATGCCACACAGAAAAAGACACGACCGCCTCCTTTTGCGGCTGCCTAGCCCGAGAGCCGGCGAGCCGCAAGCCTCGCCAAATTCTGACGGTTTCAGCATGCCCGACGAGCGACATACGCGGATTGCTGCAGGTCTTCGACACTTTGAAGAAGTCTCGGCCGAGCCATCACTCGGCAGCAAGGAGGGCGAAAGCGACGGAGGTCACCAGCATGACAGCGAAAAGCACATTCACTGCCCGTCCGATTGCCGGGTTCGTCAGTATTCTCGAGAAGATCGCGCCAAAGGCGAGCCATGCCGTGTTGACGATGACAATGACGAGCGCGAGTGCGGCCAGCTTGTAGACGGCATCGGCCGTGAGATCGTCCGCGACGACGGTGTGCCCCGCATAGACGGCCCCGATCGCGGCAAAGGCCTTCGGATTTGCAATCGCCAAACTGAAGCCTGGCACGAAGGCCGGCGCTTGCTCCGAGCGCGGAGCCAGCGGCCCGACCGGCGCCGTGGCAATTTTCCAGGCGAGATAGAGGATGTAGATCCCGGCGAGGATCGTCAGCGCCGTGAGAAACACCGGCTGAGCCAGGATAAGCGTGGTCACGCCCGTCGCGATCATAAGCAGGACGCCGGTCGTTCCCGCGATGATGCCGACAAGGTAGCTGAGGCTCGAGCGGAAACCGAAGGCCATGCCAAGGCCGGCAAGGCTCATTGTGGCCGGCCCCGGGCTTCCCATCAGCGGGAACGCCGCAAGCCAGAGCAGAAGGAGTTCATTCGCCATAGGCCAGGCCCATGCGGGGAGCCGCACGCTCCTGAACGAGAAGATGCGCGAAGGCCGAGAGGACGCCAAGGCCGATCGCCAGATACCAGACCTGATCGTAACTTCCGTAGCGATCGAAGAACACTCCACCGAGCCACACCCCGGCAAACCCGCCGAGCTGATGGCTCAGGAACACGAAGCCGAACAGGGTTCCCATCGCGCGCGGGCCGAACATGGTCAAAACCAGAGCGCTCGTGAGCGGAACGGTCGACAGCCAGAGCCCGCCCATGACGAGCGCGAAGACCATGACCGAAGTGGGCGTCACCGGCAGGGAGATGAAGACAAGGATCGCGAGCGCCCGCAGCGCGTAAATCGCGGCAAGCACGTAGGGTTTCGGAAATCGGCTTCCCAGATGCGACGCGAAGAGAGTGCCGAAGATATTGGCAAAGCCGGCGAGTGCGAGCGCCTGCAGGCCCAGCGCCCGTAGCTCCGCCGCAGAGGCTGTCGAGACGCAGAAATTCTGGACGTAGTTCGGAAGATGCGCCGTGATGAAGGCAAGATGGAAGCCGCAGACGAAGAACCCGGCGCTGAGCAGGGTGTAGCTCGAATGGCCGAATGCCTTTCTGACTGTCTGGGTGAGAGAAGCGTCGTCCCCGCCGCCCATCCTCGGACTGACTTGCGCACGGAGAAAAGGGATGCACAGGGCCATCGGGGCGAGCGCAAACGTGACGACGACGAGCGTCATCCGCCAGTCGAGCCATTCGATCAACCAGGAGACCAGAAGCGGCAGGACGACCTGTCCCGTCGACCCCATGGCGGAGGTGATGCCGAGATAACGAGCGCGTTTTTCCTCCGGCGCCGCCCGCCCGACCACGGCGAGGACAACACCGAACGCCGTACCTGAAATTCCCATGCCGACAAGGACGCCGGCGCCGACATGCTGCGCGAGCGGCGAGGTCCCGGCAACGCAGATCAGCATGCCGGCGACATAGCAGAGGAATCCGGGCCACAATGCGCGCCGGTCGCCGAACTTGTCGGCAATGATGCCGAAGCCCGGCTGCGCCAGGCCCCAGACAAGGTTCTGAATGGCGATCGAAAGCGAGAAGACCTCGATTCGACCACCGAACAGGTCGCTCGACAGGGGCTCGACGATGCCGCCGAAAACCGCACGCACGCCGAAGGCCAATGCGAGCACGACGCTGCCGGCGACCACGATGATCAAGCTGCCGCGATCGTCACGACGGATTGTCGTCACATCGGCCCTCATCCAGCATCAGCCCTTTCACGTCGCATCACACCGAACCGTGCGTGCGGGCTTACCCGCACATTGGGATTGACGTCGAAGCTAGCAGCGCCCTACACTTTTTAATATCGAATATTGATGAAGTCTGGATTTTGATTTCATGAAGACTTGTTGATCTTCGAAATCGGCCTCGCGCGCCATGGAAGGCAAATCTCGCACCTTTGCTGAGCTTCCCCCGTCAGTACCCGACCGCGCCTCGAGACGGAAAACAAGGAGATTGCCCATGACCTCAGACGTTGGATCCCGGCAACCGCCCAGCGGAGCGCTCGCCCCCGTCAACAAGGCGCGCTTTTCCGGTATCGACGCGGATATCCTGCTGGGTGGCGACTATGTCGCCAAAGGCGCCCCGCATGGCTTCTCCGCCCTTGGCGAAGGCCCGGCGAGGATGACGCTCGTCTCCACGCCTGCTCGCCACGAGAGCTTCTTTCAGGCCCTATCGGAATTGACGGTGCCGCATGACCCGCAGGAGGTCGCGGCCGTCTGCACGGCCTTCGATCAGGCGATCCCCGGCCCGGTCGTCACGCCTTAGGCGACGCCCCGGATCATATGTCTGGGAGGCGGCAACGCCGCGATCTGCAGCTAGATCGCCTGCGGCAACCGGGGCCCTTGCCCGTCAGTTCAGCCGATAGGTCAGGATTTTGAGCGCAGCGGCACCGAACAGGATGCCAAGCAGACCATCCATGGGGCGCCGGATCGAGACATAGATCCGCGAGGCGGTGCGCGTGGAGAAGAGAAAGGCGTAACCGACGAAGACTGCCATCGCGACGAAGGCGCAAAGCAGGACCGCGATCACCAGGAAGGCGGCGGGGGCGTCTTCACCAACGCCCACCGACAAGGTCGCCAGCCAAACCAGCGGCGCCTTGGGGTTTGTCAGATGCAGCAACAGGCCCTGCGAAAAGCAGCGCCCCAGGCTGCGCGTTCCGGCCGACATTGGCGCGGCACACGTCTTCTGGGTCAGCGCCGAGCGCAACGACTTGGCGGCAAGGAAGATCAGATAAAAGCCGCCGGCGAGCTTCAATGCCATGAAGAGCGTCGCCGATGCCTTGAACGCGGCGGCAAATCCCAACGCCGCGATCGAGGCCCAGAACATCGATCCGAGAACCACACCGCAGGAGAGCGCAACGGCCGAAGCCCGCCCGCTTGCCATGGCGGTTCCGAGGATCATCAGCGTAGCGGGGCCGGGGCTGGCGACGCCCACCGTGAATATCGACAGGATAACCAGCAGGTTCGGAAGGTACTGCCAAAGCGCGTCATCGATCATGAGGCAGGCGCCAACAGACATGTCTCTTCATCAAGACTACGCACCGTCGGGCCTCCGGATAAACGAATGTTTTTGGATTCTGAGTTCAGCAATACGGGTATGTTGCCAATCCTCGGCCGAGCGTTTGGCAAGGTCGAGGCGGCAGGCCGCCTGCGCCCGCTCGGCCGAAATACGCCGTTCGCCGACGGAGGGGAGACGAGCTCCTCAGCCCCCCCAGGACCACGCCCCAAGGGCCACGGATCTCAGCGCGGGGCGACGCGACCGATCGTTTCTCGATGCAGCGCTTCGCAAAGGGCATGCGCCGCGGGTGTCGCATTTTGTGATCTGAGCATCCTGAGTTCGATCGCCGGCAGGCTCGGCAGCCCCAGGTGATCGCCGGCACAAACGATGTCGTCGGGCAGCCCATGTCCCGTTCGCACCGCGATCCCCAGCTTGGAACGCAGCGCCCCCCATATGCCCGGCAGACTTGGCGTCGTCACCGCCACCCGCCAGCGCCTGTTCGCCTGGTCGAGCGTCGCAAGTGTTGCCTGCCGGAACAAACAGGGATGATCGAAAAGAACGAGCGGCACCCGCTCCTGCGCCGCCAGGCCCTCAAAGGCATTGTGGGCAAGCCAATGCATCGGCAGCTCACAAAGAAACTCCCCCTCGCCGCCAGCGCCCTGCGGGAAGAAAACGATTGCGCCATCGAGACGTCCCGCTCGAATTTCGTCCCCTAAGGTATGGTTTGGGCCGGCACGCACCTCGACATGCACGTCCGGATGGGCGCCGGCGAATGCCGACAACGTGGCGGGCATCACGTCGTCGAAGAAATCCTGCGGCAGGCCGAGACGCACGGTCTCAGACGTCACGGCCGCGCCCAATGCGCGTGCGGCTTCATCGTTGAGAGCGACGATCCGGCGGGCATACGCGGCCAGGGCCTCACCGGCTTCGGTCGGCACCAGGCCCCTGCCCTTGCGCACGAACAATTGCACGCCGGCCTGCTGTTCAAGCTTTTTGAGCTGCATGCTGATGGCCGATTGCGATCTTCCGAGTTCAACCGCCGCCCGTGCAAAACTGCGCAGATCGATGCCAGCCACCACAGCACGCAACGCATCGATGTCAAAAGCTGGGTTCACTTCTCAATTCCAAAAGTCAGACTTAGAAAATATTCGTTATTCAAAAGAATAAGACCTGCCTAGAGTCAACGACGATCTTCGTGCGTCGATTGCGGCTTCGCCGTCTTGTGTGCACATCCGATTGCCGTGCGCCCATGCACGCCCGTCAATGCGTGAAGAGATGGCTCGATGTTCGATCACGTTGCCACCGCGAGGCGCATTGTGCTGAGAGATCGCGGCCTTACGTTTTGGCGTTTTGCGCAGGCGCGGCGATGAATTCCGGCCGGCTGGAGCCCGATATTCATGAGATATGGAGAAATTGACGTGCACGACCGTTCTTTTGAACCCGAATTTCTGGAAGTGCACCGCAACGGCTACCTCATCAGTTCGGATCCGCAGAAGATTGACCTTGAATATGTCCTGACATTTCTCACGACAGAAGCTTATTGGTCGCGCGGGATGGATCCTGCACTGATCATCGAAGCTCTGAAGAACTCCCTGGTGCTGGGTCTTTTCGATGCGTCCGACAAGCAGGTTGGATTTGCGCGGATTATCACGGACTACGCCCTCTTTGCCTATCTGCGGGATGTCTTTGTCGACGATGCGCATCGCGGCCGGGGCCTCGGCTTGTGGATCACAGAGACGGCATTGGCACATCCGCGCCTTCAAACGGTGCCGAGCTGGATGCTCGCCACGGAAGACGCCCACGGGGTTTACGAAAAGGCCGGCTTCCATGCCTTGAAGCACCCGGAATGGTACATGCAGCGATTGGGAGCGGCGCCTGACAAGGATGCTCGCAATTAGCGTGGGTCGCTCTGCGGGCGGGCGGTCCGGAGAGGGCCGAGCCCTGGACCGAGAACTCATGCGGCGGGCGCGCCGGGGCGCAAACCATTCGTGACCGCTAAGCAGAGCTTGCCTCGACGTCGTCGCGGATAAACTCGACGGTCGCGGTCATATCTTCCACGAGTTCGACGCCGGAAGGCACCTGATCGAAATCGATACCGAGCGGGATGCGCCGGGGAGGACGGACACACGAGATTTGGCTGGCGTTCTGCGCAACGGCGCTTATCTATCACCTCAATGATTGTTGAGTTATTGAGATAACGATGCGCGAAGAAGACGCCCTGAACGCCTTTGCAGCGCTCTCCCAGGAAACGCGGCTTCGCATCGTCCGGCTGCTGGTGTCGGCGGGTCCCGGCGGGATGGCGGCCGGAGCGATTGGCGAAGCGATGGGTGGGGCCTCGTCGTCTCGCATGTCGTTCCATCTCAGCCATCTCGAACAGGCGGGCCTCGTCACATCCCGGCGCGAGGGGCGCTCGATCGTCTACAGCGCGACGCTGGCCACGCTTTCCGACCTTGTCGAATTCCTCATGCGCGATTGCTGCCAGGGACATCCGGAAGTGTGCGACCCCGCCATCGCCGGGCTTTCCACATGCAGCAACCCCACAAAGGTGACGTCCCATGTCTGATGGACGTGCTGACCGCGTCTTCGACCTTCTCTGTCTCTCAACGCTCGATCCTCTTCGAAAGGCTGACATGAACACGACGGCAGAATATTCAAACGGACGGAGGCTCCACACGGATGCCGGATGAGTTTCCCAATCTCGATGACAGCTGCGTCGAGTTTCCCAGCCGTGAGCGACTGCACGCGACAAAACCCTCGACCCATCCACCACGGATCCTGCTGCTTTACGGCTCGCTCAGAGAACGCTCCTACAGCCGTTTTCTGACGTTCGAGGCGGAACGTCTGCTGAAACACTTCGGGGCGGAAACACGCGTCTTCGATCCTCACGGCCTGCCGCTGCCAGATGGGGATGACGTCAACCATCCCAAGGTGCAGGAATTGCGCGAACTCTCGCTTTGGTCCGAGGGGCAGGTCTGGACCAGTCCCGAACGGCATGGCGCGATGAGTGCCGTTCTGAAGGCGCAGATCGACTGGATTCCGCTCTCGGTCGGCTCGATCCGCCCGACGCAGGGGCGCACGCTCGCGGTGATGCAGGTATCGGGCGGATCGCAGAGCTTCAATGCGCTCAACCAGATGCGCGTTCTTGGCCGCTGGATGCGGATGATCACGATCCCCAACCAGTCATCGGTCGCCAAAGCTTGGCAGGAATTCGACGAAGCCGGCCGGATGAAACCGTCACCCTTCTATGCGCGCGTCGTCGATGTGATGGAGGAGCTGGTCAAGTTCACGCTGCTGACACGCGACGTCTCGCCGTACCTGACGGATCGTTATTCCGAGCGAAAGGAAAGCGCCGAAGCTTTGGCAGAGCGGGTAAACCTGACGGCCGCGACATGAGCATTGCCGTGATGATGCGAGCCGACAAGGTCGTCCCGCAGCCGGATATCGGCAGTTGTTTTGATGCGTCGTGCTCACGGCACGCAAATCGGCGCTGATCTGCGGCGATAGCGTGCTTCGGAGAGGTCCCGGCGGAAGTTGGTGCACCAGTCAGAATAAAGCTGCGAACACGTATGCCATTGAAATTGCGAGATGAATGGGGAGGGTTATTCATCAACTGGCCGTTTGGTCCATGCACGAACCCGCTACGCGGGGCCGTCATCAGGCCACGTCGACGAGTTCGGCGGCCAATATGAAGGCCCGAGGCACGAGGTCGACGATCTGGCTATCAGCGTGGCCGTCGATTGTGCGCGTGATGGTGTTGCTAAGCTAGCGATACGAGTCGACGCCGTTCTGCTTGCATATCCAGATGAGCGAAGCGACGACGGCCCATCCTGGTGCCGCTGTTGGAGCCTACGGATAACGCGTTATTGCAAGTCAGCGCCAGCGGCTGGATCGAACGTTCGACAGTAACGTTCGACAGTGTTGTGGCCGATCGCGATCGTGCCGTCGCCACGATGTGACAGAGGCTTTCGCACCGCAACAGGGGGCAGAATGGATCACCTTGGCGAGTGTGGGCTGAACCGCCGCGGCGAGGAAATAAAGAGCCTCAGCAAATCGCGAGCCATAGTCCGGCTTGGGATCACGGACGGCATGGCGATTTAGGAACTGGGGAAGGCCTAACGGCCCCCCTCAATCGAGTGCGCTGCTTCACGGGTGACGCGCATGTGGATCCAGCGGGAGAAGTCATCGACGAACGAGTAGATGACGGGGATCACCACGAGACTGAGGACGGTGGAGACGAGAAGACCGCCGATCAAAACGAGGCCCATCGGTCGCCGGAAGCTCGGGTCCCCGCCGGACAGTCCAAGAACCACCGGACACATGCCGCCGATCATCGCCATGGTCGTCATGATGACGGGGCGCGCCCGCTTGTGACAGGCGTCGAGCAAGGCTTCGACTTGCTGTCGACCTTTCTGTTGTGCGGTGGCCGCATATTCGACGATGAGGATCGAGTTCTTCGTGACGATGCCGACGAGCATCAACAGGCCGATGGCGCCAGCGATGGAAAAACTGGCGCCGGTGACAATCAGCGGCGCCAGCGCCCCGCCAAGCGAAAGCGGCACGGCCATGAGGATTGTGAACGGTTGCAGAAAATCGTGGAAGAGCAATGACAAGACACCATAGATGCAGATCATCCCGATCATCATCGCCACGAGGAATCCCGCGAACATCGATCCCATGCGCTCGACCTCGCCCTGGTTGACGGTCCTGACCGATGACGGGAGATGCCTGAGCGCCGGCAAGGTCTGAACCTTCTCCAGGATGGTGCCAGCGCTGTGCCCGTTGAGTTCCACCCCGACGGTGATGTTTCGTTGACGGTCGATCCGGGAGATGGCTGTCGGCCCGGTGCCAAGAAAGACGTCCGCGACCGAACCGAGCGTTACGCTGCCCTTGCTGCCATCGATCCGAAGCTGGCGCAGAGCATCGAGATCGTCATCGGGAGCGTGATCGGCTGCGAGCCTGAGGCGAATCGGCAATTGGCGCTCGCCAAGGTCGAGCTTGGGTCGAGAGGAGGCATAGTCGCCATAGGTAGCGACACGGACGACGTCCGCAATCGCCGCTGGAGTGACGCCCACCGCGCTGGCGTGCGACCCGTTTGGAACGATCCGCACTTCAGGCGCTTCAAGTGCCGCCGCCGATGTGACTGCGCCGAGGCCCGGCAATGTGCGCATCTGCGCTTCGAGATCGGCGGCGGACTTCAGAAGCGCCTCATAGTCATCGCCTGCCAGCACGATGTCGAGGCTGCTTCCGTCCTCGCCAACTCCTACCTGAACGCGTGCGCCCGGCAGGACGGCGAGTGCCTCCCGGATGCGTTGCTCCACCGCAATCTGTGGCTGATTGCGCTCATCGAGAGGCGTCAGATCGACGATCAGCGAAGCGCTGGTCATGTTCGTATCGATGACAGGGGCCGCGCCGTCGCCGCTTCGGGCCGCCGCGCCGACGATCGTGAAAACCGACCGAACGCTGGGAACTTGCGCGATGATCGACGCTGCCTGCCGCGCGACCCGATCGGTTTCTTGCAGGCTACTGCCCGGTTGAACGCTGAGCGCAACCGTGGTCCGTGCGACATCGGCGGGGGGCACAAACGTGGTTTCCAGCAGCGGAACCAACGAAATGGAAGCGGCAACGAAGAGTATCGTCGCCAGGACCACCCGCTTGCGCTGGGCGAGGCAACACCGGACAAGCCTCATATAGCTGCGCATGAGCCACCCTTCGCGGTGGCTGCGTGCGGCCTTCGTGTGGGGCCGCAACAGCGATACGGCCATCATCGGCGTGAGCAAGCGCGCCACCAGCAAAGACGCCAAGACGGCGGCGGCCGCAGTAATCCCGAACTGGCGGAAGACCAGACCTGGTACGTCGCCCATGAAGGCGGTGGGCAGAAAGACGGCAACCAGCGTCATCGTGGTGGCGATGACTGCAGTGCCGATCTCTTGGGTTGCCTCGATGGTCGCGGCCTTCGCTGCGCCACAGAACGAGAGATGCCGCTCGATGTTTTCGACCTCGACAATGGCGTCGTCGACGAGAATGCCGATCACGAGAGACAATGCGAGCAGCGAGACCTCATTCAGCGTGAAGCCAAACCAAGCCATGACGATGAAGGTCGGGATCATCGCCAGCGGCAGAGCCGCCGCCGAGATGAAGGTGGCCCGCCAACTCCTGAGGAATATCCAGACGACCAGGACGGCGATGACGATGCCCTCGTAAAGCATGCGCATCGAGGCGTCGTAGTCTGCCTGGGTCGCCGCGACGGTGTTGGTGGCCTCGACAATCTCGACAGTCGGCCGCGTGGCGGCCAGATCCGCCACGGCGGCGCGGATACCCTCGGCAACGGCCACGTCGGAGAAACCGTTGGTGCGCTTGATCTGAACACCGACCACCGGTTTTCCACTGAGATAGGCGAGCGAAGTACGGTCGGCGTGGGAGTCTTCGATCTCGGCGATATCACCGAGCCGCACGGGCGTGCCGCCGGCGCGCGGAATCGAAAGCGAGTTCAGCCGGCTCACGGTCGGTGCCTTGCCGAGTACGCGGATCGACTGACGCGAGGAGACGGTTTCGACGCGGCCGCCCGACTGGTCGATTTGAACCGAGCGTAAGCGATCGGCAATATCGGTGATCGCCAGTCCAAGCGCAGAAAGCCGACGACGATCGACGCTCACCACGATTTCGCGGTCGATCCCACCGACACGAACGACGTCGCCCACTCCCGGCACGGAGCGCAATGCTTTGGCCATGTCGTTGTCGACGAACCAGGAGAGTGCGGCCTCATCGAGCGTCCGCGACGACACGGCATAGGTCAGCAGCGCCGTGCTCTGGATCGACAGCTTGCGGACATCGGGATCCCTCATATCCGCCGGCAGGTCCGCACGGATGCCGTCGACGGCGCTGCGGACGTCGTCAAGCGCCTGCTGCGGGTTCTTGTCGATCGTGAATTCGGCCGTCATGGAGACGGCACCATCGACGATGGTCGTCCTGATGTGATTGATCTTGTCGAGAGTGGCGATGCTGTCCTCGATCTTGCGCGCCACCTCGGTCTCCAGTTGCGCAGGCGCCGAGCCTTCGAGACGGGCCGTGATCTGGATCAGCGGCAGGTCGAGGTCAGGAAAGCTCTGGATGCCGAGCCGGGAAAACCCGAACGATCCTCCGATCACCAGGAGCACAAACAGAAGGATGACGGGAACCGGATTTTTGACGGCCCAGGCAGAGACGTTCATTTCTCTGCCGTCTCCGCAGGGACGACGACGACACGAGCTCCGTCGAACAGAAAGCTGCCGCCGCTCTCGACCACCTCGATGTTCGTATCGAGCGGCGACACGATCTCGATACGGTCGTTGCGCCGCTCCCCAGCGTCAATCTTCAGTTCCTCGACCACATCATCCCGACGAAGGCGATAGAGGTGGCTCGAACCGTTGCGCGTCGTCACCGCGTGCACCGGAACCGTCAGCACCGCGGATTGGCCGACCTCGATCGTTCCTTCGGCGTAGGTGCCGGGTGTCAAGCCGCTGTCCTTCGGCAGATCGACCTGAAGCGTCGCACGGCCAGTGGCGCGATCGACTGCGGGCGGGACGATCCGGACCGTTCCGCCGACGATCCTGCGCCCGTTGGCGACGATTGCGTTCTGCCCGACTGCCATCGATTCGAGATCGTTGCCGGAGACCTCGGCCTGCCATTCGATGCGGTTTTTGCGGATCAGCCTGAACAGCTCGGCGCCGGCGTCGGGGACGGCACCAAGCGCCGCAAACTTTTCCGAAATCACGCCGTCGTCGATGGCACGGACCTGTGTTCGGGCCAATTTCAAACGTTCGGAATCGAGGTTGGCGCGTTCTGCCGCGAGATTTGCCAAGGCTGCCTTTTCGGCGATGAGCGCCGTCTGGATATCCTTCTGCGAAAGCGTTCCACGGCTGGCATCCGCCAGTTGGCGCGCCCGGTCGGCATTGGCCGAGGCCTGTTCGAGCGCCGCTTCCGCGCCACCGACGGCAGCCTCCTGATGGCGCAGCTCGCTTTCGATCGCATCCTTCGAGAGGCGAGCGAGCACTTGGCCCTTCGTGACGCGATCGCCGATGTCGACCAGGATTTCCTCGATTCTGAGCCCACCGATTTCCGTCGACACCGATGCCTCGTCCCAGGGGACGATCCAGCCCAGCGCCGTCACAGTCCGGGTCCAGTGTTCTCGCTGCGGTTTCACCACCTTCACCGCCAAGACAGGCTTGACCGGACGTTGGCTGTCGTCGGCGTGTCCGAGGGGCATCAGGATGGAAGCGAAGAGCAAAGCACCGCCAAGCAAGCGAGCGCTTGACCTGAGACGGCGCGAGACAGGAGCGTCCACGGAGTTCGTCCTTAATTCGTCGACCGCTCCTGGGACGCCTCCGGATGGGTGATGAAGACGATCCGGCCGCCGGGGGTCGGATCCAGCCAGGCCTGTTCGACGTCCGATAGGGGAACCGGCCGGGTGGCGATCTTGAAGCCGCCGGGCACGGCCGCGTACAGCACACCCTCGATGGCTTTGATCAGACGCGTCAGTGGAATACTGCCGATGCCGCTTCCCATCAGTTCGATCGCTGACGAGCGCAGAACGGCTCCTGGCAGAGTGATCTCCTGCCCGCTCGCGCCGCCGATTTCCACATATCGGATCGGGACAGCGTCGGCCCCCGCTCGTGCGGCGGCGATCAGCAGCCGTTCCGCGCTCTGTCCCCAGAGATAGTCGAGAACGACGTCCACCCCTTCGGCGAACACGGGCTTAAAGCTCCTTTCCAGGGCGTCACCGTCGTCCACCAGCGGAATAGTGACGTCGGCGCCAAGGGCGGAAACCTCCTGCAATGCACGGGCGTTGCGGCCGGTCGCGATGATCTTGCCAGCGCCGAGATACTTGGCGACCTGCACAGCGAGCCGGCCGGACACGCCCGTCGCTCCGTTGACGAGAACCGTCTCTCCCGATTTGAGCCGGGCACGTTCGGTCAGGGCTGCCCAGGACGACATGCCGGGATTGGCGATGGCCGCTGCTGTGACGTCATCGAGCTCGTCCGGCAGTACGATGCACTGGGCCGGTGCCACGACGGCCTTTTCCGCCATGCTTCCATTGGGAGCTTTAGGCAAGACGAAATAGACGCGGCTCCCGTCGTCGCGCCGGCCGACGCCGTCGACCCCGGCGACGGACGCCACCCGGCCGGACGTGCTGTAGTGGCGGCCCGACGCACGGCTCCTGACGAGATGACTGAGCGCGGCCGCCGACACCGAGATGCGGATGTCGCCCGCCGAAGGCTGGGGGGCATCGATTTCGCCGAAGAAGGGGGGATGATGAGGGTCTTGAACGATCGCAGCCTTCATGGAAGTGCTCCCGATTAATATATGTATTTTGCATATATCTAGGCGCCGTCGACGTCAACAAAAATATGCATTCAGCACATATTTATCGTCTCAGAAGGCGAGGAGACGGCTCTTGAATCGATCTTGGGAGGGGAACGTCATCCGGGCGACACGGCCGGAGGCATGCGATTCGATCGGACGGTCATTTCACTCGAACCTCTCGTTTGGCCGCATGATCCGGTCCGAAAGAGCTCGCGACCGCTCAGGGCGAAACGTCTAGATGGCCACGTCTGCCGTTGCCGATCTCGTTTCCGGGTCCGAGGCGGGAAGACGGCGGACCGCGATGACGGCGCCCATCACGGCGACCGCCACCACGAGACCGATCCAGAGCCCGTAGTGGGTTTGCCCGACGATCGCGCCGGCGAACACGGGCGTGACGATGTCTGTAAAGGCCACCAGCGATTGAGCCGCCCCCATGACGACGCCTTGACGCTGTGCGGAAACGTAGAAGGAGAGCGCCGCCATGAAGGTGGGGCGAGCCAATGCGACGCCCGTGCTGATGAAGACGACCCCCAGGGCAAGCGTCGCGATGTGGCCGGCCATGCCGGTCACGATGTAACCGGCCGCAGGACACAGAAGACCAGGAGGACGCGCACCACCGAGGACCTCAGCAGCGAGCGGAACGACACCATGACCCGCTCCTCTGCTTCCCCGTCATTTTCGCAGTCGGCCGCACCTCCTGCCGTGCGGTTCGCTTTCAACCAGACCGTCGTCCCCACCAGGCTGATCGTCGTCATGGCGAACGCGACCCAGACTGGCGCGGTCAGCGAGATCTCGGACAGCACGCCGGATAGGGTCTGGCCCCACCATTCCGCCTAGCCCCAGCAGCACGAGGCTGGTCAACGCACCGGCTTGACTTGCCAGCAGAACCGGTTTGCATCCGAAGATGTCCGACAGCCGCCCCAGGAATGGGGCTGCCGCGAATTGGCTGAGCGCTTTGGCGCCGAGGCCGAGGCCGAGAACCACCGGCGTGGCGCCGAAATCCCTTAGGAAAAGGGAAGTATCGGCGATATCGCGCCGCTGCTTGCCGCACCGTGGCTGACGACGATGAAGACCGGCAGGATCAAGGACCACCCTAAGGGCTCCATTCTGCGCTTGGGTTCAGGAATGCTCGTCAGCACGTTGCACCGCTTGGCGCCCGCGGGCGGGATCACCAGCCATGCGAGATCCTCAATCGGGCAGGAAGATGAGACCGAGCAATCGGTTTTCATCGACGCCCGACTGCGTTGCGAGATCGTGAATGGACTGCTCCGCCTCGGCTGCGATGCCGTGCGTTGCCAGCTTATCGAGCAGGGATGGCGTCTCCGTGCCCGTGACGGCCGCGAGCGACGACAAGGAGGCATCGACCAGTGCGCGTTCGATCGGTCGTTCCAGCTGGGGTCCGGTGATCATCCCCCAGGAGAACAATGATGCCACCAGGACGGCGGCAAATACCGCGACGCTGACCTCACCCCAACGGGATTTGAGATGGTTCAAGAACGGGCGCTGGTTGGCGACGATATGACCGCCGGCCCCGATGACGAAGAACCACGAGAACCACTGATGGACGACGACCGTCAGCCCGCGGTCAAATTCGAAGAACATCAGGACGCCGGTGGCGGCCATCAGCAGAAAGGAGCCGATGGTCAGCGGCGTCGCCCAGGTCCTCAGTCTCACGGACTTAGCCATGGTGGCCGCCTCGCGCGCCGGGGCCCGATCGCCAAAGCGAGGCCTGCGGCCCGCAAATCAACACATCCACCGAGAATATCACTGGCAATCGAGCCTCCATATGTGTATTTCGCATATAATTGGAGGGTCGGCATGACGTCAAGGGATAATATGCAAAACGCACATATATCGAGCCAGCTGCGCGCACTCCATAGCGCTCTGATCGATATCGTCACCATGATGAATCGGCCGCAGCGCGACGAGGCTTTGATCCAGCAGGCGGGGATCGCGCTCGATCGCGCTCTGTTCCCGCTGCTCGTCGGCATCGAGCGGTTCGGACCTATCGGTGTGGTCGAGATCGCCGACCGAGTGGGCCGCGACTACACGACTGTCAGTCGGCAGGTGGTCAAGCTTGAACGCCTCGGCCTGGTGGAGCGCAGCAAGAGCGCGGCCGATCAGCGTGTGCACGAAGCCATCATCACCGAGAAAGGCAGAGAGATGACGGATCGTGTCGACGAAGCGCGCGAGAAGATCGGACGTGCGGTCTTCGAGACCTGGGACCCGCACGAGATCGACGAGTTGACCCGTCTCATGCGAAAATTCGCCGATGCCGTGAAGGATGGCACACCCAACGAAGGATAAGAGCTGCCATCCTTCCGCGCAGTCGGATGAGCTGCTTTATGTCCTCTTCAAGCCGGAGCGGTGATCACCGCTGCGCTCGTCACCGGCATACGCTCCAAGCTATCCGGCCGGATCACCGCTTGAGCACGGAGACCGTCCTCGACAGCCCAACCGTCCGCTTCCCGCAGGTTCCCAGAACCCGCCCCCGATCAGCGAATACAATCACGAACCGAGTTCAGCGGCACATTACTTCTGGTTCGGAACCGATTGATCCGGCCCGGACAGCAAATCCGTCGTCATGGAATGTCTGCCCGGGTGATCCTGAAGCTATGCCAGTCTGAGGATGGCATCGATCACGACAGGTGGGCCTCAGCAGAACTGTTAGCCGCCTCGATCGATGGCGTGGTCGTCAAGTCGACTGTGCCGTCTGCCCATTGAAGAGCTCGACGATCCGCTTGAGGCTGAGGCCCAGCCGCTTCATGGCAATGATCCTTTGCCATCGTTGCTCAGCTGATTCTTTCCGAAGGGACGGCTTATCGGCATCCAAGTACCAGCCGCTGCAGCGCGTGATTGGCGAAAATCTTGAATTTTTCACCGGGCTTCGCGCTGAAGGCACAAGCTGGGAGCAGATCGCCATGCTGATGGCGGGCGAAGGGCTGCGGGCGCGCGCCGGCAGCATCGTGAGCGCGGGCGTGCTGCGGGCGCTTTGCTCCGAAAGGCCTACATCAGGACCGCGGTCGATCAAATTGAAGTGGGAGACAAGCAGATCAAAATCATCGCGAGCAAGACCGCTATCCACCAAGCTATGTCCGGCAGCAAAAAACTCCGGACCAGTGTTCGCGATTTTGAACGGAAATGGCGCACCCGACAGGATTCGAACCTGTGACCTCTGCCTTCGGAGGGCAGCGCTCTATCCAGCTGAGCTACGGGTGCAGCTCACGCCCATGTAACCGATCAAAGGCGGGCCTGCAACGGCGTGTCGACGCCTGCTGCGCGTTTCTGAGAAGCGTGGGCGCGAGACGCACCCACCGCCCCCCGCAGACCAGGCCACATCAAAGGCGGGCCGGACCGTATGCCCGCCCTTTGAAGCTGGTATTGCCCCTTCAGCGAGCCTCGCCGGCCAAGACGCTGCCCGAGCTGGGCCACCGCCGACGACCCAGCCAGCCACCTCAAAGACACCTCTCGATCGCAGGCTACCGCGTGCCCCCACACTCTCCGGCCCCCGATTTGCCATCGCGCCCACATCTGCCTAGTTCTTGCTCAAGCGAAGCAGGGAGGCACAAAGCCATGAGCGACAATCCGATCCTGAAACGCGTCTATGCGCTCGCCGGGGACCGCGACGAAACCCGCAATGTCTACGCCGCATGGGCCAAGGACTACGACACCGACACATTGCGCGGCATGGGCTACGTCGCGCCGAAGCTTGCAGCTGCAGCCCTTGCCGATCTCGTCGACGACACGGCCCGCGTTCTCGATGCCGGCTGCGGCACGGGCCTCGTCGGCGAAGAACTCTCCCGCCATGGGCTGGGCGCCGTCGACGGCATCGATCTGTCTCCGGGCATGCTGGAAGTCGCGGCGGAGAAGAACGTCTACCGCAATCTCGACGTTGCGGATCTGACAGAGGCGCTGAAAATCGCCGATGACAGCTATGACGCCGCAATCAGCGTCGGCGTCTTCACCTCCGGCCATGTCGGCCCCGAAGCGATCGCCGATCTCGCCCGCGTGGTGAAGAAGGACGCGCCGCTCGTCATCACGGTGCACGAAAATGTCTGGGAGGCGCAGGCCTATCCCGATGCCCTCACCCGCTTCGAAGAAGAGGGGCATCTGCGTATCAACGACCTCATCGACGCGCCCTATCACGAACGCGAAGGCTATCGCTGCCGGCTGTGCCTGCTTTCTGCCGTGTGAGGCAGCCACGCAGCGCGGCAATAGGTGTCACGCTCATCCCTTTGAAGCCGCGATAGCATCGCCTTGGCCCGAGCAAAAAGGAGCAGGTCCATGAGCGAGAACTTCCCGGAAACCCTGCAGGAGGTCACCGACGGCATCGAGCTCCTGCAAGGCGCGATTCCCGATCTGATGCAGGCCTTTGGTGCGCTCGGCGAAGCCGCCTCCCAGGAGACCGCCCTGTCGCCGAAGACCAAGGAGCTGATTTCGCTGGCGATCGCCGTTTCCGTACGCTGCGATGGCTGCATCGCCTACCACGCCAAAGCCGTAGCCGATTGCGGCGCCACGCGTGCGGAAGTGGCCGAAGCGATTGGCACCGCCATCCATATGGGCGGCGGCCCCTCGGTGGTCTATGGAGGTGCGGCCCTCCGGGCTTTTGACGCCTTCCTGAAAGACCACGCTTGACCACCGCATTCTTGAACGGTGGCACGGAAGGTGTGACGAAACCCGTTTGACGCCCGAGAACACCAAAATCGCCCACTGTCTTTGAGCATGATCCGCATCTCGACCAACATCGCGCTTGCCGATGACGAAATCGAAGAGCGCTTCGTCCAGGCCTCCGGCCCCGGCGGGCAGAACGTCAACAAGGTGGCAAGCGCGGTGGAGCTGCGCTTTGCGCTTGCCGCCTCGCAAAGCCTGCCGCCGGACGTGAAGCAGCGCGTCACCGGCCTCGCCGGCCGTCGCTTGAACAAAGACGGCGTCCTCGTCATCCGCGCCGAACGCTTCCGCAGCCAGGAACAGAACCGCGAGGATGCCGAAAAGCGCCTCGTCATGCTCATCCGCCAGGCTCTGACGGCGCCCAAGAAGCGTCGCCCGACACGCCCGACGCGCGGCTCCAAAGAGCGCCGCCTGAAGGCGAAGAAGGCTCGCGGAACGCTGAAGAAAGAAAGACGCGGCGAATGGTAAAAAGGTGAGCTTCAGCGAAATGCCCAACTCGCCTTCTCTTTGCTTGTGAGACAAGAACGAGCAGTCTAGCCATATCAAATGAGCGATGGACTGAAACATACCGGCTTCTTCAGCGATGAGGCCTGTTTTTGGCACGGTGGCGGCAATTATGCCTTCATGGTGCCGGCCGGCGGACTGGTCCAGCCGATGAACGGGCTGCCGGAAAGCCCTGAAAGCAAGCGGCGGCTCAAAAACCTTTTGGAGCGCACCGGCCTCATCGCCGAGCTCGAGACACGCTCGGCCGCGCCGGCGACGGACGAGATGCTGCGCCACGTCCATCCCGAGCACTATCTGCGCGAGTTCAAAAAACTCTCCGATGCGGGCGGTGGCGAGCTGGGTCAGCGCACGCCCTTCGGCCCCGGCGGCTATGAGATCGCGGCCCTGTCGGCGGGCCTTGCGGCGGAGGCGCTTCGCGCCGTCCTCGGCGGGGAGATGGTCAATGCCTATGCGCTGTCGCGTCCGCCCGGCCATCATTGCCTGCCCGACCGGCCGATGGGCTTCTGCCTTCTCGCCAATATTGCCATCGCCATCGAAACGGCTTTTGCCGAGCGGCGGGCGGAGCGCATCGCCGTCGTCGATTGGGACGTGCATCACGGCAACGGCACAGAAGCGATCTTTTACAAGCGCAGCGACGTGCTGACGATTTCGCTCCACCAGGAAAACAATTACCCGCCCGACTCGGGCCGGATCGAGGCCCGCGGCGAAGGTGCCGGCGAAGGCTGCAACATCAACGTCCCGCTCCTGCCGGGCGGCGGCCATGACGCCTATCTGTACGCCTTCGAGAAGATCGTCAGCCCGGCCCTCAACCGGTTTCGGCCGGACGCGATCATCGTCGCCTGCGGCTTTGATTCCTCCGGCGTCGACCCGCTCGGGCGCATGCTGACCTCGGCCTCGACCTTCCGCCAGATGACACGAATTCTGATGGAGCGGGCACTCGAACTCTGCGGCAACCGCCTCGTCGTCGTCCATGAAGGCGGCTATTCGGAGCTGCATGTGCCCTTCTGCGGGCATCAGGTCATCGAGACGCTGTCGCGCTCGCAGACCCATGCACCCGATCCGCTGGAAACGCGCATTTCAGGTCAGCAGCCCTCGCCGCGCGCCCAGGCCTTCCAGCGCGTTTTGATCAACGAGATGGCAGGCTTTCTCGGGTTTTAGCAGCCACCCGTCCGCTCTCGACGAAATCTCCCGCACAAGGCGGGAGATTTCGTGGTCTTTCGCGGCTCCAGGTCAGGCCTCACCAGGTCAGGCCTCAGCCCACACCTTTCAGGACCGGCATCCATTGCGCCGGCACATAGCGATAGCCGTCGCCATCCTTGCCGATATGGCCGGTCGCCGGGAACGGGAAGTGATAGGAGGCGATGCGCATGCGCTCCTCCGCCACCATGTCGAAGATGCGGTGGCGCGTCTCGCGTGCCGCATCGGCGTCCTGATCGAAGACGGCCGACCAGTCCGGATGGGTAACGAAAAGCGCCGGATGGTTGGTCGTGTCGGACAGGAACATCATCTTCTCATCACCCGAGGTGATCGCAAAGACGGTGTGTCCCGGCGTATGGCCATGCGCGTCGATCGCGGTGATGCCGGGCAAGAATTCTTCATCCCAGGAAAACTGCGTCAGGCGATCATCGAGCGTACCGAAGATCTGTTGCGCGAGATCGAAATTCCCGCGCCGTCCTTCCGGCGCATTCGCCTTGTTGTCGTCGCTCATCCAATACGCATATTCCGGCTCTGGCACGAAGACCTCGGCGTTCGGATAGACCGGCGCGCCGTCCTTGGTGGTGAGCCCCATGATGTGATCGCCGTGGAAATGGCTGATCACGACCTTTGTGACGTCTTCCGGCGCCATCCCCGCCGCCGCCATGCCGCGTTTCAGCTGGCCGGCCGTGGGCGGACCTTTCTCACCGAAGCCCGTATCGAAGAGGATGAGATCATCGCCCGTGCGCAATGTGAGCGGCGTGAACGGGATGAAGAGCTTGTCCTCCGGCAGAAACGCTTCGCGCAGCGCCGCCTTCACGTCTTCAAGCTCGGCATTGACGACGAAACCGTCCTGAAGCGGGCGCTCGGCCATGCCGTCGGAAAGCTGCGTGACGATAAAGTCGCCGAGCTGGTAGCGGTAGGCACTCGGAAGCTGCTCGTCCGGTGCCGCCGACATTCCGGCCATCTCTTGATTTCCTTCAGGTGCGCCTTGCGCGTCGGCTCTGCCAATGCCACGCGTCAGGGCGGCGGCGCCGGCTGTCCCGGCGGCCAGGGTGAGAAAAAGTGATCTCCTGTCGAGATGCATGCGAACCTCCCTCACGGTCAAGTCTCGCAACCGAAACTAGGAGGCGGACAGCACTTGTCAGGGCGGCACGGGCAAGACCGGGACAATTCGGCGTGAGGCCGGCGGCCTTTCAGGCGCCGCGAACGCCGATGCGCCCGCCAAAGAGCGGTGCGATCTGGACTGCGAAGAAGACAAGGAAAGCCGCCGACCACAATGTCCCGCCGCTCACCAAAAGCGGCCGATAAAGATCGAGGACAAAAGGTGCAACGACCCGCAGAATTGCACCGGCGTGGACGAGAACGATGGCGAGGCGCACCACCTTCCCGGCCAGACCACCTTGTTCGCGCGAAACCGTAAGACGCGCCATGACGGCAAGCGTCATCGTGCCGATCGCTCCAGCTGAGAGCGCATGCAGTGCCGCATCGGCGGGCACGAAGGAGGCCGGCGACGCGGCGAGCGCGGCGAAGAAAAGTCCGGCAATCAGCCAAAGATAGCCGGCGTGGAGTGCAAGTGTCGGCAGATCGTTGAGGAGGAAGCCTCGCCAGCGCCCGAGACGCGCAAGGTTGATGAGGGCCGCCATCCCCGCCAGCACGAAAGTGAGCGGATGCGACGGCATGAGCACCCAGGCGACAAGACCGGCGGAGAGCGACAAGAGCGCGATCAGATCGAAGCGGCGATAAGGCTCCGGCACGCGCTCGCCGGCCTCCTCGCCAAGGGCGAGACGCGTGAGCTCGGGCACGAGCCGACCGCCGACCGCACCGATGAGAAGGGCGCCGACCGCAATGCCGAGCCGGGAGAGAAGCGCTGCCACCTCGTAATCGAGGGCCCCATCACCGAAAGCGAAGACGCGATGCGCCAGCGAGGCCGCCGCAAGAAGGGGGAAGAGGACGAGCCCGTGCTTCGACTGTTTCGCACCCGGACCGCGCGAAAGGCCCAGAAGCACGCCCGCAACCGCAAGAGGAAAGAGGAGGTCGATCACCGCCCCGAAGACAAACGGCACGAATAGCGGCAGAAGCCGACCGGCGATCCAGAGAAAGAAAACAAGCGCGAGCGACCGCCCCGACAGAGCGCCTTTTCTCGCTCCCTTGGCCGCGAGCGACAAAAGATAACCCGCCATCACCGCCGGCAGATAGCCGAAGACCATTTCATGCGCATGCCATTCGAGCGCCGGCATGCCGGCGACCTCGGCGGGGTGCACGAGATAAAGCCACAGCCAGACGGGCACGGCCGACGCGGCAAAAAGCGAGGCGCCGATGAAGAACGGGCGGAAGGGCGAGGCGAAGAACCAGTCGCTCCGGCGACGAAAATCGGCCACGGCCGGAGCAAGAAGCGCAGGCATCGCGCGAGCCTCAGATCCGGCTGATCCTGACACGCCATTCATCCGGGCCGCGCATGACATAATCCCAGGTGAAGTCACCCGGGATGGCGATTTGCAGATATTGGAACAGACCCATCGGATCATGATCGTTGACGATGAGAAGGGCCTCGCCCGTCTCAAGCTCATCGAAGGCGGCAAAGAAAGCCACCCGGCGCATTGGTTTTGTGACCTCGCGCAAATCGACGAGCCGGTCCTCGGCGGCAGAAACGGTCATGCCTTCATCCTCCACGTGTCGAACACGCCTGAACGCTAGAGTGGCAAGCGCTCTCGCTCGTTGCGCCACCACAAACAAATGGCGCGAGTTCGCGTCTGCAATGGGACGCAGCCGGCTGTCGCCGTCTCTCTGGCCTAGAAAAACTCATCCAGCATGAGGTGGAATTGCAGCCTTCGCCAATCGACCTCGGTGACGCCATATTGCTGGAGAAACCTCTCCTGAAGCGAACTGTCGAACTCACCAAGACAGTTCCAGATGATGGCAAGGTCCTGGTATCGATCCGCAACGCCGGCCTTTCCCACGTCGATACAGCCCGTCACCTCACCCTCGAAGACCAGGAGATTGTCGAGGGAAAAATCGCCATGCGTGACGACCGCATCCGGCGTAAGCGGCAACAGACGATGCATCTCCTTCCACACCTGCTCGGCCGTCCAGCCCTTCCGCTCGTCATCGAAATCGTCGACATCGACAAGGCCCGTCTCGAGGCGCTCTCGCGCACGGGCGAGGCTGTAAACGTGATCGCTCGTGAAGGGGCAGGCGCACACCGGGATCGCATGCAGCCGGCGCAAGAACGCCGCCAGCGCGTCGACAATGGCGAGGCGTGCCGTGGGATCGGCCTCCAACACCTGATAGGCCGTCTTCCCGGGGAGAGCCGTCGTCACAAGCCATGCCGCGTCGGATGTCCGCGTGAAGCTGATGAGGGCCGGCACCGATATGTATCCGGCGAGCCAGCGCAATCTCACCATTTCATCGCTCAGATCATCCGCAAGGGCACCTTCGCCGTGCTTCAGAAACGCGTCCGGACCGTTCGGTTTGCCATGCAGTCGAAAGACCGAACCGCCCGACTGACCGACCCTGTCGCGCATCCACCGGTACCCCGCCAGGTCGACAGACATCTGGGCGGGCACCGGAACTTGTTCACACGCCTCTTCTCGATCCGCATCGCTCATCCATAAAGCCCCTCTGCAAGGAGGTGCTTCCATAGGTCCGGAATGCGGCCTTTGCTGCGAACCTCGCAGGACAGGACGACGCGCCCGAAGCCGCCTTGCCGGATCTCCTCGCACCACCGCAGCGCGGCGAGGCCAATAATCAGCGGATTCCAACGCGATTTTGACAGAATGTCGCAGTCGGCTTATCCCCCGTTACTGACAGAATGTCGCACCACTCCAAGTGTCCGAATGTTCGGTTCTTTGCTTTTCCGCAAAAAAGCTTTCCGCGATCGGGTGTTCATTCCTGTCATCGAACGAGATCGAGAAAAAGGACGAGATCGATGATCACCCGCCGCTCCGCATTGATGGGTGCCGCCAGTGCCGCCACAGCCGCCTTTCTGGCGAGCGCTCCTGCCCGTGCCACCGAGAAGGCATCCGATGGCCTCACCCCTGCGACCAAGGTTGGAGATCTGCCGCGCGTGAAAGGCAAGCTCGTCACGCCGCCGCATGTCATGGCGCATGACCAGGTCGCCAAGGGCGGACCCAAGATCGTCGAATTCAAGATGACGGTGCAGGAAAAGAAAGTCGTGGTCGACGACCAAGGCACAGAATTCCAGGCCATGACCTATGAAGGCTCCATGCCCGGACCGACGATGGTGGTGCATGAGGGCGATTATCTGGAGCTGACCCTGGTCAATCCGGAAACCAACACGATGCCGCACAACATCGACTTCCATGCCTCCACGGGCGCGCTCGGCGGCGGCGGCCTCACCCTCATCAATCCGGGCGAGCAGACGGTGCTGCGCTTCAAGGCCTTCCGCCCCGGCGTCTTCATCTACCATTGCGCACCGACCGGCATGGTGCCCTGGCACGTCGTCTCCGGCATGAGCGGTGCGGTTCTGGTTCTGCCGCGCGACGGCCTCAAGGACGGCGACGGCAAGCCGCTGCATTACGACCGCATCTACACGATCGGCGAGTTCGACCTCTACATCCCGCGGGACGAGGACGGGAACTACAAGACCTATGACGGCCCCGGCGAATCCTATTCCGACACGCTCGACGTGATGCGCGGCCTCATCCCGACTCATGTCGTCTTCAACGGCAAGGTCGGTGCGCTGACCGGCGAGAATGCCATGACGGCAAAGGTCGGCGAGACGGTGCTCTTCATCCATTCCTGCGCCAACCGCGACAGCCGCCCGCATCTCATCGGCGGTCATGGCGACTGGGTGTGGGAGAACGGCAAGTTCGCCAATGCTCCGCAGAAGGACCAGGAAACCTGGTTCGTGCGCGGCGGCAGCGCGGCGGCGGCCGTCTACACCTTCCGCCAACCCGGCATCTACGCCTACGTCAACCACAACCTGATCGAGGCGGCAGAGCTTGGTGCCACCGGCCATGTGAAGGTGGAAGGCGACTGGGACAACGACCTGATGATGCAGGTGAGTGCCCCCGGTCCGATCCCCGCCTGAAGACTTGACGACGAACCTTCCCGCCGACCGATCGACCGGCGAAGCGGCCCGCCACGCCCCCCGGCGGGCCGCATACCCTCACAAAATGCGAGGAGGGGACGATGCAGCTCGATAAGACGCTTCGCGACGCCATTGCCTCAGGCGCGCTCCTCCTCGCTCTTTCCGGCGCCGCTCTCGCAGAGCCCGCCTTCGCCGCAGATGGGCTGCAGAATGACACCGTCTTCGTGCGTATAGAGAACCAGGAAGTCGCCTATCGGCCCTCCGGGGAGTTTCTGCGCGACGGGCATCCGATCGATCCACCTCTGACAAAGATCAGGCCAGAGCGCGCTTTCTTCATCATGAAACGGCAGGTGACGCGCGGCGAATATTCCGCTTGTGTCTCCGCGGGCGCCTGCCGGGTGCTGGACGAGGCGGGAGAAGCGGCGCTCCCCCTCGTCGGCGTCAGCTACGACGATGCAATTGCCTATGCCGCGTATCTGTCCGAGACCACCGGCGAGGCTTACCGTCTGCCGACGGACGAGGAATGGGCGATCGCGGCGGGCTCGCGCTTTCAGGATGACGGCCTCGGCGTCACGACCAATTCGGACAATCCCGCAGAACGCTGGCTTGCAAGCTATGACGCGGAGGCCGCGCGCGCCCGCAAGGTCGAAGCCGAACCGCGCCCCATCGGCAGCTTCGGCGAAAACGAGATCGGCCTCTTGGATGTCTCAGGCAATATCTGGGAATGGACGTCGACCTGTTTCACACGCCACCGGCTCGACGAAACGGGCGTTGCGAGCACCCATGAAAGCTGCGGCGTACGCATCGCCGAGGGCGAGCACCGGGCCTATCTGACGAGCTTCGTGCGCAACCCGTCGGCCGGCGCCTGCTCGGTCGGCATTCCGCCCGCCAATCTCGGCATCCGGCTGGTGCGCGAGGAAACAGGCTTCTTCGCGCGGATCGGCCGGATTTTCGGCTTCTGAGCACGCGGCAGGAAGACCCTACCGCGGGAGAATACCGGGACGCTCCAGACGCTCTGGCTGGGCCTCAGACGTCGAGATTCGCAACCTGCAGCGCGTTCGTCTGGATGAACTCGCGACGCGGTTCGACATCGTCGCCCATCAGTCCTGAGAAGATCATCTCGGCTGCGTCGGCATCTTTGACCGTAACCTGCAGGAGCGAGCGGCTGTCTGGATCGAGCGTCGTCTCCCAAAGCTGGTCCGGGTTCATTTCGCCGAGCCCTTTGTAGCGCTGCAGTGTGATGCCCTTGCGCCCAACGGCGAAGACGCCCTCCAGAAGCTGCATCGGTCCGAACACCGTGCTGTCGATCTCTTTGCGCCGCAGCCGTGCCGGCTCATCAAAGACGGACATCATCGACTGGGCATGATGGTTGATCGATTTCGCATCGGCCGAGCCGATGAGCCCGGAATCGAGGCGCACGACCTCGGTCACGCCACGCAAGGTGCGTTGCAAGAGCACGCCGCCGTCGCGGATCTCACCCTGCCAGCCCTTCTCCGTCTCGTCGGCCATGCGGTCGAGACGCTGCGCCGTCTTGGCGGCGATCTGCAATGCCTCCGCTGGCACCGCCATGCGCTCTGCATCGAGCGCGCCGGCAAGCGCCGCCTGCTCCACAACGGCACGATTGTAGCGCGAGTGCAGCCGGTCGAGTGCGGTGCGCAGGCCCCGCGCCTCGTCGATGATGGCGCGCAGATCCTCGAGCGCCCGCTCTTCGCCATGCGCCAGCGTCAGAACCGTTTCTTCCAGGCCACCGCGGATCAGGTAATCCTCGAGCGCCCGCTCGTCCTTCAGATATTGCTCGGACCGGTTGCGGGTCACCTTGTAGAGCGGCGGCTGCGCGATGAAGATATGCCCGCGATCGATAAGCTCACGCATCTGCCGATAGAAGAAGGTGAGAAGCAGCGTGCGAATATGCGCGCCGTCGACATCGGCATCCGTCATGATGACGATGGTGTGGTAGCGCAGCTTGTCGGGGTTGAATTCTTCCTTGCCGATGCCGGTGCCGAGCGCCGTGATCAAGGTGCCGATCTGATCGGAGGAGAGCATCTTGTCGAAGCGCGCGCGCTCCACGTTGAGGATCTTGCCTCGAAGCGGCAGAACGGCCTGATAGCCACGATCGCGGCCCATCTGCGCCGACCCGCCGGCCGAATCGCCCTCGACGATGAAGATTTCCGATTTGGACGGATCGCGCTCCGAACAATCCTTGAGCTTGCCGGGCAGCGAGGAAATGTCGAGCGCGCCTTTGCGGCGAGTGAGATCGCGCGCCTTTCTGGCCGCCTCACGCGCAGCCGCGGCTTCGACCACCTTGCTGACGACGATCTTGGCTTCCGCCGGATGCTCCTCGAACCAGGTGGAGAGCGCCTCGTTGATGACCGATTCCACCACGGGGCGCACTTCGGAGGAGACCAGCTTGTCCTTGGTCTGCGAGGAAAATTTCGGATCCGGCACCTTCACTGACAGAACGCAGGAAAGTCCTTCACGACAATCGTCGCCGGTCAGGGACACCTTCTCGCGCTTCACGATGCCGGAGCTCTCCGCATAGGCCGAAACCTGCCGCGTCAGCGCGCCTCGGAAGCCGGCGAGATGGGTGCCGCCGTCACGCTGCGGAATGTTGTTGGTGAAGAGAAGCACCGTCTCGTGATAGCTGTCGTTCCACCACAAAGCCGCCTCGACGGTGATGCCGTCGCGCTCATGATAGACCGCGATCGGTGCCGGCATCAGCGGCTTCTTCGACCGGTCGACATAGCGCACGAAGGCTTCAAGACCGCCTTCATATTCCAGGATCTCTTCACGCACATCGGCATGCCGGCGATCGGTCAGGCGGATCTTGACGCCAGAATTCAGGAAAGCGAGTTCCCGCAGACGGCGCTCCAGCGTGTCGTAATCGAACTCCGTCATCGTGAAGGTTTCGGTGGACGGCATGAAGGTGACTTCAGTGCCTGTCATATCGCCCGCATCACCGATCACGGCGAGCGGCTGCTCGGCCACACCGTGCACGAAGCGCATCTCGTTGATTTTGCCGTCGCGCCAGATCTTGAGCTTGAGCCAGGAGGAAAGCGCATTGACGACGGAGACGCCCACACCGTGCAGACCGCCCGAAACCTTGTAGGAATTCTGGTCGAACTTTCCGCCGGCATGAAGCTGCGTCATGATCACTTCGGCAGCAGACACGCCCTCTTCCGGATGCAGATCCGTCGGAATGCCGCGGCCATTGTCCATCACCGTGACGGAGCCATCGGAATTGAGCGTGACCGAGACTTCGGAGGCCCAGCCCGCAAGCGCCTCGTCGATGGCGTTGTCGACGACCTCGTAGACCATATGGTGGAGGCCCGAACCGTCATCGGTATCGCCGATATACATGCCGGGTCGCTTGCGCACGGCATCGAGGCCCTTCAGGACCTTGATGGAGCCCGCCCCGTAATCTGAGGGGAGGCTAATGCGTGGCGTCTCGGGTGTGTCCGTCATAAGCTTTCGAATCGGCTAGAGAGATGGGGTTTCCCCTTATAGATGGGGATTGTGGCAACGCCAATGAAGGCGGCGGCCATGTTTTTTGGCGTCCACGCCTGATGTTGAGAATTACTTACGAAACACGGGCCGACATGCCCGGCGAAGAGCCGTCCTTGCGGCCGTGACGCGCCCCTCCCCTGGGAAGGAGTCGCTCCAGCAGCCCCTGCGCAAAGCCGAAGGTCACATCCTCGCCGGCAAAAAGCAGGCGATACACCAGCGGCGCGAAGACGTGGTCCATCAGCGCCTCGCTGTCGGGCGGGTTCTCACCGCGCAACTCCGCCCTGGCACAGATCGCGTCGAACTGCTCACGCAAAGCGCAGGCACATTCCCCCGCATTGGCCGATGTCTGGCCGCCGACGAGATCCCGCAGCACGGAGCGACCAAAAGCTGACGACATCTCGTCGATATATTGGGCAAGCCATGCTTCCATGTCGCCGCGAAACGAGCCTGTGTCCGCCGGAGCGCCGTCGGGACGAAGGCGCTCCAACGCGACGTCGGAGAGAAGCTGCGAAAGATCTCCCCAGCGCCGGTAGATCGTCGATGGCGTCACCCCGGCACGAGCGGCAATCGCTGGCACCGTCAGCTCCTCCCGACTTGCCTCTCGTTGAATGTCCCGCACGGCCTGATGGACCGCAGCCTGCACGCGTGCGCTCCGTCCTCCGGGTCGAGGCCCCTTACGGACGCCGGTGACCGGCTCTTCCTCACGCGCCATTCTGATCGCCACTAACGCAAATTATTTGCCTTAAGCGAAGGTATCGGATATCACAAAAGCACATTTTTCGCTTTTGTCTCACAGGTCACCGCATGTCAAACGAATCTGCCCTGCCTGAAATGCCGTCGGCGACGGCCGCGCTTTCGATTCATACCGCAACGACGGTGGTTTTCCTCGCGGCATCAAGCGCCCTGACCCCGCTCTATCGGCTTTACCAGACCGCCTGGGGGTTCTCACCGGGCACGCTCACCTTGATTTTCGGCGTCTACGCCTTTGCCTTGCTGACAAGCCTCATCGTCGCGGGATCCTTGTCCGACTATCTCGGACGTCGTCCGGTCCTCAGCCTGGCATTGCTGCTCGAAGTCGCCGCGATCACGCTGTTCCTGATCGCGACATCGCCCGGCTGGCTGCTTGCAGCCCGTCTTGTGCAGGGAGCGGCGACCGGCCTCGCCACCTCGACGCTGGCAGCGGCTCTGATCGATCTCGACCACCGGCGCGGTGCTCTGATCAATAGCATTTCCCCGATGCTCGGCATGGGTTTGGGAGCACTCGGCACCACAGCCCTGGTCGAAACCGCCCCGGCGCCCTTGCACCTCGTCTTCGTCGTATTTCTGGTGGCATTATGCCTGCAGCTCGTCCTGACATGGCGGGCGCCCGAGACGGCGCGGCGACGGCACGGGGCTCTCGCGTCGCTGCGGCCGCGGATCTTCGTACCCCAAAGCGCATGGGCAGAGCTCCTCGCGGTCACCCCGATCAATGTCGCGGTCTGGGCGCTCGGGGGTTTCTACCTGTCGCTGATGCCCTCCCTCATCGCAGAGGTCACGGCCTCGCAGTCGGTCTGGCTCGGAGGCCTCAGCGTCGCGGCCCTGACGATGAGTGGCGGCCTGGCCATTCTCGGTCTGCGCCAACATGCACCTTTGACGGCGCTTGTGAGCGGCGCATGCGCCCTGATCCTCGGCGTCTCCGTCACCTTGGTCGGGGCCGATCTGCGGATCGGAGGCCTCCTGTTTGTCGGCTCGGTCATTGGCGGTCTCGGTTTCGGCGCTGCTTTTCTGGGCGCCATGCGCAGCGTCGTGCCCCTGGCCGCACCGCACGAAAGGGCGGGCCTGATGGCGGCCTTCTACATTGAGAGCTATCTGGCCAACAGCGTACCCGCGATCCTTGCCGGATACATGGTGCGACGCCTCGACCTTCTTGCCGTCGCCAACCTCTACGGGGGAGCGCTCATCGTGCTCGTCGTCACCGGCCTGATCTTGACGCTTGCCCGCCACAACCGCGCCGCTGCAGCAAAGGTCTGCACCTGCCGTGTCTGATCCAGCCTGGGAGACTGGCTCTAGGTCTGCGAGAGCTGCCCTTCGACAACCTCGATGAACTGGCCGCTGTCGCTGACGGCGGAAAACAGCGCCTTGTCGGTGCCGGTGAGAAAACTCTGCCCGCCGAGCGCCTCGAGCCGCGCAAGAAGCGCCGCCCGCCGTCCCTCGTCGAGATGGGCGGCGACCTCGTCGAGGAGGAGGATGGGCGTCATTCCGGCAACGCGGGCAACGAGCTCCGCCTCCGCCAGGATGATGGCAAGAAGCAACGCCTTCTGTTCCCCGGTGGAGGAAAGTGCCGCCGGCGCGTTCTTGGCGGCAAACGTGACGGCGAGATCGGAGCGATGCGGCCCGGACAGGGTTCTCTTGGCAGCCCGGTCGCGCCCTCTCTCGGAGGCAAGCGCGGCCCGGTATGCCTCTTCGGCCTCGCTTGCCGAACGTCCTCCCACGAGCCCCTCCTCGAAATCGCCTTGGAGCGCGAGCCCGGCGGACGGAAAGGCGGAGGTTTCGTCATGCGAGGCGATCAGCCCGGCCAGGAGCGACACCGTTTCCTGGCGGGCAAGCGATACGGCAAGCGCCGCCTCCGCAAGCTCGGCTTCAACGGCCGAAAGCCAGCGCGGCCCGGCATCGTCCTCGAGCAGACGATTGCGACTTGAGACGAGCCGGTCGAAGGCGCGCACCCGCGCACCGTGCCCCGGATCGATGGCAAGGGTCAGCCGGTCGAGAAACCGCCGGCGGTCGCCGGGCGCACCTGTGAACAGCCCATCCATTGCCGGCGTCAGCCATAAAACCCGGCAATAATCCGACAAGGCTTCCGAAGAGGGTGCCGTCGCCCCGTCGACGCGCACCTCGCGGCTTGCCTCTTCCGCGGAGCGAAGCCCGGTGCCGACGCGTCTAAGCTCTTCGCCGGCGGCGATATCCGCCGCAACCGCCCAGCCCCCGGCACCGTGCGTGCGGGCAACTGAGCCGAGTTTTGCGCGCCGCAGGCCGCGGCCGGGCGACAGGAAGGACACGGCTTCCAGAAGGTTGGTCTTGCCGGAGCCGTTGCGGCCGGTGAGGACGACGAGACCCGGCCGGAGGTCGCACGCGACCGCCTTGTAATTGCGAAAGTCCGTCAGCTTCACAGAAGCGAGCGTGACCTGCTGCAAAGCCGCAGGTGCCGCGATCATGACCTCACACGCGCATCGGCATCAGCACATAGAGCGCGTCGCCGCCCTCTTTGTCGCAAATGAGCGTCGGCGATCCGGGATCGGCGAGTTCGAAACGTGCTTCGCCCGTCGTCAGCTGGTCGGCGATGTCGAGGAGGTAGCGAGAATTGAAGCCGATCTCCAAAGGCTCGGCATCGTAATCGACATCGATCTCGTCGGTGGCGCTGCCGGAATCCGGGTTGTTGACGGTCAGAACCAGACGCCCTTCGGAAAGCGCCAGCTTCACCGCCCGGCCGCGATCGGAGGAAATGGTCGAGACCCGGTCGACGGCATTTTTGAAGACATCCTTGGAAACGACCATCTCCTTGTCGTTCCCGGACGGGATGACCCGCTCGTAATCCGGAAAAGTTCCGTCGATCAGTTTCGAAGTCAGCACGATCGAGCCGGCGCTCAAACGGATCTTGGTGTCGGAGAGTTCAAGCGACACATTGGTGTCGCCATCCTCCAGAAGCCGCTGCATCTCGCCGATCGTCTTGCGCGGAATGATAATGCCCGGCATCTCGTCGCTGCCTTCGGGCGCGGTCATTTCCGCCTTGGCGAGGCGGTGCCCGTCGGTCGCCACGGCACGCAGCCGCCGCTCCGGCCCCTCGCCTGCGACGTGGAAGAAGATGCCGTTCAGGTAGTAGCGGGTCTCTTCCGTGGAGATCGCAAACTGCGTGCGTTCGATGAGGCGTCGCAACTCGCTCGCCGTCAGCACGAAGCGCACCGGAAGCTCGCCCGGATCGAGATCCGGGAAATCGGTATCCGGCAGCATCTGCAATTCAAAGCGGGCACGCCCCGCCATCAATTTCATGGTGCCCCCGTCGCCGGTCGTCAGAGAGATCTCTGAGCCTTCCGGCGCCTTGCGCACGATGTCGTAGAGCATATGCGCCGGCACGGTGGCGGCCCCCGGCTGCTCGACCATGGCGGGCATCCGATTGGACACCTCCAGATCGAGGTCGGTGGCTTTCAAGAGCACGCCGCCCTCGACCACGCGCAACAGCACATTCGACAGGATCGGAATGGTGTTGCGCCGTTCGACGACGCGATGGACGGGGGTCAGGGCTTTCAGGAAGGCAGCCCTTTCGATCGCAACTTTCATACCGGCATTCCAGGAATTGGAGGGCCCGAAGCCCCTGCGGATACGGGTGCATCGCAGCGGCGGGCGGTCAAATTGGCGCGCCTCACTGACAAAAGCAAGTGCGCGTGGCCGCTTGCGCGGAAGAACCACGAAGAGGGGCGCCGGCGGCAGAAAAAACCGCCGGCGGAAGAGGACTTAATCCTGCAACAGTCGACGCAGGAGCTCGATCTCGTCGGAGAGCTTCTGATCGGCGCCGACAAGTCCCTCGATCTTGCGCACGGCGTGCAGGACCGTCGTGTGGTCGCGCCCGCCGAATCGCTTGCCGATTTCCGGAAACGAGCGCGGCGTCATGGTCTTGGCGAGATACATGGCGATCTGCCGGGGCCTCACAACGGTGCGGGTGCGCCGCGCGGAGACGAGATCCTGCCGGCTCACATTGTAATGGCGGGCGACGATCTTCTGGATGTCTTCGATGCGGATACGCTTCGGCTCGCGGTCTCCGATGAGATCGGCGATCGCCAGTTCGCAGGCGTCGACCGAGATCGGCTGGTCGGAGAACTGGGCGCGACAAATCAGCCGGTTCAAGGCGCCGTCGAGATCGCGCCCGTTGCTCACCACCATGCGGGCGATGAAATCGAGCACATTGTCAGGCACATGGATCTTGGGATCGCGTTCGCAGGCCGCCGCCAGACGAAGGTCGAGGATCTTGCGGCGCATCGCCGTATCGGGGCGCGCCATGCCCACGACCACGCCGCCCTTGAGGCGCGAGCGCACGCGCTCGTCGATCCCGTCGAGCTCGCCCGGCGCCCGATCGGCCGCAACGACGACCTGCTTGGAGCTGTCGAGAAGCGCGTTCAGCATGTGGCAGAATTCCTGCTGCACGCTGCGGCCGGTCAGGAACTGCATGTCGTCGATCAGGAGGATGTCGATCGAACGCAACTTTTCCTTGAAGTCGAGCGCGGCCTTGTCGCGAAGGGCGGCGACGAACTGGAAGGTGAAACGCTCCACCGTCAGATACATCACCCGGCGCTGCGGATGCAGCTTGCGCGTCTCATGCGCGATCGCCTGCAACAGATGCGTCTTACCGATGCCGACACCGGCATGGATGTAGAGAGGATTGTAGAGGGGGGGCGCACCGTCAGGCGCCGTGGCCACGGCCCGGGCCGCGCGGAACGCAACCTCGTTGGAAGCGCCTTCGCAGAAGCTGGTGAAGGTCAACCGACCATCGAGAGGCGAACCGGCAAAGCGGTCTTCCGCTTCGTCTTGCGCGGCCTGAGGCAGGGCCGGCGTCGGTTCAGAATGCACGACCTTGACTTGCGCAGGGAATTTGAGAGGGCTGCGCTTGAGGATATCCACCCGACGCACATCGCCATATTCGGCGTTCCAGAGCGCCACCAGGCGGTCACTGTAATGACTCTTGATCCATCCCTTCAAAAACAGGGTCGGCGCCGAAAGGCTGACGACACCCGCCGCAACCCCGTCGCATTCGATGCGCGCAAACCATGACGTAAAGACATCGTCACCGAGCTCCGTCCGGAGCCGCTTTTTGACGCGCGCCCAGGCTTCGTCCCAGTCACGCCGCTCGACGTCTGTCTCCGCCACGTCCTGCTCCTTCATGATTTTCGCCGCCTCTGCAGACATACTGCCTCGTCCTCCTTGCGCCGGGCGCTGACGCGCCAAGCCTTTCACCTCATGCACCCGAACGACAGTCAAGACTGTGTCCAGGGCAGTCCCACCGCTTTCCAGCCGTTGATCTGCCCGCGATGTCCAGCCTCGTCGCGGTCCCCCTCGAACCCTCCCGAAACATTGAAACATGGACCATACCCTGCCGCCGTCATGGCCGCCGCAGCTGCTGCGGAGCGCACGCCCGATCGACAGATGAAATAGAGCGGCACATCCTGCCCAACCCCCGCCTCCCCGAGAGCTGCGACAAGCTTTCCGGCAAAATCCGGATCGACCTGTTGCGTGGGAAAGGATTGCCACTCCGCCAAAAAAAGCTGGCGCCCCAGGGACGACAGATCCGGGAGACCGACATAGGCCCATTCGGCACGCGTGCGCACATCGACCAGCACAGCATCCGACTCTGAGAGAGCCTGCCAGGCCTCCTCTGGTCCGACGTCGTCCTGATAAGCCTGTGTGCGCAAGACAAATGCCTCCTGTCCGCCCGAGTCATGACCCGGCCGCCAAAAACACCCGTAAGAGGGGATCCCAGCCTTTTGGTTTTGACGGTCTTGGAAGACCGCCGCGACGGTGCGAACCGCTGGGTCAGACCCGCCCAGGCGCAAGGCGTCCGTCACGCCAGGAAGAATTCCTGGCGCTGTTCGGCTTCACCTTTTGCTGAGGGCATCGGGTCGCCCCGTCGTGGCGACCTAAAAACCACAGAGCTGAGGGGGGGGCAACCATCGAATCCGCCGCAGACGGAACGAACTAAAAACGACTCTCGCATGACCCTCGGGAAGCCCGTCACAGCGTCGTGCCACAAGCCCTTGGAGTCGCAGAGTCTTGGGCAATATGTGCGTTTTCGGCAACGGCTTTTGAAGCGAGTCAGAATCGTTGCCGCGCAATTGGGCTTGACTCGCAATCCGGTTCAAAAATCCGGGTCCCGACGTCCGTCTTGCCCATAAACTTTTGTTAATGAATGGATAATTCTGACAGCGTGGCTCAACCAGACTCTGCCGGGAGCGTTCGACGCCGGCCGCAAAAAGGGCACCGCAGCGTCTCTTTGGGTATGTGTGGAAAGCGGGCAAAGCCCGCCCTGCCATGTCATACGAGGCGGCGTTGCAAAGACGCCGCCAGGTTGCGTTCAGCCGAGGGCCTTCACGCGCTGTGCCAAACGCGACATCTTCCGCGCCGCGGTATTCTTATGCAGGACGCCCTTGGAAGCGCCGCGCATCAATTCCGGCTGCGCCTCGCGCAGAGCGCTCTGGGCGGCCTGGGAATTGCCCGAGGCAATGGCCTCTTCGACCTGCCGCAGGAAAGTGCGCAGGCGCGAACGCCGCGCCTTGTTGGTGGCCGTGCGCTGCTCGATCTTCCGAGCAGCCTTCCTGGCCGAAGGTGTATTGGCCATATCAAGATCCGTTCGTTGCCAATTGAAGGGCTCTGTCGGCGCCGACAATTGTCGCTTCGGCCCAACAGAAAGCGCGGCCGTAAACGGCCGCGTTGTCGCCCGATGCTATAGTTGCGCCCTGCCCGGCAGTCAACGGCAAGCTCCACCTGCCGCAAACAAGCATTTTTACGCGACCTCAACGACACAGACTAGCCCGGCCGTTGTAACTCCCATCGCCGGCGCGAAGGCCCGACTTTCCTCGCCGTCTCGGCCGCCACAGCGAAACGGCCGCACCGGCGGCCGCTCCCTCTCACGGTTTCACCCTGCCGAAGCCTCAGATGATCGCCTCGGCTGAACCGAGATTTGCGAGGGCCCGCCGCGCCATGACGGCGACGAGGTTCGCCCGATATTCGGCTGAGCCGTGAATGTCGCCCATCATCATCTCGGGATCGACACTAAGGCCTTCAAGGGCGTTGGCGGAGAAATCCCCGGCAAGCGCCGTCTCCGCCGCAGTCCAGCGGAAAACGCCCTCATTGCCGGCGCCGGTGACGGCGACACGGACCGAGCCATCGCGATGGCGTGCCACGAAAACCCCGGCCATCGGATAGCGCGAGGCGGGATTGCGGAACTTGGCATAACCCGCCGCCTCCGGAATGGCGAAGCTGACGGCCGTCACGATCTCGCTTTCCTCCAGCGCCGTCTCATAGAGCGCCGTAAAGAAATCGTCGGCCGCGATCTCGCGGCTGTCGGTTGTGATCGTGGCCGCAAGCGCGAGTGCGGCCGCGGGGTAATCTGCGGCCGGATCGTCATTGGCGATCGAGCCGCCGAGCGTGCCGCGATGGCGCACCTGGGCATCCCCGATCGAACCGGCGAGTGCGGCAAGCGAGGGGATGGCCCGCTGCACCTCGCTTGAGGCCGCAACCTCCGCATGCGTCATGCCGCCCCCGATCCGGACCCGATCCCCTTCGACCGAAATCCCCTTCATGGAACCGATGCGGGTGAGATCGATGAGGACGTCATGCGCGGCAAGCCGTTGCTTCATCGTCGGCAGCAAGGTGTGGCCGCCGGAGAGATAGGCGGCATCGGACGCTCCCTGGAACAGCCGCCGCGCCTCTTCCACGCTGTCTGCACGCTTATAGGTGAGAGAATACATGGGCTTTGCTCCTATTCTGCCGCCTGCCGCATGGGCGTGGCACCGGCCCGCAGGGCCCGCCACACCTTCTCCGGTGTCGCCGGCATGGCGAGGTCGTTGTTGTCGATCGCGTCCGTGATGGCGTTGATCACCGCTGGCGGCGTGCCGATGGCGCCCGCCTCGCCGCAGCCTTTCATGCCGATCGGGTTCGACGGGCAGATCGTTTCCGTCGTCGACACCTTGAAGGACGGCAAATCGTGCGCCCGCGGCATGGCGTAATCATTGTAAGACGCAGTGATCAGCTGACCGCTCTCGGGGTCGTAGACGCAGCCTTCCAGGATCGCCTGCCCGACACCCTGTGCGATACCGCCATGCACCTGGCCCTCAACGATCATCGGGTTGATGACCCGTCCGAAATCATCGGCCGCCACGAACTGGATGATCTCGGTATGGCCGGTATCGGGATCGACCTCCACCTCGCAGACATAGGCGCCGGCCGGGAAGGTGAAGTTCGCCGGATCGTAGAAACTCCCCTCCTTGAGGCCCGGCTCCATCCCCTCCGGCAGATTGTGCGCCGTATAGGCGGCAAGGCAGACCTCATGCCAGCCGAGCTTCTTGTCGGTACCGGCGACCCGCACCTCGCCATCGGCGATCTCGATATCGCCCTCGGCCGCCTCCAGAAGATGCGCGGCAAGTTTCTTCGCCTTCGCCTCGACCTTGTCGATGGCTTTAGAAATCGCCGACATGCCGACGGCGCCGGAGCGCGAGCCGTAAGTGCCCATGCCGAACTGCACCTTGTCGGTGTCGCCATGCACGATCGAGACATTGTCGATCGGCACGCCGAGGCGTTCCGCCACGAGCTGGGCGAACGTCGTCTCATGCCCCTGGCCGTGGCTGTGCGAGCCGGTCAGAACCTCGATCGTGCCGACCGGATTGACCCGCACTTCGGCCGATTCCCAAAGCCCGACACCGGCGCCGAGAGAGCCGACCGCCTGCGAGGGCGCGATGCCGCAGGCCTCGATATAGCAGGAGAGCCCGATGCCGCGGAGCTTGCCGCGCCGCGCCGCCTCCGCCTTGCGCTCACCGAAACCGGCATAATCAGAGGCCGACAGAGCGGCGCTCAGCGAGGCTTCGTAATCGCCGGCGTCGTAATTCATGATCACCGGTGTCTGATGCGGGAATTCGCGGATGAAGTTCGTCCGCCGAAGTTCCGGCGGCGCCACGCCGAGCTCGCGCGCTGCCGTCTCCATCATCCGCTCCACGACATAAGTCGCTTCCGGCCGCCCGGCACCGCGATAGGCATCGACCGGCGCGGTGTTCGTGTAGACGCCGCGCACATTGCAGTGGATCGTCGGGATATCGTACTGCCCCGACAAAAGCGTGGCGTAGAGATAGGTCGGTACCGAGGAGGAGAAGAGCGACATGTAAGCGCCGAAATTGGCGATCGTGTCGACCTTGAAGGCGGTGATGCGGTTGTTGGCGTCGAACGCCATTTCCGCGACCGTGACATGGTCGCGGCCATGCGCGTCGGTGAGGAAAGCCTCCGACCGATCGCCCGTCCATTTCACCGCAAGCCCCGTCTTGCGCGCCGCCCACAGGCAGGCGACCTCTTCCGGATAGATGAAAATTTTGGAGCCGAAGCCACCGCCGACATCGGGCGCGATCACCCGCAATTTGTGCTCCGGCGCCACATTGTAGAAGGCAGAGAGAACGAGCCGCGCCACATGCGGGTTCTGCGACGTCGTCCATAAGGTGAAATGGTCGTCCGCGGCATCGTATTGGGCAAGTGCGGCCCGCGGCTCCATGGCGTTCGGAACGAGGCGGTTGTTGACGATCTCCATGCGCGTGACATGGGCGGCCTCCGACAGGGCCTTATCGGCCGCGGCCTTGTCGCCGATCTCCCAATCGTAGATGAGATTGCCCTTCGCCTCGGGATGAAGCTGCGGCGCCCCGTCGGTGAGCGCCTTCGCTGGGTCGGTGATGGTGGGAAGCTCTTCCCATTCCACCGCCACGACATCGGCCGCATCTCGGGCCTCGCCCCGTGTTTCGGCGATCACCATGGCGACGGCCTGGCCGACGAAGCGCACCACGTCCGGCGCAAGCGCCGGCCATGCGCCCATATTCATCGGCGTGCCGTCCTTGGAATGGACCATCCAGCCGCAGATGAGATTGCCGATGCCGTCGGCCACGAGTTCCGAACCGGTGAGGACGGCGAGCACGCCCGGCATGTTGCGCGCCTGTTCGGTATCGATGCCGCCCACCTTCGCATGGGCGTAAGGGCTTCGCACGAAAGCGACATGCTTCATGCCGGCGACGCGCATATCGTCGACGTATCGCCCCTTACCGGTGATGAATCGCTTGTCTTCCTTGCGCGCCACCCGCGCGCCAATGCCATCTTGAGCCATGTTTCCTCCTTCGGCCGCGCCCTTTTGCCGGACCCTTTGTCGGGTCTCTTGCGAGGCGGTCCGGATTCAAGATCAACGCGCCTATTCGGCGGCCTGGCGGACCTCGCCATGCATCTCCTGCGCAGCCGCAAGGATCGCCTTGACGATGTTGTGGTAGCCCGTGCAGCGGCAGATATTGCCCTCGAGCTCGTGGCGCACCGTGTCCTCGTCGAGCTGGCCCTCGTGCCGGCGGATGATGTCGACGCCGGACATGATCATGCCGGGCGTGCAATAGCCGCATTGCAGGCCGTGATGCTCCTTGAAGGCGGCCTGCAGGGGATGCAGCTCGGCCCCGTTGGCGAGCCCTTCGATCGTCGTGATGGACGTCCCGTCCGCCTGCGCTGCAAGAATGGTGCAGGATTTGATCGCCTTGCCGTCGAGATGCACGACACAGGCGCCGCATTGCGAGGTGTCGCAGCCGACATGCGTGCCGGTCAGCTCCAGATCTTCGCGCAAAAAGTCCACCAGGAGGCGGCGGTCTTCCACCTCCTTGGAGACCTGACGGCCATTCACCGTCATCGTCACAGTGACCATTGAAACCCTCCCTATGAGTTTTGTTATGGGGGCGTGTCGCCCGTTATCCAGATCGCGGCCTTGAATGCGGCCGCGACCCTAAAAGATCGCCCAGAGCACAATCAGGATCAGGATCGCGATAAAGCCCCAGACCATGGGGCCGCCAAGGAACCCGCCAGCGGCGCGTTCCTCCACCGCTTCCTCGGCCTCTTCGGCGGCATGCTCCAGTTCATGAGCGGCATGCGAGAAGGCCGATTCATGCTCGCCCTCGCGTTCGGTCTCGCTGCTGGAGCCGGCACTCGCTACCCCGCCGCCGACTTCCGGCACACCGGTCGCGAGCGGCGGCACGGTGGCTCCGGGAATCGCAGCCGTGCCGGCAGGCTCTGAGAGCGCGGCTTCATCGGCCGCGGCACCGGCCGGCGCCGCCTCATCTGCCTTGACGGTGTGACCGCCGGCCTTTTCGGCGAGACAGGAGAAGAACTGGTCGGCGAGCTTTTTGGCGGTGGATCCCACGAGGCGATTGCCGAGCTGGGCGAGCTTGCCGCCGACTTGCGCATCGGCGTCATAGGTCAGGATCGTCGTCTCGCCCTCTTCGGCAAGACGCACATCCGCGGTTCCCTTGGCAAAGCCCGCAACCCCGCCCTGGCCTTCGCCGGCGATCCGGTAGCTCTCAGGAGGCTTTACATCCTGCAGTTCGACCGTGCCGTTGAAGGTCGCCTTGACTGGCCCGATCTTCGTCGTCACGCGCGCGGCAAGGCCGCCGGTTTCGGTCTCATGGAGCTCTTCGCAGCCGGGCAGACATTCGCGCAGCACGTCCGGATCGTTGAGGAGCGCCCAGACCTTCTCTCGCGGCGCCGTGATCACGTATTCACCGGTGAGTTTCATACTGCCTCCCTACGCCCCCTTGTTGATTGCGTTCGATTGTGCACACAGGCCCATTCATACTCAACTGGCAAACAAACCCCGGCAAAGGCTATTTGATGGCAAGACCGGAGACGACAAGGCCGGAGACAACAAGGGACCTCATGCCACTCAGCCAACTGCCCGCGCCGCTCGATACGCTCATGACGATCGCCATCGCAGCCGGGGAGGCCATTCTCGAAATCCATGACGGCGACCTCGCCGTGGAAAAGAAGGCCGATTCATCTCCCGTATCCGCGGCGGACCGGGCGAGCGAAAAGCTCATCACCGAGAAACTGCGCCATGCTTTTCCCGACATCCCGATCGTCGCCGAAGAGGCCTGTTCGGAGTTTGGACCGCCCGAATGCGGCAACCGCTTCTTCCTTGTCGATCCGCTTGACGGCACGAAGGAATTCCTGAGCGGCAGCGGCGAATTCACCGTCAACATCGCGCTCATCGAGGACGAACGTGCGGTCGCCGGCGTGGTCTACGCCCCGGTGCTCGGCAAATTCTATTGCGGCCTCAAGCAGGAGGCCTGGCGCGGCGAGGTGGAGCGTCCGTCGGGGATCGTCACCGACCTGCAGGCGATCGGCATCCGCCCCGTCCCGGCAACGCCGATCGCCGTGGCCAGCCGCTCGCACATGTCGCCGGAGACGGCCGCATTTCTCGATCGTTTCGAAGCGGCAGAGACGCGCTCGATCGGCTCTTCGCTCAAATTCTGTCTGCTTGCAGCGGGCGAGGCCGACTTCTACCCTCGCCTCGGCCCGACGATGCAATGGGATACCGCGGCCGGCCAGGCCGTGCTGGAGGCGGCCGGCGGCCAGGTTCTCAACCTCGACGGCACGCCCTTTCTCTATGGTCGCGAACACGAAGGCGGGCCCCGCCCCTTCGAGAACCCCTTCTTCCTGGCGATCGGTGATCCAGCGCTCACAGAAACTCTGATCGACAATCGTGCAGACTGACCCTTTTCAAAACGAGACGAGCTTCCAGCCGCGGGTTCTCGCAAGCCGCGGACACGAGGATTACGCGCTTTTGGACAGCGGCAACGGCCGCAAGCTCGAACGCTTCGGGCCGATGCTGCTCGACCGGCCGGAGGAACAGGCGATGTGGGCGCCCGTCCTTGCCGAGAAGCAATGGCAGCGGGCGGACGCCGTCTTCACCGGCGACGTGGAAGAGGAAGGTGCAGGGCGCTGGCGGCAGAACGCCGGCGAGACGGAATGGACCTGCCGTCACGGCGCGCTCGCCTTCACCTGCCGCCTGACCTCGTTTCGCCATGTCGGCGTCTTCCCCGAACACGCCGTGCATTGGGATTTCGTCGAAGAGCAGCTCAGGAGACGCGAGGCGCCGAAACTCCTCAATCTCTTCGGCTATACCGGCATCGCCTCGCTCGTTGCCGCGCAGGCCGGCGCTCAGGTGACCCATGTCGACGCCTCCAAAAAGGCGATCGCCTGGGCGCGGGAGAACCAGGCGCTTTCCGGACTTGATGACAAGCCGATCCGCTGGCTCATCGACGATGCCGGCAAGTTCGCCGCCCGCGAGGTGCGCCGCGGCAATCTCTATGACATGATCCTGCTCGATCCGCCGAAATACGGCCGCGGGCCGAAGGGCGAGACCTGGCATCTGTTTGAGGATCTGCCGGAGATGCTGAAGCTCTGCGCCCAATGCCTGAAGCCCGGGGGAACGCTGATCCTGACGGCCTATGCCATCCGCGCCTCATATCTCGCCTTGCACCAGCTTGCGGCCGATATCGTCGGCGGCAGGGTCACGTCCGGCGAAATGGCGCTCCTTGGCGAAGGCCGCGCAAAGGCCTTGCCCACGGCCCTATATTGCCGGGCGGAGAAACCACAATGAACGAAGCCGAGGAAGAGTGGCGCCCAGGCTTTCACCGCGTCACCAGCCCGTCGAACCCCATCGTCAAGCAGCTCTCGGCCCTTTCGGCCAAGAAGAAGGAGCGTGACCGCACCGGCCTCTTCCTGGGCGAAGGCCTGAAGCTCGTACGCGACGCGCTGGAGACGGGATTTCGCGTCCATGATTTCATCGCCTCCGCGGAGAGCCTGCAGGAGGGCGCGGTTGCCGATACCGCCGCCGCCGTCAAAGGTGCGGGAGGGCGCGTTCTTTCCGTCAGCCGTCCGGTGCTGGAAAAACTCTCCCGCCGCGACAATCCGCATTCCGTCATCGGCGTCTTTGAGCAGAAGCTGGCGCCCCGCAAGGATATCGGCCGTGAAGGCCTTTGGATCGGGCTCGACCGCATCCGCGATCCCGGCAATCTCGGCACCATTTTGCGCACGGCCGATGCCGCGGGCGTCGCCGGCGTCGCGCTGATCGGCGAATGCTGCGATCCGTTTTCGTTGGAGACAGTGCGCGCCTCCATGGGCTCCTTCTTCCACGTGCCGCTGGCAACCGCCGACGAGGCAGCCTTCCTCGCCGCGGCGAAGGCGAATTCGGCGCGCCTCCTCGGCACGCATCTTTCAGCCACAGAGGATTTCCGAGAAGCGGATTATGCGCCGCCTCTCATTCTCGTCATGGGCAACGAGCGCCAGGGTCTGACCGACGTGCTCGCCACTGCCTGCGACGGCCTTTTGCGCATCCCGATGCGCGAGGGAGCGGATTCGCTCAACCTCGCCGTCGCCACCGGCTTGATGATCTACGAGGCGCTGAAGCACCCACAAAACGCCGCGACCTTGGCAAAAGCTCAACCTTTACGAAGTACGGGCCGTTGATGGCCGCGTGCCGCCGAGACTATATGTGTCCGCAACCCGCGCTTCTCGGCTGAGAAGCCCCACGTCTGGCAGGAGTTGAACGTGCAACCACCGAGCGAACCGACCCGCCTTGTCACCGTTTTCGGGGGCTCTGGCTTTTTGGGCCGTCATGTCGTGCGTGCCCTTGCTCAGCGTGGCTGGCGCATCCGCGTTGCCGTGCGGCGACCGGATCTCGCCTTCCACCTGCGGCCTCTCGGCTCGGTCGGTCAGATCGTCCCGATGCAAGCGAATTTGCGCTATCCCTGGTCCGTAGAACGCGCGCTTGATGGGGCCGATGCCGCCGTCAATCTCGTCGGCATCCTCTACCAGGGCGGGGCCCAGAACTTCGATGCCGTGCAGGCGAAAGGTCCGCGCACCATCGGCGAAGCGGCCAAGGCGGCCGGCGTGGACGAGATCGTCCATGTCTCCGCCATTGGCGCCGACGCGAACTCCGACATCCCCTATTTCCGCAGCAAGGCAGAGGGCGAAGCGGGTCTGCGCGAACACCGGCCCGATACCGTCGTGATGCGTCCGTCGATCGTCTTCGGACCGGAAGACGAGTTCTTCAACCGCTTTGCCGGCATGGCGGCGATGTCTCCGATCCTGCCGATCATCGGCGACGGCAGCTCGCGCTTTCAGCCGGTCTTCGTCGGCGATGTGGCCGAGGCGGTCGCCAAAAGCCTCGAAGGCAAGGCGAAGCCTGGCGCGACCTATGAGCTCGGCGGCCCGGAGGTTTTGACCTTCCGCGAATGCATGGAACTCATGCTGAAAGTGATCAACCGCCGCCGCAAGATCGTGTCTATCCCCTTCAGCGTCGCCAAGCCGATGGGCCGCATCATGAGCAAATTGCCCTCGCCGCCCCTCACCTACGATCAGGTGCGTCAGCTCCGGCTCGACAATGTCGTCTCGGAGGAGGCGAAGGCGGAAGGCCGCACGCTCGAAGGCCTCGGCATCGACCCCGCCGCGCTGGAACTCATCCTGCCGACCTATCTCGTGCGCTTTCGCGACCACGGGCAGTTTGCCGAGAAGCACCCCGTCTGAGGCGCAAACGGAGCGCGACCCGCCACGAAGCCGCGCGTTGAAGAGATACAGAACCCCCTGAAGCGGCGGGAAGAGCTCCCGCCGCAGCCCTTATCTTCAGCCCCAGAGCCAGAGCCCGATGAGGCCCGCCGTGCCGACGGCGATGCGCCACCAGGCGAACGGCGTGAAGCCGTGGCGGGAGACGAAGTCGAGCAGGCTGCGCACCACGACGAGGGCCGCCGCGAAGGCGAAGATGAAGCCGACGCCGATGATCACCGCATCGTCGGCGGACAAGAGCGCGCGATTCTTGAAGAGATCATAAGCGAAGGCGCCGGCCATCGTCGGCATGGCGAGGAAGAAGGAAAATTCCGCCGCCGAACGCTTGTCGCAGCCCATCAGAAGCGCGCCGGCAATGGTCGCGCCGGAGCGCGAAACACCCGGGATCATCGCCAGGCACTGGAACACGCCGATCTTGAAGGCGAGCCCCGGCGGATAGCGCATGGCGTCGTGATGGACCGGCTTCAGGTCCAGCCGATCGATGAAGGCGAGAATGATGCCACCCACAATCAGGGTGATACATATCAGCACCGGCGTCTCGAATAAGACATTCTTAATAAAATCGTGCGCGATGACACCTATGACTGCGGCCGGCAGGAAAGCGAGGAGGATCGCGATGACGAAGCGCCTTGCATCGGGGCTCGTCGGAAGTTGTGTCGCCACACGCCACAACCGCCCGAAATAGACCGACAGGATGGCCAGGATGGCGCCGAGCTGGATGAGCACTTCGAAGGTCTTGCCCGTCGATTCGAAGCGCAGGAAATGTCCGGCCAGCAGAATGTGCGCTGTCGACGAAACCGGAATGAACTCCGTCAGCCCTTCGATCAAACCGAGAAAAGCGGCCTCAACGATGGTCCCGATATCCAAGCTCTTTCCTTTCCCGCATAGGCGATCGCCCAACCTTCGCCCGATTGCGCCGCCATGGCACAAGGGCACCCGCGAATCGTCGCGAGCGTGCGGCTCCTACCATGCCGCAATGAGCGTTCCCATTTCCTTTCACCAGTTTGATAGCCAGCCCCGCTGATGATCCGGCTTTACCACCATCCATTGTCCGTTCCCTCCCGCTTCATCCGTCTGGCGGTGGGGGAATGCGAGCTCACTTGCGAGTTGATCGAGGAGCGCCCCTGGGAGCGCCGTGAAGAATTCCTTCTGATGAACCCGGCAGGCACCCTGCCGGTGATGCAGGAAGACAACGGCCCGCCGATCGTCGGCGCCTGGCCGGCGTCTGAATATCTCGACGAGACCCGCGGTTTTGCCCTCGACGAGCATCGGCTTCTGCCGGCAAACGCCGACGGCCGCGCCGAGGTGCGCCGGCTTCTCGACTGGTTTCTTGGAAAGTTCGATCCCGAAGTGACGGTCTATCTCGCAGAAGAGCGGGTCATCAAACGCGAGATGTCTCGGCTCGGCATGGATTCCTCGCCCGATTCCTCGCTTCTGCGTGCCGGACGGGCTAATATCCGCATGCATTTGCGCTATATCGACCACCTGATCGTGGAACAGAGCTGGCTTGCCGGCGACCGCATGAGCTACGCTGATCTCGCCGCAGCAGCAGCACTTTCCGTGGCCGATTTTCTGGGTGAGGTGCCCTGGCAGGAATACGAGGAAGTCAAGGATTGGTACGCGAGGATCAAATCGAGACCGTCCTTCCGTCCGCTCCTCCACGACCAGATGCGCGGCGTGACGCCGCCGGCCCATTACGCCGATCTCGACTTCTAGACGCGGAGCGCCTGAAGGCGTTCCTGGCCGAAATTGCCCGTGAGGAAGGCTTCGCCACCGTCGGCGTGACGCCGCCGGAGGGGCTGGGCGCCGCCGGCGAGCGCCTTGGCGTCTGGATCGACGCCGGACGTCACGGCAGCATGGAATGGATGCCGGAAACGGCGGACCGGCGCGCCGATCCGCGCCGCATCTTCCCGGACGTCCGATCCGTCGTCATGCTCGGCATGAATTACGGCCCCGAGGACGATCCTCTCGCCACGCTCGCTGAACGGCAGAAGGCGACGATTTCCGTCTATGCGCGCAACCGCGATTACCACGACCTCATCAAGGGGGCGATGAAGCGCATCGGCTCGCGTTTCGCCGCCGAAGCGCGCCGGCGCAATCTTCCCGACGAGATCAAGGTTTTTGTCGACACCGCCCCCGTCATGGAAAAGCCTCTGGCCGCGGCCGCCGGCATCGGCTGGCAGGGCAAACACACCAATCTCGTCTCGCGCGAACACGGCTCCTGGCTTTTTCTGGGCGCGATCTTTACTGCCGCCGAGCTTCCTGCAGATCCCGCGGAAACGGACCATTGCGGCTCATGCCGGCGCTGCCTCGAGGCCTGCCCGACGAACGCCTTCCCGGCGCCCTACCAGCTCGATGCGCGGCGCTGCATCTCCTATCTGACAATCGAAGACAAAGGCCTGATCCCGCGCGAATTTCGCAAAGACCTCGGCAACCGCATCTATGGCTGCGACGACTGCCTCGCCGCCTGCCCGTGGAACAAATTTGCTGAAACCGCCTCTGAGGCGAAGCTGAAAGCCCGCGAGGATCTTCAGGCGCCTTCTCTGAAAGACCTGGTCCGTTTGGACGATGCCGCCTTCCGGCAGCATTTTTCCGGCTCGCCAATCAAACGCATTGGACGGGCGAAATTCGTCTCCAATGTCTTGATCGCGATCGGCAATTCGGGCGATGCGGAGCTTGCATCGGAAGCTAGGGCAAGGCTCGATGACGAAAGCCCGCTTGTGCGCGGCGCGGCGATCTGGGCACTCGCCAGGCTCGCCCCCGAAACGGCAGAGAGGGCACGGGCAGAACTTTTGCCGCAAGAAGACAATGCCGCCGTGCGCGGCGAATGGAATTTGCTTGGCGAGGATTGATGGATCTCTTTTGCTTTGGCCTCGGTTATTCGGCCCGCTTCACCATGGACGCACTTGAACCCGAAAGCGTCTGGGGCACGACGCGCAGCGCCGAAGGCCTGCATGCGATGGCCGCGCTCGGCGCCATGCCTCTCCTCTTCGACGGAAATGCCGGCGCGCCCCATAACGGTGCCGTCTCCGATGCGCTCGCCGAGGCGACCCATGTCCTCGTCTCCATCGCACCCGACGAAACGGGTGATCCCGTGCTCAACGTCTTCGGCGACGCCCTGTCGGAAGCGGGGCCCAATTCGATCTGCTACCTCTCCACGGTCGGCGTCTATGGCGACCATGATGGCGGCTGGGTCGACGAGACGTCGGAATGCCGGCCGGTCTCGACGCGCTCCAAGCAGCGGGTCGAGGCGGAAAACGCCTGGCTCTCGTTCTCAGAGACGACGGGCATTCCCGTTTCCATCGTCCGCCTCTCCGGCATCTACGGCCCCGGCCGCGGCCCGTTCGAAAAGATCCGCCGGGGCACGAGCCGCCGCATCATCAAGGACGGACAGGTGTTCAACCGCATCCACGGCGAGGATATCGGCCAGATCGCAGCCGCCGCTCTCCGGCAGAACGCGTCCGGGATTTTCAACGGCACCGACGATGAGCCGGCCGCACCGCAGGACGTGATCACCTATGCCGCCGAGCTCCTGGGCGTCGAGCCGCCCGAGGAAGTCCGTTTCGAGGCCGCCAATATGAGCCCGATGGCGCGCACCTTCTATGGCGAGAACAAGCGGGTCAAAAACGACAAGATCAAGAACGAGCTCGGCGTCGCCCTCGCCTACCCGACCTATCGCGAGGGCCTGAAAGCCATTCTCGCCGCCGAAAACGGCTGACGGGCCTGGGCGGCCCCACACGGGCGGAGGGTTCGCGTCTTTCCTACCGGCGCCGCTCCTGCGGCGCCTGTCTGCGGGCGACGAGGAGACAGCCGTCGAGTGCGCCGCCTTGCGGCACGCCGAAACGCTGATTGAGTCGTGTCTCGATGCGCGTGCGCAAAAGCTCCGAAAGCCCGCCCAGGAGATAGAGCGGCTCCCCCTCACCTTCTCCGCGCCCGCTCTCTCCGCGTTCTCTCTCGCCAAGGGACCGCACCAGGGCCGCGGCCTCATCGGCCGCAGCTTCCAGAAGCGCGTCGGCCGCACCATCGCCCGCCTCGGCTGCGGCAACGATCTCCAGCACGAGCGAAGCGAAATCCCGTGGCCTCGCCTGCAACAGCCAATCCAGAATGGCGGCCTCGTTGCCGCCAAGCCGGGCGGTGAGCCTCTGCGACAGGAGGCTCTCAGGCGCCGCCCCGTCATAGCTCTTCAACGCGGCCTCCACGGCCCGGCGGCCGAGCCAGGCGCCGGAGCCCCGATCTCCTCCGAGAAAGCCCCAGCCGTCGCGTTGGATCGAGGTCCCATCGGCGAAGAGCCGGTGACCGGCCGCACCTGTGCCGAGAATGACGAGACGCGCAGGTTGCCCGCCGCCAGCCCCGATGAGCGCCGCGTAACCGTCCGACATCGCCACGATCTCGGCAAAGCCCTCGGCTGCGGCAAGAAAGGACGTGCGGCGGCCGACATCGACGAGACCCGCCACGCCGAGGCTGAGAACCACCGATCTGCGCTCGGTCGCCGGATTGGTCTGCCGACAAAGCACATTGATGAGCGCATCAAGGACGGCAATCGCCCCTGCGAGGTCGGTAGAGGGATTGCAGGCGCCCCCCTCGCCGCTCGCCAGGACCGTTCCATCAGGGGCGACAAGACGCGCACGGCATTTCGTGCCGCCGGCATCGACTGCCAGAATCGTTCTTTCCATAAAAACCTGTTCCCGGTGCCTGCGATGCAGAGGCGACGGCCGGCGCTCAATCGCCTTTGACCGCCTTCATAGCCGCCTTGGTGATCGACTGCCGCACGGATTGATATTCGCCCCAGGGATCGCCACGAAGCGCCTTGAGCCGTTTCGGCAGATTTTCCACGGTGTAGGCATTCGCCGCTTTCACCGATGAGAGCTCATCCCAGGAGACTGGCGCCGCCACTGGCGCCCCGTCGCGCGAGCGTGTGGAGAAGGGGGCGATGGCCGTCGAGCCGCGCTCGTTGCGGAGATAATCGATGAAAATCCGCCCCTTGCGCTTCGCTTTCGACATCGTCGCCACGTATTTGTCCGGCGCCTCCTCCGCGAGCTTTACCGCAAAGCCCCGGGCGAACGCCTTGACCTCGGGCCATTCGGCACGCCGCGTCACAGGCACGATGACATGTATGCCCTTGCCGCCAGAGAGCATCGGAAAACTCTGAAAGCCGAGATCGGAGAGCCGGTCGCGGAGGTCGAAAGAGGCGGTCTTCACATCACCGAAATCGAGCCCTTCGTCGGGATCGAGATCGAAGACGATGCGCTCCGGCTTCTCGATCTGATCGATGCGCGAACCCCAGATATGGAATTCCATGACCCCCATCTGCACGCCGGCGACGATGCCCGCGAGATCGTCGACATAGAAATACTGCTCTGTGTCGCCGGAGCCCTCGGTGATCTCCACGCGCTTCATCTCGTCGGGGAAACCGCCGGAATCGTGCTTCTGGAAAAAACACTTCTTGGCGCGTCCCTGCGGACAACGCACGAGGCTGAGAGGGCGCTCGGCGAGATAAGGCAGCATCCAGTCGCCGATCGCCGCGTAATATTCCGCAAGATCGCGCTTCGACAGACCCTGGCTTGGAAAGACGACACGATCGGGCGACGTCAGACGCACGCCAGCGATGCGCATGTCGTCGCCGTCGCCCGCGGCGCTTGCGGCACCCGGAGACGACGCTCCGCTCGAGCCTCGCTTCCCGGACCCTTGCTTCCCCGGCTCTTGCTTCCCCGGCTCTTGCTTCCCCGGCTCTTGCTTCGACGTCGACGAGGTTTCGGCGTCTGTCGCCGCAACAGGCTTTTCGAGGCTCACCTTGCTGGCCTCCTTATCCTCCCGCAGCCCCAGAAAAGAAGGGTGGCGCAGGATGTTGTCGCCGGTGAATTCGGTGAAGGCGATCTCGGCGACGAGTTCCGGCCTCACCCAATGGGCACCGCGCGCCACCGCCTTCGGCGCATCGGCGAAAGGCGGCGTCTTGCGCTCGATCGCTTTCAGCCGCTTCGACAAGGCATCGAGATCGCTCTCATCGAAGCCCGTGCCGACACGCCCGTGGTAACGAAGCTTGCCGTCCTTGAAGGTGCCGAGAAGAAGAGACGAAAAGCCGGTGCGCCGCTCGGACGGCGACCAGCCGCCGATGACGAATTCCTGCCGCTTGGTACATTTGATCTTGAGCCAGGTCTTGGTGCGCCGCGAGCGATAGGGTGAATCCGCCTTCTTCGAGACGATGCCCTCATGCCCGCCGGCACAGAGCGCCGACAGCACCTTCTCGCCTTCGCCGCGCACATGTTCGGAAAACTGCACGACGGAATTTTTCGGCAGCGGCTTCAAGAACTCTTTGAGCCGCGTCTTGCGCTCGCTCAGTTTTTCGCCGGTCACGTCCTCACCGTCGATCTCGAGAAGATCGAAGGCGAAAAAGGCGAGATCGCGCCCCTCGCCGATCGCCCGCTGCAGGCTGGAAAAATCGGTTCGCCCCTTGTCGTCGAAGGCGACGAGCTCGCCGTCCACGAGCGCCGACCGCCTGCCGAGCGGCGCGAAGGCCTTGGCAAGCTTCGGAAATTTCGCCGTCCAATCCTGGCCGCTGCGGGTGAAAAACTTCGGGCCCCCTTCACCAAGCGCCACGATCAGACGGTAGCCGTCATATTTCATTTCGTGCACCCAGCCCGCCCCCGACGGCACGGCATCGACGAGGGTTGCAAGCTGCGGGGCGCGGAAGGCCGGCAGCGCGGCCTTGGCGCCTTTCGTCCCTGCGCTCTTCTTGGCAGCCGCCTTGCCCTTGGAGCCGGTTTCGCCCTTGGCAGTCTCACTGCCTTTCTCGGGCTCCGATTCCCACACGGGCGAATCCGCGCCCTCCGCGATCGCCTGCATGCTGCGGCCGGTCGCAACACTGGTCTCGTGGTCTTTCAGAAGCGGATCATCATCGTCGGCCGTCTCGTCGCGCTCCTTGATGAGAAGCCAGTTCTCACGCTTCTCCTTCGCTCGCCCGCGCATTTTGACGAGCGTCCAGCCGCCCTTCATGCGCTCGCCGTTGAGACGGAAATGCAGCTTGCCCTCTTTCAAGCCCTCATGCGGATCATGGAGCGGCTCCCAGGTGCCGCGATCCCACAGCATCACCGTGCCGCCGCCATACTGACCCTTGGGGATCGTCCCTTCGAAGCCGCCGTAATCGAGAGGATGATCCTCGACATGCACGGCCAGGCGTTTTTCGCCAGGATCGAGGCTCGGACCCTTGGTCACCGCCCAGCTCTTCAGGACGCCATCGAGCTCGAGGCGGAAATCGTAATGCAGGCGGGTGGCGTCGTGCTTCTGCACGACAAAGCTCGCCCCCTTGCTCTTGCCGTGCCTGCCCTTCGGCTCCTGCGTTTTGGCGAAGTCGCGCTTGGTACGATAGGTCTTGAGAAGGTCGGTCGTCGCCATCGAGCCGCCTCAAGCCGATTTCCGCTGCCGCCCGGCTGAGCTGGAGGATTTCGGGCGGGACGAGGATTTACCTGTGCTCGCCTTTCCGCTCCGCGACTTCGCCGAAGAGGACGACGTCTTCGCCGCGGATTTTCGGCCGCTCTTTCCGCCGCTCTTGCCGTCGTCGCTCTTTTCCAGGCTTTCTTTGAGCGCCGCCATCAGATCGATGACGTTGTCGCCGCCGCGTTTCGGCGCCTCGTCTTCGTCGCTTTCCACGACCTTGGGCCGTTTCTTCTTGAGCTTCGCATCGATCACGTCACGCAGCGCCTTCACGTAATGGTCCTTGAAGACGGCGGCATCGAAGGGCGCGGTCTTGCGCTCGATCAGTTCCGAGGCAACGCCCAGAAGATCCTCATCCGCCTCCTCGTCGCCGATCCCGGAGAAGAAGGAATCCGATTTGCGGATTTCATCTTCGTAATGCAGCGTCTCCAGGAGAAGGCCCGTCCCGCAGGGCTTGATGGCGACGAGATATTCCTTGCCGCGAAGCGCGAGCTGTCCGAGACCGACCTTCTCCGACTGGCGCAGCGCATCGCGCACGACGCGGAAGGCATCTTCGGCGAGCTCGTCCTGCGGGACCATGAAATAGGGCTTGTCGAAATAAAGCGGGGCGATCTCGCATGATCCGACGAACTGTGTGAGCTCGAGCGTCTTCTTCGTCTCGAGCTTGACCTCGTCGATCTCGTCTTCCGACAGAAGAACGTAATTCCCCTTCTCGTATTCGAAACCCTTCAAAATCTCGTCTGTATCGACGGGTCCGACGCCGGGAACGACCTTCTGGTATTTCACGGGCTTGCCGGAAGGTTCGTGAATCTGACGAAAGGAGATCTTGGAAGAGGTCTTCGTCGCCGAGTAGAGTTCGACCGGGATGGAAACAAGAGAGAGGCGCAGCTGACCTTTCCAGACAGGACGGACGGCGGGCATATCGGACTCAACCAGCTGATAAGACTCACGGACTTTGATCAACGCCGCGCGTGCAGGCGTTGTTCCACCGTGCATGCCGGCCCTGCAGCCACGGTAACTGGCCTGGAAAACCCCGCCTCCCGCAGCATTTTCACGTGCAACGAAGAAATCGCAGGAGAAGAAGCATGCTGAAGGGCAAGACCGCCGTCATTACCGGATCGAATTCCGGCATCGGGCTCGGCGTCGCCAAGGCGCTTGCGGCGGAAGGCGCCAATGTCGTGATCAATTCCTTCACGGACCGGCGCGAGGACCACGAGCTCGCCGAGAAGATCGCCTCCGAACACGGCGTGACGGCAAAATATGTGAAGGCCGACATGTCGGTCGATGCGGAATGCCGTGGCCTCATCGAAGAGGCCGCCAAGATCGGGCCGGTCCAGATCCTCGTCAACAATGCCGGCATCCAGCATGTGGCGAAGGTGGAGGATTTCCCGGCCGAGAAATGGCACCAGATCATCGCCATCAACCTCTCCTCCGCCTTCTTCACCACGGCTGCCGCGGTGCCCGGGATGAAGAAAGCCGGCTGGGGACGGATCATCAACATCGCCTCCGCCCATGGTCTCACCGCCTCGCCCTATAAGAGCGCCTATGTCTCCGCCAAGCACGGCGTCGTCGGCCTCACGAAAACGGTGGCGCTGGAGCTGGCGGAAACGGCGATCACCTGCAACGCCATCTGCCCGGGTTATGTGAAGACCCCGCTGGTCGAGGGTCAGATCGACGACCAGATGAAGACCCACAACATGGACCGCGAGACGGTGATCCGCGAAGTGATGCTGGAACGCCAGCCGACGAAGCAATTCGTCAAGATCGAGGATATCGGCGCCATGGCCGTCTTCCTCTGCTCGGATGCAGCCGCGCAGATCACCGGGACACCGTTGTCAATCGACGGCGGCTGGACGGCTCTTTAAAGGGCAAAGGAACGGAAGCCGCTCGAAGGGCCTTCTCGGAAGATGGACACGCTTAAAATCGCCGAGACGACGCTCTCGATCATCATTGCCGACATCACCACGCTCGACGTGGATGCAATCGTCAACGCCGCCAATCAGTCGCTGCTCGGCGGCGGCGGCGTCGACGGAGCGATCCATCGCGCGGCCGGCCCTCGTCTTCTCGAGGAGTGCCGCACGCTCGGCGGCTGTCCGACGGGCGAGGCGCGCCTGACGGACGGCTACGATCTGCCGGCCCGCCACGTCATCCATGCCGTCGGCCCGCGTTTCCAGGGCGGCGGGCATGGCGAGGCGGAGCTTCTCGCCTCCGCCTACAAGCGCTCGCTCGATATCGCAGCCGAGAACGACCTGAAATCCATCGCCTTCCCGGCGATCTCGACCGGCATCTACGGCTTTCCCGCCGATCGCGCGGCGACGATCGCGACCTCCACCTGCGTCGGCTATTCCGAAGGCCATCCCGGCGCGCTGTCGAAAATCATCTTCTGCTGTTTTTCCGAGGAATCGGCCGAGCAGCATCGCCGCGCCCTCGCCGAAATCGGCCAGGAGGCGGAAATGGCAGATGAGGAGGCCCGGGCCGATCACCCGGGCCGATAATCAAAGAACCTATTCGGCCGCCTCGTAGCTGATCAGAAGATCCTTGGCGTCGACGGCATCGCCGGCCTTGACGGTGAGCGCTTCGATCGTGCCGTCGCGGTCGGCATGGATCGCCGTCTCCATCTTCATCGCTTCGATCGACAGAAGGACGTCGCCCGCCGTCACCTTCTCGCCGGCCTTGACCGCAATCTGCGAGATGACGCCTGGCATCGGCGCCCCGACCTGATCGGCATTGCCCGCTTCCGCCTTCGGACGCCGCGCCGCATCTCCCGCGCCATGGGCGCGGTCCGGCACACGCACGAAGCGCGGCTGGCCGTTGAGCTCGAAGAAGACGCGCACCTGTCCCTCTTCGTCGGGCTCGCCGACCACCTGACAGCGAACCACGAGCGTCTTGCCGCGCTCGATCTCGACCATCACCTCGTCGCCGGCTTCGAGCCCGTAGAAATAAACGGGCGTCGGCAGAACCTCCGTCGGCCCGTAATCCTCCTGCGCCCGCGCAAAGTCGGTGAAGACCTTCGGATACATGAGATAGGAGGCGAGCTCCTCGTCGGAGATCTCGTGATCGGCCGCCTCCACGGCCTTTGCACGCTCCGCCTCCAGATCCGCCGGCTCCATCAGAGAGCCGGGCCGCACGGTGATCGGCTCGTCGTTCTTCAGAACCTTCTTCTGAATCGCTTCCGGCCAGCCTCCCGGCGGCTGCCCCAGTTCGCCGCGCATCATTTTGACGACGGAATCCGGGAACGCGATCTCGCGGTTCGGATCGAGCACGTCGTCGACGGAGAGATCCTGGCTCACCATCATCAGCGCCATGTCGCCGACGACCTTTGAAGACGGCGTCACCTTGACGATGTCGCCGAACATCAAATTCACGTCGTGATAGGTGTGCGCAACGCTGTGCCAGCGCGATTCAAGCCCGAGACCACGCGCCTGCTCCTTGAGATTGGTGAACTGTCCGCCCGGCATTTCGTGGAGATAGACCTCCGAGGCCGGCGCCTTGAGGTCGCTTTCGAAGGCCGCGTACTGATAGCGCACCGCCTCCCAGTAAAAGGCGATCTTGCGGATCGCATCACGCGTGAGGCCCGTCGCGCGCTCGCCCGAAGCGAGCGCTTCCACGATCGAGCCGAGCGCCGGCTGCGAGGTGAGGCCCGCAACGGAATCCATCGCTGCATCGACGATATCGACGCCTTCCTCGACCGCAGCGAGCACCGAGGCGGCCGAAATGCCCGACGTGTCATGCGTGTGGAAATGCAGCGGCAGATCCGTCGCCTCACGCAGCGCCTTGAAGAGCACCTTCGCCGCGGCAGGACGCAGGACGCCCGCCATGTCCTTGACGGCGATCATATGCGCGCCGGCCTTCTCCAGCTGCGCGGCGAGATCGACGTAATAGGCGAGGTCGTATTTGGCGCGGTCCGGATCGAAGATATCGCCGGTGTAGCAGATCGTGCCTTCGCAGATCTTGCCGCTCTCGATGACGGCATCCATCGATACCCGCATGTTTTCGACCCAGTTGAGGCAGTCGAAGACGCGGAACACGTCGACACCCGCCTCCGCCGCCTTGGCGACGAAGAAGCGGACGACGTTATCGGGATAATTGGTGTAGCCGACGCCGTTGGAGCCTCGAAGCAGCATCTGCATCAAGATGCCCGGTGCCCCGGCGCGGATGCGCTTCAGCCGCTCCCACGGATCTTCCGTCAAAAAGCGCATGGCGACGTCGAAGGTCGCCCCGCCCCAGCATTCGAGCGAGAAGAGCTCCGGCAGCGCCGCCTGATAGGCCGGTGCGATCGCCGCGATGTCGTGCGTGCGCATACGGGTGGCGAGCAGTGACTGATGCCCGTCGCGCATGGTCGTGTCGGTGACGAGCGTCCGCTTCTGTGCACGCACCCAGCGTGCCAACCCCTCCGGCCCGTCGCGGTCGAGAAGCTGGCGTGTGCCGAGGAAATCCTCTGGCATCGCCTTCGCGCCAAACAGCGGCGGCACGGGCGCCGGCACATCGGCCGGCGGTCGTGGCCTGTTGCGCGTCTCCGGATGCCCGTTCACGGAAACATCGGCGATATAATTCAAAAGCTTGGTGCCGCGGTCGCGGCGCCGCACCGTATCGAAGAGCTCCGGCGTCTCGTCGATGAAGCGCGTCGTGTAGCTGTTATCCTGGAAGGAAGGGTGCGTGATGATGTTTTCCAGGAAGGTGAGATTGGTCGCCACGCCGCGGATGCGGAATTCGCGCAGCGCCCGGTGCATCCGCTTCAACGCCTCCTCCGGTGTCGGCGCCCAGGCCGTCACCTTCTCCAGAAGCGGATCGTAAAAGCGGGTGATGACGGCGCCGGAATAGGCCGTGCCGCCGTCGAGGCGAATGCCGAAGCCGGTGGCACCGCGATAGGCGGTTATGCGACCGTAATCCGGGATGAAGTTCTCTTCCGGATCTTCCGTCGTGATACGGCATTGCAGGGCGTTGCCGTTGAGGAAGATCTTCTCCTGCGGCGGCACGCCCGACGCGGGATCGCCGATCTTCTCGCCTTCGATCAGCCGGATCTGCGCTTTGACGATGTCGATGCCCGTCACCTCTTCGGTGACGGTGTGCTCCACCTGGACGCGCGGATTGACCTCGATGAAGTGAAATTCGCCCGTCGTGGAATCCTGCAGGAACTCAACGGTTCCGGCGCAGACATAATCGGCGGCCTTTGCGAGCTTCAGCGCATAGCCGCACAATTCCTCCCGCTTTTCCGCACTCAGATAAGGCGCCGGCGCGCGCTCTACGACCTTTTGGTGGCGCCGCTGCACGGAACAGTCACGCTCGAAAAGATGCACCTGGTTGCCGTGCCGGTCACCGAGGACCTGAACCTCGACATGGCGCGCATGCTCGACGAGCTTTTCGAGATACACCTCGTCCTTGCCGAAGGCGGCCTTGGCCTCGCGCTTCGCCTGCCGCACCGTCTCCACGAGTTCTTTCTCGTTGGAGATGACGCGCATGCCGCGCCCGCCGCCGCCCCAGGAGGCCTTGAGCATGACCGGGTAGCCGATCTCGCCTGCGACGTCTTTCCACCGGTTTTCGTCGTCCGGCAGAGGCTCGCTCGCCGGCATCACAGGCACACCCGCCTCGACCGCGAGATTGCGCGCGGCAACCTTGTTGCCGAGCCGGCGCATCGTTTCCGGCGAGGGCCCGATGAAGGTGATGCCGGCCTCGCGGCAGGCCTCGGCAAATTCCGGGCTTTCCGACAGAAAGCCGTAGCCCGGATGAATGGCGTCCGCACCGCTCGCCTTGGCGACGCGCAGGATCTCGTCGATCGACAGATACGCCTCGATCGGACCCATCTGGCCGGGCAGGTGCGAGCCGGAGCCGATCAGATAGGCCTCGTCGGCCTTGAAGCGATGCAGGGCGAGCTTGTCTTCTTCGGCGAAGACGGCAACCGTCTTCAGCCCCAGCTCGTTGGCCGCGCGAAACACACGGATTGCAATTTCGGAACGATTGGCAACGAGGAGCTTAGAAACTTTCCGCAAGGCCACCCTCTCTCTGCAGGAACGCACTTTCTTACCGGCCGGTTTTCGGCGACGCAAATGAAGAGGCCCCCGGCTTACGCCGGAGGCCTCTCTTTCAACTCAGCTGTGCGCGATCAGTAACCCGACGGGCACTCCGCGGTGTAGCGGCGGCCATAGCGGTCGCGGTAGTAGCAATAGCCGGGACGGCTCGCCACCGAGCCGATGATGGCGCCAGAAGCGGCACCGATCGCACCACCGACCACGGCGCCTCCGACCGATTTTGTCGCAAGCCCGCCGATCGCTGCGCCGCCGACACCGCCAATCGCTGCGCCGGTCGCTGCGTTCTTATCCGTCTGCGTGCAGGCGGTGATGCTGAGGGCAGCAACAGCAGCAATGGCAATGGCTTTAATTTTCATGCGTCCATCCTCTCCTTGATCTGGGTGCGGTAAACCGTTCTCACAACACCGGCACCCATGCCAAGGTTCCAAAAATTTCGTCATCCATGCCGGAGGTTTAGGCACTAAACCGGGCCCGCGGACAAATTCCTAGGACGCCGAGGCGAACAAGAGTGCCAGCGGAGCGCGACGAAAGAGCTCTGAAGCCGCAATGCGATCGCCCTCGACATCGGCACCCCCGACGAGATCGGAGAACCGGGCGAACCCGCCGGGAAGCGACACAAACGTGTCGGCAAAGGCATCGGCGCGCAAGGTCAGCCCATCTTCCCCCTCAAGCAACGAAAGCGGCAGCCGCGGCACGATCACGACGAGGGCTTCGCCCTCCACCTGGCGCGCATAGGCGGTGATCTGCGCCGCCATCGGTCCTTCGACGGAAAGCGGTTCATAGCCGCCCTCGAGAAAGAGTTTGCGGTGCTCGCCACGCAGACGCAGCAGGCGCTGCACGAGCCACGCCTTCGGCACGGCCTCGTGCCAGCGCGGAAGCGTCTGCGCGAACGTCATCTCTCCGACTTCCCCAAGAAGCGCCCGACGCCTGTCGAAATCGACCGGCCGGCGATTGTCGGGATCGACGAAGGACAGATCCCACAGCTCCGTCCCCTGATAGACGTCCGGCACGCCCGGCGCCGTCAACTTGATCACCGTCTGCACCAGCGAATTGACCGCACCGGCCGCAAACAGCGGCGTGCTCACCTTGAGAAAGTCCTGGCGATAGGCGGCGAAATCGTTGGAGAGCGCCGAACGCACGAAGTTGGAGAGCTTCTCCTCATAGGCCGTATTGGCGGCGGTCCAGCTCGTCCGCTCCTTCGCCTCGCGCACGGCTTTGAGCATGAAGGCTTCCAGTCGCTCGACGAGATCGGCGAGACCTTCATGATCGTCCGCCTGCAATTCGAGCGGCCAGCCGCCGAGAAGCGCCTGATGAAACAGCCAGACGACGTTCGGCTCGGGTGCCGGCCCGTCGTCGAGCTCCGCCACCAGCGGCAGGAGGGTCGCGTTCCAGCGCTTCACCGCTTCGGCCCATTCCTCCGCCATTTCGCTGATCGTGGCGATGCGGGCACGCGCATCCTCGCCCCGCTTGGTGTCATGCGTCGCCGTCGTGGAAAGAGCGTGCGGCTGCGTCGCGAGCCGCTCCTGCATTGCCGGGTGGAAGCTCGCCTGCGGTCCAGGCTCGGGCTCGCCGCCCACCTCGTTGAGCGCGATCAGCCGATTGAAGCGATAGAAAACCGTGTCTTCCAGCGCTTTCGCCATCATCGGCCCGGTCGTCTGCTGGAAGCGGCGGGCAAGATAGAGCGCGCTTGCGACCGTCTCGTGATCGGAGAGATTTTCCAGAAGCAGAAGACCGACCAGGAAGTCGACAACGCCCGGATCCTCCACAAAGGGCGAGAGCTTCGCCTCCTCGCCCGCTTTGCGCAGAAGCTTGCGGTCCTGCTCTGATGCACCGGACAGATCGACATAGCTACGGTAGACGGGGAAGGATGTCGCGACCTCAATCAACGCACGGCGCAGCGAATCCGGACCGTAATCGCGCGTCAGCGGATCGTTCTCGCCGATTTCGCGGGCACGTTCGGCGAGATAGGCGAGCTCGCCGGCAAGATTGTAGGTGAGAATACGCCGCTTGGTTTCGCGCACGATCTCCGAAAACGGTCGCGTTTCGCCCGTCTCTTCGCGCCACGCCCCGTCGAGGCGGGAAAGCCCCTCCGTATCGACCTGCAGCGCCGTCAAGGCATGGGCGAATTCGTAGCCGGTCGTTCCCGCCGTGCGCCAGGTTTCCGGCAGCCTTTCATCGGGGCCGAGGATCTTCTCGACGACGACATAGGGCGCGTTCTCGATTTCCGCGAGCTGCGCGAGATAAGCCTTCGGATCGGCAAGCCCGTCGATATGATCGATCCTGAGGCCCGCCACATCGCCCCTCGCCGCAAGCTCCTTCACCAGGGCATGCGTCGCCTCGAAGACGGACAGGCGATCGACCTGCACGCCGACGAGATCGGTGATCTCGAAGAAGCGGCGATAGGTCAAAGTCTCCCGCGCCATCCGCCAATGGGCAAGCCGCCAGTTCTGCACTTCGTGGAGTTCGTGCAGCGCCTCTCGATCTGCCGAGATCTCGCCGACCGCTCCTTCGATCTTGGCAAGCGCCTCGGGATCTTCGGCAAGCGTCGCAAGCCGCTCCTGGAGAAGCCCCGCCCCATCCGCCGAACCCGTGGCGAAGGTCAGCGAAAGCTCCTGAAAATCGGGCTCGTCGATCTCGCCCAGAATCCGGCCATAGGTATTGGGCGCCAATGGCAGCGCGATATCATAATAGGTGAAGCGGAAGCGGCCTTCGTCCTTGTCGAAACGCAGCCCGAATTCCCCGTCTTCGAGAACCTTGCCGTAGGGCGCGCCGAGCGCCGGAATGAGAAGTTTCGCCGCCGACCAATCGATGTCGAAATAGCCGGCATACTGGCTCTCCTCCCCCCATTCGAGCACGTCCGCCCAATAGGGATTGGCCGTCGACGCGCCCATATGGTTGGGCACGATGTCGAGGAGAAGCCTGAGGCCATTTGCCTTGAGAGCGTCAGCGAGGCGGGCAAATCCCTCCGCGCCTCCGAGCGCCGGATCGAGTTCGGCGAAATCGGCCACATCGTAGCCGTGGGTCGAACCCGGCACCGCCGTGAAGATCGGCGAGGCATAGAGGTGGCTGACGCCGAGCCGCTTCAGATAGGGCGCAAGCCCGGCGGCCGTGTCGAAATCCATCCCCTCGCGAAACTGCAAGCGATAGGTGGCCGTCGGCACCGCCTCGAGCGGCGGACCTGCCTCACGCATGTGACGCCTCCATGAAGAAGGCGACGGCGAGCGCCGGCACGAGCCCGTCGGCGATCTCCGCATCGACCCCCGGGCCGGAGACAAAGATCGGAGCCGACGGCTTGAAGCTGTCGGTGGAGACGGGCGTATCGCCGAGATTGGCGAGAAGCGTCATCCGCGCCCCGTCGCCCATCGTCCAGGTGACCCGAAAGCCATGGTCGCCGAGACGCTCGCTCTCCCCGTTCATGGCGCGCATGCCGGCAAGGCGCGGCACGATCTCGCGGTGGCGCAGATGCAAGAGCTCGCGCGTGAAGGCGAGATGTTCATGCCCTTCGCCTCTGGCCGCGCCCGACCAATCGAGGCAGGAGCGCTCGAAGGTCTTCACGTCGTTCGGATCGGCGATCGCCGCCCGGCGTGCGGGATCGCGAAAGCTCTCCCAGGCGGTGAACTCGCGTCGCCGTCCCTCGCGCACGAGATCGGCAAGCTCGCCATGGAAATCGGTGAAGAAGAGGAAGGGCTGCGTTTCGGCATATTCCTCTCCCATGAAGAGGAGCGGCAATTGCGGCTGCAGAAGATGGATGGCCGTCAGAAGCCTGAGCATCTCTTCGTCGGCGAGAACGGCGAGCCGTTCACCGTCGGCGCGGTTGCCGACCTGATCGTGGTTCTGCAGGAAAGCCACAAAGGCCGTCGGCGGCTGGCCGGCGCTCGCAACGCCGCGCGCCCCGCCCCAATGCTCTGATACCTCACCCTGATAGGCAAAGCCTTCGCTCAGAATCCGCATCAGATGGCCGATCGGATCGTCGGCATAATCCTTGTAATAGCCCTCATGTTCGGCCGTCGCCGCACAATGCGCGGCGTGATGGAAATCGTCGTTCCACTCCGCCGTGAAATAGCGCGGGGCACCGTCGTCATCGCGCTCGTGCAGCGAGACGATGTTGCGCTCATCCTCCGTCGTCAGATGGATATGACGGTCGGGCCATTTTTCGCGAATACGGGAGGAAAGTTCGGGCAGGAGCGTATCCGCCCCCGGCCCCTTGATCTGGTCGATCGCATCGAAGCGCATGCCGTCGAGCCGGAATTCCTCCAGCCAGTAGAGCGCGTTGTCGATGAAGAAGGAGCGCACGGCCGCATCATCGTAATGGATGCCCGCCCCCCACGGCGTGTGCCGCTCCGGATCGAAGAAGGGCGGGGCGTACATGTGGAGGTAATTCCCGTCCGGGCCGAAATGATTGTAGACCACGTCGAGAATGACCATCAGCCCGCGCTGATGGGCGGCATCGACGAGCGCTTTCAGCCCCTCCGGGCCGCCATAGGCGCCATGCGGCGCATAAAGCAAAACGCCGTCATAGCCCCAGCCGCGATCGCCGGAAAACTGCGCGACCGGCAGAAGCTCGATGGCGGTGACGCCCAGATCCTCAAGATAATCGAGCCGTTCCTCGACCCCCGCAAAGGTGCCCGAAGGACTGAACGTGCCGACATGCAGTTCGTACGTGACGAGTTCTTCGACGGGGCGCCCGCGCCAGCCCGCGCTCTGCCAGCGATAGTCCTTCGGATCGACGAGCCGGCTCGGCCCATGCACGTCGCCCACCTGGGCTCTTGCGGCCGGATCGGGAACGGCAAAACCGTCTTCCAGCACGAATTGATAATCCTGCCCCGCCTCGGCCTCCGGCACGGTGAGTTCGAACCAGCCGCGATCGGCCTTGTTCATCGCCAGATCCTGGCCGGCGAGGCGCAGCGTCAGCGCGTTCTGAGCGGGAGCCCACAAGCGGAAACGGGCGCCGCCTTCCGGGCGCATGAATGCGCCCCATGTCGTTTCAAATGAGAAGCTCTGGGTCACGGAATATATCGACTTAAAGGTGTTGCGGGGGTGCAGTGGCCGGTCAACGCTCAGGCGATCCCAGCGTTCCGAGCGTCATGCCGGCATCGCCCTTTCGACAAGGCGTGCAAGATAGCTTGCGCCGTAAGGTGCTGCGCTGTCGTTGAAATCATAGGCGGGGTGGTGAAGGCCGGCGGAATCGCCGTTGCCGAGAAAGATGAAAGCACCCGGTCTTGCTTCCAGCATATAGGAGAAATCCTCCCCGGCCATCAGCGGCGGCGTGTCTTCGGTCACCGCCCCCTCCCCGGCGATTTCGCGCGCGACGGCCGCCGCCTTGTGCGTCTGCTCTTCGTGATTGACCGTCACCGGGTAATGCCGCTGGTAATCGAGGCGGGCGCGCGCCCCGAAAGCCTGCCCGATCGTCGGCACAATCTCGTTCATGCGCCGCTCGACCAGATCGCGTATGGCCGGATCGAGCGTGCGCACCGTGCCTTTCAAGGTCCCGCGCTGCGGGATGACGTTGAACGTGTCGCCAGCGTGAAAGGTCGTCACGGAGACGACGGCACTCTTCAGGGGATCGACATTGCGCGAGGCGACCGATTGCAGCGCATTGACGATCTGCGAGCCGACGAGAACGGGATCGACGCCCGCATGCGGCTTGGCGGCATGCGATCCCTTGCCCTCGATCTGGATGATGAAATTGTCGGTCGCCGCCATCAGCGGGCCCGGACGGATGCCGAACTGGCCGACGGGAATGCCCGGCATATTGTGCAGGCCGTAGACCTCGCTGATGGCGAAACGCTCCATCAACCCGTCTTCGATCATGGCGCGCGCACCCGCACCGCCCTCCTCGGCCGGCTGAAAGACGATCACCGCGCGCCCGGAGAAATTGCGCGTTTCGGCGAGATAGCGCGCCGCGCCGAGCAGCATCGCCATATGGCCGTCATGACCGCAGGCATGCATCTTCCCGGGCGTTTCGGAGCGCCACGGCTTGCCGCTTTCCTCCTCGATCGGCAGCGCGTCCATGTCGGCACGAAGGCCGATGCCGCGATCGCCGTCTCCTCGGCCACGGATGATGCCGACGACACCGCTTCGCCCGATGCCCTCCACCACCTCGTCACAGCCGAAAGCGCGCAGTCTGTCCGCCACCACCTTCGCCGTCCGCGGCACGTCGTAGAGGAGCTCCGGGTTGCGGTGAAAATCGCGCCGCCATTGCGTGATCTCGTCGGCGGCTTCGGCAAGGGAGTTTATGACGGGCATGACGCGGCTCTCTCGTGAAAGAACCGATGCTAGCGCCTGTGCCGCACCTGGCAAGCACGGAGAGATTTCCAGGCTTCGGGTTGGCGCTCAGGCAACCGCTTCTGCCGCTCGGCCACGACGGTCGAGCCGGATCGTCCACAGGAGCAGCGCGAAGGTCATCGCGGCCCCGATCGCCGTCGCAACCGGCAGGCCCGGCCACAGCACGACCACGCCCGCAACGCCGGCAAGAAGTCTGAGCGGCCAGACGAGCGGCGCCTCCATATAGCCCTCGAAAGCCGCACCGACGGCATAAGAGCCGATCACCGCCTGCGCAAAGACGAGAAGCACCTCCGGCACGCTGCCGTGCAGAAACGGCGTATAGGCGAAGAGGATCGGCACGATGTAGAGCCCCTTGGCGAGTTTCCACGCCGTCATTCCGGTCGCCATATGCGGCGTGCGGGCGATCGCCGCAGCTGCAAAGGCGGTGAGGCAGACCGGCGGCGTCACGTTGGAATCCTGCGACAGCCAGAAGATGATCATATGGGCCGAAAGAAGTGCTGCCGTGATCAGCGCCGGATCGAGCGCCTGGCCATGCACGAGGCGCAGGACCTCGGCGGGTGCCGCCGCGATGAAGGCGTTCGCCGCCTCCCGGCTCATCGGTGCGGCAAGCTTCGTCATCGCCTCCGGATCGGCGAGCAGGAAGGGCCCGCGTGCCGCCTCCGGCAAATTGCCCGCAGTCAAAAGATCGACGAGATAGCCGTTCTCGATCATGCCCTGAAGGGCGGGCGCGGAGAGCGTCGCGAGCACGATATACGCGGCCGTCACCGGCAGTCCCATCCCGAGCACCAGTGAGGCGAGCGCGATCAAGAGGAGCGCGATCAGGAGATTGCCGCCCGCCCAATCGGCGATCATCAGCGAGAAGGTGTTGCCGATGCCGGTCATGGCGATGACGTTGACGATGAGGCCGACGGCAATGAGAAGCACCGCCGTCATGATCATGTTCTGGGCGCCGAGCGCCAGGGCCTCCAGGATCGCCTTCGGACCCATGCGGTTCTTGGTGAGCCAGGAGGCGGCAACGACGGAAAGGATCGCCCAGCCGGCGGCATAGACCGGGGTGAAGCCGTAGATCAGAAGCCCGATCAGGGTTGCGACGGGGACGAGGAAGGCCGGGCCGCCCGCCTTCAAGACCTCCCAGGCACTGCGGCTTTCGTCGTCGACGCCGACGATATGGTGCTTCTTCGCCTCGATCCGGACGAAGAAGGCGACGGTGAGGAAATAGGCGATCGCCGGCAGCGTCGCGACGGCGACGATGTCGAGATAGGGGATCTGCGTATTCGACGCCATGACGAAGGCACCCGCCCCCATGATCGGCGGCATCAGCTGCCCACCGGTCGAGGCGGCTGCTTCCACGCCGGCGGCGAAGCGCGGCGGAAAGCCCGATTTCTTCATGAGCGGAATGGTGATGACGCCGGTCGACACCGTATTGGCGACGGCCGAGCCGGAGATCGTGCCGGTCAGTCCCGACGCAAAGACGGCCACGAAGCCGGGGCCTCCGACGAGGCGGCCGGCGAGCGCGCGGGCAAGATCGATGATGAAATCGCCGGCGCCCGAGCGCACCAGAAATGCGCCGAAGAGAATGAACATGAAGACGAAACTCGCCGAGATCCGCCCGATCGTGCCGAACATGCCCTCATCGGCAAAGATCGATCGGAAGAGAACCGTCTCATAGGAAAGGCCGGCGAACCGGAAGACGCCCGGCGCGTAGGCACCGAGAAACGACACATAGGAGAGCGCCAGGATGATCAAGACCGGGATGATCGGCCCCGTCGTGCGCCGCGTCAGCTCGATCGCGCCGACAATGACGAGGATCGCGGCCACCCAATGCTCGGGCGAAAGACGCACGCCCTGCGCATAGATCGCCGTCTCCGAGCCGATGATGAAGAGCGTCGCACCCGCGATGACGGCTCCGGTGACAGCATCGAGCCAGAGTGGCGCCACGAAGCGTCCGGCTTTGAGCGGGTAGCGCAGGCAGGCGAGAAAAGCGAAACCGGCGAAATGAATGCCGACGAGCCACAAGGTCGACACGCGCCCGTCGATATTCGCCCAGATATGGAAGAGCGAGATGGCGATGCCGCAGGCGGCGAAAGCCCGCGCCGGCCAGGAGGCGAGGCTCCTGACATGGGTTTCGACTTCGCCGTCGACATCCTTCTGAGGCGCAGCCTGCTCAGACGCGTTTTGCGCCTCGCTCATCGTCCGATCCCTGCAGCTGGAGAATTTTTGCGGAGATAGAAAGACGCCGTCGCGGCCGAGCGGACCGCATGCAAGCGCACGCGGCCCGTGACCAGGCCTGAAGCGGCGTCTCGCACGCGCCTTTTATTCGGCCGCGACCTTGAGACGGTCCGGGATCGCAATCCCCTGCTCTTCGTAATAGCGCGCTGCGCCCGGATGCAGTGGCAGCGGCAGTCCGGCGATCGCCGCTTCGAGCTTCATGTTTTTCGTCGCCGGATGGATGCCCTGCAGGAAGGGCAGATTCTCGTAGATCGTCTTCGTCATCTTGTAGATGGTCTCTTCCGGCACATCGGCGCGCACGGCGAGGAAGTTCGGCTGCGCGATCGTGTTGATCTCCTTCTCCTGGCCCGGATAGGTCCCGGCCAGGATCGTGAAGCGCGTCCACAATTCCTCGAAATCGCCATTTGCCTCTTTCATCTCCTCATCGGTGAAATCGAGGACGGTGATCTCGTTGCCCATATTGGCAAAGGCCTGGCTGATGGCGCCGACCGGCGGGCCGGCTGGCGTCGAGATCAGCACGACCTGTCCGTTCTGCAGGGCTTCGGCCGCTGGGCCGTAGCCGGAATAGACGAGGTTGAAATCCTCATCGATATTGTAGCCGAGATTGCCGAGGATGGTGCGGTTGGAGCCGAGCGTGCCGGAATTCTGCGCGCCGAGATTGATCGACTTGCCCTTGGCCTTTTCAACGTCAGCGATGGTGCCTGTGTCGGCAAGGTCGGATTTCAGGACGAAATGTTCCACATTCGGCCACAGCATGGTGACGGAGCGGAGATTCTCCTGCGGCCCCTCATTTTCCAACGGGCCGGAGCCCTTCTTCGCATAAGCGCCATAAAGGCCTTGCAGGATGGCGAACTGGACCTCGTTGTCACGCATCAGCTTGATGTTCTCGGCCGAGCCCGCAGAGTTGATCGCCGACATGCCGATCTTTTCACTGGGCTGCAGCTTGACCTTGATGAGCGTGGCAAGAGCAACACCCACCGGATAATAAGTGCCGCCTGTTGAAGCTGTCGCCAGCAGGTAATTCTGTTCTTCCTGAGCCCGCCCCGAAGAAGGCCAGGCAATAGCGCCAACGAGACCAAGGCTGGCCACGGCCATGACAAAGGAGCGTAAAACTTTGCGCTGGAATAGCATTCTGTTCCTCCCACCATTGCAGTCTTATTCTTTTGGAAGACTGAGCTTATGGGCTATCGGTCGGAAAGCAAAGCCCGCGCGAGTGCTCACGGAAACTCAAGCAAGGCGCGTTTGTGAAAGTGAGCCGAATTGTGTTACGCAGCGGCGGTCGCGTAAGGATGACCCAGACAACCATGGGGCCGAAACCTTGACACCTCCGCTTCGCATGCTTTCGGGGGCGCGCCTTCTGCTCGCTCTCCTGCTTCTTGTGACAGCTCCCCTTGCCGCCTCCGCCAACGAAACGGCTGGCGCTGGCGACGTCGTGGGACCTTATCTCCTGGTCGATGCGAAGAGCGGGGACGTCCTTGAGGAGCATGATGCGCTCCGCCCCTGGTATCCGGCATCCACGACCAAGCTGATGACGGCCTTCGTCGTCTTCCGGGCTCTCGAGGTTGGCGAGATCACGCTGAAATCACCGGTGGTGATGTCACAGCATGCGTACAACCAGCCCTATGCGGCGCGTTTCTTCAAACCGGGTTCGGTTCTGACGGTGGACAACGCGCTCAAGGTCATGCTGGCGCGCTCGTCCAACGACATGGCGATGGCGATCGCGGAATCCGTCGGCGACGGCTATGACAATTTTCTTCTGCGCATGAACCTCGAGGCGAAGCGCCTCGGCATGACGCGCACGCAATTCATAAACCCGCACGGCCTCTACAATCCGCACCAGGTCACCTGCGCGCGCGATCTCGCCATCCTGACGCGCGCAATCTTCGACGAATTCCCGCGCTACCGGCACTATTTCAACGTCCCCGCGATCAAGGTCGGCGGCGCGGTGAAGCGCAACACAAATCTTCTGATCGGCCGCTACCGCGGCGCCACGGGAATGAAGACCGGCTATATCTGCGATTCCGGCTGGAACCTGGTCGCAACGGCCCAGCGCGGACGGCGCGAATTGATCGCGGTCGTTCTCGGCGCCGACAATGCCATCGACCGCGCCGAACGCGCAGCCCGTCTTCTCGATGCAGGCTTCAATCGCGGCGGAGGGCTTTTCTCGGGCGGCCCCGACATCACCCGCATCAATTCCGGCTCCCGCTACACCGAGGCCTATGACATGCGCGATCAGGTGTGCAGCCCGCAGAAGGGCAAGCAGGTCGCCTCCAAGTCGAACCCGATCTACAAGCCCATGAAGGGCGGCCTCATCATGGTCGACGAGGGAGACGGCTTCAAACCCTCTCATATCGGCCAGCGCAAAGGCCCCGTGACGCCGATCGTCGTCGCAACCGGCGGCGTCGAAGGCCCGGGCGTGGACGACCTTGCGCAGGAGATTTTGAGCGCGCAGCTCGGCGTCATGCCGCGCCCGCGCCCGACGATCGCCATACCACCCCGGCCGCAGCTCGCGACGGCGTTTGCGCCGAGCGAAGAGGCGAGCAAGGCAGCGCCCGTCGATCCCGTCCTGCTCCTCGCCGCCCCTGCCCTGATGCCGCGCCCGCGGCCGGACCGGTAAGCTCGAAGGCGAGCCCCGCCGGAGGTCTCTCGGCACGGACCCTCAGCCGCCGGTTTCGATCTCGTAGCGGCTGACGCCTTCGTCATCGCGGCGCCCCAAAAACCGGTGACCGCGTTCATTGCACAAATGCGGAATGTCGATCGCCGCCATCGGGTCGGTGGCGAGAACCACGACACGTATGCCCGGCGGCAGAGACGCGATCTCCTTGGCGGTTTTCAAGACGGGCAGCGGGCATTTCAGCCCGCGCACGTCGATGACGTGGCAGTTGTCTTCTTCGTCCGCTGAATGAATGGCCAACATCGGCCTCCTTGCAGGCTTGACCTCTTCAATTTCCGTCCCTGGTATGGGAAGAGATGCCAGAAACAGCAAGAATGCCGCAGGCTCTTCTGCCTGAAGCGGCGGGGGAGACGATGGGCTTTATCGAAAGAATCAAGAGCGAACTCGCCTATGTACGCGGCGCCCTGCGTGCACTTCGCAAAGTCAGCTCGGCGGCAAAGAACCGCAACCGCACTTTTCCCGATCTGATCGAGGACATCGCAAGAGAGCATGGCGACCGGCCGGCGATGATCGCCGAGAACGAGCGCATGAGCTACCGCGAATACAACGAACGCGCCAACCAATATGCCCGCTGGGCCATCGCCAACGGCGTCAAAAAGGGTGATTGCGTCGCCCTGATGATGCCGAACAAGCCGGAATACATGGCCGCCTGGCTCGGCATCGCGCGCGCCGGCGGCGTCACCGCCTGCCTCAACACCAATCTGCGCGGGCCAGTCCTCGCCAATTGCGTGAACATCGTGGAGCCGAAGCACATCATCGTCGACACGGCGATCGCCGACGGCTTTCACTCCGCCGATCCGTTTCTCCAGACGAAGGCGGAATACTGGGCCTATGGCAGCGGCGTGGACGCGTGGAAACGGCTCGACGAAGCGCTCGACACGTTCAGCCGCGATCCGCTCGAAGCCTCCGAAAGACCTAAGCTGACCACGTCGGACCGCTGCCTCTTCATCTATACGAGCGGCACGACCGGCATGCCCAAGGCCGCCAACATCAACCATTACCGCGTGCTCGCCATCTCGCTCGGCTTCAACGGCGCCATGGATATGAAGCCGGAAGACCGCATCTATGTGTGTCTGCCGCTCTATCACACGACCGGCAGCGTGCTGGCCTCCGGCGCGGCATTGACGGCGGGCGCGAGCGTCGTCATCCGCGAAAAGTTCTCGGCAAGTCAGTTCTGGGACGACGTCGTCGATTATGAGTGCACGATCTTCCAGTATATCGGTGAGCTCTGTCGCTATCTCCTCAACAGCCCGACGCATCCCAAGGAGCGCCAGCACAAGCTTCGGCTTGCCTGCGGCAACGGCCTGCGCCCCGACATCTGGGAAGACTTCAAGAACCGCTTCGCCATCCCGAAAATCCTGGAATGGTATGCGGCGACGGAAGGCAACGCCGTCTTCTTCAATTTCGACGGCAAGGTCGGCTCGGTCGGCCGCATTCCGAAATGGGCGGAGAGACGCTTCGTCACCGAAATCGTGCGGTTCGACTATTCCTCCGAAGAGCCGAAACGCGGTCCCGACGGCTTCTGCATGAAATGCGCGCCGGGAGAAGTCGGCGAGGTGATCTCGCAAATCATCGATGATCCGAGCCGCCCGAGCCAGCGTTTCGAAGGCTACGCCGATCCCAAGGCGACAGAGAAGAAGATCCTCAAGGACGTCTTCGAGAAGGGCGATATGTGGTTTCGCACCGGCGATCTGATGAAGAAGGATGAAATGGGCTATTTCTATTTCATCGATCGCATCGGCGACACCTTCCGCTGGAAGGGCGAGAACGTCGCCACTTCCGAAGTGGCGGAGGCGATCACCGTCTATCCGGGCGTCAAGGATGCCAATGTTTTCGGCGTCGCCGTACCCAACACCGATGGGCGCGCCGGCATGGCCTCGCTCGTCGTCGAAGAGGCCTTCGATATGAGCGGCTTCTATGCCCATGTGGAACGGCATCTGCCGCGTTATGCGCGACCGATCTTCCTGCGGCTGCAGCAATCGATGGAAATGACCGGCACCTTCAAACAGCGCAAGGTCGACCTCGTGCGCGAGGGCTTCGACCCGAACCGGATCGCCGACCCGCTCTATATGCTGCACCCGGAAAAGCAGACCTATGTGCCGCTCGATACCGGTCTCTATGAAGAGGTCGAGAGCGGCGATCTGCGGCTTTGAGGCAAGAGATGGCACCGACCAACCCGGGTCCGCAGGACGTGATCGCCTTCTGGCGCGAGGCGGGCCCGGAGAAATGGTTCAAGAAGAGCGATGCCTTCGATCGCGAGATCGGCGAGCGCTTCGGGGCCCTGCATGAAGCGGCATCGAAGGGCGCCCTCGAGGACTGGGCCGAGACGCCGGACGGCGCTCTCGCGCTCATCCTCCTTCTCGATCAATTCTCCCGCAATCTCTACCGCAAGCGGCCGGAGGCTTTCGCCACCGACCCGGAGGCGCTTCGGCTTGCCAAGGAAGCTCTGTCCAAAGGCTACGAGAACCACGTGCCGGCGGATGTCGCGAAGTTCTTCGTCATGCCCTTCATGCATTCCGAAAGCCTCGCCGAACAGGACCGCTGCGTCGCGCTCAGCCATCGGCTCGACAAGGCAGGCACGCTTTCCTTTGCCTTGGAGCATCGGGAGATCATCCGCCGTTTCGCCCGATTTCCCCACAGGAATGCCGTCCTTCACCGGCACACGAGCCCGGCGGAGCGACGGTTTCTGGAGGACGGCGGCTTCTCGGGCTGAGGCGCGATCCGACCCCGCCGCGCACTGCGCGAAGTTGAACGGCCTCGTTAGGGATAATTTTACCTAATTCCCGCCGCGCCGCTCAGCCTCTGCTACCATTGTATAATGGAGATGATGCCTCTGACGAGCGACGCCGGCTGGGTGAAAACCCCGGGCCCTGCCACCGAGCCCACATTCCGTCTTCTCATCGAGAAGCCGGAAGCCTTGAGCGTCCATGCCAACGAGATCGAAAGGCTGGCGAGCGAGAGCCTCGACGCCAATCCCTTTTATCTGCCGGCCTTCCTCGGCCCCGCCATCAAGGCCTTCGGCGACGGAGAGGTCGAGCTCGCCCTTTTCTATGCCGGCACCCGGCTCGTCTTCTTTGCACCGATCCTCTGCGCTCCCCTTCGCCGCGGCGCGCTGCGTATGGCCCAGATTTGGAGCCACAATTACGGCCCCCTCGGCGTGCCTCTGCTCGATCGCGCGCGCGGACACGCCGTCGCCAGTGCTCTCTTTGCCAAGCTCGCAGACGCCGGCATCGAGCTCTTGATGGTGAGCGACATCCCCGCCCTCTGCGACACCTGGATCAGCATGCGCCGTGCGGCCGATGGTCGGGTTCACACGATCTTCCGCGAAGAGCGCGCCATCCTCACCGCCGAGCTCGATGCCCTTCAGGACTTCGAAAGGGAGATTTCGCCGAGGCGCCACAAGGATATGGGTCGCCTTCGCCGCCGCCTGGAGGAGGTGGGACCGGTGGAGTTTTCGACGGCGACCGGCGCCGCACTTCGGCCGGCGCTCGATGATTTCCTCACGCTTGAAGCTGCCGGCTGGAAGGGACGTCGCGGCACCGCGATCCTCACCCATGTCGGCAGGCGCTTCGCCGAAGATGCGATCCTCGCGCTCGGCGCCAGCGATGCTGCAAGAATCGAGCGTATGACGGTCGGCGGCAAGCTTGCCGCTTCGTCGATCACGCTTGTCTCCGGCTCGCTCCTCGTCCCCTGGAAAATCGCCTTCGACGAGAGCTTTTCGCGCTTTTCTCCTGGCGTCCAGCTTCTTCTGCGCAACACCCGGCTATGGCTGTCGGATCCGACCATCGCCCGGATCGATCCCGTTTCCAACACCGCGGATGCGAGACTTCTCGCGCATTACTGGCATCATTCGGAACCTTATGAAGCCGCCGTTCTGGAGGTCACCCCGTCTGCCACGCGGGCGCGGCTTGCCCGCTCGACCGAGCACGGGCGCTGGCTTCTCCGCCGGCAGGCACGGGCCGTTCGCGACCGCCTGCAAGAGCGCTTCGGGCGCAGCTGATCGGCTCCGCTCTCGGTTCCGCCCCGGCTGCCACGCCCCGAACCGCGGCCGGAAGCTTCCCGCAAGACAGGCGCGGTAAGCCAGAACGCTCCGGCAACATTTGCTTCAGTTTTTAGCCGCAATCGTTTCGTCCTCTCAGGAGAATATTACGAATCTCGTGTAACGAGCTGAGAGCGACCTCAAAGGATACAACGATGGCCAATTACGGAACGACCTTCGACCAGGAGATCATAACCTTCGCGTCGACGGCGCCCTATTATGGCTTCAACATCGCCGATGCCTTCGCGATCTGGGATCCGTGGATGGAGCCCGATTTCGTCAGCGCCACCAATTTCACGTCGGCGGATATCCAGATCGACGAGGGGCCGATCGACGGCTATGGTGGCACGCTCGGCAATTGCGTGACCTATATGATCGGCACGACCATTACGCGGGCCGAGATCACCCTCGACGAGGCCGATACGGATCAAGATCACCTCTCGGTGCTCGCCCACGAGATCGGCCACGCGATCGGTCTCGACCACGACGATGATCCAACGTCGATCATGTATCCCTTTTCGATGGGCGTCATCACGCTGAACGCGGCGAACATCACCGAGCTGCAGACGCTCTACGGGCCCGACAGCGGCGACAATTATCTCGTTGGAACCGCCGAGGCCGACAATTTTTCCGGCGGCGCCGGCGCCGACACCATGTTCGGTGGTGCCGGGGCGGACAATCTTCGCGGCGCGGACGGCGCCGACCTCATCTTCGGCGGCCAGGGCAACTTCGCCGATTATCTCGATGCCGGCAGCGGCAATGATACGGTCTATGGCGGCGACGGGGTCGACACGATCTACGGCGGCAGCGGCAACGACGCGCTCGGCGGCGGTGGCGGGACCGATCACAGCTATGGTGGCGACGGCGCCGATCTTCTCTTCGGCGGCGGCGATGCGTCCGCCGACGATCTCAACGGCGAAGCTGGAAACGACGCTCTTTACGCCGGGGCCGGCAACGACACTTTGAACGGCAGCACCGGCAACGACGAATTGGGCGGTGCCTCCGGCAACGACGCGCTCCAGGGCGGAGAGGGCAACGACACGCTTTATGGCGCGGCCGGCAACGACACGCTCTATGGCAGCAACGGAGCCGACCTCCTCTTCGGGGGAACGGGTGACGATCAGATCTATCTCGGGACCTCGGATGGCGCCGCCGACATCTATGCCAGCGTCGCAAACAACGGCGACGATACCGTCTTCGGCTTCGAGAACGGCATTGACCGGATCAACGTCTCCGAAAACGGCTTCAGCAGTTTCTCAGAGCTCGCAATCGCCCAGGACGGCGCCGGCAATGCCACGATCGATCTCGGCGGCGGCGATGTGTTGACCTTGAACGGCATCGCCGTCAGCGCCTTGGACGAAAGCGATTTCATCTTCCTGACGCTGACGAGTTGAGCCCTTGAGGGCCGGCCGGCAGAGCTGACCGCTCACCATCCTGGGCATGCCGATCTCGACCTCGGCCCCTTGCGCGGCTAAGAGGTGAGCAAGGCAGCAAGGGGTTTTTCCGTGTATCTCGGCATCGATATCGGCACGTCGTCCATCAAGGTCATTCTGATGACGGCGGCACAGGACGTTCTCGCTTCCGCGACCGCACCGCTCGAGGTGATGCGCCCGCAACCCGGATGGTCGGAGCAGGATCCGAACGCCTGGATTGCCGCACTCGGGGCTGCCATGGACGCCTTGAAGCGTGAACGCCCCGCAGAAGTCGCCGCCGTCAAGGGGATCGGCCTCTCCGGCCAGATGCATGGCGCCACGCTCGTCGCCAAGGACGGCGCGCCGATCCGCCCCTCCATCCTGTGGAACGACGGACGCTCGGCAGAGGAAGCCCGCCGGCTCGACGCCGATCCGCGCTTTCATGAAATCACCGGCAATCTCGTCTTTCCAGGCTTCACCGCGCCGAAACTCGCCTGGGTGAAGACGCATGAGCCGGAAAATTTCGCTGCGACCGCCAAGGTGCTCCTGCCCAAGGATTTCGTGCGCCTTTATCTGACGGCCGATGCGGCGACCGACATGTCGGACGCCTCCGGCACCTCCTGGCTCGATGTCGGCAAGCGCTGCTGGTCGCCGGAGCTCCTGGCGGCGACCGACATGGACGAAAGCCAGATGCCGAAGCTCTACGAGGGCTCGCAGGCAACCGGCACGCTGCGCCCGGCGCTGGCCCGCCTTTGGGGCATGAACGGTGAAGTGGTCGTCGCCGCCGGCGGTGGCGACAATGCCGCGGCCGCCTGCGGCGTGGGTGTCACCCATCCGGGCGCCGCCTTCGTCTCGCTCGGCACCTCGGGCGTCGTCTTCGCCGCAACGGAGGCTTTCGCGCCCAATGTGGAAAGCGCCGTTCACGCGTTCTGCCACGCCCTGCCGAACACCTGGCACCAGATGGGCGTCATCCTGTCGGCTGCGGGCTCGCTCGAATGGCTGAGCCGGCTTCTCAAGGAGCCGGTGCCCGATCTGATCGGCCATCTCGGCAACACCCCGGATTACCCGGCGCCCGTCCTTTTCCTGCCTTATCTTTCCGGTGAGCGCACACCCCACAACGATGCGGCGGCACGCGGCGTCTTCATCGGTCTGGCGCAGGAAAGCGACCGCGCCACCCTCACTCAGGCGGTGTTGGAAGGCGTCGCCTTCGCGCTTGCCGATTGTCAGGCAGCCCTTGCCGCCGCCGGCACCACCATTCCGCGCTATCTCGCGGTCGGGGGCGGCTCGCGCTCCAAGACCTGGCTGACGATCATGGCGAGCGCCCTCAACACCCCGATCGGCATTCCCGAAGAAGGCGATTACGGCGCCGCCTTCGGGGCCGCTCGTCTCGGCCTCCTGGCCGCAGAGGGCGGCGATCCCGCCGAGATCCTCACGCATCCGCCGCTCGCCGATACCATCGATCCGGTTCCGGCCCTGAGCGAAGCCTACCGCGACAGCTACGAGCGCTGGCGTGCGCTCTATCCGGCGGTGCGCGACGTCATGCGGTAGGCCCGCGCAGCCACCGCATCTCGCCGGGAGATCGCCGACCGCCCCGCTGAGCCGGGGTGCGGCGAGCGCGTCCGCCCTCCCGCAACCCATTGAACAAAAAGCGCTCGCGCCTGCTTTTCAGGCGCTCCAAAGTCTTGCGCAAATGAAAAATTTGACCGTTTGGTCGAAAATGCGCATTCTTCCCGTGGGAACAGCAATATTCACGGGAGAAAGACGCCGTGAACCAGATCTTGTCAGGCCTGCCGGCAACAACACCAGCCGGCGAAGCGGACATTTGTGCCGCGCGTCTAAATGTTGAAGATTATCTGAAGAATTTTTCTGACCTGCACCCGCCGCTTTCCCCACACGAGGCATTGGTGGAAGCGGACCGTTGCTACTTTTGTTTCGACGCGCCCTGCACCGAGGCCTGTCCGACCTCGATCGATATCCCACTCTTCATCCGTCAGATCCAAGCGCATAATCCGAAAGGCGCCGCGGAAACGATTTTCGAGCAGAACATTCTAGGTGGCATGTGCGCCCGGGTCTGCCCGGTCGAGACGCTCTGCGAAGAGGCCTGCGTCCGAAATCTCGCCGAGGACAAGCCGGTGAAGATCGGCTTCCTGCAGCGCTTTGCGACCGATGCGATGATGGCGGCAGGCGAGCACCCCTTTGTGCGCGCCGCGCCAACCGGCAAGCGCATCGCCATCGTCGGCGCGGGCCCGGCCGGCCTCTCCTGCGCCCATCGGCTCGCCATGCGCGGTCACGACGTCACGATCTTCGAGGCGCGCGAGAAACCGGGCGGCCTCAACGAATACGGCATCGCCGCCTACAAGACGCCAGACGGGTTCGCCCAGAAGGAAGTCAAATTTCTTCTGGAGATCGGCGGCATCACCATCGAAACCGGCAAGGCGCTCGGGCGTGAGCTCAACCTCGATGGTTTGAAGGCCGAATACGATGCCGTCTTCCTCGGCCTCGGCCTTGCAGGCGTCAACGCGCTCGGCCCCGACGGCGAGGACGCATCGGGCTCCGCCGACGCCATCACCTGGATCTCCGATCTGCGCCAGACCGCCGACCTCGCGACGCTGCCGATCGGCCGCCGCGTCGTCGTCATCGGCGGCGGCATGACGGCGGTCGACGCAGCCGTTCAGTCAAAACTCCTCGGCGCCGACGAGGTCACCATCGTCTACCGACGCGGTCCGGACGCGATGAAGGCCTCCGGCTTCGAACAGGAGCTCGCCCAGACGAAGGGTGTCACCATCCGCCATTGGGCCAAGCCGAAGCGCCTCCTCGCCGAGAACGGTCACGTGGCCGGCATCGAGCTGGAGCGAACCCGCGAAGAGGCCGGCAGGCTTGCCGGGACGGGCGAGACCTTCGTGCTCGCCGCCGACATGGTGTTCAAGGCGATCGGACAAACCTTTCTGCCTGCTTCGCTCGACGGCGCGGCCGAAGCCATCACGCTCGATGGCGGCCGCATTCAGGTCGACGAGGAACGCCGCACCTCCGTCGCCGGCGTCTGGGCCGGCGGCGACTGCGTCCTCGGCGGCGAAGATCTCACCGTCGCCGCCGTCGAAGACGGCAAGGTCGCTGCCGAGAGCATCCACCGCGCATTGATGGGGTAAGCGTCATGCCGAGCCTCTCAAACAGCTTCACCCCTCGGATCGGGGCACTATCAGTCGCAACAGGCTCCACTCCTCTCCCCCGTGGGGAGAGGTGGCCGCGCGCCAACGGCGCGAGGTCGGCGAGGGGGCGGCGTCTCAGCCGGTCGCAGGAAGAGCTGAATGGGGAAAGGCAGCCCCCCTCACCGCCCGAGGACGGTGTATCCACCCTTCGGCTGCGGCAGGAGAAGGACAGTATATCTCCGCTCGTCCGCCATACTGAACACACCCTCCCGCTCTGGTGCGGCCGCCTCGAATTTATCTCGTCTCGCCGAAACTCCCAAGCCTGAGAGGTTCTTCTCATGGTCAGTCTCGCTTCGAACTTCCTCGGGATCAAATCGCCGAACCCGTTCTGGCTCGCCTCCGCGCCGCCGACGGACAAGGAGTACAACGTGGTCCGCGCCTTCCGCGAAGGCTGGGGCGGCGTGGTGTGGAAGACGCTCGGCGAGGATCCGCCGATCGTCAACGTCAACGGCCCGCGCTACGGCGCCATCCACGGGCCCGACCGGCGGCTTCTGGGCCTCAACAACATCGAACTGATCACCGACCGGCCGCTCGAAGTGAACCTGCGGGAAATCAAGCAGGTCAAGCGCGACTGGCCGGATCGCGCCGTCGTCGTCTCCCTCATGGTCCCCTGCGAGGAGAGTAACTGGGTCAACATCCTGCGCCGCGTCGAAGAAACCGGCGCCGACGGGATCGAGCTCAATTTCGGCTGCCCGCATGGCATGTCGGAGCGCGGCATGGGCTCAGCCGTCGGCCAGGTGCCGGAATACATCGAGATGGTCGCCCGCTGGTGCAAGGCGAACACCCGCATGCCCGTCATCGTCAAGCTGACGCCGAACATCACCGACATCCGCTACCCGGCGAGGGCGGCGCAGAAGGGTGGCGCCGACGCGGTCTCCCTGATCAACACCATCTCCTCCATCACCGGGGTCGATCTCGACCTCTTCGCGCCGGAACCGACCATTGACGGCAAGGGCTCGCATGGCGGCTATTGCGGCCCGGCGGTGAAGCCGATCGCCCTCAACATGGTGGCCGAGATCGCCCGCGACCCGGAAACCCGCAACCTGCCGATCTCCGGTATCGGCGGCATCACGACGTGGAAGGATGCGGCCGAGTTCATGGCGCTGGGCGCCGGCAACGTGCAGGTCTGCACCGCGGCGATGACCTACGGCTTCAAGATCGTCCGCGAGATGGTGGAAGGGCTGGAGCGCTGGATGGCCGAGAAGGGTTTTGAGACCCTCGACGACTTCATCGGCCGTGCCGTGCCCAACGTCACCGACTGGCAGTATCTCAACCTCAATTACGTGACCAAGGCGCGCATCGACCAGGAGCTCTGCATCAAATGCGGGCGTTGCCACATCGCCTGCGAGGACACCTCGCATCAGGCGATCACCCACATGGTCGACGGCAAGCGCCACTTCGAGGTGATCGACGCCGAATGCGTCGGCTGCAATCTCTGCGTCAATGTCTGCCCGGTCGAGAACTGCATCACCATGGAGCAGATCGCCGATTACGATCCCCGCACGAAAAAGCCGATCCCGGCCGGATACGGCAACTGGACGCGCCATCCGAACAACCCGATGGCGAAGCCCGACGCCGACATCGAGAAGATCGTCCCGGACGCGGCGGAGTAGCGCTCACGCGGTCTCGAATGCAGAAATCCCGAGAGGCTTCGTCTTCCCGGAAAGCCGCGCGCCGAGCGTGAGGAGGGCGGGCAGCGCTTCGATCGCACCCCCCATCAGTCGCGCGCCCACTGGTCGAACTGCGAACCCGGCGATGGCGGACGCGGCGAGGATGCGTGCGCCGAACTGCTCGCGCCAGCGGCGGGAATAGCGGCGGCCGGCTGCGTCGCGTTCGTCGCGTTTCGCCGGATCGATCGCCTCAAGCTCCTCGGCGAGAAGCCAGGCCGATTGCATCGCCATCGAAATCCCCTCCGCGATTACCGGATGCGATTCCCCCGCGACATTGCCGATGCGGAAAATGTCGTCCCGGTAGCGGACGCGCATGCCGGGCCGGATCGGCCCGGCCGCAAGCCATCGACCTTGAAGTTGCGCCTCGCCGATCGCCTCGCGCACGCCGCGGCAGGACGCGAGGAGATGCCGGTGCACCGCCTCCGAGGCCGAGCCGCCGCCAGCCTCCTGCCGCAGCTCGGCGAACGCGTCCCGGCGGATGCAGAGCGACAGCGAAAGCCGGCCACGATCCGCCCAGACCATCCCCCCATAGCCCCCCGGAAAGACGAGAAGCGGCATCAGATCCGCGTCGAGCCGCGCCGCAGAAAAATGCGCCTTGAAGCCGAGGAGATCCGAAGGCCGGTTCGTCTTTTCAAGCTGGCTCGGCAGCCGGCCCGGCTCCCAGGAGCCGTGTGCGGCGATGACGATCGGGGCGGACAAGGTCATATCCTCTTTCCGCGAGGCGATCGTCACCGCCTGCCTGTCGCCATTCGGGGTCACCTCGGTGGCACAAAAAGGCTGGAAGAGCGTTGCCCCCGCCCGCACCGCCTCCTGCACCAGAAGATCATCGAGCACGTCACGGCCGAGCGCGCGGCCGAACCCGGCCCCATGGGCCGCCGGCATTCTCGCCGTCACGACGCGCTCGCCTGAGAAGAGCGCGACCCGCCGCACCTCCGGCCCGGCTCTCGCTTTCCATTCCTCACCGAGGCCGACCGCCTCGATGACGGCTAGGCTGGTGGCGGAGACGAACTCGCCGCAGACTTTTCGGCGCGGGAATTCCGCCTTTTCGATAAGCGCCACCTTCCAGCCCCGGCGCGATAGCGCAATCGCCGCAGTGGAGCCGGCCGGTCCGCCGCCGAGGATGAGTGCATCGAAGCTCATGCGCCAGGAGCCTCGCCCCGTCGCGCCACGAAGGTCTGGGTGAAGAGGCCGCGTCGCCTCTCCTGAAGCTCGAAGGGAGGCTCTTGCGGCCACAGCGCCGAAAGCTCCTCACCTGCAAAACCTGCCCGCACACTCACCGCCGCATCATGGCGCGTGACGTCGTTCGCCCCGATCGCCCAAAGCATCCCCGCCGAGAGGAGAGGCAGCGAACCGCGGAGCGGCTCCGTCGCGACAAAGACCGGCGCGATCTGGGAAAGGCCGGCAAACAGACGGCAAAGCTCGCCGTCGTTGAAATGGTGCAGGAAGAGGTTCGCCGTGACCGCGTCGAAGCACTGGTCCGCATTTTCATCCACATAGGCGAAGACATCGGCCTGGACGGTCCGCACCTTCCAGCCGAGCGCGCCGAAGGCGGCAAAGCTCGTATCGCTCACGAGATGCAGTCGGTCGACGAGAACGAGTTCGATATCCCGCCAATCGGGCGCGAGCCTTTCGGCGACTTTCAGCATGAACGTCCCATCGCCGGCGCCGATCTCCAGGATGCGCCGCGGCGGCTTTACGAGGTTCGCCCGCAACAGGCTCGCGGTGATCCGGGCCTGCGCCATGATCGCATTGACCCGCTTCAGGTCGCGCCGCGAGGCAACCGCCCGCGGGTCCGTCTCCGGAAGCTGGTCGAGGATTTCCGGTTCGATCTGCCTAAGGGCGAGACCGCTCACCACGCCCGCACCTTCACTGTACCGCTCCGCTCATTGCAGCGACCGTTCATTGCACCCCTCCCACGGCTTCAAACCGCATCGTCTCCGCCGTCAGTCCCGGGCCGAAGGCCATGCCGCAGCCCCGCTCGCCGGCCTTCGCCGTCGCCAGCATCTTTTCCAGCACGAACATGACGGTCGCCGACGACATGTTGCCATTGTCGCGCAAAACCGCCCGCGAGCGCTCGAGAGCATGCGCGTCCAGAGCGAGCGCCCGCTGCACGGCGTCGAGCACGGAACGGCCGCCCGGATGCACGGCCCACAGGTCGATCTCGTCGACCATGCTGTTTCCCAAGACCTCGCCCTGACGCCGCCCGAGCAATTCATGAATGACGGCAGGCACGCGCCCCGAAAGCACCATGTCGAAGCCGTCGTCGCGGACATTCCAGGTCATCAATTCGCGGCTATCGGCGGCAAGGAGCGTCCGGAAGCTGTCGAGCCGAAGCCCCGCCGGATCGGCGGAGACGAGCGAGGCGGCACAGCCGTCGCCCCAGAGACAGAAAGAGAGAAGCGCCTCCATGTCGACGGTGTCTTTGAGGTGCAGGGTACAGAGCTCGATATTGACGACCAGGACCCGCGCCTGCGGCTCCGAGCGCACGATATGGCGAGCGAGTTTCAGCGCATTGAGCGCCGCATAACACCCCATGAAGCCGACGAGCGTGCGCTCGACCGATTGAGACAGACCGCAGCGCGCCACGATTTCAAGATCGATGCCGGGGGCGGAAAAGCCCGTACAGCTCGTCACGATCAAGTGGGTGACATGCTCGCGCTCTCCGCCGGCAAGGAGCTCGTCAACTGCGCCAGCCGCAAGCTCTGGTGCGCAGCGTTCGTAGATGTCCATACGCTGTGCCGTCCCAGGAAAGGCTCCGCGCAGGAAAATGCCATCCGCATCGACCTTGATCCCTTCCGGATCCTCCGCCGGGGCGACACAGGAATAACGGTGCTCGATCCCGCCCTTGTCCGCCATCCGTGAGAAGACAGCCCGCTCACGCGGATGGTCCTTCAACTGCGCAGCGGCGAAGCCGAGAAAGTACCGATGCACGTCGTTTTTCGGAACCGCCGTTGCGATGCGGTTGATATAGGCTTCAGCCAAATTGACCTCGTGAGCGTGAGTTTTGCAGTCCTCAACGTGGTCAAATAGCGCTCACCCCGACAAGACAAAGGCACGATCAAGACAGAAACGACAGGTCGATGATCTAGGGTTTTGCTTTAGACGATCATAAGGGCCGCGCAGCACATCAGGTCATTTTTGGGTTCGAAGAAAAAAATCTCCTATTCCGCGCCGCTTGCCGGCACGATCAAGCCCTCCGGCACGAGCACTTTGTCGATGACGTCGATCAGGCCGTTGCTCGCCGCGATATCCGCCTTGCGGATGCGCGCCTCTCCGACCATCAGCTGATCGCCGATCGAGGTCACGGTCAGTTTGGAACCATCGAGCGTTTCGACCTCCGTCTCGCCAGCGAAGGATTTCGTCGGCAGCGCCGCCTCCACGATATGGTGGCGCAAGAGAGCGGCGAGCGTCTCCTTGCTGTCCGGCTTCTTCAGCATCTCTTCAAGCTCGCTCGGCAATTGCTCGAAGGCGACATTGTCAGGCGCGAGCAGGGTGAGCGGCTCATCGCCCTGCAGCGTTTCTTTGAGGCCGGCCTTCTCGACAGCGGCGGCCAGTGAAGAAAGCTCCGGCCGGCTTTCGATCGCACTCCACAGATCCGCCTCGGCAGCGAGCGCCCGCACGCTTTGCAGCCCGAGGCCGACAACGGCAGCGGCGGCCAGAATCTTGAGATGATTGCGCACGATATCCTCCCTCGTTGCGGGATCAACGGCGCGGGCCGGAACCCGTTCGATTGGCGCAGTCATATTTGCGCGAGCCGGCTTTCTGACGACGACAAGGAGGCGGAGGTGAGGCGTACGCCGGTCAGCCCAACTCGATCAGCGAGGCCCGATCAGCGAGGCAGAAGGCCCTCGAGAATGACGCGTCTGGCGGTCTCGGACGCCACGTCGAAGCGCGTCTCATCGTCGGAGGCGAGAACGGCGCGCACCTGGACATCGAAATCGGCATAATGCTGGGTCGTCGCCCAGATCATGAAAATGAGATGGCGGGGATCGACCGGCCGGAGGCGGCCGGCCGCGACCCAATCGGCAATGATGCGGGATTTCTCATCGACGATCGCCTTCAACGGCCCATGCAGGAATTCGGTGATGGCACCGCCGCCTTGCAGGATCTCGCTCGCAAAAAGCCGCGACGCCGCCGGATTGTCGCGCGACATGGCGATCTTGGCATCGATATAGCGCGACAGCTCGTCGGCCGGATCGCCATCGGCCTTCATCGTGGCGAGCGGGGCGAGCCATTGCGCCAGCGTCTCTTCGAGGACCGCGACGTAAAGGCTCTTCTTGCGTGGAAAGTAATAAAGAAGGTTGGGCTTCGACATCCCCGCCTTTTCGGCGATCTCGTCGAGCGTGGCTCCGCGATAACCATAGGCGGAAAAGACGGAAAGCGCTGCCTGCAGAATGGCTTCGCGATTGACGGTCTGAATGCGCGTTCTCTTCACGTTGGAGATGGCATCATCCAGCATCTTCGCCCCGCCCGGACAGTTGCCTACTTGCTAGGCAGTCAGTCCAGCTTTTCGCCTTGACCGTTAATTGGGCCACACCTAGCGTGAGATTTGACCATTTAGTCAAGTTTTCTGCCCCGCATGGCAGAAACCACAGGGGGGAATGCTGTGGACTCCAATCTGCGGATCAATGCCGACCGGCTGTGGAACTCCATCCACGAAATGGCCGAGATCGGACCGGGCCTGCGCGGGGGCAACAACCGCCAGACCTTGACCGATGACGACGCCGAGGGGCGTCGCCTGTTCAAGAAATGGTGCGACGAGGCCGGCCTTTCGATGGGGATCGACGAGATGGGGACGATGTTCGCCCGTCGCGAAGGCACCGACCCGGATGCCCTGCCCGTCTATGTCGGATCGCATCTCGACACCCAACCGACCGGCGGCCGCTATGACGGCGTTCTGGGCGTGCTCGGCGCGCTGGAAGCCGTGCGTTCGCTCAACGACCTCAACATCAAGACGAAGCACCCGATCGTCGTCGTCAACTGGACGAACGAGGAAGGTGCGCGCTTTGCCCCGGCGATGCTCGCCTCCGGCGTCTTCGCCGGCGTTCACACGCTCGATTACGCCTATGGCCGCAAGGATCTCGAAGGCAAAACCTTCGGCGAGGAACTCGCCCGCATCGGCTGGAAGGGCGACGAGACAGTCGGCGCGCGCAAGATGCACGCCTATTACGAGCTTCACATCGAGCAGGGTCCGATCCTCGAAGCCGAGAACAAGGAGATCGGCGTCGTCACCCATTGCCAGGGCCTGTGGTGGCTGGAATTCACGCTGACCGGCAAGGAAGCCCATACCGGCTCGACGCCGATGGCGATGCGCGTCAATGCCGGTCTCGCCATGGCCCGCATCTTTGAGATGGTGCAGAAGGTGGCGATGGACGCCCAGCCGAACGCCGTCGGCGGTGTCGGCCAGGTGACGTTCCAGCCGAACTCCCGCAACGTCCTGCCCGGCAAGGTCGTCTTCACCGTCGATATCCGCACCGTCGATCAGGAGAAGCTCGACGGCATGCGCGCCCGCATCGAGAAGGAGGCGGCCGATATCTGTTCCGAGATCGGCGTCGGCTGCGAGGTGGAGGCGGTTGGCCATTTCGATCCGGTCACCTTCACGCCCGAGCTCGTCGCCACCGTGCGCAAGGCCGCCGAAACGCTCGGTTACGCCCACATGGACATCGTGTCGGGCGCCGGCCACGACGCCTGCTGGGCGGCGAAGGTCGCCCCCGCCACCATGGTCATGTGCCCCTGCGTCGACGGCCTGTCGCACAATGAAGACGAAGACATCTCCAAGGAATGGGCCGAGGCCGGCGCCAATGTCCTCTTCCACGCAGTACTCGAAACAGCGGAGATTGTGAGCTGAGCGGCACTCACTGCCGAAGCGTTCGGGCTCAGGGAGGATCGGATGAGATGTTCGGTACGGTCTCCTTCGACCCCCACCCCTATCCCCTCCCCACAGGGGGGAGGGGGATATGCCATGCTTGTCGGGTCATGCCGATGACACCCTCCACGATCGGATCTCGGACGATCGGCCTGGCGCGCGCATTCCGGCGCGACATGACGCTCGGCGAGAGGAAGCTATGGAACGAGCTGCGCGAGCTTCGCCGGCTCCATGGGGTTCACGTGCGAAGGCAGGCACCGATAGGGCCGTATATCTCCGATTTTGCCGTTCACTCCGAGAAGCTCGTCATCGAAGTGGATGGCCACCAGCAGAACCGCTGCGAGAGATCGCACAAGAGATGCGTGGCTGAAAACTCAAGGATATCGCATCTTGCGCTTTTCGACCGCCGAGATCGACGAAGCCTTCGACGGATGCGTGGAGGAAATCCTGCGGGAGCTGGGGATTGCGTGAGAAGAGAAATCCCCCGTTCCGCGCGAAGCGCAGATCTCGAGGGCGAGCCCCAGCCACAGACAAAGCCTCGATTGCAGAAGCTGGGCGGGGCAGAGTGGTCATCCCTCCCCCTGGGGAGGGAATGAGGGTGGGGGTCTTCGGAGTGCAAGTCCGGAAAAGAGTTTAGGGGAGCAAGAGCGCCATGACCAAGATCATCAAGGGTGGAACGGTCGTCACCGCTGACCGCACCTACAAGGCCGACGTCTTCATCCAGCACGACAAGATCGTGGCGGTCGGGCCGGACCTCAATCACGACGCCGATCATGTGATCGATGCGACCGGCTGCTACGTGATGCCGGGCGGCATCGACCCGCACACCCATATGGAAATGCCCTTCATGGGCACGCATTCCACCGACGATTTCGATTCCGGCACCGCCGCGGCGCTCGCCGGCGGCACCACGATGACGGTCGATTTCTGCCTGCCGGCGCCGAACCAGGGCCTCATCGATGCGCTCCAGCAATGGTACCAGAAGGCTGGAAAAGCGCGCACCGACTATTCCTTCCACATGGCCATCACCTGGTGGGACAAGCAGGTCTTCGACGAGATGCCGAAGGTCGTCGAGCAAGGCATCAACACCTTCAAGCATTTCATGGCCTATAAGGGCTCCTTGATGGTGAATGACGACGAGATGTTCGCCTCCTTCTCCCGCTGCGCGGAGATCGGGGCTATGCCGCTCGTCCATGCCGAAAACGGCGATGTCGTCGCCTTCCTGCAGCAGAAGCTTCTCGCCGAAGGCAACAACGGCCCGGAAGCGCACGGCTTTTCGCGCCCGCCGGAAGTCGAGGGTGAGGCCGCCAACCGCGCCATCATGATCGCCGACCAGGCGGGCGTGCCGCTTTATATCGTGCATGTCTCCTGCGAGCAGACGCATGAGGCGATCCGCCGGGCGCGCCAGAAGGGCATGCGCGTCTTCGGCGAGCCGCTCATCCAGCATCTCCTCCTCGACGAGACGGAGTATCTGAACGACGATTGGGACTATGCCGCGCGCCGGGTGATGTCGCCCCCCTTCCGCAGCAAGGACCATCAGAACTCGCTCTGGGCGGGGCTTGCCGCGGGTTCTCTCCAGGTCGTCGCCACCGACCATTGCGCCTTCACGACGGACCAGAAGCGCATGGGCCTCGAAGACTTCACCAAGATCCCGAACGGCACCGGCGGCATCGAGGAACGTCTGCCGCTCCTGTGGACCTATGGCGTCCGGACGGGGCGCCTGACGATGAACGAATTCGTCGCCGCCACCTCCACCAACATCGCCAAGATCCTCAACATCTATCCGCGGAAGGGCGCGATCGTCGAAGGCGCCGATGCCGACATCATCATCTGGGACCCCGAAGCGACGAAGACGATCACGGCAGCAAGCCAGAAATCGGCGATCGATTACACGGTCTTCGAAGGCATGCCCGTGCATGGCCTGCCGCGGATGACCCTGTCGCGCGGTCGCGTCGCCTATGAGGAGGGCGAGGTGAAGGCGGGCACCGGCGACGGCCGCTTCGTGGAGCGTCCGGCCAATCCGCCGGTTGCGAAAGCTCTGTCGACGTGGAAGGAGCTCACGGCGCCGCGCCGCGTGGAGCGCGCGGGCATTCCGGCAGGTGTTTGAGGAGCCACATGCGCAACGCCTCTTTCATCCCATCAACGCATTCGGGAGCCTAGAGGCCCATGGTCGAAGCTGAAACCGCGGCCTCACCGGCCGCGAACGCCGCACCACCCAAACCGGCACCCACCGGTGCCGTCATCGCCACCTCCGGCCTGTCCTTGACCTTTCAGACGGCCGACGGCCCCGTCCAGGCGCTTGCCGACATCGATCTTGCGATCCATCGCGGCGAGTTCGTCTCGCTGATCGGCCCGTCCGGTTGCGGCAAGACCACCTTGCTGCGCGTCATCGCCGATCTCGAACAGCCGACGTCGGGTGAGATCACCGTCAACGGCGTCTCGCCCGATGCGGCGCGGCGCGAGCGCTCCTACGGCTATGTCTTTCAGGCGGCGGCGCTTTATCCCTGGCGCACCATCGCCAAAAACGTCGCTTTGCCGCTCGAAATCATGGGTCTGCCGAAGGCGGAACAGCAGAAGCGGGTCAAAAAGAACCTCGATCTCGTCAACCTGGCGGGGTTTGAGCGCAAATTTCCCTGGCAGCTTTCCGGCGGCATGCAGCAGCGTGCCTCCATCGCCCGCGCTCTTGCCGTGGAACCGGATCTTCTCCTGATGGACGAGCCTTTTGGCGCGCTCGACGAGATCGTCCGCGATCACCTCAACGAACAGCTCTTGCAGCTCTGGGCCAAGACCAACAAGACCATCGTCTTCGTCACCCATTCGATCCCCGAAGCGGTGTTTCTGTCCTCGAAGATCGTCGTCATGTCGCCGCGTCCGGGCCGCATCTACGACGTCATCGATTGCGGCCTGCCCCGCGACCGCGGCCTCGACATCCGCGAGACGCCGGAATTCCTGGCAATCGCCCACCGCGTCCGCGAAGGCCTCCGCGCCGGCCATTCCTATGAGGACTGAGATGTCGGAGAGCGACCTTGAGATCGATCCGACCAGGGCGTTTTTGCGCTCACAAGCCGGCCTGAAACAGCAGGGCGGCGGCGACGCAACTGGCGTCCCCCTCCCCCTTGTGGGGAGGGGACAGGGGTGGGGGTCGAACGAAGACCTGAAGGCGGCCGCTTGTCCGCCCGAAAGCCCAATCGGAGAGCCCCGCCTATGAGTGAAATTGCGGAGCCTGGCGGCGGGGTCGGCTATGCGCCGCGGGTGTGGGTTCAGCGCATCTTCGCTGGCCAGACGGGCCCGGTCCTCGTTGTCGTCGCCGCCCTCATTCTCATCTGGTATGCGGGCGCGATCTATCTCAACGCCCCGCAGCAGATCGACCGTGACCGTCGCGCCGGCATCGAGCGGAGTTTCATCGATTTCGCCGCCGCCACCTACGCCCAGGAGCGCCCGGTCCTGCCTGCCCCGCACCAGGTCGCCGCAGAGATCTGGAAGACGACCGTCGAGGTGAAGCCGACCTCGAAGCGCAGCCTCGTCTATCACGGCTGGGTAACGCTTGCCTCCACGCTCACCGGCTTCGGCATCGGCACGCTTCTCGGCATCGTGCTGGCGATCGGCATCGTCTCCTCGCGCACGCTCGACAAGAGCCTTATGCCCTGGATCATCACCTCGCAGACGATCCCGATCCTGGCGATCGCGCCGATGATCGTCGTCGTCCTCGGCTCGCTCAACGTGGCGCCGATCTGGGCGAAAGGCACCGTCTCCGCCTATCTCGCCTTCTTCCCGGTCGCCGTCGGCATGGTGAAGGGGCTGAGATCCCCCGACCCGATGCTGCTCGATCTCATGCGCACCTATTCGGCAAGCCCGGCCCAGACGATGTGGAAGCTGCGCCTGCCGGCCGCGATGCCCTTCCTGTTTGCGAGCCTCAAAGTGGCGATCGCCATTTCGCTGGTCGGTGCGATCGTCGGCGAGATGCCGACCGGCGCCCGCGCCGGGCTAGGCGCCCGCCTCCTCTCCGGCTCCTATTACGGCCAGACGGTCCAGATCTGGTCGGCCCTGTTGGTGGCAGCATTCATGGCGGCGATCCTCGTCACCATCGTCGGCTTGGCCGACCGTATGGTGTTGCGCCGCATGGGGGTGAAGGCGTGAGCGCGGCGCACGTCACCGCCGAGCGGCCGCAGAGCCGGGGCGCATTTCTTCTCACGCTCCTCGCGGCGATCATGGCGATTGTCGCACTGCCGCTGCCGGTTGCCGAGGGAGGTTCGCGCGTCGCCGGTTCCTCGCTCCTGCTGGCCGCCCTTCTCCTCGTCGTCCCGACGACGGGCTGGCCGCGCATCGTAGGCCTCCGCCTTCTCCTCAACTGCGTCATCGCAACCGCCGCCTTCGGCCTTCTCTTGGCGCTTCTGTCGACCGTCGAAGGGCGGGCGGGCCTCGGTTATTGGGCGGCATTGACGGCGAGCGCGCTTCTCACCGTCCAGGTGATGCGTGATCTCGCGCGCCTGACGGAGGGGCGGCCGACGCCTCTCCGCCGCGCCTTCTCGCTCGCCGTACCCGTCGTCTTCGGATTGTGGCTCCTGATCTTGTGGGAATGCCTGGTGCGCGGCTTCGGCGTACCGCCGGTGCTCCTGCCGCCGCCGAGCGCCATTGCCGTCACCTTTGCCTCCTCGCTTCCCACGCTCTGGGCCGATTTCAGGCAGACCTTTTTGAAGGCAGTCATTGCCGGCTATGCGATGGGCTGCGGCGCGGGCTTTCTCCTTGCCCTTCTCGTCGACCGCGTGCCCTTCCTGAAGCGGGGGCTCCTGCCCGTCGGCAACCTCGTCTCGGCGCTTCCGATCGTCGGCATCGCCCCGATCATGGTGATGTGGTTCGGCTTCGACTGGCCGTCGAAGGCGGCCGTCGTCGTCGTCATGACCTTCTTTCCGATGCTGGTGAACACGGTTTCGGGCCTCAATGCCGCCGGCGCCATGGAGCGCGACCTCATGCGCACCTATGCGGCGACCCACACCCAGTCGCTCATCAAGCTGCGCCTGCCCGCGGCGCTGCCCTTCATCTTCAACGCCCTCAAGATCAACTCCACCCTCGCCCTCATTGGCGCGATTGTTGCAGAGTTTTTTGGCACGCCGATCGTCGGCATGGGTTTCCGCATTTCGACCGAAGTCGGGCGCATGAACATCGACATGGTCTGGGCGGAGATCACCGTCGCGGCGATCGCCGGATCGCTCTTTTACGGCCTCGTCGCCATGATCGAGCGGGCGCTGACATTCTGGCATCCGTCCTATCGCCATTAGGGCGGCGGCCCCAAAAAGAGAGGGAGAATGGTATGAAGCGAGTATTGGCAGCTCTCGGAGTGGCCGCCGGCATGACCGCCGCAGCGGCCGGTCCCGCCGCCGCGGACGACAATGTCGTCCTGCAGCTCAAATGGGTGACGCAAGCCCAGTTCGGCGGCTATTACGTGGCCCAGGACAAGGGCTTTTACGACGAGGCCGGCCTTGATGTCGAAATCAAGCCGGGCGGCCCCGACATCGCGCCGGAACAGGTGATCGCCGGCGGCGGCGCCGACGTCATCGTCGACTGGATGCCGGCAGCCCTTGCGGCCCGCGAGCGCGGCGTCCCCCTCGTCAACATCGCCCAACCCTTTGCGAAATCCGGCATGGAGCTTACCTGCCTCAAAGAGACCGGCATCACCAAGCCGGAAGATTTCAAGAGCAAGACGCTCGGTGTCTGGTTCTTCGGCAACGAATATCCATTCCTGTCGTGGATGAGCCATCTCGGCATTCCGACGACCGGCGGCGAGGACGGCGTCACCGTCATCAAGCAGGGCTTCAACGTCGACCCGCTGATCCAGAAGCAGGCCGATTGCATCTCCACGATGACCTATAACGAATACTGGCAGGTGATCGACGCCGGCATTCCCGAGGACGAGCTCGTCGTCTTCAAGTATGAGGACCAGGGCGTCGCGACGCTCGAAGACGGCCTCTACGTCATGGAAGAGGATCTGCAGGATCCCGAATTCATCGACAAGATGGCGCGCTTCGTGAAGGCCTCCATGAAGGGCTGGGACTATGCCCGCGAGCACCCGGACGAAGCGGCCGAGATCGTGCTCGACAACGACGACACCGGCGCCCAGACCGAAAAGCACCAGAAGCGCATGATGCGCGAAATCAACAAGCTGACGGAAGGCTCCGACGGCACCCTCAATGTCGAAGATTACGACCGCACCGTGAAGACGTTGCTCGAAGGCGGTTCCGACCCGGTCATTACCAAGGAGCCGGAGGGCGCCTACACGACCAAGGTCACCGACAAGATGAAGGAGATGTGAGCCGGGCTCACATCACATTGCGCGCATGACAATGAAAGGGAGGCTCAGGCCTCCCTTTTTTCTTCCCCGCCGGCACGGCTGTCGCCATCACCCTCATCGCCCGGCACTTTTGCGGAGACGATCCTGAGCGCCAGGATGATGAAAAGCCCGATCCCGGCCCCAAGCATGGCGATGATGCCGTAACCGAGGCCGGCCGCGGCGCCGATCGCCCCCGAGAGCCACATGCCCGCGCCCGTCGTCAGCCCTTCGACCCGGCCGCGCGAATGCAAAATCACCCCGGCGGCAAGAAAGGCGACGCCCGCCGTGATGGAATCGATGAGCCGGATCGGGTCTGAACGCACAGTGTCGCCGGCACCTTCGAAAAGCGCGACGATCTCCAGCGTCAGCACCGCAAAGGTCGCCGCGGCAAGCGCCGTCACCATATGGGTGCGCAGGCCGGCCGGCTTTTCCTGCCATTCGCGTTCAAGACCCAGGACCGCCCCGAGGAACGCCGCCAGAATGAGACGGGCAGCGATGACCGCGACAGGTGTCGTCGTGGTCTCGAACATGCCGTTCAGGGCTGCGCTCAGTTCGTCCATTCCGCTCCTCCTGGCTTTTCCTCAGACAGGGAGCGAACACATGGCTTGCCCTCCGGTTGCCTCGCCCATCGACCGGCAGAGCGCCCGAAATGAAAACGGCAGGTCCTCCGACCTGCCGTTTCCTCATTCATCAATCTGCCACGGTGCGCTCAGCTCTGTTTCGCTTTCGCCTCGATGCGCCGACGATAAAGGATGGGCTCGGTGTAACCGGAGGGCTGCACGCGGCCCTTGAGCACCAGATCCTTGGCCGCCTGGAAGGCGACGCTGTCGTCGTAATTCGGCGCCATCGGCCGGTAGCTGGGATCGCCCTCGTTCTGGCGGTCGACGACCTTCGCCATGCGCTCCAACGTTTCCACGATCTGCGCTTCGCTGACGACACCGTGGTGAAGCCAGTTCGCCATATGCTGAGACGAGATGCGCAAGGTGGCGCGGTCTTCCATCAGCCCGACATCGTTGATGTCCGGCACTTTCGAGCAGCCGACACCCTGGTCGATCCAGCGCACGACATAGCCCAAGATACCCTGCGCGTTGTTGTCGAGCTCTTCCTGGATCTCTTCGTCCGTCCAGTTCGGCGTTTCCGCCACCGGGATGGTGAGGATGTCGTCGAGGCTCGCCTTCTCGCGGTTCTTCAATTCCGCCTGGCGTTCGAGCACGTCGACCTTGTGATAATGGATCGCATGCAGCGTCGCCGCCGTCGGCGACGGCACCCAGGCGGTATCGGCACCGGCTTGCGGGTGCCCGATCTTCTGCTCCAGCATCGCCGCCATCTTGTCCGGCATCGCCCACATGCCCTTGCCGATCTGCGCGCGGCCTCGAAGCCCGCAAGCAAGGCCGACATCGACGTTCCAATCCTCATAGGCGCGGATCCAGGCAGAGCCCTTCATGTCGCCCTTGCGGATCATCGGGCCGGCTTCCATCGAGGTATGGATCTCGTCGCCGGTGCGGTCGAGGAAGCCCGTATTGATGAAGACGACGCGGTTCTTGGCGGCGCGGATGCATTCCTTGAGGTTGACGGTCGTGCGCCGCTCCTCGTCCATGATGCCCATCTTCAAGGTGTTGCGCGGCAGCCCGAGCGCATCCTCCACCCGCTCGAAGAGCAGGTTGGAGAAGGCGACCTCGAAGGGTCCGTGCATCTTCGGCTTGACGATATAGACCGAACCCGTGCGGCTGTTGCCACGCTTGCCGTTCGGCCCGATGTCGTGCAGCGCGATCAGGCTCGTGCACATGGCGTCGAGCATGCCTTCGAAGACCTCGTCGCCGTTCGCGTCGAGCACCGCGGGCGTCGTCATCAGATGCCCGGAATTGCGCACGAGCATCAAGGAACGACCGGGCAGCACGAGTTCCGACCCGTCGGGCGCGGTGTAATGCCGATCCTCGTTGAGCGCGCGGGTCTTCGTCTCCCCGCCCTTTTGGAAGGAGGCGGTGAGATCGCCCTTCATCAGGCCGAGCCAGTTGCGATAGACGAGCGTCTTGTCTTCGCCGTCGACCGCGGCGACCGAATCTTCGCAATCCTGGATGGTGGTGACGGCCGATTCGAGAATCACATCGGCAATCCCCGCTTTGTCGGTCCCGCCGATCGGATGATCGCGATTGATGACGATTTCCGCATGCAGATGGTGGTTCGCCAGAAGCAGAGCCGAGGGCGCGCCCGCCTCACCCCGGAAACCCGCGAACTGCTCCGGCGCCTTGAGGCGAACGGAGCGGCCCTCATCCACCCAGACGGCCAGCGCCTGGTCCTGCACGGTCAGGCCCGTCGCATTGCGCCAGCTGTCGCCGTCGAGCGGGAAGCATTCGTCGAGGAAGCCGCGGGCATAGGCGATCACCTTCTCGCCGCGCTTCGGATTATAGCCGCTGCCGATCTCCGCCCCGTCGTCTTCGGAGATCACGTCGGTGCCGTAGAGCGCGTCGTAGAGCGAACCCCAGCGCGCATTGGCGGCGTTGAGCGCATAGCGGGCATTCATCACCGGGACGACGAGCTGCGGGCCCGCGATGGTGGTGATTTCGCGATCGACGTTGTCGGTCTCGACGGCCACCTCACCCCGTTCCGGCTGCAGATAGCCGAGTTCGCGCAGGAAAGCGGTATATTCCGCCGGCGAGGTGCCCTTGCCGCGACGCTGGCGATGCCAATCGTCGATGCGGGCCTGCAGCCGCTCGCGCTCTGCCAGGAGCGCGCGGTTCTTCGGAGTGAGATCGCGCACGATCGCCGCGAAGGAATTCCAGAATGTCTCCGGCTCGATGCCTGTGCCGGCCAGAGCCTCGTTGTTGATGAATTCATAGAGCGGGCGGGCAACCTTCAGCCCCCCGGCCTCGACACGGTCACTCATGACGCATCCCCCTGTTCTCGCTCTCCGGTCGCTTGCCAACGTCCGGAGCATGGTGTTGTTGCCGTGTGATCTAAGGAATTTTCCATTCTGTCAAACTGGCGGAAAGGCTGAGAGGCGGGGTTCGAAAGTGTCAGAGCCGAGAATCGAAATGGTCGGGGGCTTCGGCCTTCTCTTCATCATGGCGACCGAGCAGGAATATCGCAGCGAACTGCGGGCGCGCATTCACCCATTGATCACCGGTGTCGGGCCGGTGGAAGCCGCCGTCGCCACCACGGCCTTTCTCGCCCGGATGAAGCCCGGAGAACGACCGGATCTCCTCGTCTCCATCGGCAGTGCCGGCGCGCGCGCACTCGAACAGGGCATGGTCTACCAGGCGAGCCATATCAGCTTCCGCGATATGGATGCCTCGCCTCTCGGCTTCGAGAAAGGCCGCACGCCCTTCCTCGATCTCCCGGCCGAAATTGCGATCCCGCAGCAGATCGGCGACGTCGCCGCCGCAAGGCTGTCGACGGGCTCCAACATCGTCTCCGGCGCCGCCTATGATCTCATCGATGCGGATATGGTCGACATGGAAGGTTTTGCGGTGATGCGCGCCGGCCACGCCTTCGACCTTCCGACGATCGCCCTCAAAGGCATCAGCGACGGCAAAGCGGAGCTGCGCCATTTCCGCGACTGGGCCGATTATCTGGAGGCCGTCGATTATTCTCTCGCAAAGGTGATCGACCGGCTGGAGGGCAGCATCGCCGCCATGGATCGCGCCTACTGGACCCAGTTGCCGCATCGCACGGCGGCACGCTGAGAGCCGGCCAGGCGCCCGCTTTCGCCAGGAGCCGCTTTACCGCCTTGAAGGCGGACCTTATGCTCGCCTGACGCAATAAAAGTGTTGGGGAGCGTGCGGTGTTTGCGCTGTTTCGCGGATTTCCGGCGGCCCTCGCCGCCTTTGCCGTCGTCTGTCTCACCCTCCTGCCAGACCCTGCGAGCGCCCAGGCGCAGGAGCGCCGGCTTCTGACCACGGAAGGCGCCGATTATTTCGGCGGCGATTACGAGGTCCTCAAGGATGTCGAGCTCGAAGGCTGCAAACGCGCCTGCGTCGTCGATGGCAGGTGCGCCGCCTTCACCTACAACACCAACGCCAAATGGTGCTTCCTGAAGGAGAATGTCGGCGATCTGCGTGCCGTCAAGGCCGCCATCTCCGGCCGCATCGTCACCTCCGATCTGCCGACCTTGTCGCTTGCCGAGGAGCGCACGGCTGAGCTCTCCTTCCTGCCCTCGCGCGTCATCGACGAGGCACGCCGCCTCTCCGGCGATCTGGCACGGGCCGACAGCGCGCCCTCGCTCGATGCCGCGCTCGCCATGGCCGACGATGCTGCCGCGAACGGCAATTATCTCTTCGCCGCGACGAAACTCAAAAGCGCGCTCAAGATCGCGCCGGATCGCGTCGATCTGTGGCTGCGGCTTGCCGCTGTCAGCGCCGAGGCAACCTCCGACGACTGGCAGACGCGCCAGCGCCTCACCGAAGAGCGCACGGCCGCGGCCGTCAACGCCTACCTCCACGCCCGCGGCGCGCGCGACCGTGCCACAGCGCTTGCGCTGCTTGCCCGCTCGCTCGGCGAGCGCGACGAGTGGAAGCCGGCGATCAAGGCCTATCGCGCGAGCCTCGCACTCGAAGAACTGCCGGACGTGCAAAGCGCCTATGAAAGCGCCGTGGCCGAACACGGCTTCCGCATCGTCAATCACCAGGTTGATTCCGACGCCGCCGACCCGCGCATCTGCCTCAATTTCTCCGACCAGCTGCCGGCGACCCGCTCCGATCTGAGCGATTTCGTCTCGGTCGAAAACGCCGACAATCTCGCCGTCGAGGCGGAAGGCCAGCAGATCTGCATCACCGGCGTCGAACATGGCCGTCGCTACCGCATCACCGCGCGCGCCGGCCTGCCGTCCGCCGACGGCGAAGAACTTCTGAAATCGGCGAGCCTCGACATCTATGTCCGCGATCGGTCGCCAGCCGTGCGCTTTTCCGGCAACGCCTATGTCGTGCCGGCCGGCGGCAGCGCCTCCCTGCCCGTCACCACGGTCAACACCTCGACCGTCAAGGCTGCGCTCTACTGGATCGCCGATCGCGGCATCGCCGATACCTTGCGCAACGGCAATTTCCTCGACCAGCTCTCGCAATGGCAGGCGGACGAGATCGAAAACGAGAGAGGCCGCAAGGTCTGGGAAGGCAGCGTGGAGGTGGAAAGCCGCCTCAACCGCGAGGTGGTGAGCGCCATTCCGATCGGCGAACTCGTCGATGACCTTGAGCCCGGAATCTACGTCCTCGTCGCGAGCGCGGAAAACGACGCCCAGGATTGGGGCGCGAAGGCGACACAATGGTTCCTGGCGAGCGATCTCGGGCTAGCGACCTTCGCCGGCAATGACGGGCTCAATATCAGCCTGCGCTCGCTGGCGAGTGCTGAGCCCGTCGAAGGCGTGCATCTCCGCCTCATCGCCACCGGCAATGAGGTTCTGGGCGAAGCCGACACGGATGCCGACGGCAAGGCGAATTTCGCCCCCGGCCTCATCCGCGGCACCGGCGGCATGGCGCCGGCGCTTCTCGCCGCCGAGACGAAAGACGGCGACTACAATTTCCTCGATCTCACAAAACCTTCCTTCGACCTCACCGATCGCGGCGTCGAAGGGCGTGCGGCGCCTGGCCCCGTCGACGTCTTCCTGACGACGGAGCGCGGCATCTACCGCGTCGGCGAGACCGTCTATCTGACGGCGCTCGCCCGCGATTCCCGCTCAACGGCGCTCACCGATCTGCCGCTGACGGCAAAGATCACCCGCCCGGACGGCAAGGAAGACCGCCAGGAGCTTCTCAAGGATGAGGGGCTGGGTGGCGCGCTCGCCGAGATCGCGCTCTCCGACAATGCCATGCGCGGCCAGTGGCGTGTCTCCATACACACAGATCCGAAGAAGCCGGCGATCGCCGAGACGACCTTCCTGGTCGAGGATTTCCAGCCGGAACGCCTCGACTTCACGCTCACGACCGAAGCGACGCAGTTTGAGCCGGCGAACCCGCCCGAGATCACCGCCGATGCCCGCTTCCTCTATGGCGCACCGGCCGCGGATCTCGACGTGGAGGCGGAAACCATCGTCTCCACCGGCGACGAGCTTGACGGCTGGGCGGGCTACCGCTTCGGCCTCTCCGACGAGACCTTCGACACGCAGACCGTGCCCCAGTCGGGCCTTGCAACCGACGAGAACGGCCATCTCGCCTTCCGGCCACAGCTCCCGGAGGCGGCTGTCTCTTCGCATCCCCTCAAGGCGACGGTGAATGTCCGTGTCATCGATACGAGCGGCCGCCCGGTCGAGCGCAGCCTCACTCTGCCTTTGGCCGGCAACACGCCCAGGCTCGGCATCAAGCCGGCCTTCGAGGACGAGGTCGGCGAGAACTCGACAGCGGATTTCAGCGTCATCGCCTTGTCTGAGGACGGATCGCGGATCGCCGCTGACGGCCTCACCTGGACGCTCTCCAAGATCGACACGAATTACCAATGGTACCGTTCCGACGGACGCTGGAACTACGAGACGATCGAAACCCGCCAGCGCGTGGCAAGCGGCGATGTCTCCGTCTCCGCCGAGGACCCGGCCAAGATTGCGGTCGATGTCGAATGGGGCAAATACGAGCTTGAAGTCGCTAAGGCGGACGGCTCCTTCCTCCCCGCCAGCATGACCTTCGAGGCCGGCTGGTACTCCGCGCCAAAGACGCTTGAGACGCCGGAATTCCTGAAGCTCTCGCTCGACAAGGAACGCTACCGGATCGGCGACACCGCGACGGTGCATCTGGAGCCGCGCTTTGCCGGCATCGCCCAGGTGATGGTGATCGACGACCGCATCGTGGCGACGAAATCCGTCGAGGTGTCGGAAGGCTCAACCGAAATCGAACTTCCCGTGACGGAAGACTGGGGTGCGGGCGCCTATGTGACGGCCGCGCTCTACCGCCCGATGGATCTCGAAGCGAAGCGCATGCCGGCGCGCGCCCTCGGCCTTTCCTGGGCAGGAGTGGAAAACCCCGAACAGCGGCTCGCCCTCACCATCGACGCGCCGGAAAGCGCAAAGCCCCGCCAGGCTTTCGAGGCGAGCGTGGAGATCGCCGATCTCGCCGAGGGCGAAGAAGCCTATGTGACGCTCGCCGCCGTCGATCTCGGCATCCTCAACCTGACGGGCTTCGAAACACCGGATCCGGAAAGCTATTATCTCGGCCAGCGGCGCCTTGGCGTTGAAATCCGCGACATCTATTCGTCCCTGATCGACCGTTTCCAGGGCGCGCCGGGCCGTGTCCGCACCGGTGGCGATGCGGCGCTTGCCCGCTTCGAGGGCCCCGCACCGACCGAGAACCTCGTCGCCTGGCATTCAGGCATCGTGAAAGCCGGGCCGGACGGCAAAGTGACGGTCTCCGTGCCGATCGGCGATTTCAACGGCACCGTGCGCCTGATGGCGCTCGCCTGGAGCGAAACGGGCGTCGGCCATGCCGAAGAAGACGTCCTTGTCCGCGACCCGGTGGTGGTCTCGACAGCCCTGCCGCAATTCATGGCGCCGGGCGACCAGTCCCGCCTCGCGCTCGATCTCACCCATGTGGAAGGCCCAGCCGGGCCCGTCTCGGTCGAGGTCGCAAGCAGCGACGACGACATCGTGGACGTTGCAGGCTCGCCCGTCGAGACGGACCTCGCCGATGGCGCCCGCAGCCAGCTCCTCTTGCCGGTGACGGCCGGCAAGGAAGGCGACGCGACCCTTTCCGTCCGCCTCACAACACCGTCGGGCGATGTTCTGGAAAAAGATCTGGCGCTCACCGTTCGCGATGCGACGCCGGAAGTCGTCCGCACCTCTTTCGTCACGCTCGCGCCGGGCGGGTCGGTCGATCTCTCGTCCGACCTTCTCGACGGGCTCGTCCCGGGTTCGGGAAAGGTGCGCATCTCCGCCTCCGGTGCCGGCCGCATCGACGTGCCGCAGATCTTGAGAAAACTCGATCGCTACCCCTATGGCTGCGCCGAACAGCTGACGAGCCGCGCTCTGCCGCTCGTCTATCTGAACGATGTTGCCGTCGCCGCCGGCCTCGGCAGCGATGCGGAAACCGACAAGCGCATCGATAAGGCGATCGAATCGGTCCTCGCCTATCAAAGCGCCGGCGGCGGCTTCGGCCTTTGGGGGCCGGGTGCCGACGATCTCTGGCTCGATGCCTATGTGAGCGACTTCCTGACCCGCGCCCGCCGCGCCGGCCACGAGGTTCCCGACACGGCCTTCACGATCGCGCTCGACAATCTGAAGAACCGCATCGCCTATGCCTCCGACTTCTCCGATGGCGGCGAGGACATCGCCTATGCGCTTTATGTACTCGCGCAAAACGGCCGCGCCGCGATCGGCGACCTGCGCTATTACGCCGAGACGAAGCTCGGTGATTTCGCCACCCCGCTCGCCAAGGCGCAGATCGGCGCGGGCCTTGCCCTTTATGGCGATCGCAGCCTGTCGCAGACGGTCTTCCGGCGCGCAGTGTCCGAACTTCAGGACGCATCATCCAACGAGCGGCGCACCGATTACGGCTCCAAGCTCCGCGACGGCGCGGCGATCCTGACGCTCGCCTCCGAGACGAGCGCCGATTCCGTCGATCTGCCGCTTCTGGCCAATTTCGTCGCCGACCAGCGCGCCGAGGAAAAGCGCACCAGCACGCAGGAAGACGCCTGGTCGCTGATGGCCGCCCATGCCCTTATGCAGAGTGCCGCGCGACCGGAGCTCGAGGTCGCGGGCGAACGCTATGACGGGCCAATGTCGACGGTGATCGAGGAAGACGCACTGCAAGGCGGAGGACCGCAGATCGCCAATCTCGCCGCCTCCCCCGTCGATGTGGCGATCAGCGCGACCGGCAGGCCCGCCTCGCCGGAACCCGCCTCCGGCAATGGCTATCTGATCGCGCGCGAAACCTTCACGCTCGAAGGCGATCCTCTCGATCCGAGCCATGTGGCGCAGGGCGACCGCCTCGTCGTCGTTTTGACCGTCACGGCAGAACAGACCGGCTCCGGCCATCTCATTCTCGATGATCCCCTGCCGGCGGGTTTTGAAATCGACAATCCGAACATCCTGCGTTCCGGCGATGTCGGCACTCTCGACTGGCTCGATCTCTCGACAGAGCCGGCGCATGTGGAATTCCGCGCCGACCGCTTCGTGGCGGCCCTCGATCGCCAACCCGACGACCAGACCCGCTTCAGCCTCGCCTACATGGTTCGCGCCGTCTCGCCGGGCGATTTCGTGCAGCCGGCCGCCACCATCGAAGACATGTACGAGCCGGAGCTTCGCGCCCGCACCGAGGCCGGACGCGTGCATGTGGAGGGGCCGCTGCGCTGAGCGAGAACGGCCCCCATATGCGCGGCCGTCACCGGGGACGACGCCGCCTCGGCATCGGCCTCGCGCTTGCCTGCGTCCTCGCGCTCGCAGCGCCCGCGGGCCTGCGGCTCGCGGTCAATCTCACACCTCTGCCCGACCTTCACCCGCCGACCTCGCAGCTCGTCGTCGACCGCAACGGCACGCTTCTGCGCCCCTTCCCGGTGGCCAACGGCATCTGGCGCCTGGACGCGGCGAAAGACGACGTCGACCCGCTCTTCACGCGTCTCCTTCTCGCCTATGAGGACAGGCGCTTCTTCGCCCATCACGGCGTCGATATGGCGGCGATGGGCCGTGCCTTCTGGCAGATGCTGCGCCACGGGCGCATCGTCTCCGGCGGCTCGACGCTCACCATGCAGGTGGCGCGGCTTCTTAGCGACGACGACACGCGCAGTCTCCTCGGCAAGGCGCATCAGATCCTTCTGGCACGCGCCCTCGAAGAGCGCCTGTCGAAAGACGAGATCCTCAACCTCTATCTTCTTGTTGCCCCCTATGGCGGCAATATCGAGGGCGTACGTGCAGCGTCACTTGCCTATTTCGGCAAGGAGCCGCGCCGCCTGACACCGGCCGAGGCCGCCCTTCTCGTCGCCATCCCGCAATCGCCGGAAGCCCGTCGGCCGGATCGTTTTCCGAAGCGGGCAAAAGAGGCGCGCGACCGTGTGCTCGCCCGCGCAGCAAGGGCGGGTGCCCTTCGCCCCGAAATCGCCCGCCAGGCGCGCACCGAAGCCTCGCCGAACACGCGCCATCCCTTCCCGATGCTCGCGGCCCATCTCGCGAACCGCCTCGCCCATCGACCCGACGCGCCGCCCGTGATCACGCTTTCGATCGATGCGGATACGCAGGCGCGCTTGGAGGCTCTGGCACACAAGGCGGCGAAGACGCTCGGTCCGAAGACCAGCGTTGCCATCCTCGTCGCCGATCACCGCACCGGCGAGATTTTGGCCTCTGTCGGCTCCGCCGATCCGCTCGATTTTGCCCGCGCCGGCTTCATCGACATGACGGAGCGCGAGCGCTCGCCGGGCTCCACCTTGAAGCCCTTGATCTACGGCCTCTCCTTCGAACTCGGTCTCGCCCATCCCGAAAGCCTGATCGACGACCGTCCGAGCGCCTTTTCCGGCTACACGCCGTCGAGCTTCGACGGCGAATATCGCGGCACCGTCACCGTGCGCCGTGCCCTGCAATTGTCCTTGAACGTGCCGGCGATCACGCTTCTGGAAGAGGTCGGCCCCGCGCGGCTTCTCGCCCGCATGCGCCGCGCCGGCGTGCGCCCCGCTTTGTCCGACGTCTCACCGCCGGGCCTTGCCATCGGCCTTGGCGGGCTCGGCGTCACGCTGCGCGATCTCGTCACTTTGTCGGCGGCGATCGCCCGCGGCGGGCGCGCCATGTCCTTGACGGAAGAAAAGGGTGAGACGGGCAAGCCGCTCGGCCGTGTCCTCTCCGAAGCCGCCGCCTGGCAGGTCTCAGACATCCTCGCCGGCGCGCCGACGCCACTCGGCGCCAAGGCCGACAACATCGCCTTCAAGACCGGCACCTCTTATGGCTACCGCGATGCCTGGGCGGTCGGCTTCGACGGAAGTCACGTCATCGGCGTCTGGGCGGGCCGCGCCGATGCGACCCCCGTTCCGGGCCTCGTCGGCATCGAGGCCGCCGCCCCGATCATGCTGGAGGCCTTCGCCCGCCTCGGGCCCACAAAGCGCCTGCGCGCCGCCCCGCCGAACCTTCTCGATGTGGCGACGGCGGATCTGCCGCCGCCGCTCCGCCATGTCGCCCGCACCTCGCAGCCGGGCACGCCGGGCCCCGAAATCGCCTTCCCGCCCGACGGTGCCCGCATCGATCTCGGCCTCGCCGACCAACATGGAGAAGGCCATGGCGAAGCGCTCGCCGTGAAACTCCGCGACGGCGCGCCGCCCTTCACCTGGTTCGTCAACGGTCGCCCGGTCGGCCGCACCGCCTTTCGTCGCGAGCTCTTCTTTGAGCCGGACGGTCCGGGTTTTGCCGATGTCACGGTACTCGACCGAACCGGCAAAGCCGCCTCCGTCCGCGTCTTCCTGCAATAGGCTTCCGCGCCCCGAGCAGCCGCATCCGACCAAACAAAAAGGCGGCCGCCAGAGCGACCGCCTTGTTTCTTGCCGAAGAGTGCGTGCCGCTTATCCGTGCACGAGCACGTTGCGGAACTGCCAGGGATCGCTGTCGTCGATGTCTTCCGGGAAGAGCCCGGGCCGGTCCGTCAACGGCGTCCAGTCGGTGTAATGGCCTTCGACGGGCCCGAGATAGGGAAGCTGCACCTCGAGGCAGCGGCGGAAATCCATCTCGTCGGCTTCCACGATGCCGGCTTCAGGATGTTCCAGCGCCCACACCATGCCGGCGAGCACGGCCGAGGTCACCTGCAGGCCGGTCGCGTTCTGATAGGGAGCGATATCGCGCGTCTCCTCGATGGAAAGCCGCGAGCCGTACCAATAGGCGTTCTTCTTGTGGCCGTAGAGCAGCACGCCGAGCTCGTCGATGCCGTCCTCGATCTCGTCCTCGTCGAGAATGTGGAGTTTCGGCTGCGCCTTACCGGCCTGACCGAACATTTCATGCAGCGACAGAACCGCATCGTTCGCCGGGTGATAGGCGTAATGCACCGTCGGCCGGTATTCCGGCTCGAGCCCCTCGCCGATCGTAAAATAATCCGAGATCGACACCGATTCATTGTGGGTGACGAGAAAGCCGTACTGCGCGCCCGGCGTCGGGCACCAGGTGCGCACGCGCGTATTGGCGCCCGGCTGCAGCATGAAGCGGGCCGATTGGCAGCCCGTCTGCTGCGCCCGCATATTCTCGGGCATCCATTTTTCATGCGTGCCCCAGCCGAGCTCGGAGGGTTGCAGACCCTCCGAAATGAAGCCTTCGACCGACCAGGTGTTCCAGAAGACGTTCATCGGCTTCGGATGCTTGGCACGCTGCGTGTCGCGCTCGGCGATATGGATGCCCTTGACGCCGACATCGCGCATCAACTTGGCCCAGCCGGCGCGATCGTCCTGCGAGGGCTCCTCATAGGAAAGCTGAAGTGCCTCGGCGAGATCGACGAGCGCCTGCTTCACGAACCACGACACCATGCCAGGATTGGCACCGCAGCAGGAGACGGCCGTCGTACCGCCCGGCGCGCGGGCCTTCTCGTCGCGCACCGTCTGGCGCAGCGCATGGTTGGTCCGTTGCGCCTGGTCCATGCCGCGGTCGAAATAGAAACCCAGCCAGGGCTCCACCACGGTGTCGATATAAAGCACGCCGATCTCGCGGCAGAGCTTCATGATGTCGAGCGAAGACGTATCGACCGAAAGGTTGACGCAAAAGCCCTGGCCCTCGCCCTTGGTCAGAAGCGGCGTCAGAAGCTCGCGATAGTTTTCCGCCGTCACTGCCTTCTGGATGAAAGTGATTCCGCGCTCGTCGAGAAGCTTGCGGTCCGTGTCGACCGGGTCGATGACGACGAAGCGGTCCTTGTCGAACTCGAAATGCCGCTCGATCAGAGGCAGCGTCCCGCGTCCGATCGAGCCGAAGCCGATCATCACGATGGGGCCGGTAATCTTGCCGTGGACGGGCCAGTCGCTCATCAACATCTCCTTCGGGCTCATGCCGGCTTCCGATTGGAGGAAAGCGGCGCAAAGGGCAAGGCGGCAGAAGAGAAAAGGCGCCGCAGCGGATACAACCTCACGGCGCAGTGCGCTTGATCTCCTCATGCAACCCAGTCAGGCTGTCTGCACGACCGCCGCAGTTGGATAGGGGCGATACTGTGGAATATAAGATCTTATGGGGAGCAGTCAGCGCTGTCCGCATCACCAGTTTGGGCGCTGACTATCTCCGCGAGACGTTGAAAGAGCTTCTTCCTCATCCGAGGCGCCTTGCTCGCCATCTTAAGAAGGACGGGCTTCCTCCAGCAGAGAGCAAATACTTCAAAATCCTCATCGCCGATCTGACCCGCGACAATGACGGCAGCCAGACGGCCCACGTTGCCGCGGCCCTCGCCCCGTACCGCGGCATCGACGTGCACAAAATCGGCCCTGGACCCGAATGGGATTTCGGAGCTCGCTCGGCGCTCGAAGTGCAGGCACGCGAGCTTCTGGAGAAGCAGCAAGGCGAGATCTTGATCTTCGGAGAGGTCGCCAAAGCCGACGAACGCCTCCGGCTCAACTTCCTCGGCGCCCACGCCGGCCTTGAGCCGACATCACGCTCATACGAACTTCAGACAGCGGAGCTTCCCCTCGACTTCAGCGAGGACTTCAACGCCGTGCTCGTGGCGCTCACACTCGCACAGGTCGCGCCCGCGACGAAACAAGAAGCTGGGACCTATCTGGTCGACATCCTTCGACCCATCGCCGGCAAGCTGCGGAAGTTTTGCGAGCACATGCCTGAGCGTTTGAGTGCCGATCAGCGCGGCAGCCTCTGGCACGCGTACGGTTTTGGGGCTTTGGTTCTCGGAGAGCAAGCTGACGAAAAAATATGGCTGCAAGAGACCGTCAAAGCCTACCGCACGGCACTGCAAGATCTCACCCGCGAGCGCGTCCCGCTCCACTGGGCGATGACGCAAAACAATCTCGGCAACGCGCTTCAAGCCCTCGGCAACGCGCTTCAAGCCCTCGGCGAGCGCGAGAGTGGCACAGCGCGGCTGGAGAAGGCGATCAAAGCCTACCGCGCGGCACTGCAAGAACTGACCCGCGAGCGCGTCCCGCTCCACTGGGCGACGACGCAAAACAATCTCGGCAACGCGCTTTCAACCCTCGGCGAGCGCGAGAGCGGCACAGCGAGGCTGGAGGAGGCGGTCAAAGCCTACCGCACGGCACTGCAAGAACGCACCCGCGAGCGCGTCCCGCTCGACTGGGCGATGACGCAAAACAATCTCGGCAACGCGCTTCAAGCCCTCGGCGAGCGCGAGAGTGGCACAGCGCGGCTGGAGAAGGCGATCAAAGCCTACCGCGCCGCACTGCAAGAACGCACCCGCGAGCGCGTCCCGCTCGACTGGGCGATGGCGCAAAACAATCTCGGCAACGCGCTTTCTAGGCTTGGCCGGCGCGAAAGCGACACAGCGAGGCTGGAGGAGGCGGTCAGAGCCTACCGCGCCGCACTGCAAGAACGCACCCGCGAGCGCGTCCCGCTCGAGTGGGCGATGACGCAAAACAATCTCGCCAACGCGCTTCAAGCCCTCGGCGAGCGCGAGAGTGGCACAGCGAGGCTGGAGGAGACGGTTAAAGCCTACCGCGCCGCACTGCAAGAACGCACCCGCGAGCGCGTCCCGCTCGACTGGGCGATGACGCAAAACAATCTCGGCAACGCGCTTCGAGCCCTCGGCGAGCGCGAGAGTGGCACAGCGCGGCTGGAGGAGGCGATCAAAGCCTCCCGCGCCGCACTGCAAGAACTGACCCGCGAGCGCGTCCCGCTCGACTGGGCGATGACGCAAGACAATCTCGGCAACGCGCTTTCAACCCTCGGCGAGCGCGAAAGCGACACAGCGAGGCTGGAGGAGGCGGTGGAAGCCTACTGCGCGGCACTGCAAGAACGCACCCGCGAGCGCGTCCCGCTCCACTGGGCGACGACGCAAAACAATCTCGGCATCGCGCTTTCAACCCTCGGCGAGCGCGAGAGTGGCACAGCAAGGCTGGAGGAGGCGATTTGCTGCTATGAAAGAGCACTCGAAGTGTTCCGAGAGGCGCGAACGACCTTCTTCATCGAAACCGCCGAGCGCAACCTCGCCATCGCCAGAACTATCCTAGAGGAGCGCCACGAAGACGATCGCTCGTAACAGCTCTCACCAGAAATTCGCCACCTTGTGCGTCGTGCTCTCCGGCTCGGTCGCAAGGTGGTGATAGGCTGAGGCGTAATAGAGAAGCGGCGTGCCGCCCTTTGCCTGCATGCCGCGGACCTCGCCGAGGAAGAGCGAATGGTCGCCGCATTCGTGCACGTCATGAGGCGTCAGCGCGATATGGGCGAGAGCGCCCTCGAGCGCGGGCGCGCCATGAAAATCGAAAAACTCCGCCTTCGCGCCCTCAACCTTGCGTCCCGCAAAAAGGTTGCTCAGATCCTCCTGCTCGCGGGCGAGAAAGCTGATCGAATAGACCTCGGCCTCTGACAGCACCGGATGCATGTGCGCGCGTTTGGCGACGGAGACGACGGTGAGCGGCGGGTTGAGCGAACCCGACAGAAATGCGTTCGCCGTCATGGCCCGCACACCGCTCTCCGTCTTGACGGCAACCACGGTGACGCCGCTTGCAAAACGCGACATGACATTGCGGAAAAGCTTTGGGTCGATGGCGGACGCCGCCGTCTGGTCCATGAAATCGTCCTGAACGCCTGGGGTTTTCTTATCGACCCTGCATATAGGGTCGCTCGCGATCCCACAAATGCCGGTCGCGCGAGCAGCCATGTCGCAATGTCACGTGTGTCGGGAAGCCTCTCGTGACGCGCCGGCCGATGAAGCGCCGCGCCTGCCGTGAGCCGACGATGGGTCTGCCTTCGAACTGGACCGGCCCGAGATCCGGCCCGATCTCATCGGTCAGGGGATGAGCTGCGATTTTGCGAGCGTCAGCTCGTAGCATAGCCCGTCGCCATCGAAGACGAGCTCGGCCTCGCCGCCGACCGTCGTCGGCACGACATTGCACAGCATGACGACGCCGAAGCTTCTCGATTTCGGCTCCTTCACCGGCGGCCCATTGCGCTCGCACCAGGTGAAACGGTAGCGGCCGGCATCTTCCGGCACGCGCTCGAAGCCCACTTCGACGCGCCCCTCATCGGTTCCGAGCGCACCGTATTTGATGGCATTGGTGGTGAGCTCATGCAAAGCGAGCCCGAGATATTGCGCCGCATTCGGGCGCAGAAAGCCGTTGATCCCAGTGATGTCGACCTGGCTCAGCCGCGGTTCGGCATAAAGCGAGATCTGCGAGCGAACGAGATCGAAGATGCGCGCCCCGCGCCAGTCGGCCTCCGTCAACACGTCGTGTGCGCGCGACAGGGAAAAGATGCGGCCGTTGAAGCGGCTGACGAATTGCTCTGTCGAGGAGGCATTTTCCGCCGTCTGCCGGGCGATACCTTGAATGACGGCGAGAAGGTTTTTGGAGCGGTGCGCCAGCTCGCGCATGACGATGCGCAGATGCTCTTCCTGGATCTTGCGCTCGGTGATGTCGATCGCCGCGCCGATGATCGCGGTCTGCGAGCCGTCCTCGTCTTCTTCGGGCACCAGCATCACGTCGTACCAGCGCGGGTCGTCACCGTAAGGCAGACACAGCTCCACCTGCTGCATCTCGCCCTCCTGGATCGCCGCTTCCTTGGCGGCTCCAAGCTGCTCGGCCGCGGCAAGCGGCAGCACCTCCTCGTCGGTGCGTCCAAGGACCGTTGAGGGGCTCAAGCCCGCAGGCGAATTGAAGACCCAGTTGAAATGGCCTTCCGCATCTTGAGAAAACAATGAGATCTGCGAGCCGCGCAGGAGCTTGGCACACCGCTCCCATAGCGCCGCTTTGGCGACGTGCGTCGCCCCGAGAGGGCGTCCTTCCTTGTCGCGCGGCGGTGAAGCTGTCACGGCCCAAAACACCGAAAATACATGAGACAGGTCATACCGGAGGTCAGTCCTCGGCACAACGATACGCGGCTCAACGGGTTCCCCTCCATGACAGTGATAATTCGCCACAACAGACCGCAAAGCGGCCGCGAGGGGCAAGCCCTTCTCTCACCTCTCCCGATGGAGACTGAAAAGCCAAGGCGGCACGAGCGGTGCGAGACGGAATAAAAAAAATGGCCTCCCTGCGGAGGCCGGTTTTTTGCTGCTGTGAAAGTTGACGGAAACAGCGGACGCTGGGGCAAAGGGGGGAAGAGGAGGCGCGCCCGCCGTTTCCGTAACTCTTACTTATGGACCCACAACGAGGGTCCCGAAGGAAGGTTCCGGAAAAAAAACGACGGGCTGCGATTTTTTTTGCGAAGGCCGCCTGCAGCGCGCGCGCCCTCGCGCCGGACGGGGTTCTGAGCCCCCTCCGGCCGCCTCTGCCTTAGCCGGCGCGGCGCTCGAAGAACAAAGCCTGGCTGATCACCGCTTTCACCGTGTCCGGCTGGAACGGCTTGGTGATGAGGAAGGCCGGCTCCGGCCGCTCGCCGGTCAAAAGCCGCTCCGGATAGGCGGTGATGAAAACGACAGGCACGGAAAACGACTGCAGCATTTCGTTGACGGCATCGAGACCGGAGCTGCCGTCGGCGAGCTGAATATCGGCAAGGACCAGCCCCGGGCGATGATCTTCCACCGCCTTGATGGCCTCCGAATGCGTGCGGGCGACACCGGTCACGCTGTGGCCGAGCGTCTTCACAAGTGTCTCGATATCCATGGCGATCAGCGGCTCGTCCTCGATGATGAGGACGTCGGTCGCCACCTGTTCGGCGATTTCGCGGCCGGCCTGGTCGACGAGGCGGGAGACTTCCTCTTCCGACTTGCCGAGGATTTCGGCCGTCTCTCCGGCGGAGAAATCTTCCACAGACATCAACAGAAACGCCTGGCGCGGCAGCGGCGTGATCGCCTCCAGCCGCCGCACGGACGGGTCGCCACTCGGATCGACCGTGTCTTCCTTCAGATTGATATCGACCGAATTCCAGTAGCGGCAGAAGGCCTTGAAGAGCTCAACCCGCGGGTCGTTATCGGAATTGAAGGAATCGGGATCCTCGACGAGCGCCTCCAGCACGGAAACCACATAAGCGTCTCCGCTCTTCTGGCCGCCCGTCAACGCGCGGGCGAAGCGACGCAGATAAGGTAGGTGGGGCGCGGTGTTGGCGACTAGCGACATGTCATCATCCTGAATGGAATAAAGAGGTTTCGGACAATCAAAGCGTCACCGGCAAAGGTTGCCTGAGGTCCGTCCTCCGGGTGCTGCAACGCGTCGTTATGAAATGATTGTGGCAAGACTTGCAAGGAGGCAAGGCGCCAAACGCCGCGAAATCATTGACTTTGCCGGCTTCCGAACCGGAGCCCCCAACGCGACGCATCAAGCCGCAGCGGCCGGGCCTGCAGGCACGAGGCGTGGCGGGGGCGCAGGGCGCTCAAAGGCGGCGGCGCCATGCCCTCCCCTCGCGACGGCGCCGCGCCGTCCTAGATGCCGGAGTGAAACAAGGCCCTTTACGAGGAGACAGCCATGCCAATGACCCTGAAAGGCTCGTGCCGCTGCGGCGCGGTGCACTTTTCCGTCGAAAGCCACACGCCCCAGCCTTATCAGCTCTGCTATTGCTCCATCTGCCGCAAGACGGCCGGCGGCGGCGGTTACGCCATCAATCTCGGCGGCATTGCCGCCACGCTGAAGGTGGAAGGCCGCGATGCGATCGCCGTCTTCCGCGCCGAAATCGATCGCGGCGGACATTGCGAAATCTCGACGGGAGAACGCAATTTCTGCCGCCATTGCGCCACCGCGCTCTGGCTCTTCGATCCGACCTGGCCGGAGCTCATCCATCCCTTCGCCTCGGCGATCGACAGCGAGCTCCCGATCCCGCCGGAGCGCGTGCATCTCATGCTCGGCTCGAAGGCGAACTGGGTGGTGCCCGATATCGGCCCGAACGACCAGACATTCGACGCATACCCCGAGGAATCGCTCGAAGGCTGGCACAAGAGCCGCGGCCTCTGGGTCGAATGACAATCGGCTGGGGCCCACAAAACAGCACGCAAAGAAAAGGCGGGCCGCGGCCCGCCTTCTCGACATCTCGTGACCGGAGAGCCTAGCTTCCCAAAATCCCCGGCAGCTTCAGGCCCTTCTCGCGGGCGCATGCGAGCGCTTCCTCATAGCCCGCATCGGCATGGCGCATGACGCCGGTCGCCGGATCGTTCCACAGAACCCGCGCAATCCGCCGCGCCGCAGCCTCGCTGCCGTCGCAGACGATCACCTGGCCGGAATGCTGCGACCAGCCCATGCCGACCCCGCCGCCATGGTGGATCGACACCCAGGTCGCCCCAGAAGCACAGTTGAGAAGCGCATTGAGGAGCGGCCAGTCGGAGACGGCGTCCGAGCCGTCCCGCATCGATTCCGTCTCGCGGTTCGGCGAGGCGACCGAGCCGGAATCCAGATGATCGCGGCCGATGACGACCGGCGCTTCGAGCTCGCCCTTCGCCACCATTTCGTTGAAGGCAAGGCCGAGCCGGTCGCGGTCGCCGAGGCCGACCCAGCAGATGCGAGACGGAAGGCCCTGGAAGTGGATGCGCTCCTTCGCCATGTCGAGCCAGTTGTGCAGATGCGTGTCGTCCGGCAGGAGCTCCTTCACCTTCGCGTCGGTCTTGAAGATGTCCTCCGGATTGCCGGAAAGTGCGGCCCAGCGGAACGGCCCGACGCCGCGGCAGAAGAGCGGGCGGATATAGGCCGGCACGAAGCCCGGGAAGTCGAAGGCGCGCTCAAGCCCAACTTCCTTGGCGCGCTGGCGGATGTTGTTGCCGTAATCGACGACCGGCACGCCCTGATCCCACCAGCCGAGCATGGCTTCCACCTGTGCCCGCATGGATTCCTTCGCCGCCTGTTCGACGCCCTCGGGATCGCTCTCGCGTCGCTCTTCCCATTCGCCGAGCGTCCAGCCCGCCGGCAGATAACCGTTCAGGGGATCATGCGCCGAGGTCTGATCGGTCACGGCATCCGGGCGAACGCCACGGCGCAGGAGCTCGGGATAAACTTCCGCGGCATTGCCGAGCAGCCCGACGGAGATCGCCTTCTTCTCTTTGGAGGCACGGTCGATCATGGCGAGCGCCTCGTCGAGATCCTGCGTCATCTCGTCGACATAGCCGGTGCGCTTGCGGAACTCGATGCGGCTTTGCTGGCATTCGACGGCCAGCATGGAGGCGCCTGCCATGGTGGCGGCGAGCGGCTGCGCGCCGCCCATGCCGCCGAGCCCGCCGGTCAGAATCCAGCGGCCGGAGAGGTCGCCGCCGTAATGCTGGCGGCCCATCTCGGCAAAGGTCTCGTAGGTGCCCTGAACGATGCCCTGCGTGCCGATATAGATCCACGAACCGGCCGTCATCTGGCCGTACATCATCAGCCCGGCCCGATCGAGCTTGTTGAAGTGCTCCCAATTGGCAAAGGCCGGCACGAGATTGGAATTGGCGATCAACACCCGCGGCGCATCTTCATGCGTGCGGAAGACGCCTACCGGCTTGCCCGATTGGATGAGCAGCGTCTCGTCGGCTTCGAGCTCCTTCAGCGTCGACACGATGCGGTCAAACGACTCCCAGTCGCGCGCCGCACGCCCGATGCCGCCATAGACGACGAGGCTTTCCGGCTTTTCGGCAACCTCCTGGTCGAGATTGTTCATCAGCATGCGCATCGGCGCTTCGGTCAGCCAGGATTTGGCCGTGAGCTCGGTTCCCCGCGGGCTCGAAATCTTGCGGGCATTGTCGAGACGGTTCATGTGCTCAGCTCTGTTCCTTGGTTTTGGCCGCCACGAGGAAGGCGGTCAGGGCTTTCGTCAGAACGGACCGCAAGGCCTCGGCCTTCTCCTCGTTCCAGGCGACGGGGTCTTCGTCCATGTAGCCTCGGCAGGCGATCTCCATCTGCAGCGCGTGCACGTGCTCGTCCGGCTGGCCGTAATGGCGCGTGATCCAGCCGCCCTTGAAGCGGCCGTTGACGATGCTCGGAAAGTCCGAGGCGGCGCAGATATCGGCGACGGCCGCCTGCATTTCCGGCGCGCAGCTCGCCCCTTCATTGGTGCCGATATTGAAGACCGGCAATTCGCCTTCGAAGAGGCGCGGAATGACGGAACGGATGGAATGGCAATCATAGAGAACGGCAAAGCCGTGCCGGCTCTTCACGCGGGCGATCTCTGCTTCGAGCGCTGCGTGATAGGGTGCGAACCAGGTTTCGCGCCGCACGTCGATCTCCGCCGCGTCCGGTTCTTCGCCGGGCCGATAAAGCGGCTCGCCGTCAAAGGTTTCGCTCGGCACCAGCCCCGTCGTCGCCTGCCCGGGATAGAGCGAGGCGCCCGACGGGTCGCGATTGACGTCGATGACGCTGCGCGACATCACGGTGTGGACGATGCTTGCATCGAGCTGCTTGGCGATCGGGCCATAGAGCCGGTCGATCCACCAATCGGTGTCGAGGATGGCCCGCTCGCGGCTGACGAGACGCGTCTCGAGCTCCGGCGGGATCGCCGTACCGGTATGCGGAAAAGACAGGATGAGCGGTGAGCCGCCGCGTCCGACGGTGATGAAATCGCGCAAGGATCAACCCTCCAGATCGGGAAATGCCACGTCCCGGCATGCCTCAAGCGCCGCACCCGCTTCCACGAGGCCCGCCGCCGCACCGAGATCGGGCGCAAGATAGCGATCATCCTCGAGCGCCGGCACCGCATCACGCAGCCGCGCCAACGCCTTTTGCAAAGCGCGCGAGGTTTGAAGCGGCGCACGCAGCTCCACGCCCTGCGCCGCCACCAGCCATTCGATGCCGATGATACGCGAAAGGTTATGGTTCATGGGGCCGAGCCGCCGCGCCCCGTGGGCGGCCATGGAGACATGGTCTTCCTGGTCGGCACTCGTCGGCGTGGAATCGGTGGAGCAGGGATTGGCACGCTGCTTGTTCTCGCTCATCAGCGCCGCCGCCGTGACCTCGGCGATCATGAAGCCCGAGTTCAAACCCGGCTTCGGCGTCAGGAACGCCGGCAGTCCGAAGGAGAGCGTCGGATTGACCAGCATGGCGATGCGCCGCTGTGCGATCGAACCAAGCTCGGCGATGGCAAGCGCGATCTGATCGGCGGCGAACGCCACCGGTTCGGCGTGGAAATTGCCGCCCGACACGATGTCGCCGCTCTCGGTCAAAACGAGCGGATTGTCGGTGGCCGCATTCGCCTCGATCCTGAGCGTGTTTCCGGCCTGGCGCAGGAGGTCGAGACAAGCGCCGGCAACCTGCGGCTGACATCTGAGGCAATAAGGATCCTGCACGCGTTCATCACCCTCGCGGTGCGATTCCCGGATTTCCGAATCGGCCATCAGCGCCCGCAGCGTCGCCGCCGCCGCGATCTGCCCCGGCTGGCCGCGCAGCGTGTGCATTTCTTCGCGGAAGGGCGCGGCAGAGCCCATCGCCGCATCGGTGGAAAGCGCGCCCGTCACGAGCGAGGTGAGGCCCGCCCGCCAGGCGCCAAAGAGACCCGCAAGCGCCATCGCGGTCGAACATTGCGTGCCGTTGATGAGCGCGAGGCCTTCCTTCGGGCCGAGCACGACGGGCTGAAGCCCGGCCGCCCGCATGGCCGCGCCGCCTTCCATGCGCGTTCCGTCATAAATGGCTTCGCCCTCGCCGATCATCACGGCCGTCATATGGGCGAGCGGCGCAAGATCGCCGGAGGCGCCGACCGAGCCCTGCCGCGGCACGACGGGAACGACGTTCTTCGCCATCATCGCTTCCAGGCAGGCGATGATCTCCCAGCGCACGCCGGACGCGCCGCGTCCGAGCGACAGAAGCTTCAGCGCCATCATCAGCCGCACGATCGGCGCGGGCAGCGCCTCGCCCACGCCGCAACAATGCGACAGGATGAGATTGCGCTGCAGCTGCGCCGTGTCGGCGGGGGCAATACGCGTCGAGGCGAGCTTCCCGAAGCCCGTATTGATGCCATAGACGGCGGCCTCGCCGGCAGCAGCCGCTTCGACTTGGGCCTGCGAGGCTTCGACGGCCGGACGGCAGGCGCGGTCGAGCTCCGCATCGAGACCGTCGCGGTAAAGGCGTTCAAGTTCGGCGAGCGTGACGGCGCCGGGCGTCAAAGTGAGCTGTGTCATCGTCCCTGCCTCACACGCTGCCAGAGCGGATTGAAGCCGATGCGGTAGGCAAGCTCCGCCGGATGCTCGATGTCGAAAATCGCAAGATCGCAATCCTTTCCTTCGGCCAGTGTGCCGATCCGCGCCGCGCGCCCAAGCGCCTTTGCGGCTTCGCGGGTAACGCCGGCGATCGCCTCTTCCGGAGTGAGACGGAAGAGCGTGCAGGCCATGTTCATGGTGAGGGTCAACGAAGTCATCGGCGAGGTGCCGGGATTGCAATCGGTCGCGATCGCGATCGGCACGCCCGCCTTGCGCAAGGCCGCAACCGGCGGCGATTGTTTTTCGCGCAGGAAGTAATAGGCGCCGGGCAAGAGCACGGCGACCGTGCCCGCCTTGGCCATCGCGGCAATGCCGTCATCGCCCAGATATTCAAGATGGTCGGCCGACAGCGCACCATAGCTTGCGGCAAGTGCCGCCCCGCCGAGATCGGAAAGCTGTTCGGCATGGAGGCGCAGCGGCAGGCCGAAGCCTTTGGCGGCAGCAAAGACTTTGGCGATCTGCTCCGGCGAGAAGGCGATCCCCTCGCAGAAGCCGTCGACCGCATCGGCGAGCTTTTCCGCCGCCACCTGCGGCAGCTGCTGCTCGCAGACTTGCGAGATATAGGCGTCCTTGTCGCCTTCCGCTTCCGGCGGCAGCGCATGCGCACCCAAGAATGTGCGCACCACATCGACGTCCCGGAGCTCTGCGAGCCGGCCTGCGGCCCGCAGCATCTTCACTTCGTCGTCCGGATTGAGGCCGTAGCCGGATTTCACCTCGATCGTGGTCACGCCCTCGGCAAGGAGCGTGTCGAGGCGCGGCAGCGCCGATTGGACGAGATCGTCTTCCGAAGCGGCCCGCGTCGCGGACACGGTTGAGACGATACCGCCGCCGGCCTTGGCGATCGCCTCATAGCTCTCGCCCTTCAGCCGCATTTCCCATTCCGCGGCGCGGTTGCCGCCATGAACGAGATGCGTGTGACAGTCGATGAGGCCCGGAAGAATGAACCGCCCCTCGCAATCGAACGTTTCTTGGGCGGCGACGGTGGGCATCTCGCTCTCGCGGCCGACGAAGACGATCTTGCCGTCTTTCGCGGCGAGCGCGCCACCTTCGATGATGCCAAGCGCGCCATCACCAGATTCGGCGCCCGATCCGGGTTCCAGCGTGGCGATGCGCGCGTTGCGCCAGAGACGATCGACAGGTTCAGCCAAGCTCTTCCCTCGCTCTCATCATTTGTCTATACAAATAAGGACTAGCGAGGATAATGCCGATGATCAAGCTCCGTTTCGATAAGGCTCTGTTGCCGACCGGTTGGGCCGAGAATGTTGTGATCGACGTCGCCGACGATGGCGCCATCGCAAAAATCGAGACGGGTCAACGAGATGGCGGCGTGGCCCTCGGCGTCGCCCTCCCCGGCCTGCCGAACCTGCACAGCCATTGCTTCCAGCGCGGCATGGCGGGGCTTGCCGAACGGCGCGGCGAGAGGGCCGATTCCTTCTGGACCTGGCGCGAGGTGATGTATTCCTTCCTGGAGCGCCTGACGCCGGACGACGTTGAGGCGATCGCCGCTCAGGCCTGCGTGGAAATGCTCGAAGGCGGCTTCACGGCGCTCGGCGAATTTCACTATCTCCACCATGCGCCGGGCGGGTCCGCCTATAACGACATCGCCGAAATGGCCGGCCGCATCGTCGAAGCGGCGCGGGCAACCGGCATCGGCCTGACGCTCCTCCCCGTCTTTTATGGCGAGAACGGCTTTGCCGGCGAGCCGCTGAGCCCGGCGCAGCTTCGCTTCGGCAACGACCCGGAACGCTTCGCCCGCCTTCTCGAAGCCTCCCGCGCCCATCTTGAGAGGGTCCCCGATGCGCGTATCGGCATCGCCCCGCATTCGCTGCGCGCCATCAGGCCGGAGATCTTCAACGACGTTCTGACACTTTCTTCCGACGGCCCGTTCCACATCCACGCCGCCGAACAGACGAAAGAGGTCGAGGAATGCGTGGCGGCCCTTGGCGCACGTCCGGTCGAATGGCTCCTCGACAATGTGGCGCTCGACCGCCGCTGGTGCCTCATCCACGCCACGCATATGCTGCCGGAAGAAACCGAAGGCTTGGCGCGATCGGGGGCGGTGGCGGGCCTCTGCCCGATCACCGAAGCGAGCCTCGGCGACGGCATTTTCGACGGCACCCGTTTTCTGTCTGCCTCGGGCGCCTTCGGCGTCGGCAGCGACAGCAATGTCCTCATCAGCGCGGCAGAGGAACTGCGCATGCTGGAATATTCGCAGCGCCTCAAGGAGCGCGCGAGAAACGTGCTCGGCGAGCCCGCCCTCTCCACCGGCCGCCGGCTCTACGAGGGCGCTGCGACAGGCGGCGCCCAGGCGCTTGCCCGTCCGATCGGGCGTCTCGAAGTCGGATGCCGCGCCGATATCGTGGTTCTTGATCAGGACCATCCGACACTCGTCGGGCGTGAGGACGATCAGCTTCTCGACAGCTACATTTTTGCCGGCGGCCCGGCCGGTATCGCCGATGTCTATGTCGGTGGCGAGAAAAAGGTCGAAGCCGGCCGCCATATCGCCCGCACCGAAATCCGGCAGCGTTTTGCCGCCACGATGCGCCAGCTCGTCGCATGACGGCGGAGTTGAAGCTCGACGGAGAGGGACCGCTGCACGACCAGATCCGCCGGGCGATCGCCGATCCGATCCTTTCAGGCAGCTGGCAGCCGGGAAAGCGCATTCCTCCGGAAATCAGCCTGATGGAAACCTTCGGCGCCTCGCGCATGACGGTGAACCGGGCGCTTCGGGCCCTTGCCGATCAGGGGCTGATCGCCCGCCGACGTCGCGTCGGCAGCTTCGTCGCTCCGCGCGCCGGCGAACACGCGGTCACCTCGATCGGCGACATCCGCCACGAAATCGAAGCCCGCGGCGAAGATTACGGTTACGAATTGATGCAGCGCCAGGAAGCGCGCGTCTCCGCGGCGATGAGCCTTGCCACGGGCGTGGCGGCGGAAACGCCGATCCTGCATCTCCACTGCCGGCATTTCGCGAGTTCAAAGCCTGCCGCGCTCGAAGACCGCTGGATCAATCTCACCATCGTACCGGAAGCCCGCGGCATCCCGTTCGAGGATATTCCGCCGGGCCCCTGGCTTCTGGAAAACGTCTCCTACACCGAAGGCGAGCACCGCATCGCCGCCATCCGCGCCGGCAGCACGGCGGGTGGTCTGCTTCATGTCGCAGCCGACGAGCCCTGCCTCAGCGTCGAGCGCCGCACCTGGCGCGGCACGACCATGATCACGTTTGCAAATTTCGTCTATCCGGGCTCCAGCCACATCTTATCCGGTCGCTTCCGCCAGGGAGCCTAGGGCAATCTTCAGGCGATCTTCCGGGAGGCTTCGCGGACCTGATAGGTGGAGTTTCGCACGCCTTGCGTCGCCGCCGCGATCGCGGCCATGTTGTCCGTGATCGTGGTAACGCCGAAGGACGCCGTCTCCATATTCGAGGCCATGTCGCGGGTCACGGCGGACTGCTCCTCCATCGACGAAGAGATGCTGATGGAGATGGTGTTGATCTCACTGACCAGCGCCGTGATCTCCTTCAACGCATCCGCCGCCTCGCCCGTAACCGCCTGAACGGCCGCGATCTGCGTGGTGATGTCGTCCGTCGCCTTGGCGGTCTGACCCGCGAGATGCTTCACCTCGGAGGCGACGACGGCAAAGCCCTTTCCGGCCTCGCCGGCACGCGCGGCCTCGATCGTCGCATTGAGGGCAAGAAGGTTCGTCTGGGCGGCGATGCTGTTGATGAGACCGACGAAGTCGCCGATCCTCTGGGTCACTTCCGACAACCCGCCGACGATGGAATTGGCGCGATCGCCCTTGCCGACGGCGGCTGCCGTGATCTCCAGCGCATGACCTACCTGCCGACCGATGTCCTCGATCGAGGCGGCGAACTCCTCGGCACCCGAAGCGACGGCCTGCACGTTGGTGGAGGTCTGTGTGGACGCACTGGCCGCCGATGTCGCCTGGTGGCTGGCGTCAGTGATCTCCTTGAGGATCGCCTCCAGATCGACGTCGATTGACTTCTGAATGGCTTCCCGCTCCAGACGCTCCTTGACCCGGTTGGTCTCGGTGGCGAATTTCACCACGCCGCAGACCTCGCCATTCTCGTCGAAAATCGGATTGTAGGTCGCCTGGATCCAGATCTCTCGGCCGCCCTTGCCGAAGCGGCGGTATTCGGCCGCCTGAAATTCACCCTTGCGCAGCGCTTTCCAGAACTGGCGATAATCCGCGCTCTCGCGCTCCTGGGCTTCCAGGAACATCGAGTGATGTTTGCCGACGAGCTCCTCAAGAGAATAACCGGTCGCCTCCAGGAAATTCGCATTGGCGTGGACGATCGTCCCGAAGAGATCGAATTGAATGACCGCTTGTGAGCGGTTGAGGGCGGAAAGCCACGCCGCATCGGTCTCCGTCTGCAGCTTCTTTTCGGTGATGTCGGTCGCAAGTTTGACGATCTTGACGACCTTTCCCTTCGCCACGACGGGATTGTAGGTCGCCTGCAACCAGATACGCGCGCCCGACTTGCCGACACGCTTGAACTCCGACTGAATGAACTTGCCGGCCGCCAGATCGCGCCAGAACTGCTCGTACGCCTCACTCTGCCGATAGATCGAATCGACAAACATCGAATGATGTCTCCCGACGATCTCGCTGAGTTCGTAGCCGACACAATCGAGGAAGTTTCGATTGGCCGTGAGGATCTCCCCACTCGGCGTAAATTCGATGATGGCGAGCGAACGATCGAGAGCCTCCACGATCAGTTCGGCATTCTTGGCTTTGGCAGAACGCAGCATAGTCTCCCCAAGACCCCCCTCAGCGCTTCCGACCAAGGCGCGCATAAAGATGTAGAAGATCGACAGCGAATATATCGAATACCTTGCGCACAGCTTGCATCACGCGCACGCGCAAAACTTCTAATAGTCTCAGAAATCCTTCTTACAGAACTCCCCAGCCTTTCCGCGTGATTTCAAAACTGGTCATTCTTCTTGTGCCCGGGAGACGCCAGAAAAGCATGTCGGCGCGACACGGAGAGCGGACCCGAGCGAGAAAACCCAGCCAAGACGATCGCACGAAAGCGGGAACGACCCTTCGGCTCGAACGCTGCGCGCCTCAAAGGCCGGCGCGCTTCCGAAAACACACCGCCCTCACGTGGCGATGCATTCGAGCACGAAGGCCGCACGGTCCTCGATGCTGGCGTAAGGCAGGCGCACGATCTCGTAGCCGAGGTCTGAATAGGTTCGTTCCATCACCGCGCCCGTTTCCCGCGCTTCTGCGGGGTCCTGCTTGCGCTCCTCGTCCTGAGCGAAGATCTCGGGCCACCAGGGCGCAAGAAACACACGGCGATTGTACCGGAAGAGCTCAGCAGCGTGTTGCACATGCTGCGGCACGCTGAGGCCGCACAGGCGCAGATAGCCCATCACATCCGGCACGCCCCGATCCATCACGACCGGGCCGGAAAGGGCGAGCGCCTCGCGATGCGAGCGCAATTCCCAAGAGAGCATAAGCTCCGCAAAGGAGCTCCGGTCCGCCCAGGGCAGAGCGGAACCGCCGATTTGAACCTGATCGCGGATAATCGCGCGTCCCGCCTCCGGCATGGTCCGCGGCCCCGCGGCCGCGAGGGCTTCAATCAAGGCGGTTTTTCCGGAGCCAGGGCCGCCGGTCACGACGAACATATGATCGCAAAGAGCCAAAGTCTCTCTCATCCTGTCCAATTGTCATCGGGTTCGAAACCAGCGTGAGATCGCTCATTCCCCGCCGAGTTCGACGGTCCGGTCGAGGCCGAGCCGCGCAAGAAATGTCGTGTCGTGGCTGACGACGATGAGCGCGCCGTCATAAGCCTCAAGCGCGCTCTCGAGGGCTTGAAGCGCATCGAAATCGAGATGGTTCGTCGGCTCGTCCAGAACGAGAAGGCCGGGCGGCTCGGCCTGGCCGATGGTGCAGGCGAGACCGGCGCGCAGGCGCTCGCCCCCGCTCAGGCTCCCCGCCTCCTGCAGCGCATCTTCCGCCCGAAACCGAAACCGCGCCAGGGCCGCGCGACATTGGTTCTCGTCCGCCTCCGGGTTCAGGCGACGGAAATTCTCCCGCAACGAGAGGCCGGGACGCAGCAGGCTCACATGCTGGTCGAGAAACGCGAACGGCACCGCAAGATCGACATGTCCCTTTTGCGGCTCTAGCCGCCCGGTAATCAATTTGACCAGTGTGGTTTTGCCAGAACCGTTCGGCCCGGCGATCGCGACACGCTCAGGCCCGGTGATCGTCATGGAAAAATCGCAGATGACCGGCCTTGCCGGATCATACCCGCCCGTCACCGCATCGACCCGCAAGACCGTCTTGCCGCGGGGCAAACCAGTCGGCGCAAGCTCCATGGACAAGGGCCGCAGGATCTCGACGGACGCCCGCGCCTCGGCAAGCGCGTCCTTCGCCGTCTGAAGCCGTGCATCGCGCAGGCGCGCATTTGCCCCGCCTGTCGCCTCGGCCCGCTCCTTTGCTGCATCCATCAAGATCTTGGGCTGATCTCCCCTGGCGCGGGACTTTCGTCCCCGGCTGTCCGTGCGGGCCTTGCGCTCCGCCGCCTGCTGCGCACGTCGCCTCGTCTCGGCAAGACCTTTCTCCGCATCCGCCAGCTCGCGCTCGGCGGCCTCCGTCTCAGTAGCCTTCTGCGCCCTGAAGGCGCTGTAATTTCCGCCGTAGCGCACCGCTCCGAACTGCGACAGCTCCACGATCGCATCCATCTCCCCGAGAAGCTCGCGGTCATGGCTGACGATGATGGCGCCGCTCCCCCAGCTTCGGATGAGCTCGATCACCGCCTGCCGTCCCGCCCGGTCGAGATTGTTCGTCGGCTCGTCGAGAAGCAGGAGATCCGGCGTCTCGAACACCAGAGCGGCAAGAGCGACGCGCGTCCGCTCGCCTCCCGAAAGCGCCATGAGAGGCGTGCGCGGATCGGCATCGAGACCGCAGCGGGAGAGTGCGTTTCTGATGCGCTCGGCAATCGTCCAATCGGCCTGAACGAGCTCGTCGAGCTCGGCAAAGCCGGCTTCGGCGCGATCGACCAGGTCCACGGCCGCGCCCTGCCCGAAAAAATCCGCGATCGTCTCACCGGCAGCGACCGCCATCTCCTGGCGCATCAGACCGATCGTGCCGTGGACGTCGACATGACCCGAGACGGGGCGCAATTCGCCGGCAACGAGCCGCAGGAGGGTCGTCTTGCCGATGCCGTTGCGCCCGACGATGCCGACGCGCTCACGGCCAAGTCGCAGATTCAGGTCACAGAGAAGCGGCGCGCCGTCAGGCCTGGACCAGGAGAGATTGGAAAGGGTGAGGAAAACGGACATGGAAACGGACTTCTCGCAGCGAGACCGGAAGGGCGAAAACAGCGAGATTTTTGTCCATGTCGAAGCAGCTCCTATCCTGTCGAGATCAGGCAGGCAAAACCGGCGATGCCCGCGATCCAGGTTCCCCGAAAACGTTCGGGGGGATTCTCAAAGCCGCCTCCCGCGCGGCCGATTCGGCAAGAGCGGAGGCGACGAAGCGCTCACAAGAGAATCACATCGAAAAATGGTGGAGCCGAGGGGAATCGAACCCCTGACCTCGTGAATGCCATTCACGCGCTCTCCCAACTGAGCTACGGCCCCATTCTTTGGGAACGACCGATCAAACGAAAAGATCGGCCTTCAGACTTCCGCCTCGGAGGCGGGAGCCTTGTCCGGCCGGGGAGGAAAACCCCTCCGACCGAAGCGGGCGGAAACTATGCGCGACTTTGACGTTTTGCAAGTCCCGAAAAACGCGAATTTTGAAGCGCCTCAGCGCTCCTCGTCTTCGTCGACGTCACCGAGGATGTCGGAGACGTCCTCATCGCCGTCCTCATCGTCGTCGAGGAAGGTGTCATCGTCGTCGCCGTCGATCTCCAACCCGTCGTCGTCGATCTCCGGAACGTCCTCGTCATCGCTGTCGTCATCGGAAGATGTCGACTTGGCGGTCTCGCCTTCTTCCTCGTCCTCGGCCTCTTCGAGGGAGACGACATCCACGTCCTCCTCCTCGTCGTCTTCCGCTTCGACGACGTCCTCGACCTCTTCTTCCTGCTCGGCCGCGGCCGCTTCTGCCGCCTTTTCGCGGGCGGACAGCTCATAGACGGTGCCGCAATGCGGGCACACAATAGGATCACGATTGAGGTCGTAATACTTGGTGCCGCATTCCTGGCAAACGCGTTTGGTTCCAAGTTCTGGCTTGGCCACGTCGGCTAATCCTCGAATGTCAGAAAATCGCGGTCCCACTAACGGCCGGTGCTGCCCCTGTCAAACGCCTTCTCTGTGCATCTGTATCGCGTGGGGCGCTGGCGGGGATGACCCCCGCCGGGGAGGATGCTAACGGGAGGGCGCCTGGGCATGCCCTAAAAGCACCCCAGAGAGCACCCTTGTTGCAGCATCACGTGAGGACATCGTCCATGTCGGAAGCCGTTCCACGCCCGTCGACGGCGTGCGCCTCGTCCGGCCTTTCAGGCCGCGTCACAGTGCCCGGCGACAAGTCCATCTCGCACCGCGCCTTGATGTTCGGGGCGCTCGCTCTCGGCGAGACCAGGATCACGGGCCTGCTGGAAGCGGCCGATGTCCTCGCCACGGCTGCGGCGATGCGCGGCTTCGGCGCCAAGGTCGAGCGGCATTCCAACGGCGAATGGAGCGTAAACGGCCTCGGCACCGGCGGTTTTTTGGAGCCTGAGACCGCTCTCGACTTCGGCAATGCCGGCACGGGCGTACGCCTCACCATGGCTCTTGCCGGCGCCCACCCCTTCGCCACGACCTTCCTCGGCGATGCCTCGTTGTCGCGCCGGCCGATGGGCCGCATCCTCGACCCGCTGCGTGAGATGGGTGCAGAAGTGATCGCGCGCTCGGGCGACCGTCTGCCTTTGACGATCAAGGGCGCCGCGCCGATGGCACCCATCGAATACCGCGTTCCCGTCCCCTCGGCTCAGGTGAAATCGGCCGTCCTTCTCGCCGGCCTCAACATCGCCGGCACCACGACGGTGATCGAACCCGTGCCGACGCGCGACCACACCGAAAAGATGCTCAAAGGATTTGGCGCCGATATCGAGGTGAACATGACGGCGTCGGGCGAAGCGGTGATCCGCCTCGAGGGCCTGCCCGAGCTCGAGGCGCAGCCGATCGAAGTCCCGTCGGACCCGAGCTCCGCCGCCTTCCTGATCGTCGCCGGCCTCATCTGCCCCGATTCCGATCTCGTCGTGGAAGGCGTTCTTCTCAACGAGCGCCGCACCGGCCTCTTGAATGTGCTTCAGGAAATGGGCGCCGATATTTCGATCGAGAACGAGCGCGAGACCGGGGGCGAGCGCTTAGGCGATGTGCGGGCGCGCACCTCGCGCCTCAAAGGCATCACGGTCCCGGCCGAACGCGCCCCGTCGATGATCGACGAATATCCGATCCTTGCCATCGCCGCCGCCTGTGCCGAAGGAAAGACGATCATGCACGGGCTTGAGGAACTGCGCGTCAAGGAATCCGATCGTCTCGCCGCCGTCGCCGCCGGCCTCGCGGCGAACGGCGTCGTCTGCGAAGAGGGCGAGGCAAGCCTCGTCGTCACCGGCGGAAAGGTGCCGGGCGGCGCCACCGTCACCACCCATCTCGATCACCGCATCGCCATGAGCTTCCTCGTTCTGGGCCTCGTGGCGGAAAAGCCGGTGACCGTCGACGACGCCAACATGATCGCCACGAGCTTCCCGAGTTTTGAGAATATTTTGAGAAAGCTCGGCGCCGATCTCATCGATGCGGAGGCCGTCCTGTCATGAGCGAGCCCCTCATCATCGCCATCGACGGTCCCGCCGCCTCCGGCAAGGGAACTCTCGCCCGCAGGCTCGCCGCCCATTATGGCCTGCGCCATCTCGACACTGGCCTCACCTATCGCGCCGTGGCGGCTGAGCTTCTGGCTTCGGGCGAAGACGAGCCGGATGTCGCCGCAGCGGTCGCCGCGGCCTCGCGGCTCGATCTTTCGACGATGGAGCGCGACCGCCTTGCCGCGCACGATATCGGCGAGGCAGCCTCGAAAATCGCCGTCATGGGCGAGCTCCGCCGCGCCCTCGTGGACCGTCAGCGGCGCTTCGCGGCCGAGCTGCCCGGCGCCGTGCTCGACGGGCGCGACATCGGCACGGTCGTCTGTCCCGATGCCGTCGCCAAGCTTTTCGTGACGGCGAAGCCCGAGGAACGGGCGCGTCGCCGCACCGAGGAATTGCGCGGCCGCGGACAGGATGTCGACTTCGAAGCCGTGCTTGAAGATCTGAAGCGGCGCGACGCGCGCGATATGCAGCGAGCTGATTCGCCGCTTCGCCCAGCAGACGACGCCCACTTGATCGATACCAGCGCAATGACTATAGAAGCGGCATTCCGCGCAGCTGTCGCGATTATTGATCGAGCCGTTTCGGCCCGTAACGAGGCATGCCCTTCTTGAGGGTGTGCCTTTCGGGCTATCTGGGGGATCGTTAAGACGGCGCGCGGCGAACCGCGCCGTTTCGTCCCTATGCGCCAACCGCTTCGATGCGGGGGAAGAAACGGCCAGAGCAACACGAACCGATGGCGCTGTGACCCGCAGGCGAGCCGAAGAGCCGCCCGAAGATGCGGGCCCTAACAGGAGCATGAATGGCCAGTATGCAACAGGCTGTCCCGCAGCCGAGCCGTGAAGATTTTGCGGCCCTACTCGAACAATCCTTTGCCGATGCCGATGTCCAGGAGGGCACGGTTGTCGATGGGACTGTGGTCGCCATCGAAAAGGACATGGCCGTTATCGATGTCGGCCTGAAAGTTGAAGGCCGGGTGCCGCTGAAGGAATTCGGCGTGCGTGGTCGCGACGGAGAGCTGAAGCCGGGCGACCGGGTCGAGGTCTATCTGGAGCGCGTGGAAAACGCGCTCGGCGAGGCCATGCTGTCGCGCGAGAAGGCGCGTCGCGAGGAGAGCTGGGTTCGTCTTGAAGAGAGCTTCGAGAAGAACGACACCGTTACGGGACAGATCTTCAACCAGGTGAAGGGCGGCTTCACCGTCGATCTCGACGGTGCCGTGGCGTTCCTGCCGCGCTCCCAGGTCGATGTGCGCCCGGTGAAGGATGTCGGCCCCTTGATGCAGACGCCGCAGCCCTTCCGCATCCTGAAGATGGACAAGCGGCGCGGCAACATCGTCGTCTCCCGCCGGTCCGTGCTTGAGGACACGCTCGCCGAGCAACGCTCGGAGCTCGTCGCCAAGCTGAAGGAAGGCCAGGTCGTCGACGGCGTGGTCAAGAACATCACCGAATACGGTGCCTTCGTCGATCTCGGCGGCATCGACGGCCTCCTGCATGTCACCGACATGGCATGGCGGCGCGTCAATCACCCCTCCGAGATCCTGGCGATCGGCGAGACGGTGAAGGTGCAGATCATCCGCATCAATCCGGAGACCTTCCGTATCTCGCTCGGCATGAAGCAGCTCGAGGCGGATCCCTGGGAAGGCATCGAGGTGAAGTATCCGGTCAACGCCAAGTTCACCGGCCGCGTCACCAACATCACCGATTACGGCGCCTTCGTGGAGCTGGAGCCGGGCATCGAAGGCCTGATCCACGTCTCCGAGATGAGCTGGACCAAGAAGAACGTCCATCCGGGCAAGATCGTCTCCACCTCTCAGGAGGTCGAGGTGATGGTGCTCGAGGTCGATCCTCAGAAGCGTCGCATCTCGCTCGGCCTCAAGCAGGCCATGGGCAATCCTTGGGAAGAGTTCGCCGACAACCATCCGGTTGGCACGCTCGTCGAAGGCGAAGTCAAGAACAAGACCGAGTTCGGCCTGTTCCTCGGCCTCGACAACGACGTCGACGGCATGGTGCACCTCTCCGACCTCTCCTGGGACCGCCAGGGCGAAGAGGCGATGGAGGAGTACAAGAAGGGCGAGATGGTCAAGGCCGTCGTCCTGGAAGTCGACGTCGACAAGGAGCGCATCTCGCTCGGCATCAAGCAGGTCGAGGGCGATCCGTTCGCCGAGGCCGTCGAGGGCATCCGCAAGGGCGCCATCGTCACCGGCGAGATCGTCGAGGTGAAGGATTCCGGTATCGAGGTGAAGATCGCCGATACCGAGATGACCGCCTTCATCCGTCGCGCCGAGCTGTCGCGTGACCGCTCCGAGCAGCGGCCGGAGCGTTTCGCCACCGGCGAGAAGGTCGATGCCCGCGTCACCAACATCGACAAGAAGGCGCGTCGCATCGCGCTGTCGATCAAGGCGCTGGAGATCGCCGAAGAGAAGGAAGCGGTGGCCCAGTACGGTTCGACCGATTCCGGTGCTTCGCTCGGCGACATCCTGGGTGCCGCGCTGAAGAAGCGCAACGCCGAGGAAAAAAATTAAGGGCGCCGAATAAGCCCTTTGTCGACAACTACTTGCCGGTTTTAAGACCGGTTCAAGAAATCGACCCGCGGCCTTCCTGGCCGCGGGTTTTTTCGTGGCCGGAGCACAGTCAATCCTTTGCTGCAGCGCAACCAAATTTGACGCAGTTGCCCAAACACGCTACCCATTGGCCATGGGCGATCTTTCGAAACCACCCTTTCTCGACAAGACCCTCCACGCACTCTTCCTCGATTTCGACGGTACGCTCGTCGGTTTTGCAGACGATCCCGACGGGATTACTCTGGAACCCGGCACGCTTGAGCGCCTGAGCGCGTTGGAAGAACGCCAGGGCGGCGCCGTCGCCCTCATCAGCGGGCGGGCTCTTTCCTCCATCGACCGTTTTCTCTCTCCGCTCGCCTTTCCGGCGGCCGGCGTGCACGGTCAGGAAGTGCGCTACACGGCCGGCGGCGAAGTCGTCACGGCCCCGCCGCCTGAAGATCTCGCCACGGCCCGTGAGCGGCTCCAGGCGGAGATCGGCCCGGGCGACAAGCTCCGCATCGAAGACAAGGAGACGGCGCTCGTCGTGCATTACCGCACCGCGCCGGAAGAGGCGGACCGCGCCGAGAGGCTCGGCGAGGAGGCGGTGGCGGGCTGTTCGGATCTGCGGCTCGTCAAAGGCCATGCGATCGTCGAAATCCGCCCCTCGGGCGTCGACAAGGGCAAGGCGATCGCAAAGCTGATGCAGCGCGATCCCTTCTCCGGCCGCAAGGCGGTTTTCATCGGCGATGACACCACCGACGAGGACGGCTTTGAATGGGTCGCATCGGCCGGAGGCTTCGGCATCAAGGTCGGTTCGGGAGAGACGGCCGCCAAATATCGCCTGGACGACGTCGCCGCGGTTCATCGCTGGCTCGACGCCGTCGCACGCCAATGAAAAGTGCGTGACAAAAGGAACTTAAGACGCAGTTCGGGGGTTCTGCCGAAAACATGAAGATAATCACGAAACGCGCAATGACGGAGGCGAAAGCAGGCTCATGAGACGTCTCGTAGTCGTGTCGAATCGGGTAGGGCCGTTGCATGACGGCGGCAAAGCTGGCGGTTTGGCGGTGGGTCTGGGAGATGCTCTGCGCACCCGCGGCGGCATCTGGTTCGGTTGGTCGGGCGAAAAGAGCGATGAGGGCACATTCGGCCCGCTCAAGATCGAAGAGCATGGCAAGGTACGCCTCTCCACCATCGACCTCACAGCCGAAGACGCCGAAGAATTTTATGGCGGCTATGCCAACCAGACCCTGTGGCCGCTCCTCCATTACCGCCTCGATCTCGCGAATTTCGATCAGCGCTATGAAAACGCCTATCGGCGTGTGAACGAGCGCATGGCTGCGCGGCTGACGCCGCAGCTTCAGCCGGGCGACATGGTCTGGGTTCACGATTACCATTACATCGTCCTGGGCGAGCGCCTGCGCGAATCGGGCTTCAGCGGGCCTCTCGCCTTCTTCCTGCACGTTCCCTTCCCGAGCCCGGAGATCATGACCGCTCTGCCGAACTCGCAGAGCATCGTCCGCTCCCTCACCGCCTATGACGTGATCGGCTTCCAGACCGATTCCGATCGGCGGAATTTCGCCCGCTATGTGGTGGAAGAGCTTGGCGGACGGGAACTCCCCAATGACGAGCTGGAAGCCTATGGCCGCACCTTCCGCGCCTCCACCTTCCCGATCGGCATCGATACGCAGAGCTTTGCGGAATTCGCCGTCAGCGACGAAGCCGAGGAGCACGAGGCGCAGCTGAAAGTGCTTCTCCGCGACCGCCACCAGATCATCGGCGTCGATCGCCTCGATTATTCCAAGGGCATCCCGGAACGCTTCCGCGGCTTTGAGCGGCTTCTCCAGGAATACCCGGAAAACCGCGGCCGCGTCAGCCTGATGCAGGTGGCGCCGCTGTCGCGCTCCGATCTGGAAGCCTATTCCGATCTCAGGAGCGAGCTTGAAGAGCTCGCCGGGCACATCAACGGCGCCTTCTCGGCGCTCGATTGGGTGCCGATCCGCATCATGACCCGCGGCTTCACGAGGCGCGCTCTCGCCGGCATCTACCGCGCAAGCCGCGTCGGCCTCGTCACCCCCTTGCGTGACGGCATGAATCTTGTCGCCAAGGAATATGTCGCGGCCCAAAATCCCGACGATCCGGGCGTTCTCGTCCTGTCGCGCTTTGCCGGCGCGGTGAAGGAGATGCCGGAAGCGCTGATCGTCAATCCATACGACACCGCCTCCCTCGCCCGGGCCCTGCAGCAAGCGCTCAACATGTCGCGCGAAGAGCGCAAGGAGCGCTGGCAGGCGATGTTCGACCGCATCAGCAAGGGCACCGCTCAGGCCTGGTGCGACGCCATCCTGAAGGCCCTTGAAGAGCGCGCCGACAAGAAGGTGCAGGTTCGCTCCGCACCGACCGCCTCCGGCAAAAGGCCGAATGCGGTGGAGCCGAAACGGGCCCGCGCCGAGGAGAGTTTCCCGAAGCTCCCGAAGGGCGCACGGCCGCACGCCGATGAACCCAAACGCCCCTTCCCTTATCTCGGAAGCCGCGTGCTTTAACGCGCTCTACAGGCGAACTGTCGCAGGCACATAGGTGGGTCTTGAGGTCATTCCTCAAGGCCCATAAGTGCTTTTAGGGCCCGGCAAACGTATATCGGGCGCGGCTTAGACTGCCTGCGACGCTATCTCCAGTTTGTGCCTTAATGCCTGAAAGCGTTTCATTTCCGGCCGCGTCTTCGACTTTGTGGCTAGGACAATTGCTCTAGCCAATCCACAAGAGCCAATCGTATAAGGTCCGGGGCAACGTAACGGCCCGGCAGCAGGAGACTTGCGCCGGGCCTTGCTCTTGCGCTTGTCTTCAAAAGTCAGAAGTTCAGGGAGGAACTCCAATGAATAAGCTCCTCGGCGGTCTCGCCGCAGTAGCAATGCTGGCGGCTGCCAGCCCCGCCTTCGCGCAGGACGGCTGCGACGATGGTGAAATGGTCATCAAGTTCAGCCATGTCGTTGCCGCCCAGGGTCACCCGAAGGGTGAAATGGCGGCCGCCTTGGCCGAGCGCGTCAACAAGGAGATGGACGGCACGGCCTGCATGCAGGTCTTCCCGAACTCCCAGCTTTTCGACGACGACAAGGTGATGGAAGCGCTGCTTCTCGGCGATGTGCAGCTGGCCGCGCCGTCCCTGGCGAAGTTCGAAGCCTACACCAAGAAATATCGCATCTGGGACTTTCCGTTCCTGTTCCCGAACATGACGGCGGTGAACACCTTCTCCAATTCCGAAGAGGGCGAGAAGCTGCTCCACGCCATTGAGGACAAGGGCTTCATCGGCCTCGGCTACATCTACAACGGCCTGAAGCAGTTCTCGGCGAACAAGCCGCTGGTCAAGCCGGAAGACGCCAAGGGCCTGAAGTTCCGTATCCAGACCTCCGACGTCGCCGAGGCGATGATCGAAGCGCTCGGCGCCAATGCCCAGAAGCTCGCCTTCTCGGAAGTCTACGGTGCGTTGCAGACGGGTGTCGTCGACGGTCAGGAGAATTCCTGGTCCAACATCTACACCCAGAAGTTCTTCGAGGTGCAGGACGGCATCACCGAGACCAACCATCAGCTTCTGACGTATCTGGCAGTCACATCCACGGAATGGCTCGACGGTCTCGAGCCCGACGTGCGCGACCAATTCCTGTCGATCTTCAAAGAGGTGAGCGCGGAGTACAATGCGCGCGCCGAGGAGATCAACGAAGAGGCCAAGCAGAAGATCATCGATGCCGGTGGCACCGTGCGCGAGCTGACGCCTGAAGAGCGCCAGGCCTGGGTCGACGCCATGAAGCCGGTCTGGGATCAGTTCCGCGACGATGTCGGTCAGGACGTGATCGACGCCGCCGTCGCGGCCGGCAACAACTGATCTGAGCCTCTCTGCGCCCCGCCCCGCCGGGGCGCAGACTTCCGTCCGGCCGGCACACGCTGGCCGGCACCGGTCGCTGTCTGAGGCGACCGCCTGCCCCGGAGGGACAGCCCATGCGCACGAGGGCCAAGCGCTTTGTCACCCACCTGGAAGAGAACTTCATCGCGCTTCTCCTGGCGGCGATGACGCTCACCCAGTTTACCCAGGTGGTCGCCCGCTACGTTTTCCATTCCGGCTGGACCGGCGCGCTTGAATTCACCCGCATCCTCTTCGCCTGGCTCATCCTCTTCGGAATGGCCTATGGCGTGAAGATCGGCGCGCATCTGGGCGTCGACGTCATGATCCGGGCATTGCCGCGGCCGCTGTTCAAAATTGCGGCGATCTTCGGCGCCCTCACGGTGCTGCTCTATGCTGTGATCCTGCTCTATTCCGACTGGCTGCAATATTTGGGCGCCAATTCGAAGGGCGGCGCGATCGCCTATTGGACACGTTTCTACCATCTGCCCCTCGGTCTCGACGATCTTCGTTATCCCGTCTGGGCTCAGGAGACTTTTGGCGCGCCGGAGCGCGTGCAGCGCTGGGTCGCCTATCTCATGCTGCCGATCGGCCTCTTCCTTCTCGCCCTGCGGTCGCTGCAGGCGACGGTCGCCATCATCGCCGGGCGTCGCGAACTCATCGTCGCCGCCCATGAAGCCGAAGAGCTCGTCGCCGAAAACGAAGGCCTTCTCGACGACGACGAAGACGAGGAAGAGCCGTTCGAAGGCTCCATCACCCATACGCATCCGCACGGCTACGGCCGACGCCCCCACGATCCTCGCTAGAGCCGCGCCGATATGGAATCCTCGATCCTTTTTGTGCTCGTCCTCGCCCTTCTGTTTCTGGGCGTGCCGATCGCCATCGCGCTCGGCCTGTCGAGCGTCATCGTCATCGCGTTCTTCTCCACCGATTCCATGTCCTCGGTGGCTCTGCAGCTTTTCACCGCCTCGCAGAACTACACGCTTCTCGCCATTCCGTTCTTCATCCTGGCGTCGGCATTTCTCTCCACCGGCGGCGTTGCGCAGCGCATCATCCGTTTCGCCATCGCCTCGGTCGGGCATATGCGCGGCGGCCTCGCCATGGCGTCGGTCCTCGCCTGTATGCTGTTTGCGGCTCTCTCGGGTTCATCGCCCGCAACCGTGGTGGCGATCGGCACGATCGCCATCGCCGCCATGCGTCAGACCGGTTATTCGAAGGAATTCGCAGCCGGCATCATCGCCAATGCTGGTACGCTCGGCATCCTGATCCCGCCCTCGATCGTCATGGTGGTCTATGCGGCGGCGACCGATGTTTCGGTCGGGCGCATGTTCCTCGCCGGCGTCATTCCGGGTCTCCTCGCCGGCGTCATGCTCATGGTCGGCATCTACATCAATGCCCGCATCCGTGGGCTGAAGCCGCAACCTTTTCCGGGCTTCGGCGAAATCGTCTCCGCCGGCAAGGATGCGGCGGCCGGCCTCTTCCTGATCGTCGTCATCCTGGGCGGCATCTATGGCGGCGCCTTCACCCCGACGGAGGCCGCAGCCGTTGCCGCCGTCTATGCGTTCCTGGTGGCCCTTTTCATCTATCGTGACATGGGCCCCCTCAAGGGTCGCAAATGGGTGCGCGAGGAGGACGGACATGCCGCACGCAACGGCTTCCTCGGCCTCGTCTATGCCTTCACACTCTATGTCACGATTCTGATTTTCGGCTTCTTCCTGGTGCCCGATTCCACGCTCCAGACGCGCCAGATGCTGGCGATCGTCGTCTCTCTGGTGGCGCTCGTCGCCTATCTCGCCTGGCGCGAGGGGACGGGCGCGCCGAAGGCGCTGGTGGCGAGCCTGCCTCTATGGGCACGTGGCATCAAAGACATCGTCCTGGGCTTTCCGGCCGCCTGCTTCCATCGCGACACGCGCAAGGTGCTCGTCGACAGCGGCAAGACGACGATCATGCTGATGTTCATCATCGTCAACGCGCTCCTCTTCGCGCATGTGCTGACGTCGGAACGCATTCCGCAGACGATCACCGACTGGATGCTCGGAGCCGGCTTCAACTGGTTCACCTTCCTCATCGCGGTCAACCTGCTGCTTCTCCTCGGCGGTCAGTTCATGGAGCCGTCGGGCCTGCTGCTGATCGTGGCGCCCGTGGTCTTCCCGATCGCCATCCAGCTCGGCGTCGACCCGATCCATCTCGGCATCATCATGATCGTCAACATGGAGATCGGCATGATCACCCCTCCGATCGGGCTCAACCTCTTCGTGACCTCCGGCATAACCGGCATGAATCTCGTGCGCGTGGTGAAGGCGGCACTCCCCTTCACCGGCATCTTGATGATCTTCCTGGTGATCGTGACCTACGTGCCGTGGATCTCGACCTTCCTGCCGACCATCCTGATGGGACCGGAACTCGTTACGCGCTGACCTGGCGGGCCTTTGCGCCCGTCAGAAAATCCCCGATCCGATCGACCGCACGGCGGATGTTCTCCTCCGAATTGGCGTAGGAGACGCGCACATAGCCTTCGCCGTGCACGCCGAAATCCGGGCCGCCGATCAGCGCGACACCCGCCTCTTCGAGAAGTGCTGAGGCGAGCGGCTTCGCCTTGAAGCCCGTCTTCGAAATATTCGGGAAGGCATAGAACGCGCCTTTCGGCGTGATGCATGAGACGCCCGGCAGTTCGTTGAGGAGTTCGGTGACGACGCCGCGCCGGCGGTCGAAAGCGGCGATCATCTCGTCCGCCGCATCCTGCGGCCCGTCGATCGCGGCGATCCCGGCATATTGCGCCGGGGCGTTGACGCAGGACCAGGCGTTGACGGCGAGCTTCCTCACCTTGTCGTAAAGCGCGTCCGGCCAGATCGACCAACCCATGCGCCAGCCGGTCATCGCCCAGGTCTTCGACCAGCCGTTGAGGAGAATGAGGCGGTCGGCGATCTCCGGATAGCCGAGAAGCGAGACATGGCGTTCGCCGTCATAGACCATTTGATCGTAGATCTCGTCGGAGAGGATGGCGATGTCGGGCCTCTCGGCAAGCCCTGCCACCAGCTTGTCGATCTCCGCCTTCGGGGTCACGCCGCCGGTCGGATTGGCCGGTGAATTCAAGATCACGAGCCGTGTTTCAGGCGTCAGGAGCGACAAAGTCTCCTCGGCTGAAAAGGCAAAACCATTCTCCTCGCGGATCGGCACAGGCACCGGCCGCGCGCCCGTAAACTCGATCATCGAGCGATAGATCGGAAAGCCCGGATCGGGATAGAGGATATCTGCGCCCGGCTCGCCGAACATCAAGATCGCGGCGAACATTGTCACCTTGCCGCCCGGCACGATCATGACATTGCCGGGAGAGACCTCGACGCCGGTGGTGGCACGCATGCGCCGCGCCACGGCCTCGCGCAGCGGCAGAATGCCGGTCGCATCCGTATAGCCATGCGCCCCGTCCTTGAGCGCCTTCACCGCCGCCTCGACGATATGTTCGGGCGTTTTGAAATCCGGCTGGCCGATGCCGAGATTGACGATGTCGCGGCCTTCAGCGGCGAGCGCCCCGGCACGCGCCAGGACGGCAAAGGCATTTTCTTCGCCGATGCGATCGAAGCCGGAAATGGTCGTGAGGGTCATGGAAATGCGCTTTCGATATCGGTGTGCGAAAAGTCGCTCCCCTTATAAAGTCCCTCCGCTCACAGAGAAGGGGGGCGCTCCTCGTCGTCCATGCCCTCAAAGAGGCTGTCCATCTCCCGCTCGACATCTTCCCAGCGAAGATCGGGGTCGCGCGGCGGCGCAAGTTCCATGATGTCGTCCCAGGCGGCCATGCGCCGTCGAAACTCTTCCTCCGACACAGCTTCCGCCTGCCGAACCCCTTCTCCGCAGCCTGCCACTCGCGACATTCGACACGGACCTCATTGCTGCCGCCGGTGAGGAAATGGTACCCCTGGCCGGGATGTGACCCAAGGGGACCTGATGAGCGACAAAGCCGCCACGTTCCGTGCTCTGCACGCCCGCGACAAGCTCTTCATCATGCCCAATCCCTGGGATGCGGGGACCGCCAAGCTCCTCGCCGATCTCGGCTTTGAGGCGCTCGCCACCTCTTCGGCAGCCCTTGCCTGGTCGCTCGGGCGCCCGGACGCTGCCGGCCGTGTGAGCCGGCAGGAGGCGCTCGCCCATGCGAAATCGATCGTTTCGGCGACCTCTCTGCCGGTCAACGGCGACCTCGAATCGGGCTACGGCGAGACGCCGGAGGAGGTTGGTGAAACCATCCGTCAGGCGATCGATTGCGGCCTCGCCGGCTGTTCGATCGAAGATCTGGGTCAAGGCGCGCTTTATCCGCTCGACGAGGCGCTCCGCCGCTTCGAAGCCGCCAAAGAGGCGGCTGCGAAGGCCAATCCCGATTTCGTCCTGACCGGCCGCACCGAGACCTTCCTCGTCCGCCATTCCGATCCCGTCAACGAAGCGGTGAAGCGTCTGCGCGCCTTCGAGGCTGCCGGGGCCGATGTCGTCTATGCGCCGGGCATCACCACGCGCGAGGAGGTGGAAGCCATTGCCGGCGCCATCTCCGTTCCCGTCAACGTGCTGGGCGGCGTCGGCGGCATCTCCGACGACATCGCAGCCCTCGAAAGGCTCGGCGTGCACCGCGTGTCGATCGGCTCCGGCCTCAATAAAGTCGCGCTCGGGGCCTTTCTCGACGCCGCCAATGCCCTCACCCACCGCCGCTTCGCCTTCTCCGGGGCGGCAAAATCCTCCACCCTCGACGGCGCTTTCACACACCCTCTCGACGATGATGACTGATCTCACTTCCTGGTCTCCCCGCGCCCTTCCGGGCAACAAGGTGCTGGAGGGTCGACGCGTTCGGCTCGAGCCGCTCGCCTGGTCGGCGCACCGCCAAGGTCTCTTTTCCGCGCTCGGCGGCGCCGCCCATGCCGCCATCTGGCGCTATATGGCGATCGGCCCCTTCGCGTCGGCCGACATCATGGAGCGCACCGTCTCCGAGGCGATCACCGAAGGCGGCTGGCGCACGCTCGTCATCCGCCGCCTCTCCGACGGCAAGATTGTCGGCATGGCGAGTTATATGCGCAACCGTCCCGACCATGGCTCGACCGAAGTCGGCTCCATCGCCTATTCGCCGCTTCTGCAAAACAGCGCCGGCGGGACGGAGGCGATGGCACTGATGGCGAGCCACGTCTTCGACGATCTGCGCTATCGCCGCTACGAATGGAAATGTGACGCGGCGAATGCCGCCTCCAGAAGTGCCGCCGAACGGCTCGGCTTCACCTTCGAAGGCATCTTCCGCCAGGATCTGGTGATGAAGGGCCGCAACCGCGACACGGCCTGGTTCTCCATCATCGACAGCGAATGGCCGGCGCGCCGCGCCGCGCTCACTTCCTGGCTCGATCCGAAGAATTTTGACGAAGACGGGAAACAACTTCGCCGCCTTCAGGATTTCCGCAAGACGGCGTGAGGAAGGCTGCCCGCCCGGGCGGCCCAGAAAAACAAGGAGCCGCCATGCACATTCTCATCACAGGTGCCGCCGGCATGATCGGGCGCAAGATTGCCGAGAACCTGGTCACGACGGGCTCGCTCGGTGGCAGGCCGGTGACCAAGATCACGCTTCAGGACATCGTCGAGCCGCACACTTACGGCTCCGAAGAAACAGCGATCTTTCCCGTCGTCGGGGACATGACCGATCATGCCCTGATCGAGCATGTGATGGCTGAACGCCCGGACGTCGTGTTCCATCTCGCAGCCGTCGTCTCCGGCGAGGCGGAGGCCGACCTCGACAAAGGCTACCGCATCAATCTCGATGGCACGCGGGCGCTTCTGGAAGCGATCCGCCGCGCCAATTATACGCCCCGCTTCGTCTTCGCCTCGTCGATTGCCGTCTACGGACCGCCCTTTGCCGATCCGATCCCGGACGATGTCGAGTTGCGCCCGCTGACAAGCTACGGCACCGCGAAGGCGATGGGCGAATTGCTCGTCTGCGATTACAGCCGCCGCGGCATCCTGGACGGGATTGCCCTGCGCCTGCCGACGATCTGCGTGCGGCCCGGCAAACCGAACCGCGCCGCATCCGGCTTCTTCTCCTCCATCATCCGTGAGCCGCTGAAGGGCGAAGAGACCGTCCTGCCGGTCGGCGAGGATGTCCGGCACTTTTTCGCCAGTCCGCGCTCGGCCGTGAACTTCTTCCTCCACGCGGCAACGATGGACACCGACGCGCTCAAAGGCCACCGCGCGCTCGCCATGCCCGGCGTCAGCGCCAGCGTAGGCGAGGAGATCGCCGCACTCCGGGAAATCGGCGGCGACAAGGCCGTCGCCCTCATTCGCAAGGAGCCGGACGCGACGATCGCGGGCTTCGTCCACAACTGGCCGGCAAATGTTGCGGCCCGCCGCGCCCGCGATCACGGCTTCGAGGCCGAGAGCGATTTCGCGGGCATCGTGCGCGCCCATGTCGAAGACGAGCACGGCGGCAAGCCGCCGATCCTCGCCTGAAGCGGCTCTCTGGCACTTTTGAGGATCAGAGAACCACCCTCGGTTCTCTGATCCCGGTCATCTCGCGAAAGGCAGGCCGAGAGGGCCCGGCCTCAGCGGCTCGCCTCGTCGAGCATGCGGACATCGTCGGCTGAAAGCTGCAGCTCCGCCGCCTTGGCTAGGCTTTGCAGCTGCTCGCGGCTCGTTGCACTGGCGATCGGCGCCGTCACGCCCTTTCGCGCGATCACCCAGGCGAGCGCCACCTCGGCCGGCTTCGCCTCATGCGCTGCGCCCACTTTGTCGAGCGCATCGAGTATGCGCATGCCGCGATCATCGAGATATTTGGCGACGCCGGCGCCGCGCTTGCTCTTCGAGAGATCCTCTTTCGAGCGGTACTTGCCGGAGAGGAAACCGGAAGCGAGGCTGTAATAGGTCACGACGCCGATCTCCTCGCGCATGACGAGATCGCGCAAAGCCCCGTCGAATTTCGAGCGGTCGTAGAGATTGTATTCCGGTTGCAGCACCTCGTAGCGCGGCAGGCCCTTGTCTTCGGCCACTTTCAGCGCCTCGCCGAGCTGCGCGGCGTCGAGGTTGGAGGCTCCGACGGCGCGGATCTTGCCCGCTTTCAGAAGCTTGTCATAAGCGCCGAGCGTCTCCTCATAGGGCGTGTCGGCATCCGGCCAGTGCGAGAAATAAAGGTCGATATAATCGGTGTTGAGGCGTGCGAGCGAATCCTCCACCGCCCGCATGATCCAGCGCTCCGAGAGGCCCTTCTTGCCCTCACCCATTTCCGAGCCGACCTTGGTGAAGAGTACGATCTTGTCGCGCCGTGAAGGATCCGCCTTCAGCCATTTGCCGATGATCGTTTCCGATTCACCGCCCTTGTTGCCGTCGACCCAGGCCGAATAGACGTCCGCAGTATCGATCGTGTCGAGGCCAAGATCGAGCATCTGATCGAGGAGATCGAAGCTCGTCGCCTCGTCGGCCGTCCAGCCGAAAACGTTGCCGCCGAAGACGACGGGAGAGATCTCGAGGCCGGTCCGTCCCAAAAGCCGCTTGTCCATCTAAAACTCCATTGCTGGTGGCCGACATCGACCTGATCGATGCGGCCGCAAAATGTCCGATGGCAAGAGAGATAGCCCGCCTCCGCATTTACGGAACCGACCGCCCCACAAAATAAGTCTGGAAAAAACGCTCTTCGCAAAACCCGCAAAACGCCCTCGGCCGGGCGCGCGCAACCGGGGCCCGGCCGACCGAAAGAAACCGCCTTGGACGCGGAACGAGAAGCGGCTCAGTGGCTGCGCTGGGCGATGAAGCGGGCCGCCGCCACCAGCGTTTCGCCGCGTTCGCCGTAGCGGCCCATCATCGTCTCCGCCTCGGCGATGGTGGCGTCGAGAAGCCGGCGGGCTTCCTCCGCGCCCAGAAGATGCACGAGCGTCGCCTTGCCGGCCGCCTCGTCCTTGCCCGTCGCCTTCCCCGCCTCCTCGCTCGTCGATTGCTTGTCGATGAGATCGTCGGCGATCTGGAAGGCGAGACCGAGTGCCGCACCGAAATCGCGCGCTACGGCGCGATCCTCCTCGCCCGCACCGGCAAGGCAGGCACCCATTTCGCAGGAGACGGCAATGAGCGCTCCGGTCTTCATGGCCTGCAGATTGCGCACCTGATCGGCGGTGAGCGTCGCATGCTCGGCGGCGAGATCGAGCATTTGACCACCCGCCATGCCGCCCGCCCCGGTCGCCTTTGCGAGCATCAGAACGAGTTCGGAACGCACCTTGGCGTCAGGATGCGTGTCGGGCTCGGCGAGAAGCTGGAACGACAAAGTCAGGAGCGTGTCGCCGGCGAGAATGGCCGTCGCCTCGTCGAAGGCGCGGTGCACGGTCGGCAGACCGCGACGAAGGTCGTCATTGTCCATCGCCGGCAGATCGTCGTGGATGAGCGAATAGGTGTGCAGGCATTCGACGGCCGCACCGGCCCTGAGAAACTCGTCGTCGCGGCCGAAAAGGCGCGCCGTTTCGGCAAGCAGAAAAGGTCTGAGCCGCTTGCCGCCGGCAAGTAGCGCATGGCGCATGGCGGCAACGAGGCGCTCCGGCGCCGCCCCGACGGCGTCGAGGCGCTCAGGCTGAAGCACGGCGTCGAGCTCTCCGTTGAGGCGCTCGACAAACGCCGTGTGGAGCGGAAGAAAGCGGCTTGGATTTGCTGATGTTGTGATTGTCATGATTTTGCAGCAAGCAGGACGGTGAGGACGGCGGAGAGATCAGTTGCAGGCAATGGCGGAAGAAAGCAACGCGACAGCACCTCGCGGCCCTGAGCCGGAGGAGGAGCGACCGCGCAAGCGGCGCCGATCATGGTTTCGCCGTCTCGTCCTGACGTTCCTCCTTGTTCTTATACTGCCGCTGCTTCTCATTCCGATCTATTCCATCGTCAACCCGCCGGTGACGACACTGATGCTGATCAAGCGCCTGGGCGGCGCGCCAATTGAACGCAGTTGGGTCACCCTCGACGACATCTCCCCCAACCTCGTCAACGCTGTGGTGATGGCCGAGGACGCGAAATTCTGCCGCCATCACGGCATCGATCTCGGCGAATTGCGGGCCGCCTGGCGCGAAGCGCAGAAGGGCGGCGAAATGCGCGGCGCAAGCACCATCACCATGCAGACGGTCAAGAACCTGTTCTTGTGGCCGAGCCGCTCTTACGTCCGCAAGGCGGTCGAATTTCCGCTCGCGCTCTACGCCGACCTCGTCCTGTCGAAGCGGCGCATTCTGGAAATCTACCTGAATGTCGTGGAATGGGACCGTGGCATCTATGGCGCCGAGGCGGCCGCCCGGCATTATTTCAAACGCTCCGCGGCGAGCCTCACGCGCACCGAGGGGGCACGTCTCGCCGCGACCTTGCCGGCCCCGGACCTGCGCAACCCGGCCAATCCCGGCCCGGTGACGCGCGATCTCGCCAGGCTCTTCTCCCGCCGCGCCGCAGCGGCCGGGCCGCATGTCGACTGCCTGAAGAAGTAGTTGCCCGCTATTTTTATCGAACCGCTGGCCAAAACGCCTTTGAGAGGTTATATGGCGGCCAAACGTCGAGCCTGCATGTCGCGGGCCGTCCGGCTATGGGCGTTGCCCGCTAAATCCATTCACGGAGCTTGAAATGGCTGTTCCGAAAAGAAAAACCACGCCGATGAAGCGCGGCTTCCGGCGTTCCGCTGACGGGCTGAAGCAGCCCGCCTATGTCGAGGACAAGGATTCCGGCGAGCTTCGCCGTCCGCATCACATCGACCTGAAGTCCGGCAAGTATCGCGGACGTCAGATCCTCGAGCCGAAGGCATCCGTCTAAGGTTCGATTTCGGGCTTAAGAGCTCGGGAGTTTTGTAAAGGCCGGCCTCGCGCCGGCCTTTTCGCGTCGGGCGCACCTCTTGCCCAGACACAGGCTTCAGACTTATCCGCCCCCCGCGACTCTCGGTCTCATGCCGGGAAAGGGCGGCGAAGAATCCGGTTACGTTTCTTAACCGGCGATTTATCCCGCTCTGCCACAATTGCCTCTGGTCGTGGGGAAAAGGGCCGGCGGGATTGGCAAAACGCAGCACGAAGAAAGTCGCGGGTTCGCGTAGCGACTACGTGCCGGATTTAACACCGGTCGTGGCCGCGGCGGCCGCGTCTCAGCACCCCGCCGCCGGCGCCACCGCACAAGCAATCCTGACCGAAATCGGCGAAACCGTCTACGAGTGGGATCTTGTGACGGACAAGCTGCGCTGGGCGAGCAATGCGGCCGGCGCCCTCGGCATTCCCAATCTTCGCAAGATCGAGCACGGGCGCGATTTCGATTCCCTCGTCGATTCCGACAGTCTGATGAACCGCACCCAGGCGGTGCGCCACGCGATCGCCGTCGATTACGGCGACGGGGTGCCTTACGAGGTCACCTACGCTTTGCGCGTCGGCAAAGAAGGCAACAAGCGCAAGATCTGGGTCCGCGATCGCGGTCGCTGGTACGGCAATCACGAAGGCGAGCCGGTTCTCGCCCGTGGCGCGGTGCGCGTACAACCGAACGGGCCCGGCGATCAGCAAGGAACCGAAAGACCCCGGTTCTTCAAAGAACGCGCGCATCTTCTACGGCTATTGGAAGACACACTCGCCGTCTCTCAGCACTATGCCGTTCCCTTCATCCTCGCCGTCGTCTCAATCGACAATTTGAAGCTGGCGGCCGAGACATACGGGCCGCAGATCATCGATCCGATCCTGCAGGAATTCGCCACCACCCTCGAGAAGACCGTGCGCGACACCGATGTGGTCGGCGAACTCGCCGAGGGCGAGATCGGCATCATCTTGAACCGCATCGACCCGCAGGAGGCGGAGACGGCCGTCCAGCGCATCGCCGAGCGGATGAACACGGTCTCCGTCCCGTTGCGCGACCGCGTCGTCGTGCCGGTCGTCTCGGTCGGCGCGCTCGTCGTTTCCGGCACCGAAGCCGACGGTATGCGCGATTGCCTCGATGCCGTGCGCCGTGCGCTCATGCGTGCCCAGAAGGCCGGCGGCGGCCACCTCGTCCTCGACAGAGCCGACGAACCCGGCATCGGCGAGCCCCAGAAAGCCCGCGAAGACGATGTCGACGAGCTCTTGCGCACCCTGCGCGAAGGCCGCCTCATCCTGTCGCAGATCCCCGTGCGCGATGCTGCGACCGGCAAGACGGTCTTTCTGCATCTCGCACCGCATCTCTTGAACGAGAACGGAGAGCTCATCCCCGCCGGCAAGGCCGTCGATCGCGCCGAAGGGCTGGGCTTCGCTCAGCTCGTCGATATGCGACTTCTCTATCTCGCGCGTGAGCGCCTCGCAGCCGCACCGAAGCAGCGTTTCTGTCTCGGCGTCTCCACCGGAGCGCTCTTGAACGAAGTGTGGCTCGCCAATCTGGAGCGCATCCTGCGCGAGACATCGGGCGCCCCGAACCGCCTCATCGTCGCCGTGCCCTTCGACACGCTGCTGGCCCGCGGCGCAGAGGCCGCCGAACTCGTGGAGGGGGTGCGCGCCCTCGGCGCGACGCTTGCGGCACGCCGCTTCGACGGCCGATTCTGGGAGACCCGGCCCTTAGCGAAGATGGGCCTGGAATTCCTGGAGCTTGAGCTTGCGCAATTGCGTATGGACGAGGCAGAGGCCGAGGACCGTGCCTGGGCAAGCACGGCCGACCTTGTCGCCGCGATGGGTCTGAGGGCGCTCGTTTCGGGGGCCGCATCCGCCGAGGAAGAGGCGCGCCTGGCAAAAGCCGGCTTCCCTCTCATCGAAAAGAAGCCGGCCTGATTTCGCCACGTTGATTTCGCCGCGTTAATCCGCCCGCCGCGCTGATATGGGCGGGCTGATCTCGCCCGTTTGATTTTGTCGGGCGGTCTCCAAAGAGCCGGCTGCGGTCGCAAGTCCAATTCGATCAGGATCTCGCGCCGCAACAATCTCCTATTGCTTGCGCTCGCTCGCGATCGTCTCGATCGTGCGCTGCATCTCGCGAAGCTGCTCGCGCAGCGCCTCGATCTCCTCCGCCTGGCCTTCGGCCGTTCGCGGTGCCGAACGCGTGCCCGCTGCAGAACCCGCCTGCGGGAAGGGTGTGAACATGCGCATCGCCTCGGTGAACATGTCCATGTTGCGCCGCGCCTGCTCCTCCATCGCACCGAAAGCGTCGCCCTTGAGCGCACGGCTCATCTGGTCGCGCAGCTTGTCCTGGTTGCGGCTGAAGGCCGATAGCGAGGTTTCAAGATAGGTGGGCAGGAAGGTTTGCATGCTGTCCCCGTAATACCGGATCAGCTGACGCAAAAAGGCAATTGGCAGAAGATGTTGCCCCTTGTTTTCCTGCTCGAAGATGATCTGGCCGAGGACACCACGTGTAATGTCCTCTCCGGTCTTGGCATCTGTGACAGTAAAATCTTCGCCGGCTTTTACCATCTCGGCGAGATCTTCCAACGTCACATAGGTCGAGGTGCCCGTGTGGTAGAGACGCCGATTGGCGTATTTCTTGATAACGGTTGGGGTCTCTTGGCTCATGCAGTGCTGGTTTCCGCTTTGGAACTCATTCGCCTCATGCGGGCAGGATAACGGGAAATAGGCAGTCGTTGCCAATTCTTTTTGCAGCGCCCAACAGCGCAGACGTCCGGCTTTGTCTGAAATCCCCGCACTTTTGCGCGCAATTCCGGCTCTACCCCTCGTTGACAGCCATGGCAGCCGCGCTCTTTAACTTTGTATTGGCGGGCCGACGAATGCTGCTTTTTTTGCCTTAGCGATCGACAATCGCCCCATGGACAGGCCCGAAAGAGGAGGAGCTTTTGCCCAATATCGTTATTGCGAGTGCCGCACGCACACCAGTCGGATCATTCAACGGCGCCTTCGCCAGCGTGCCGGCGCACGATCTCGGCGCGGTTGCCATCAAGGGCGCGTTGGAACGTGCAGGTGTGTCGCCGGATGAAGTGACGGAAGTCATCCTCGGCCAGATCCTCACCGCAGCTCAGGGACAAAATCCGGCCCGCCAGGCTGCCATGGCAGCCGGCTGCCCGAAAGAGACGACCGCCTGGGGTATCAATCAGCTCTGCGGCTCCGGCCTGCGCGCGGTCGCGCTCGGCATGCAGCAGATCGCCCAGGGGGATGCCGACATCATCGTCGCCGGCGGCCAGGAATCCATGTCGATGGCCCCGCATGCGGCCTATCTCCGGCAGGGCGTGAAGATGGGCGACTACAAGATGGTCGACACCATGCTGAGGGACGGGCTCCTGGATGCCTTCAACGGCTACCACATGGGCGTGACGGCCGAGAACGTTGCCCGTCAGTGGCAGATCACCCGCGAACAGCAGGACAGTTTCGCCGTCGCCTCGCAGAACAAGGCCGAAGCCGCACAAAAGGCCGGCCGCTTCAAGGACGAGATCGTTCCCGTCACCGTGAAGGGCCGCAAGGGCGACACGGTGGTCGAAGACGACGAATATATCCGCGCCGGCACCACGATCGACAAGGTTTCCGCTCTGCGTCCGGCCTTCGACAAGGAAGGCTCCGTCACCGCCGGCAACGCCTCCGGCATCAATGACGGCGCGGCAGCCGCTGTCATCATGACGGCCGAGATGGCCGAAAAGCGGGGCATAGAGCCGCTCGCCCGTATCGTCTCCTGGGCCACCGCCGGCGTCGATCCGGCCGTGATGGGAACGGGGCCGATCCCCGCCTCGCGCCGGGCACTTGAGAAGGCCGGCTGGACGATCGACGACCTCGAGCTCATCGAGGCCAACGAGGCCTTTGCCGCGCAGGCCTGTGCGGTCAACAAGGATCTCGGCTGGAACACGGAGATCGTCAACGTCAATGGCGGCGCCATCGCCATCGGTCACCCGGTCGGCGCCTCCGGGGCGCGGGTTTTGACGACGCTTCTCTTCGAGATGCAGCGCCGCGGCGTCAAAAAGGGGCTCGCCACGTTGTGCATCGGCGGCGGCATGGGCGTCGCCATGTGCGTGGAGCGCCCCTAAGCCCCATCACGCCCACCGTGCATTCGCCGGGGGCGGTCCCACCAATCCTTCAGTGACGGAGGCGCCGCTTCGGCGCCTCCGCCGACAGCCTATGGCCTGAGCTATTCTTCCCACAGAGAAATTTTCACGCGCGATATGCATGAATGCCCTTGCTCAGCTCAAGGTTTTCGTCATCCTGGTCACATACCAGGACGGTAACGAGCTCTTTGAGGAGCCACTAACGGGGGGAAATACATGGCACGGACTGCGTTGGTCACAGGTGGAACCCGCGGCATCGGCGCCGCCATTGCGAAGGCACTGAAGGAGGCCGGCTATCAAGTTGCGGCGAGTTATTGCGGCAACGACGAAAAGGCCGCCGCCTTCAAGGAAGAGACGGGCATTCCCGTCTACAAATGGGACGTGTCCAACGAGGAGGCCTGCGCCCAGGGCGTGCGCCAGGTCGAAGAAGAGCTCGGCCCCGTCGAGATTCTCGTCAACAATGCCGGCATCACCCGCGATTCCATGTTTCACAAGATGACGGGCGAGCAGTGGCACAAGGTGATCGAGACCAATCTTGGATCACTCTTCAACATGTGCCGGCCGGTCTGGGAAGGCATGCGCGAGCGCGGCTTCGGCCGCATCATCAACATCTCGTCGATCAACGGCCAGCGCGGCCAGATCGGCCAGGTGAATTATTCGGCCTCGAAGGCGGGCGAGCTCGGCTTCACCAAGGCGCTCGCCCAGGAAGGCGCCCGCAAGGGCATCACCGTCAACGCCATCTCCCCGGGCTACATCGCCACCGAGATGATCAAGGGCGTCCCAGAAGAGGTGATGAACAAGCAGATTTTGCCGCAGATTCCCGTCGGCCGCCTCGGAGAACCGGAGGAAGTCGCCCGCGTCGTCGTCTTTCTGGCATCCGATGACGCCGGCTTCATCACCGGCTCCACCTTGACGGCCAACGGCGGCCAGTACATGCCCTGATAGATCGGCTGCAGACGGCAAGGGCATGCGGTCGCTTCCTTTTAACGACCCGCCCTTGCTGATAGGCGATCATGGCATTTGGCGACAGCGAGGAGATCTGGCCCGTTCGTCTGGTCCGGCTGATCTGGCGCGCCTTGCGCTTCCTCTGGCGCGTCAATATCAACGCCATCTCCGGGCTTTTGCGTCATGACGGCATCATGCTGGCGAGCGCCATCGCCTTTTCGCTGATCTTCGCGCTGTTTCCGTTTCTCCTGTTCCTGATCGCGCTCGCCGGCGTCTTCGGCGGCCAGGAACTCGCCGATTATCTCACCCGGGAAGCCTTCCAGGTGATGCCGGAACACATGGTGAAAACCATCGAACCGGAAGTGAATCGGGTGCTCGACAGCCGCAATGGCGGCCTGATCACCATCGGCCTTCTCGTGACGCTCGTCTCCATCACCGGCGCCGTGGAGGCCGTGCGCGAAGCGCTCAACAAGGCCTATCGCTGCTCTGACCAGCGCAACTTCCTGCACCGCTACGGCGGCAGCGTCATCTTCGTCTTTCTCGGCATGGCATTTTTGATCGTCGTTTCGGCTCTCGGCGTCGCCCTGCCGATCTGGCTTGCCGTGGTGCGCGCCTATTTCCCCGACCAGGCGCTCTATCAGGAGATGATCTCCGTCGGCGGCCGCGTGATCCTCTTCCTCGTCATGGTCGCCATGTTGACCTCGGTGCACGTCTTCCTGCCGGCAAACCACCGCCGCGTGCGCGTCCTTGCCTCAGGCGTCATCCTGACCGTCGCGCTGTGGTGGGTGGCGGGGCGGATCTTCTCCTTCTACATCTCCGTCTTCGCCAATTATTCCGCCACCTATGCCGGGCTCGGCGGCATCGTGGCGCTGATGTTCTTCCTCTATATCCAGGCGCTCATCTTCCAGTACGGTGCGGAGCTCAACCGCGCCATCGACGACGAGATCACCAATCGCAAGGAAACCTGGATGATGCGCCACCAACTCCGTCTGCCCTTCGGTCGGCGCTGAGGAGCTTCCGCATGAGCCGTTCTCTCGCCACCGCGCTCGGCACGACCGCCGTCTTGATGTGGGCGTTGCTCGCTCTTTTCACCGCCGCGAGCGGCGATGTTCCGCCCTTCCAGCTTGCCGCCCTCACCTTCACAATCGGCACCGCGATCGGCTTCATCTGGCTTTGGGCCAAGGGCCGGTTTCATGAACTGCGTCAGCCGCTGTCGGTCTGGGTCTTCGGTACGGTCGGCCTCTTCGGCTATCACGCCCTCTATTTCACCGCACTCAGAAACGCCCCGCCGGTGGAAGCGGGTCTCATCGCCTATCTCTGGCCGCTTCTGATCGTCGTCTTTTCGGCGCTTCTGCCGGGCGAAAAACTGCGCTGGTACCATCTCGTGGGCGCGCTTCTCGGCCTCTCCGGCACGGTTCTCATCGTCACGAGGGGCGAGAGCCTGAGCTTCGATGCGCGCTACACTCTGGGCTATGTCGCAGCGCTCGGCTGCGCCCTCACCTGGTCGAGCTATTCCGTGCTCTCGCGCCGCCTCGCCTCGGTACCGACTGGCATCGTCGCCGGCTATTGCCTGACGACGGCGATCGGCGCGGCGATCGCGCATCTTCTCTTCGAAACCACAGTGTGGCCGGCAGACGGCGGCGAATGGCTCGCCGTCCTCGGCCTCGGCCTGATGCCCGTCGGCGCGGCCTTCTATGTCTGGGACATCGGCGTCAAACGCGGCGACATCCAGCTCCTCGGCGTGACGAGCTACGCCGCACCGCTTCTTTCCACGATCATCCTGATTGCCGCCGGCTACGGCGTGCTGACGCCGCAGATCGCCATCGCCGCGCTTCTCATCACCGGCGGCGCCGTTCTTGCCGCAAGGGGCGGCCGCTTCTCGCGTCAGAGACCGGGCTCGAAGCCTGCTTCCGCCAGCTCGAACGCCTCGAACTGAAAGCCCGGCGCCACGCTGCAACCGACGAGCGTCCAGGCGCCGAGACTTTCCGCCGCCTGCCAGGCAAAGGCCGGGACCACGCATTGCGGCCGTTCGCCGGCGAGAAGATCGGGCCCGAGGAGATGCCGGCGCCGCGCCATCCCCTCTTCGGCGATCTCGAGAGCGAGCGGCGCTCCGGCATAAAAATGCCAGGCCTCGCTCGCATCGATGCGATGCCAGTGCGAGCGCTCGCCTGCAGCCAGAAGGAAATAGATGAGCGTGCCGGCGGCCCGTCCGCCGGCCTCCCGCTCATCGCGAAACGTCTCCAGAAAATGCCCGCCCTCCGGATGCGGCATGAGCTTCAGGAGGGCAATCACCTCCTCCGCGCTCAGGCTCTCCATCCGGTGCTCGGTCCGGCGTTCTCCCGGCATCATTTTCCGCCCGTCGCTCAAAAATTGTCCTTGCGCTTGCGCGTCTCGGCAAAGACGGCGACGGGCTCCTCGCCTTCCATGCCGAGCACCTGCTGAAATGCCGGATCATCGGCGCGCAGGAACGGGTTCGTCGCCTTTTCGAGCGCGATCGTCGTCGGCAGCGTCGCATGCCCGTCCTGGCGCAACGCTTCGACTTCCTTCTTGCGTTCGGCGAGCTTTTCATTGTCGGGATCGACGCTGACGGCGAATTCCGCATTGGCGAGCGTATATTCGTGCCCGCAATAGACGACAGTCTCGTCCGGCAGCGCGCGCAGCTTCTGCAGCGAATTCCACATCTGCTCCGCCGAGCCCTCGAAAACCCGGCCGCAACCGAGCGCAAACAGCGTATCGCCGACGAAGGCGACGCCGTCTTCGGAGAAATAATAGGCGAGATGGTCGAGCGTATGTCCGGGCGTCCCCAGCACCTGGATCGTGCGGCCCGCCCATTGGAAGGTCTCGCCGTCCTCCACCGTCTTGTCGTAGAGCGCGGTCGCGACCGCGCTCTTGCGCGGACCGATGGTGCGTGCCGAAAAAGTCTCGCGAAGCGCCGGCACGCCCTCGATATGGTCGAAATGCTTGTGGGTCACGAAAATATCAGTGAGAACCCAGCCCCGCGCCTGAAGCGCCTCGATGATGGGATCGGCTTCGGGCGCATCGATGGCCGCCGTCGCGCCGGAATCAGGGTCATGCACCAGAACGGCGTAATTGTCCGAACGGGCCGGAAACTGAACGATTTCGAGTGCCGCCAAGGCGTTCTCCTTCTCGATTGGGTTGCGCTGGACGCTCGGTGTTGGCGTTAGGTGTTGGCGTGCGGCCAGTATAGGGCGATATTTCCCGCCATGAAGCCGTGAGCAAGGCATGCTAGACGATGGGGCGCAGTTGGGTCCCAGCGCCGCGGCGCTGACGGAGGAAGGTCTGGCAGGTTCTCGTGATGCATCTTGACGTCGTCGATCTGCGCGAATTCTACGCAAGCCTTCTCGGCAGAATGGTGACGCGGCATGTGCGTGAAAGTATGCACCGGCTGATCAATGTCGGGCCGAGCGACCGTGTCCTCGGCCTCGGCTTCGCCACCCCCTATCTCGGCCCCCAGCTCGGCCGTGCCGAACGCGTCTTCGCCTTCATGCCGGCGCCGCAGGGCGTCATGGAATGGCCCTGCGCCAGCCGTTCGGCGACGGCCCTCGTGGAAGAGACCTGCCTGCCTCTGCCCGATGCCGCCATCGATCTTGCGATTCTCGTCCATGCGCTCGAAACGTCGTCGCAACCGCCGGAATTGATGGCGGAGATGCGCCGTGTTCTCACCAACAACGGTCGCGTCTTCATCGTCGTTCCCAATCGCCAGGGCGCCTGGGCGCGCGTCGAGACCTCACCCTTCGGTTATGGCCGCCCCTATTCGCGCGGCCAGCTGAAATCTCTTCTGCAGGAGACCGGCTTCAACGTCACCGCCTGGACGACTGCGCTCCATATGTGGCCGACGCAGAGCCGCTCGCTTCTCAGCCTGTCGCCCGCCATCGAAAAACTCGGCCGCAATCTCTGGCCGGCTTTTTCCGGCGTCACCTGCGTCTATGCGCAAAAGGTGGTGATGCCGGCCACCACGGTGAAGGCGAAACGGGCGTTCCGCCCGGCGCTGAAGCCGGCGCTTCAACCGGGCGTCGGGATGATCGACGCGACCTGAACAGGGCTACGGCGCGCTAGCCGCGGCTCAAAACGAAGACGGCCTGTTCGCCGAACAGGTTCCAGATCGTCCAGGGAGCCGTCTGCGTCATCCGCTTGCCCTCCCCATAGAGACAGACCGCGTCCTCGATCGTGGCATCGATCTCGCCCGTCAGGGTGAGAAAATCCTTGATCGTGCAGAAATGGATATTCGGCGTGTCGTACCAGCTGTAGGGCAGGTTGGAGGTGATCGGCATGCGTCCCCAGACCATGAATTGGCTGCGGATGCGCCAATTGCCGAAATTCGGGAACGACACGATCGCCCGCCGGCCGATGCGCAGAAGATTTTCCACGACCGTGCGCGGATTGCGCGTTGCCTGCAGCGTCTGGCTCAGAATGGCAAAATCGAAGGCGCCGTCCGGATAGGTTTCGAGATCACGGTCCGCATCGCCCTGGATCACGGAAAGCCCCTCGGCCACCGCCTGGTTCACGCCCCTTTGCGACAATTCGATGCCGCGTCCGTCGACGCCCTTTTCCTGGGCGAGGAGCTTCAGAAGCGCCCCGTCGCCGCAGCCGACATCGAGAACCCGCGAACCGGGACTGACGAAGCCGGCGATGACACGCAGATCGACGCGGTCCGGATCCGCCGCCATGGTCGCCAATTGCATCTCGCTCATTCCGCCAGCCCCCTGACCCGTGCTGCACCGCGCAGAAAGCCGGAGACGGTGCGAAACAGCTCCGGCTCGTCGAGCAGGAAGGCGTCGTGGCCGCGATCCGTCTCCACCTCCACGAAGGAGACATTGGCACCCGACGCATTGAGCGAATGCACGATCGAACGGTTCTCGGCCGTCGGAAACAGCCAGTCGCTGCTGAAGGAGATCACGCAAAAGCGCGACGTGGCCCCCCGGAAAGCATCCGCCAGCCGCCCGCGATAATCCTTGGCCAGGTCGAAATAATCCATCGCCCGCGTCAGATAGAGATAGGAGTTCGCGTCGAAGCGCTCGACGAAGGTCATCCCCTGGTGGCGCAGATAGGATTCGATCTGGAAATCGGCATCGAAGCCGAAAGTCAGCGCCTCGCGGTCCTGCAGATGCCGGCCGAATTTGTGGTGCAGCGCGCTCTCCGACAGATAGGTGATGTGCGCCGCCATGCGCGCCACGGCGAGTCCCTTCGCCGGCCGCTTGCCGAGCGTCAGATATTTGCCGCCGCACCAATCGGGATCGGCCATCACCGCCTGCCGGCCGACTTCGTTGAAACCGATATTCTGCGAGGTGTGGCGCGGCGCGGTCGCGATCGGGATCGCGGCGAAGACGCGCTCGGGATAGCTGACGGCCCATTGCAGGACCTGCATGCCGCCCATCGAGCCGCCGACCACCGCAAACAATTTCTCGATGCCGAGCTCGTCGACGAGCCGCGCCTGCGCCCGCACCATGTCGCGCACGGTGATGACCGGCAGATCGAGCGCATAGGGCTCGCCGTTCGCAGGATTCGACGAGGCGGGTCCCGTCGAACCCATGCAGCCGCCGAGCACATTTGCGCAGATGACGAAATAGCGGTCCGTGTCGATCGGCCGGCCCGGCCCCACCATCAAGGACCACCAGCCGGCCTTGCCGGTCACCGGATGCTCGTTGGCGACATGCTGATCGCCGGTCAGCGCATGGCAGACCAGAATGGCGTTCGATTTGTCGGCGTTGAGCGTCCCGTAGACCTGATAGGCGATCTGAAAGCTCGGCAGCGCATCGCCGCCGTCGAGCGCAAGGGTCTCCGCAAAAGCCATGCAGAGGCTTGAAGGGCAATCCACCTGCCGGGCAGCGGCGGTGGCGTGATTTGGCACACCGGCATCCATAGCGACGTTCCTTCGGTGGTTGAGCGGCTTAGGAAGCGAGCTTCGCGCCTGTCAATCTTTTCTTTGCGTCCGGCCGGCCGGCTCGCTATGCAGCGAAGCGAAGAAACCCGCCGCTTATTGAGACCGGATACCACCCATGAGCGCCATGGCACCCGACGCGCTTGCCAAAATCCGCCAGCGTATCGACGACATCGACGAAGAGGTCCATCGCCTCCTGATCGAACGCAGCGCCGTGATCGACGAACTCATCCATATCAAGGGAACGAGCGCGCCGGGAGCGGCCTTCCGCCCCGACCGGGAAGCGCACATGATGCGGGCGCTCGTCATGCGTCACGAAGGCATTCTGCCGCTTGCGACCGTCGAGCACATCTGGCGCGAGGTGATCTCCACCTTCACCGCGATGCAGGCACCCTTCCGCATCTTGATCGGCCAGTCGACGGACCCCGCCGCCCTGCAGGATCTCGTGCGCTTTCAGTTCGGCTTTTCCGTGCCGGCAGAGGCGGCCGCGAGCGACGCCGACGCCCTTGCCGCTTTGCGCCGCGACGGCGATCTCATCGCGATCTTGTCTCCCCACTCGCCCGGACGCTGGTGGCGAGATTTCGACGGCGAGGATCTGCAGATCTTCGCGCGTCTGCCCTTCATCATCGCTCCGAACCATCCCGTCCAGGCCGAAGCCTATGTCGCCGGCCCCAAGCTTTCCGTGCCGCCGGAGGCCGATATTCGGCTTTGGCGCATGGAGGCGACGGGGGCTTTCGAAAAAACTCTGTCCGCGTTCAACGCCCGCATCGTCACGCGCGAAGACGACGAGATCCTCGTCGAAATTTCGGGCGCGATCTCCCACGCCGCTTTGTGCGCGGAAGCTGCAAAACGCGGCGCGACCTTTTCCGAGCCCGTGGAGCTCGGCTCCTTCGCCGCACCGATCCATTTCGTCGGCCAGGAGGAAGAACAGACGGAAGAAGACCAGGTATGAGCACCAAGGCTCTCACGCCCCGCAAAGGCGTCCTCGATATCGCCGCCTATGTGCCGGGCGATAGCGGGGATGGCGGCCGGGAGACGTTCAAACTCTCCTCCAACGAAACCCCGCTTGGCCCGAGCCCGGCGGCGGTGGAAGCGTTTCGTTCGCTCGCCGGCGACCTGCATCTTTATCCCGACGGCTCGGCCCGCAAGCTGCGCGAGGCGATCGCCGCCACTCATGGTCTCAATCCCGACCGCATCCTCTGCGGCAACGGCTCCGACGAGATCCTGACGCTTGCCGCCCAGACATTCCTCTCGCCGGGCGACGAGGCGATCTATCCGCAGTACGGATTTCTCGTCTACCGCATCGCCATCCTGTCGGCCGGCGCAACGCCGGTCGTGGCGCCGGAAAAAGACCTCACCGTCGACGTCGATGCGATCCTCGCCTGCGTCACGGAGAAGACGCGGCTCGTCTATCTCGCCAATCCGAGCAACCCGACGGGCACCTATCTGCCCTTCTCGGAGATCCGCCGCCTGCAGCGCGGCCTCCCGGCGAACGTCCTTCTCGTCCTCGATGCTGCCTATGCCGAATATGTCCGGCGCAACGATTACGAGAGCGGCATCGAGCTGGCCGGCGAAGCGCCGAACGTCCTGATGACGCGCACCTTCTCCAAGATCTACGGGCTCGCCGCGCTCAGGATCGGCTGGGCCTATGGTCCGGCCCCGGTCATCGAGCTCCTCAACCGCACGCGCGGCCCCTTCAACGTGTCGGCGCCCTCGCTTGCCGCCGGTGCGGCGGCGATGGCCGACCGCGCCCATGTCGAGACGGCGATCGCCCACAACGAAAAATGGCTGCCCTGGGTGAGCGAAGAGCTTGAAAAGCTGGGCCTGTCAGTGACGCCGAGCGCCGGCAATTTCATCCTCATCCACTTCCCTGACACTGCGGAAAAGAATGCCGAAGCCGCCGATAAGGCTCTGCGGGCCGAAGGCTGCATTCTGCGCCGGGTGGCGGGCTATGGTCTTCCCAACGCATTGCGCATGAGCATCGGCACGGAAGCGGCCAACCGCAAGGTGGTGGACGTGCTCACCCGCTTCTTTGCCTGATCCATTTCCCATCATGTTCAAACGTCTTTGTCTCATCGGTATCGGTCTCATCGGCTCGTCGATCGCCCTGCGGGCGCGCAAGGAGGGCCTGGTCGAGGAGATCGCCATCCAGAGCCGGCGCCAGGAAACCGTCGACGCGGCGGCGCGCCGCGGTCTTGGCGACACCTATACGACCGACCCCGCGGAGGCGGTCAAAGGCGCCGATCTCGTCATTTTGTGCGTGCCGGTCGGTGCCGTGGGCAACATCACAGAGGCCATTGCCCCGCATCTTGAGCCGGGTGCGATCGTCTCCGACGTCGGCTCCGTCAAAGGCGCGGTCGTTACCGCGATGCAGCCGCACCTGCCCGACCACGTCGATTTCGTGCCCGCCCATCCGATTGCCGGCACCGAGCATTCCGGACCGGATGCGGGCTTTCCGGAACTCTTCGACGGGCGCTGGTGCGTTCTGACCCCGCCCGCCGGGACCAATCCGGAGGCCGTTGAGAAGCTCAAAGCCTTCTGGGAACGGCTCGGCTCGCATGTCGAGACGATGGAGCCCAGCCATCACGACATGGTCCTCGCCATCACCAGCCATGTGCCGCATCTCATCGCCTACAACATCGTCGGCACCGCCGCCGATCTGGAAACGGTCACGGAATCGGAGGTGATGAAATTCGCCGCCGGCGGCTTTCGCGATTTCACCCGCATCGCCGCCTCCGATCCGACCATGTGGCGCGACATCTTCCTCACCAATCGCGAAGCGGTTCTGGAGATGCTCGCGCGCTTCAACGAGGATCTGACGGCCCTGCAGCGGGCGATCCGCTGGGGCGACGGCGACACGCTCTTCGATCTCTTCACGCGCACCCGTGCAATCCGCCGCGGCATCATCGAGGCCGGGCAGGAAACGGCCGATCCGGATTTCGGCCGCCAGAAAAAAGTCTGAGCGTCAAAAGAGCGGCGGCACGCGCCCGAGGTTGATGAAGGCGATGCGCGCCGCGCCACGGTCGAAGCTGATCGTGAGGCGTCTCGCCGGAAGCCCGTCCACTTCCGCCGGCACGCCGATGCCGGAAATCGCTGCCAGCACCAGCTGACCCGGCTCGCGGATGCCGTCCGGCATCTCATTGATCGTGCGCGACAGGGCTTCGATGCCGGTGATGGTGACATCGAGCTGACCGGAAACGAGCCCGTCGGGGCCGATCCGCAAGGGCCCTGAAGCCAACACCCGGGCACCTCCGGTCTTGAGCTCCGCACTCATCTGCCGCAATTCGAGCCCGGTCTCGCGCAGGCCCGGAAGTCCGCTCAACACAGCCTCCGGCGCGGCCGCAACATCGGCGGCAAGCGCCAGATCGCTCGCGGGCAGGGTGAGATCGTCTTTGGTGACGCTGAGGCCGCGCAACGCCACCTGCACCGAGGTGCCGTCCTGCGCCTCCGTAGGCTTCACCAGCGCCTGTCCGCGATCGAGGCCGGCCGTCACTGCGCCCTGCGTCGTGCGCCCGCCCATGACATCGACCGTGGCGCGCTTGAGCCCGCCTCCTCCGAACCCGGTCATCAGCGTGGCATCGGCGAATTCGAGTTTCAAAGGCTCGGCGAGATAGGGCGCCTTGATTGTGAGCGGGCTCGTCAACTCCGTTTCGACCTGCTGCGGGCGTTCCGCCCGTACGGTGGCCGCAAGTGCCGGCGTCGCCGCCTCAGTCCCGGCGGAGGTGAATTCGACGGGCTGCGAGCAGCTGAGCCTCAGACGGAAGGGAAAGCCGCCGATTTGCCGGCCCGGGCAGGACATGACGACGCCGCGCCGCGCCTGATCGGCGAGAAAGGTATCGACCTGCCGATCGGCATAGGTCGCAAGCGCGTACCACCCCGCCGACCAGAGACCCGCCAGGATGACGGCGGTGATCGCCAGGACGGTCATGATGCGTCGCATTCGGGCTTCTCCCTCACGGCCGTTGCGGTCGGCCGGCGCAACTGATAGCTCCAGCCCGCGATGACGCAAGTTCCTTCACACGAAGATTTCTGGGTTTTCGGCTACGGGTCCCTCATGTGGAACCCGGGCTTTCCGCATATCGAGGTCAAACCGGCGCGTCTCATCGGCGCCCACCGCTCGCTCTGCGTCTATTCCTACGTGCACCGCGGCACCGAAGAACGGCCGGGCCTGGTGCTCGGTCTCGATCGCGGCGGCAGTTGCCGGGGCCTCGCCTTCAAGGTGCAGGCAACGGACCGCGAAGCCGTTGTCGAATATCTTCGCGCCCGCGAACAGGTCACGCGGGTCTACAAGGAAGCCGTCCGGCCGGTCGTCTTCGCGGAGGGGCGCGGCCATGCCCTCGTCTACCTCGTCGATCGCACGCACCAGCAATATGCCGGCGTTCTCGATGCCCCCCACCAGCTTGAGATCGTCCGTCACGCGCACGGGCAATCCGGGCCGAACACCGACTACGTCGTCAGCACGGCGCAGCATCTGCGCGACATGGGCGTCGTCGACCGCCATCTCTTCTGGCTGGCCGGAGAATTGGAGCATCATCGCCCCGCGGTGACGGGCGAAAGCGGCGGCAATCAGGCGGCGACGCAATAACCGCCGCCGCTGCGGCGTTGTTCTGACGGGCTTTCCGCACAGCTCAGATCTTCGCTCACCAATTGTCTGGAGCGGCCCGTTCCGGCAAGAAAATGCGCGTAGAAGATCGCGCCATCGGCGGCGAATCGCAAAATATCGGCAGGATCGAGAGCCTCGTCGCTTCCGACCCACCAGAGCGCCCCGTCCTTGACGCAGAGAACCACGGCGTCTTTCAGACTGAGGACGTGTTCCAAATCGAGTCTGCTGAAGAGATAGCGTCGACCCGAAGCCCCCGACCAATAGAGGTAACGGTCGGAAACACCCTGCTCCCGCACCACATGCGGCAGTGATGACTTAACGGTCACGAAAACCTTCCACCTCGTTGCCGCGTCGGTTCAAGTCACCTCTGCGACATGCTCTTCGACAACGATGCGCCGCGTCGCGGGATCGCGTTCGCGAGCTTCTTGCATCAACTCGTTGGTTTTATCTTCAATACATTGCTGAAGTTTTGCGGCGAAGGTGGCAGAATCAAGGCCAGGCTCGATCGGCGGCAGAACTTCGACCCGAACTGTACCGGGGATATGCGCGATGGACCGCCTGGGCCAGTAAAGGCCGGCATTCAGTGCCACCGGCACCACGGGAACCTTGAGTTCCTTGTAAAGATGCACGACGCCGTAACGGTAGTTCGGCGGCGCAAGGGGCGGTCGCCTCGTCCCTTCTGGAAAGATGATGACCTGAAAACCTTTGGCGACCCGATCTTTGGCGTGTTCGGTGATCGATAAAAGCGCCTTGGAGCGGCTGCCCCGGTCGACGGGAATATGGCCGTACTTCTTCATGTACCAGCCGAGAAGCGGGATCCACATGAGCTCGCGCTTCAGAATATAGGCGGGCTTGTCCAGCATATAGACGAGCCGCATCGTCTCCCAGGTCGATTGATGCTTGGCCGCGACGATGCAGCCGCCCTTCGGAATGTTCTCCAGCCCGCGCACGTCTTCCTTCACGCCGCAGATGAGCCGGTGCCAGAAGAGCGAGGAGGCGGTCCAGAACTTCGTCACCCAGACGCCGTAGCGCTGCGGAAACAGCAGCATCGGCGAGAACACGATCGCCTGGACGGCGAAATTCACATAGAAAACAACGTTGAATAGGATGGAGCGCGCGTACATGGCCAGCCTCTGAAGCCTCGCCCAAGCGGGGCGCAACCGGAGTGGCGCGCCCCGGCCTCCACGTCAAGTCGTCGGGACGTCAAGTCATGGGGTCGGCAAGCCGACACCGCAAAATCGCACCCACGCCTATTCCGGCCGGCAGATTTCCTTTCCCTGGATCGCCAAGGCCGTCCGCAACGCAAGCACGGCCACGATTAGGCAGAGAAGACCCGCGAGCAGAAATCCGATCCACAGATGAAAAACCGACCCGGCCGTCTCTGCAAAAAGAAGCGAGGCGACGGCTAGGGCCGCAACCGGAAACGACAGCGCCCACCAGGAGAGCGCGAACGGGAGCCTGGCAAGCTTTGGCACCTGCGTCAGAACGACGAGCGCGAAGACATAGCCCACATTGATCAGAATGCGCGCGAAGCCGTCGACCTCACCCTCGAGCCGAAGATAGGCGATGAAGGCGACCGCCGGCGGCGCGATCAGGATGACGAGCGTCGGCACCAGCCTTCCGGGCAGCGGGTCGTGGAAGATCAGCCGGTTGACGACCAGGGTCAGAAGCACCAGCCAGAAGATCAGCCCGGCGGAAAAGAACAGCCAGCTCACCTCCACGAAGCCGAATTCCACACCCGCCAGGGGCACGATGATGTTGCCGACGGCCGGAATGAACCAGGCCGGATTGAGATGCACATGTTCGAAAGGGCGGTGGCCGATCCAATTGGCGATGACGCTGAGCGACAGGACGGCCTGTGCCGCAGCCCCCGCGATCCACACCGGCCTTGCAACCTCCGGCCAGACCGGGGCGGCGGCCGTCGCCATCAACAGCAGCGAGATCGAGATCGTCGGGAAGAAGGCGATGCGCACCGGATGCGCCCATTCCTCCACCACGTCGCGCGGATGAAAGCTGAGTTTCAGCGCGTATTGCAGCGCGATCACGGCGAAGACCGCGACCGTTCCATAGAGCGCCCATGAGGAAACCCGCCCGTCGAGGGCAAGCGCATGCTCGCAGGCGCGCAAGGTTAATGTGAGGCCTGAAAGCCCCATCACGATGGCAAAGAAGCTGATCGGAAACTGGCCGAGCCTCGTATGCTCAGGCAAAGAGATATCGCTCATCGAATGCCACCCCGCGGCATTGGAAGTGATGACCTCAGTCCCGACCCCGGCAAAAGTCGCCGCAGAGCTGTGTTGGATCAATCGCTTCTAAGCTGCTGTGACAATTTGCACCGCGGCGGTGAGGCTCTGCGGGCCTTCGAAGAACGCCCGCTCAGCGCAGTTTCACGACGATGTATTTGAGATATTCGCGGAACAGGATGACGAAGATCTCCTTGCGCTGCGCCCAGTCGCCGAGATCGAGGCCCGGCCGGCGCACCGGATAGGGAATGAGCCGCACATCGGGGATCTCGCGCCGCAATTCCGCAATCGAGCGCGGCATGTGATAGGCGCTGGTGACGACGATCAGCGAGCGGTAGCCGTGATGGCGCACCCAGTCGCGCGTCTCCTCCGCATTGCCGCGCGTGTCACGGGCGGCTTTGCCGAGATCGACGCAGCAGCGAAAGAGATCGGAGCTTTCCGCCGCCACCGCATTGGCGATCGATTGCTTGCTGTTGTCCGCATAGACGCCTGAGATCAAAAGCCGCTGGCCCGCTCCCGCACGCAGAAGCTCGACGCCCCCCTCCACGCGCGCCGAACCGCCGGTGAGCGCCACGATCGCGTCGGCCTGGGGCGCGGCCGGCGGGCGGGCAGAAGCCACCTGCTGCGCGAAGATGAGGAACCCGCCGACGAAGAACAGGCCGATGAGAAAGACGGCAAAGACCACGACGCGTATCAGCCGCCGCCCGATCGAGCGGCGCGGGCGGGCAGATTTCGCCTCGATCTTCTCAGCCAGCGTCTCGCGGGACATCAACGACCTTTGCTGCCAATTTTTGATCGGGGCTTCCTGGTCTGCTTCGCGCGCATTGGCAACGCCTATCCGATTTGTGACAGCGTTCGCCGCACGGTCGAGCGTGCCGTGGCGGCGATGATCACCGCGATCGCCACCACCGTGATCACGGAGCCGATATAGGCCGGCGGCCCGATCGTGAGCCCGCCGAGGAGGCTTCTGAGCTGCGCCTCTTCCGGCGTCGGTCCTTCGACGCCCCCGATGAGCGACAAAAGCGCAAAGAGCGCGATGGCGGCGATGCCGCCGAGACCGGCCCCTTTCAGTCCGAGCACCAGGAAATGCCGCTGGAACTCACCTGCCACATAGGAATCCTCGGCGCCGACGAAATGCAGAACCTCGATCACATCTTTGTTGCCGGCCATGGCGCCGCGCGTGGCGAAGACCACGCAAAGCGCCGTTGCCGTCATCACCAGCGCGACGATGCCGAGCCCGGCGAAGGTGATCGCCTGCGCCATGTGCGCCAATCGTTTGAGCCAGACGCCGTGATCGTCGAGGCTCGCCCCCGGCACTTCGTCGCGCAATTGCCGCGCCAGGCTCGAAAGATCGACATTGCCGTCGAGCCGCACCGCGATGAGCCGCGGCACCGGCAATTCGACCGGATCGAAATCGCTGCCGAGCCACGGCTCCAGAAGCGCCTTCGAATCGCTTTCGCTGACCGGCTCGGCCGAGAGGACGCCCGGCGTCGCTTCGGCGATCTCTTCGGCGCGCGCCATCGATTGCGCCACGTCGTGACCGCCCGTGACGCTCACCTGGATGGTGACTTCGGCCGCGATCTGGCGTTGCCAGCCGCGCGCCCGATCGGAAACGACGGAGACGGAGGCGACCGAAAGGCACGACAGAAAGCTCATGATCGCCACGAGCACGAGAAGCGCGCGCCCGGCGACGGAGCGCGGCGGCACGATCGGGTTTTCTTCGCGCGGTTCTTCGATCGGCCCGGAGCTCACCGAAACGCCGGGGCGGCGCAGGCCCGCATCGAGATCATCGAGCGGCGCGGCCGCCTGCGGCGCGCGTCGGCGCGCGAGCCTTGGCCGCTTCAAGCGGCGCTTCTGCCGGCCGGGCTCAGACGACATCGTGGATTTCCATCAAGCCTGAATTGAGGATGAGGCGGCGCGCATCGTACTGGTCCATCAAAGCGAGATCGTGGGTGGCGATCACGATCGAGGTGCCGAGCCGGTTGAGCTCGATGAAGAGCCGCAACAGGCGCCGCGCCAGCGGCGGATCGACATTGCCGGTCGGTTCGTCGGCCAGGAGAATTTCCGGGCGCGTGATGACGGCCCTAGCGATGGCGGCACGTTGCTTTTCGCCACCCGAGAGGACCGGCGGATGCACCCACATCTTGTCGCCGAGCCCCACCCATTCCAGCAGTTCGGTGACGTCGTGGCGGTAGCTCGAATCCGGATGTCCGAGCACGCGCAACGGCAGAGCGACATTCTCATACGTGGTGAGATGTTCCAAAAGTCGGAAATCCTGGAAGACGATCCCGATCCGCCGCCGCAGCACCGGCACCGTCGTCCGGCTCGCCGTCGCCGCGTCCTGGCCGAAAATCTCCACCATGCCGCGCGTCGGCTTCAGCGACAGGAAGAGGAGCCGCAGAAGCGAGCTCTTGCCGGCACCCGACGGCCCGGTGACATATTGGAAGGAGCCGGGCTCGATCGCAAAGGTCACGTCGCGCAGGATCTCCGGCCCGAGCCCGTAGCGTAGCCCGACATTGTCGAAGCGAATCAGGGGCTGATACCCGTGCGCCGATCGTTCTTCCATGCGTCCTTTCACAAGCCAGGCTGTGGCCGCCGAAGCACACCACCATCTTCGCCCCATCTGCCTCGCCGCCCGTTAAGCCGACGTTAACGATGTTCGGCAACAAGTCGTCGGGCATGGTAAACGGAGTCCTGCATGCCCGAATGCCACGCGGGCGACAAGCGACCCGCCAGGGAACAAGATCTTGAATGCCCTGGCTGCGGCGCGCGCGAGCACCTGCAGACGGCATCGCTCGATGCCGCAACAAAGCTCATCGTCTGCGGCCATTGCGGCGAGACTTGGAAGGCCCACCACGACCTGCACCGGGCCCTCCTTCCCGCCTTCCCGGCCTTCGCCGGAAAACCGATCGCGGCCTCCCCGCTGCCGTCGGCCGGAAACGCGAAGATCTGGGAGCAAGAACCGCAGCCGGCAACTGGCCGCTCGCGCTTCGTCAATGACGAGGCGCCGCTGCAAAGACCCGAACGGAAAGGCATGGCCCTTCCCGTTCTGAGCGCGCTGTCGCTCGCCTTTCTGGTTCTCTTCGTCCTTGCACGACCTGCAATCGTCAAGGCCGCACCGGATCTCGCCAGCCTCTACGGCCTGGCCGGGCTCCATGTCAGCGCCGATCCCGTCGCCTTTGAAGCGGTCAATGTCTATCGTGCCGAAATGGCGGGACAAAACGCCCTTCTTGTCACCGGCCGGCTCGTCAGCCTTGACCATCGCCCGCAGGCGTTGCAACCGGTCTCCATGGAGATCTACAGCGCCTCAGGCGAGAAACTGGAAAACCGCGCCATGGAAGCCCCCGCCCCGGAAATCGCACCGCGCGAGCGGCTGTCCTTCGCCTATACCTTGACCGACACCCCGGCCAATGCCGCGAGAATCGAGCTTCGCTTCGCCGACCCCTTCATCCAAACCGCCGTTGCCGGTTCATGAATAAGGTGACGACGGCGCATATCCGCCCGCTTTTTTCCGCCGAAGAGATCGATCGCCGCATCGATGAGCTTGCCGAGGCGATCTGCGCGACCGAGCCGGAAGAGCTTCTCGCGATCGTCGTCTTGAAAGGCGGCTTCGTCTTCGGTGCCGATCTCGTCCGCGCCATGTCGCGCCGCGGTGTCACCATGGAGATCGAGTTCATCTCGCTCTCCTCCTATGGCGCCAGCCTGAAGACGAGCGGCGAAGTGCGCATCCTGCGCGACATCGGCTGCCCCGTCGCCGGACGCGACGTCCTCATCATCGACGATGTGCTCGATTCCGGGCTCACCGTACGTTTCGCGCGCGAATTGATGGCGACCCGCGGCGCCCGCCGCGTCCAGGTGGCGGTGATGATCGACAAGCCCGAAGGCCGCAAGGCAGAAATTGAAGCTGATTACGTTGGGTTTACCTGTCCCGACTATTTTGTAGTCGGTTACGGCATGGATGCAGGCCATGCCCATCGAGAACTCCCTTTTGTCGGCGTGGTCGAAAGCGACGAGGAGGGAGCCAATTAGCGGGGAAGGGTAATGCGTATTCTCCTGACGGAAGACGATGATTCCGTCCGAGCTTTCGTCAGCCGCGCGCTGGAACTGGACGGCCATAGCGTCGAGACGGCGTGTGACGGTCTGGATGCTATGGATCGACTTCTCGCCAACGATGGCGAATTCGATCTCCTCGTCAGCGACGTGAAGATGCCGCTCATGGATGGCATCGATCTCGCCCACAGCGCCGCGCGCAAATGGCCGGGCCTCCCGATCCTTCTGATGACCGGCTTCGCCGACCAGCGCGAGCGCGCCGATGACCTTCAGAAGGTCATTCGCGACGTCCTCACCAAGCCCTTCACGCTTCAGGAAATCCGCACCGCCGTCAGCGTCGCGGGGGCGGAAAAGCAGCAGGTCGCCTGATCTGCCACGGCGAAAGCCGCCGACCTTCCTTCATCCCCGACGACGACGCGCGGCCTTCCCGGTTCGCTTCAAGGCGACCCGCTTTCTCAGCCGCGCGTTCTCTGCCGTCCTTTCGCAGCCCGCACGCGCTCAATCGCGCTGCAGGAGCCGCTCCAGGTAATCGAGTTCGTAGCTCGGCCGAAAGCGCTCGCCGAGGCGTTCGCGGATGGCATTGAGGATGCGTCTCGCGCGCTCCACATCGAATTCGTCGGGGATGCGCACATCCTCGCCGAGCTGCGGCCCTTGCGCCCGCTGTGGACGTCCGAGCGGATCCGTCTGGCCCTGTGGGTTGCCGCCGCGCCCGACGCGCTGCTGGCCGCCCTGGCCCTGTTGACCCATCATCTCGCTCATCATCTGCTGCATGCCTTCGCGCATCGCCTGCAGCGCCTCGCCCTGCGGGCCGATGGCCTGACCGGGCTCGCCGTCTCCGAGTGAGCCGGTGGCTTCTCCCATCGCCCGCCCGGCGCGATCGAGGGCGCGTTCGCCCTGCCCCATCTGGCCTTCGCCGCCCTGCCCCGGCGCGTCGCCCGGCTGCTCGCCCTGGCCCTGCTGCTGACGCAGCTTGTCGAGGAGCGCCTGCAGCTGCTCCTGCAGATTGCCCTGGTTCTGTTGCAGCTGGCGCATCATTTCCGCCATCTCCGAGGGCGACATCTCGCCTTCGCCGGGTCTCTGCCCGGGCCGCTGGCCCTGATCGAGGCTGAACGTATCGTCCATCAACCGCTGCTGCTCGCGCATCAGCCGGCCGAGTTCCTCCATCTGCTGCATCATCTGGCCCATTTCGCCGCTCTGCATCTGTTGCTGCATGCGCTGGGCCATCTGCATGTTGTCGAGCATTTCCTGGAGCTGGCTCAAAAGCTCCTGCGCCGCCTCCTTGTCGCCGAGCCGCGCCAGATCTTCGATGCGGTCGAGCATGCGTTCGAGATCCTGCTGCGACAGAACCTGCGCGTTCGGATCGATCGGCATCAATTTCTGCGGATCGGAGCGCGCCATCTGTTCGGCCATGCTGCGCATGACGTCGTTCATGGCCTGGCGCAGCTCTTCGGTGAGCCGCGAAATCTCTTCCTCCGAGGCCCCTTCGGCGAGTGCCTGTTCGAGCGCCTCGCGCGCCGCCGCAAGCCGCTCCTGCGCCTCCGACAATTCCCCGTCCTCGATGAGGACGGCCATCTCCCAGAGATAATCGAGCATCGCGCGCAGCTCGTCGTCGCTCTCGGCCTGGCGCATTCTCTGATAGGCAACGGTCAGGCCGAGATAGATGCCGGAATCCTTGACGAAATCGCCCGGCCGGATGGTCATCGCGTCGAGCACCTGCACGACGCGGTCCTTGCTGCGCGCATCGAGGGCAAGCTCGCGCCTTTGCTCGATGAGCGCCTTGGCGATCGGGTTGCGGAACGGCCGCGCCGGCAGCGTCATGGCGCCGTCATCGGCAGGCCGCCCTTCCTGGCCGGCGGCATCCCGCACCACGGCATCGGCAACGACCGGCATGCCGGCATAAGGATGCTCTTCCAGGCGCCCCGACGCCTTGGCCCCGTTCTCCTCCTTGCGCCCGCGACCCGTGCGGATCGCGATCGACGGCGGCTCGACCAGAGGATGCGCGCCCTCCTCAGGCGGCGTCTGCGGCCGGAACGTGACATTGCCGTCAGTCACCCCGTAATCGTCCTCCACCGTGAAAGCCATGGTGAAGGAGCCGGACCGATTGACCGTCACCTCGCCGCGCCGGATCGTCGGCGGCCGGTCTGGAATGATGCGGAAGGCGTAGTGTTCGCTTGCCCGCCCGGCCTCGACGGAGACGGAGCCATCGCTCTCGAGCGTCGTCGTGTAGCTGCGGATCGCCTGTTCGTTCCGCGAGCCTGCCTTGTTTGCACCCGCTGCCGGAGCGGCCGCCTGCGGCTGCGCGCCGGGTTGCGAGGCGTCGCCGTCGTCATCGGCCGCAAGCGCCATCGGACCGCCAGGCCCGTCGAGCGTGACGACGGCGGGTTCGCTTGAGGCAACGCGCACGGTGAGCCGGCTTCCCTGCGGCACCCGCACCACCTCCCCGGTGCTCTTCCCCGCGCTCTCGCTTTGGCTCGCGCCGCGGCGCGACAGATAGACGGGGGCCGCCCGGGTATAGGTCGGCGGATCGACCCAGGCGTCGATGCGGGCCGGCACGCCGGTCGAAAGAGGCGTCGAAACGGGCCGGAAGGCATCGGCAAGCCGTGGCCAGTGCTCGCCCCAGCCGACGAAGAACGCGACGAAGAGAAGGACCGGAACGACAAAGCGGAGAGCATTCGGATCGCGCCGCACCATATCGGGACGCGGCGGCCCGGCGCGCATTGCGGCCAGAGACGCCATCAATCTCCGGCGATGCGCCGCCCATAGAGCCTCCGCCGCCGGCCCTTCGGAGACGGTTGAAAGCGTGTCCCGCAAGCCGCTCGCCGGCCGATGGGCAACAGGCGAATTCCGCTCCACTCGCTTCAAGGCGGCGGCCTGGCTCGGCCAGGGCGTGCGCAAGATCCAGACGGACGCGACGACGGCAGCAAGGCCCAAGCCAAGAAGAATGCCGCCGCGCACCCAATCGCCGACAAGGCTCCAGACGCCGAGCCAGGAGAGGGCGAAGAACAAGGCGACGATCGACAGGAGGGGGACAAGCCGCGGCCAGGCGGCCTCCCAGAAGAGGGCGAGCCTGGCACGGCGCGTGAGGCGGGAGAGGCGCTCTTCGGCGAATTGCGCCCGCGCCTCTTCAGGCGTCCTCTCGCCAGCGCTCATCTCGCCAGCGCCCATCTCAGCGCCGGGGACGTCTTTGCCTGGCATCGTCTTCGGCGCATCGCTCACGGCCAGTTCCTCATCTTGCCGGCCTTCTCGGCACCCCCGGCCGCCACGCCTGCGACCGGCGTCAGAGGCCGCGTCGCAAGGACAGATTGCGTCCGATCGTCACAAGTATAGCGGACAACGAATGAGCGGAAAGGACAAGGGGGAAGCATGGCCACATCAAGGCCTTGCGCGAGATTTGACGGCTTCGTGATCTCGCTCAGGCGTCTTCCGGCATGAGCCAGGACGGCACACGGTCGAGACCGATGAGCTCCTCGTAGCTGTGCCGCGCCCGCACCAGCGCATATTCATGTCCATGCACCAGCACTTCCGGCACCAGCCGGCGCGTATTGTAGGTGCCGGCTTGCACCGCGCCATAAGCGCCTGCGGAGAAGACGGCGACAAGGTCGCCCGCTTCCGGCCGCGGCAGGCGCACGTCCTTGCCGAGAAAATCGCCCGTCTCGCAGACCGGACCGACGACGTCGCAGACGATCGTCTCTGCATCGCTTTCGCGCACCGGCGCGATCCGATGATAGGCCTCATAAAGGGTCGGACGTATGAGATCGTTCATCGCCGCATCGACGATGACGAAATTCTTCCCCTCGCCCTCCTTCACATAGATGACTTCGGCGACCAGGATCCCGGCATTTCCGGCGATAAGGCGGCCGGGCTCGAAGATGACGGTGGCGCCGAGCGCATTCATGTGGCGGCGCACGATCTCGGCATAGTTCGACGGCAGCGGCGGAGCCGCCTTGTCCTCGTCATAGGGTATGCCGAGCCCACCGCCGAGATCGACATGCTCGATCTCGTGACCGTCCTCGCGCAGCGCCACGACGAGTTCTGCAAGCCTGCGAAAGGCCGCGTCGAAAGGCTGAAGCTCGGTGATCTGGCTGCCAATATGCATATCGATGCCGATGATCTTGAGCCCCGGCATCTTGGCAGCTTCCGCATAAACGGCACGCGCCCGTTCCGCCGGAATGCCGAACTTGTTCTCCTTGCGCCCGGTCGCGATCTTGTCGTGCGTGCCGGCATCGACGTCGGGATTGATGCGCAGACTCACCGGCGCCACCTGCCCGGCTTCCACGGCAAGGCTGGAGAGAAGAGCAAGCTCCGGCTCCGATTCCACGTTGAAGCAATGGATGCCCGCCTGAAGCGCGAAACGCAGCTCGTGGGCGGTCTTGCCAACGCCGGAGAACATGATTTTTTCAGCCGGCACGCCGGCTGCGAGTGCCCGCCGCAATTCCCCTTCCGAAACCACATCGGCCCCGGCGCCGAGACGCGCCAGCGTGGCGATCACCGCCTGATTGGAATTCGCCTTCAGGGCGTAACAGATGCGGTGAGGCAGGTCGGCGAAGGCTTCCTCGAAGACCTGATAATGCCGGGTCAAGGTCGCCGTCGAATAGCAATAGAACGGCGTGCCGACCGCCGCAGCGATCTCCGGAACCGGCACGTCTTCGGCGTGAAGCACCCCGCCGCGATAGGAAAAATGATGCAAAGCTTCGCCCTTCCCTGGCGCCCTGCTTAAATCAACGGATCGAGGATGAAGCGGCGACCGCCATGGGTCTTCTCCGCTTCCTCGGCACGACGTGTGGCGATGTCGCCATCCTTGTCGGTCACCGTCGGCTCATCGAGCTTGGTCAGATCGTCGAAATTGCGGTCGCTCGAGCCTGGATTGCCGATGTCGCCGCGCGGCGTCACCGCTTCGGGCGCACCGGGAGGCGGCTGCAGCGCGCCGCGGCGCCCGCAGCCGGCAACCAGCGTCGCCGTTACCATCAAAACCACAGCTAAGCGCAGCCAGGTCATCGCGAACCTCTTCCTTGGGCGGACTATAGCGAGCCCTCGGGCGAAAGCGGAGTGCCTTTCGCAGCCGCCGCTTCTTCCTGCGCGAGCCGGGCCTGCCATTCGCTGGCACGCTGGCGCACATTGTCGGGGGCTGTTCCGCCTTCGCTGACACGACTGGCGACCGAGGCATCGACGGAAAGAACGTCGAACACGGTCGCATCGAGCTTCGGATAGACTTTTCGCAGCGCCTCGAGCGGCATCTCGCCCAGATCGACCTCCAGCGCTTCCGCCTCGGCCACGATCCGGCCGGTGATGTGATGCGCCTCGCGGAACGGCAGCCCCGCCTCGCGCACCAGCCAATCGGCGAGATCGGTCGCCGTCGAAAAGCCGATGCCTGCGGCCTCGCGCAAACGGGCTTCGTTCGGCTGAAGATCGGCGACCATGCCGGCCATCGCGGCAAGCGACAGGGACAGCGACGGCAGGGCGTCGAAAACCTGCTCTTTGTCTTCCTGCATGTCCTTGGAATAGGCGAGCGGCAGACCCTTCATCACCACCATCAGCGCATTGAGCGCCCCGATGATGCGTCCGGCCTTGGCTCGCACCAGCTCCGCCGCATCCGGATTGCGCTTTTGCGGCATGATCGACGAGCCGGTGGTGAACTTGTCGGAGAGCTTGACGAAACGGAACTGCGCCGACGACCAGATGACGATCTCTTCGGCAAAGCGCGACAGATGGATCGCGCAGATCGAGGCGGCCGAAAGCGCCTCCATGGCGAAATCGCGATCGGAGACGGCATCGAGCGAATTGGCCGCTGGCCGATCGAAACCGAGCGCGGCGGCCGTCATCTTCCGGTCGATCGGAAAGGCCGTTCCGGCAAGGGCTGCGGCGCCGAGCGGACATTCGTTGAGGCGGACGCGGCAGTCACGAAAGCGGCTCCGGTCGCGTGCAAACATTTCCACATAGGCGAGCATGTGGTGGCCGAAGGTGACCGGCTGCGCACTTTGCAGATGCGTGAAACCCGGCATCACGGTGCCGGCATGCTTTGCGGCCTTCGCCACGAGCGCGTTCATCAAAGCGAGGATCTGGCGATCGAGGTCGTCGAGCGCATCGCGCACCCAGAGACGGAAATCGGTCGCCACCTGATCGTTGCGCGAGCGCGCCGTATGCAGGCGCCCTGCCGCATCGCCGATCAATTCCGCGAGACGTGCCTCGACATTCATATGAATGTCTTCCAGGTTCCGCGAGAAGGTGAAGCGGCCTTCCTCGATCTCGGCCGCGATCTGGTCGAGACCGTCGATGATCTTGCGGGCATCCTCCGTCGAAATAATGCCGGCTTTCGCCAGCATCTCGGCATGGGCTTTGGAGCCGGCAATATCCTGGCTCGCCAGAGCCCGGTCGAAATCGATGGAAGCGTTGATCTCTTCCATGATGGCGTCCGGGCTTTCGGAAAAGCGGCCGCCCCACATGCGGTTGGACATCAGCTGATCGCAGTCTTTTGAAGATGAAGATTCGGAGCAGATTACAGTGAAACGCACTTATCTGGCCTTCGGTACGTTCGCAGTGATCGTCCTCGGCTTTGGACTCGCCCTATACGGGATTTCCGGCAATGGCAATGATGCGGCCGGCGAAGTGGCCGCCAATTGCCAGGCGGCCGTTGCGGCCGGCGCGAGCCTCGACCCGGTGATCGGCGGCGAAGTGGCGGCCTTCATCCCGGCAAGCCAGCCGCAGGATCTGAGCGCCCTCACTTTCACCGGCGCGGACGGCTCGGAAAAACGCCTCGCCGACCTTTCCGGCCGTTTGAAGCTCGTCAACCTCTGGGCCACCTGGTGCGCGCCCTGCCGTGAGGAAATGCCGGCGCTCGACGCGCTCGAGGGCGATCTCGGCAGCGACGACTTCTCCGTCGTGCCGATCAACATCGATACCTCCGGGCCGGAGCGGCCACGCCAGTTTCTGAACGAAATCGGCGTCGAGCATCTGCCGCTTCTCACCGACAAATCCATGGACATCTTCAACAAGATGAAAGCGATGGGGCTCGCCGTCGGCCTGCCGGTGACGGCGCTCGTCGACGGCAATGGCTGTCTCGTAGGCCATATGAACGGCCCGGCGGAATGGAATTCCGACGACGGAACGAGGCTGATCAAGGCGGCGCTCGACGAAACCGCAGCCACGACCCGCGACGCCCCTTCCGCAGAAGCGCCCGCGGGTTCCTGACCACCGGCCGGCGAAACCTTACGCCGCCTTGTCGAGGCCCATGCTGGAGGCGGGCACGCTCGCCGGAGCGAAACTCTCCGCCACATGGTCCGACAGCGCCATGACGAGGGGGTCGTTCTCATCGCGCGCAATGAAGGAAATCGCATAGGTGCCGAGATCCGGCAGCCCCGTATCGGGCCCCAGAAGCACGAGATCGCCGCGCGCCAGCGACGCCGGCAGCGGCGCGATTGCGAGGTCGCCGGCAACGGCGGCAATCTGACCGGCGGCCGAGGCGCTTTGATAGGCGACACGGTGCCGGAAGCCCGCTTTGTTCAAGGCCGCGACGGAGCGCTTGCGCCAGCAGCAATCGGGATTGGCGACGGCGACCGGTAAGGGCTCGCGCCGATAGGCGGTGCCTCCGTGCGCCCCCAGCCAGGCGAGCGGCTCCTCATGCACTTGCCGGCGGAGAAACTGCGCGTCGGAAATGTCCGCATTGGTGACGAGCCCGCTGTCGATGTCGCCCCGCTCCAGATAGACGCGCACTTTCGACGAGACGTCACAAATGACGTTGACCTGCACGCGCGGATGCGTGCGGGCGAAACTTCTGAGAACACGCGGCAGGAAGGCGCTCGCATATTCGTCCGGCGTGCCGACGGTGATCGAGCCCTCGAGATCGGGCTGCTTCAGACGACCCCAGAGCTCCGAGTGCATCTGCAGGATGCGGCGCGCGTCCGGCAGCATCGATTCGCCGAAAGCGGTCAGCACGACGCGCCTTGAATCGCGGTCGAAAAGCCGGCGCCCGACAAGGTCTTCAAGCTTCTTCACCTGCATGGACACGGCCGACGGCGTCCGCCCGGCCCGTTCGGCGGCGACGGAGAAACTCCCCGTGTCGGCAATCGCGACAAATGTACGCAGGAGATCGGCATCAAGGATCGGCTGCATGGCGCGCCTCGTGGTTCAATGAAACTGAACCAAGATGTAAAACCTTTTCGTTTGATTGATCAATAGGGAAAGACGAAATGAGGGCCATGGACGGTACGACACGGTGTCCCGCCGCCATTCCCTGAACCGGGTTCGAGCGACCCGATTTTTCGTTTGGAGGCAGCAATGCTCGACAATCTCTCTCACAATCCTGCGGTCCGAACCGCCGGATCAGGCGATTTCGCCGCCCGCGCCGGCGCCTTCCTGCAGCCGGTTGCAAGTTCCCTTCTGCGCATCGTCCGCGCCATTAAGGGACGCCGTGCCGCCTATCGGCTCGCCACCCTCGACGACCAGATGCTGCAGGATATCGGCCTGACGCGTTTTGAGGTCGAGAGCGCGCTTGCCATGCCGCTGACTTCGGATCCGAACGCGGAATTGGTCCGCCGTCGCGCCGATCGGATTGCAAGCCAGCGTCGCCGCGGTGTTCGCACGCGCTGATTTGAGGCGCTCGCCTCAACCCAAAAAATCCCCGATTGAGCTCTAGGAGCCCGTCGCAATGCGGCGGGCTCCTTGCTCTTATGGGTCGCCTCGGCTCAGATGGCCCTGATTCTCCCAGCCTCATCTTGAAGGAATGCAATGGCTTCCTCCGGCCGGATTATTTTGATTTCCAGCCATGTCGCCGCCGGCGCCGTCGGCAACCGCATCATGGGTTTCACGCTGGAGCGGCTCGGTATGGAGACGGTCGATATTCCGACCGTTATTCTGCCGCATCATCCGGGCTTCGGCCTCGGCCGCCCGATCCTGGCGAGCGCCGCCGATTTCGCAGCACTTCTCGCCGGTGTCGCCACGCGCTTTTCCGAGCGCCCGCCGCTTGCCGTCGCCACCGGCTATTTCGGGCGCGCCGAACACGTGCACGAGACGGCCATCTTCATCGCCGGCTTGAAAGATCGCTTTCCGGGTCTCGTTTATCTCTGCGATCCGGTAATGGGCGATTCCAACCGCCTCTATGTGCCGGAGCCGGTGGCCCAGGCGATCCGCGACCATCTTCTGCCGCTCGCCGACATCGCCACCCCGAACGTCTTCGAATTCGGCTGGCTGACGGGGACGACGCCCGCGCTCGATCCCACGGCTCTCGTCAGCGACGCACGCCGCCTCGGTCCGGCCGAAGTCATCGTCACCTCGGCTCCGGCCCTGATGCGCGGGCGCATGGCCGCCGTGCTCGTCAAACCGAACGAGACGATCCTTGCCGAACACCCCCTTGTCGAAAATCCGGCAAAGGGCGCGGGCGATCTGTTTTCGGCGCTTTATCTCGGCCGCAAGATGCTGGGCGCCTCGTCGGAAGAAGCGCTCGCCTTCGCGGCGGCCGGCACGGCCGACCTCTTCGCCGTCACCGCACAGCTCGGCCGCGATGAACTTGCCTTTGCCGAAGGGCAGGAAGTGATGCTCCGGCCCAATCTCGGTCGCATCGCGTTGCGCCGCATCGCCGAAGCGAAAGGCCCAATAAGTCCGGTCTGAAACCTGTTCATAACCTCGACGAGTTCCGCAACGGCAGCCCAGCGGCACGCGAAAATCGCGGTTTTCTTTGTCTCAACTCCTCCCCATAGTGGCAAAAAACTTGGGAGGAGACCTCATGAAGACCAAAACCATCGCGCTGATCGCGGCCCTTGTCACATGGCCGGCCTTCGCCGTCGCCGATCCTCTGGAAGGCAATTGGGTCGCCGCCACCGGCAACACGGTGCGCATCAGCTCCTGCGGCAACGCCTTTTGCATGAAGGTGACGAGCGGCCCCAACAAGGGCAAAGAGATCGGCCGCATGCAGGGCTCGGACGGCAAGTACAAAGGAACGGTCGTCAATCCGGAAGACGACAAGACCTATTCCGGCTCCGCCACCCTCACCTCCGCGAACAGCCTGAAACTCAAGGGCTGCGCGCTCGGCATCTTCTGCAAGACGCAGAACTGGCAGCGGCGCTAGTCGCCCTCAAAGCTCGAGCCGGCGCGCTCCCGCCACGCCGCGATGGCGCTCGCAAGAACGAGCCGCGCGCCGGCCAGCATCATCTCGTCGGCAAGGCAGGTCGGCCCCGCCACGCCATCGTCTGCGACGCCGTCACGAACCGGGGAAGCCGGTGCAGAATCGCAGAACGGCAGATGGATGAACCCCGCCATGACGAGGCGGCCAGCCTCCGCCGCATATCGGCCGGAGCGATAGAAGATGGCGTTGCAGAGATAATCGCCCGCATCGTCGGAGAAATCCGCGGGAATTCCGGCGCTCGCCAGCGCCGCATGGATGCGCCGCAGCGGCAGCGAGCCGCGCCAGGAAGAAGGCCCAGCCTCGTCCAGCTCCGCCGATTGCGGCAGGGCGCCCCGCACATCGGGACGCGCCAGCCTCGCATTGCGTGCCATACGTTCGAGCCGAAAGCCGCGGGCCTCGGCCGCCACACCGAAATGCACGACGACATCCGGGTGATGCGCCTGCCAGAGGAGGTCGAGCGCGCGCGGCCCCTCCTGCCAGTCGGTCGCCAGAACGGCGGTGCGCAAATCGGCGTCGAGGCCAGGCCCGTCCGCCTCGTCGGCCAGCCGCTCCACGAGCCAGGCGCTCGGATTGGCCTCAACGCCCGGAAACGGGCCGAAGCCCGTCACCAGGAGACGCGGCCGGCCCGCTTTGGCGCCGCCGGCCTCCCCTCTCCCCGTGAAGCCCGCCATCAGGCGGCCTTGCGGTTCTCCAGGAGCTTGCGGTTTACCAGAAGCTCGGCGATCTGCACGGTGTTGAGAGCCGCACCCTTGCGAAGATTGTCGGCCACGACCCACATGGAAAGGCCGGAATCGACCGTCGGATCCTCGCGGATGCGGGAGATGTAGGTCGCATCCTCGCCGGCACACTCATAAGGCGTCATGTAGCCGCCCGGCTCATGCTTGTCGATGACGAGGCAACCCGGCGCTTCGCGCAGGATGTTGCGCGCCTCTTCGGCGGACAACTCTTCCTCGAACTCGATATTGACGGCTTCGGAATGGCTGACGAAGACCGGCACGCGCACGCAGGTGGCCGAAAGCTTGATCTTCGGATCGAGGATCTTCTTCGTCTCTGCCACCATCTTCCATTCCTCCTTGGTCGTGCCGTCTTCCATGAAGACGTCGATATGGGGAATGCAGTTGAAGGCGATGCGCTTGGGGAACTTCTTCGTCTCGATCGGATCGGCGACGAAGACCGCGCGCGTCTGGTTGAAGAGCTCGTCCATGGCGTCCTTGCCGGCGCCGGAAACAGATTGATAGGTCGCGACGACGACGCGCTTGATCTTGGCGCGCTCATGCAGGGGCTTCAGCGCCACGACGAGCTGGATGGTGGAACAGTTCGGATTGGCGATGATGTTCTTTTTGGCGAAGCCCGCAACCGCATCGGCATTCACTTCCGGCACGATCAGCGGCACGTCCGGATCGGTGCGCCAGGCGGAAGAATTGTCGATGACGACGCATCCCTTGGCCGCGATCTTCGGCGCCCATTCCAGGGATACCGAGCCGCCCGCCGACATCAGCGCGATATCGGCATTGGCGAAATCGAAATGTTCGAGGGCCTGTACCTTCAGCGTCTTGTCGCCAAAGGAAACTTCCGTCCCCTGGCTGCGCCGGGAGGCGAGTGCCACGACTTCGTCGGCGGGGAAACCGCGTTCATCGAGAATGTCGAGCATTTCCCGCCCGACATTGCCGGTCGCACCTACGACAGCGATCCTGTAACCCATGTTTAGCTCCTCTCTCCCCGAAAACAAAGCATCTCTCCCCCGCCCCGGGGAGAGATCGGGGCGGAGCGATTAGCCGGTCGTCTTCGTCTTGGCTGTGCTCATCATGGTGGCGGCGGTTTTATCGCAGGTGCGCACAATGTCAATTGTGTGTCGCAGCCGGCCGGTCCCGGCGCGCCTGCGCGGGCAGGCGCTTCAGCCGCACATAGAGGCTGCGCAGATCGCGCCGCCTTGCCCGATAAACCTTCTCCAGCCACACCGCACTCATGAGCCATTTGCGCGCGGGGCCGACGGCGACGACGATGTCGGCCATCCCCCGCTCTTGCGGCCACAGACCCGGAACAAGCGTCGAGGCATCGATGCTGCACGTGTCGACAAAGGCAATATCGCCCTGTGTCTTAAGGGCAGCGACGCTCTCGGCCTCCAGGACGAAACCGGGAGAACACTGCGCGAGATCGCCGGCATAAGCTTTCTTGAAGCCCCAGGCGACCTCCCCGGCCCGCAGATAAAGCGCGATCGAAATGCGCCGCCCGTCGAGCTCCAAGGCATGGACGATCAGATTTCCGTTGGCGCTTCCTCGCTCCACCATCTCTTCGAAGAAGGCCCGCTCTTGCGGCCGGCAGCCGATCGCCGTTCCCATCTGGCCCTTCCAGCCGGACGCCTCGAGCGTCAGGAAATCCTCCGCCCAGGCCGAAGGCGGCTGCGCGCTCAGATCGACGAAGGAGAGCTTTCCGAGTTCCTCGAGCCGGCGTTTGCGCCGCTGCAGGCTGCGCCGCTTCTTGCCCGATTGCAGAGCCTCCAGCCCGCAGGGCCCGGATCCGAGACGGCAAGAGGAGCGCGCCAGCCGGGCGACGACGGCGGCCCTGAGGGTCTCATCCTCTCCGTTGAGAAGCCCGTCGATGACGGGACTTGCCTCTTCGACGTCGCGGAAACGCAGGAATGCGATGCTTTCGTTTCTCAGCCACGCACCGAGTTTCGCGCGAAACAGAGCCTCGCTGCCGCGGCGCACCAGCGGCGTGCCGTCGAAATCGTGAATGTGCATAAATCGATTGGCCACACGGCCGATGCCCGGAATCGGCGGCGAAACGGTCAGGGGCAGAAGACCGATCAACCCATCGTCATCGGCAAACGCGACGAGCTTGACCTTGCCTGGTCGGACGAGGCGCTGAAGCGCCGCTTCGACCACAAAAGGCTCGGAGAAGGCGTTGGGCGTGCCGGCCTCGGCGGCCAGCTTCCGCCAATCGCGCCGGAATTCCTCCGTCACCGCCTGACGGACGTCGCCGATCACCTCGACGGCTGAAGAGGCACTTTCCGCAGTAAACATCTTCAATGTGTCCGGCACGGCCAGCTCCGCGGTCGACCCGCGGGAAGACAAGTCGACGCTGCTCATGCCGCACGACCTCGCGGACAATCATCTTTGCGCCGAATTCTCTGACCGATCGACATCTTATCCCCCAGCTTGGCCAGACTTACAGTGTCGGACGGGAAACGCCGATGCAAATTCCCCGTCCGATTGCAGTTAACTGAGGGGTAACCAGAAAAGATCTCTGACGAAGGTCCTTCGTTCAGGCGCCGTGCATCAGCTTCAAGAACCGCTCGCGGATCGCCTGACCCATGCCCTTGGTGCCGACCTCGGTGAGACCGTTGCCGCCGCCGCGCGGCAGGATATCCCGCGTCCTCAGCCCTTCATCGAGGACATCGGCGATCGCCTGATCGAGCTTGTCGGCCTCGCTGATCATGCCGAAGGAATATCTGAGCGCCATGCCGAAGGATGCGAACATCGCGATCGGATTGGCGACCTCGGTGCCGGCGATGTCCGGGGCGGAGCCGTGCACCGGCTCGTACATGGCCTTGCGGCGTCCGGTTTCCTTGTCGGGCGCGCCGAGCGAAGCCGACGGCAACATCCCGAGCGAGCCGGTCAGCATGGCCGCGACATCCGACAGCATGTCGCCGAAGAGGTTGTCGGTGACGATCACATCGAACTGCTTCGGCCAGCGCACGAGCTGCATGCCACCGGCATCGGCGAGCACATGATCCAAGGTGATATCCGGATATTCGCCGGCGATCCGGGTCGCGACCTCGTTCCACAACAGACCGGACTTCATGACATTGCGCTTTTCCATCGAGGTGACGCGCTTCTGTCGTGTCCGGGCGAGATCGCAGGCGACGCGCACGATGCGCTCGATCTCGTAGGTGTCGTAGATCTGCGTATCGATCGCCCGCTTCTGGCCGTTGCCGAGATCCTTGATCTCCTTCGGCTCGCCGAAATAGACGCCGCCGGTGAGCTCGCGCACGATGAGAACGTCGAGGCCTTCCACCACGTCGCGCTTCAGCGAGGAAGCATCGGCGAGCGCCGGATAGCAGATCGCCGGCCGCAGATTGGCGAAGAGGCCGAGATCCTTGCGCAGACGCAGAAGTCCCGCTTCCGGCCGCACCTCATAGGGAACCCCGTCCCATTTCGGCCCGCCGACCGCGCCGAAGAGAACCGCGTCGCTGGCGAGCGCCTTGTCCATCGTGGCGTCGCTGACCGCGACACCGTCGGCATCGTAGGCTGCACCGCCCACCAGGCCTTCCTCGCATTCGAAAGAGCCGATGCCTTCGGCGTTCATCCAATCGATGAGAGCCTTCACCTCGGCCATGATTTCCGGGCCGATGCCGTCACCGGCGAGAAGCAGGAGCTTGTGCGTCATTTGAAGATCCGTCGTGATGAGGTCTGTCAGCTAGCCGCTCACCGGCCGCGGCGCAAGCCATGCCGGCTCACGCAACGTCATCCGCCTCCTCTTCGGCCGGCAAGACCATGCTGAGCGTCACCACCACACCCTCCGCGCGCCAGTCGATGTGATAGGTCGCATGATACTGGGCGATGATCTGTTCCACCATCTTGGTGCCGAAGCCGCGCTTGTCATCTGCCGGCTTCTGCGGCACCGGTCCGCCGGTTTCCTGCCAGATGAGATGAAGCAGCCTCTCGCCCTCCTCTTCGAGGCTCCAGCTCAATGCGACCCGCCCGGTCTCTGCGCTGAGCGCGCCGTATTTGGCGGCATTGGTGGCGAGTTCATGCAGGATCAGACCGAGGGCGGTGGCGACTTCGCCGCCCATCCGCACGCGCACCCCGGAGACCTCGATCCTCGCCTCGCCTTCGCCCGCATAAGGCGCCAGGACGAGTTCGGCGAGGCGCGTGAGATCGGCGACATTGCCCATGCGCCCCGGATGTCCCTGCGTTGCCGAATGCGCCTTCGACAGCGCGTCGATGCGCCGGCGTGTGGTGCTGGCAAGATCCTCCACCGATTGCGCCGACCGCGCGCCGAGCGACAGGACGGCGGAGACGACGGCGAAGACATTCTTGACCCGGTGGTTGAGTTCGCGCGTCAAAAGCTCTGCCTGCTGGTTTGCACGTTCGAGCTTCTCCGCCTGCTGAGCTCGGAGCTCCGCCTCCTCGCGCAGCTGCGCATTGGCATGATTGAGCTCCCGCGTGCGGTCCTCGACCCGCGCCTCGAGCTCGCGAGAGGCCGCGCGCAGCTCGTCGGTCAGCGTCTGGTTTTCCGCATTGCGTCGGTTCAGCCATTCCGTCATGCGGCCGAAGGCGAAACCGGTTCGCTGCAGCTCGCGATAATGCGTGCGCAACGGCGGCATCGGCGAAATGTCACCGCCACTGATCAGGTCCGCCTGCCGCGCCAGCGCCCCGACGGGCCGCGTGATGGAGCGGGCGATGAAAAGACCGATCATCGCCGTCACCGCGGCAACAAGCGCCGCCAGCAGAACGCCATTGCGGCGATTGTCCTTGATGGCGCCGAGGAAGTCGTTTTCCGGCACATAGGTGATCACCGTCCAGGGCCAGCGCGTGCCGGGCAGAGACGATGCGACGGCGTGATAGGTCTCGCCGCCGAAGGCGAAGCTCGCCGCGCGCTCCGTCGGCGCGTCCCTCCCCGTCACCGGCGTCTTGAACGAGGCGGCCGCCGCCTTCGCCAGCGGATCGTCGAGCTCGTCGATGCGGGTGAAGCGCAAAATGTCGCCCGCCGTGCCGCGCGTCTTGATCTTCGCAGGCTCAGGATGGGCGATCACGTCGCCGCTGTCGCTGAGAATGAAGGCGCTGCCATGCTGGCCGATCTGAAGATCGGCGAGAAAGGTCGACAGGGCCGAAATCTCGATATCGATACCGACGACGCCCCGCAGTTCGCCGCCCGTGCCCGTCACCGGCGTCGCGACCGTGATGCCGGGCTCCTGCGAGGAAAAGAATATATAGGGATCGGTCCAGGTGACGCCGCCGGCTTTCACCGCCCGGCCATACCAGGGGCGCGTGCGCGGGTCGTATCCGTCGCCCGGATCGCTGCGATGGGCGGCGACGGTATAATCGCCGTCGCGCCAATAGAGCTCCACGTCGCGGCGCTGCGGCCGGTTGGCGATGGTCTTGATACGGAAGGGCGCGCCCACCACGCTGGCGTCGCGGTTCACATAGACGAAATCGCCGTTGGTGTTGCCGTAGAAGATGCCGGCGAACTGGCTGTGCGATCGCAGCTGTTCGAAAAAATAGCGCTCCATGGCGCCTTCGTTTTCGCTGCTGACCACCTCCTGGCGCGCCAGGCGCTGCGACAGGTCGGCCGCCGCCTCGGCAGGCGCGAGAAAGGCGACCGTATGGTTGATGGTGCTGCGTGCGACATCGCCCATGAGATCGCGCGCATGCTGCAGCAGCACTGTCTCGGAGGTGACGTAGGAAAGGAAGAGGACGGCGACGACCGCAACGAATTGCAGGCCCGCAAGCGACAGCGCCAGAACACTGCGGATGGAAAACATGGCCTCTCCCCTTGGCCGGGCTATTCGCCTAGCATCGAAGAGGCGCAGTGACAATTCTCAAGGTCACCTCACGGTAACTGCCCGGCCTCATCGGGAAGAAGGCGCTTATGCCCGAGGGTGCGAAACGCTCTCGACGCCCGCCAGAGAACACACAACACGCTCAACGCCCGCCAGAGAGCGCGAAACGCGCTCAGCGCCCCCCGAGCTTGCGGTAAATCTTGCCGCCCGGCCGCCCCGTCGGCTCCATGCCGAAGCGCTGCTCCGCCTTCTTGATCGCATCGCGCGTCATCGGCCCGACCTTCCCGTCGACTTCGCCGACGTCATAGCCCTGCGCGAGAAGAAGCCGCTGCAACTCGAAGCGCTCGGCACGCGACAGGGGCGGATCGTCCGTCGGCCAGGCCGTGCGGAGCCCCGGATAGCCGGCCATGCGGTCGGCGAGATGGGAGATGGCGAGCGCGTAGGATTCCGCCTGGTTGTAGGAATAGATCGCATCGAAGTTGCGGAAGACGAGAAAGCCCGGCCCGCGCGGCCCAGACGGCAGAAGCAGGCCCGCCTGGCTGCCGCCCGACAGATGCGCGCCATCGGCCCGTATCACGCCGCGTTTCGCCCAGGTCGACAGGGACGCCTTGCGACTGCGGCCCGTCGGCCCCTTATAGCTCGCCGGCACCTTCACCTCGATCATATAGGCCTCGCCCGGCCGCCAGCCGGCCCGGCGCAGGTAATTCGCCGTCGAGCCCAGGGCATCGGGCACCGATTTCACCAGGTCGCGCCGCCCGTCGCCGTCGAAATCGACGGCAAGCCGCTCATAGGTGGAAGGAATGAACTGGGTCTGCCCGAAAGCCCCGGCCCAGGACCCATAGAGCTCGTCGAGGTCGAGATCGCCGCGCTGAACGAGCTTCAAGGCGGCGATGAGCTCGCCGCGGAAGAACTTCGTCCGGCTGCCGTGACAGGCGACATTGGCGAGCGCATGCGGCAGGAAATCTTTGCCCGCATCCTGGCCGAAATTGCTCTCCACACCCCAGATCGCCGCAATGACGTAGCGGTTGACGCCGAAGCGTTCCTCGGCCGCGCGCAGCACCCGATCGTAGCGCCGCATCATCGTCTTGCCGTCGGCGATACGCTCCTCGTCGACAAGGAAGCCGAGATAATCCCAGATCGGGGTCTTGAATTCCGGTTGCGCCCGCGATTTGCGCAAAACCTCGTCGTCGACGCGAGCCCCGTCGAGCGCCCGTGCGGCAAGCCGCGGGCTGACGCCGGCGGCAACCGCCGCCTGCTTCAGGCTCTGAACGCAGGAAGAAAAGCTCGCGGCCGATGCGGGCATCGGGGCGAAGGAAAGACCGAAAGCGAGCGTCGCTCCGACAAGAGCGCGCGCAGCCAGTCCGGGGATTGCGGTCCGCATCTGCACTCCTCAGTGGTCGCAGAAAAATTGTACGCGGTCTCAACGCGGATGAGAATCCGCGTGCACGTCCCGGGAGCCTCGCTCGCCGCAGTTTGGAAATGGTAAACGAAATCGAAATTGCCGGTGAAATCTTCGTTAGCACGGCAACTTGAAAGAACCCGGCGGCGCAGGAAGCGCCGCCTCAGAGGTGCCAAAAAAGCGATCCTAAGAGCCTTCAGAGAGGCCTCACACCCAGGGACGGTCTTCCGTCATCTCGCCTTCGAAACCGGTGATCTTTCCGGATTTCTCCAGCGTCAGGCCGATATCGTCGAGGCCGTTCAGCAGGCAGTGTTTGCGGAAGGCATCGATTTCGAACTCGATCTTGCCGCCATCCGGGCCGCGCACTTCCTGCTTCTCCAGATCGACCGTCAGCGTCGCATTGGCGCCGCGCGAGGCGTCGTCGAGCAATTTGTCGAGATCGTCCGGCGAGACGATGATCGGCAAAATGCCGTTCTTGAAGCAATTGTTGTAGAAAATGTCGGCGAACGAGGTGGAGATCACGCAGGTGATACCGAAATCCTTGAGCGCCCAGGGCGCATGTTCGCGCGACGAGCCGCAGCCGAAATTGTCGCCCGCGACAAGAATCTTGGCGTTGCGATAGGCCGGCTTGTTGAGGACGAAATCCTCGTTCTCCGAGCCGTCGTCGTTGAAGCGCATCTCATAGAAGAGCGACGCGCCGAGCCCAGTCCGCTTGATCGTCTTCAGAAACTGCTTCGGAATGATCATGTCGGTGTCGATATTGATGATCGGCAGCGGCGCGGCGACGCCAGTGAGGGTCGTGAACTTTTCCATTCGCAGGTTCCTTTCGAAGTCCCCTTCAATGCTTTGCCGGCGCGTTCCGGTCAAGATCTTAGCGTTCCGATCTTGCCCGCCCCCTCGCGGGCGATCCTCAATCGGTCGCCTCGATCTCTTCCATATCGTCGTCGGAAAGACCGAAATGGTGGCCGATCTCGTGCACGAGGACATGCGCGATGATGTCGTCCAATCGCTCGTCGTGATCCTGCCAATAAGCAAGGATCGCCTGACGATAGAGCCACACCCGGTTCGGCATCAGCCCGGAATAGGGCGTGGCCGGCGCATGCGCGAGACCGATGCCTTCGAAGAGCCCGAGAAGTTCCAGGGGATGCGTGAGCCCGACGGCTGCCAGCGATTCCCGGTCGGCGCGCTCGGCGACGCGGATCTGGATGTCGCCCGTCAGCGCCCGGAACTCCTCCGGCAATCCGTCATAGGCGGCAAGCGCAATGCGCTCGAACTCTTGAAGGTCGGGGATCGCGGCAAAGGCGGACATGACATGGCACCGGCGAAATGGACGTCAGGGCGTCAGATAGGTGCTGACGAGATACCATAAAAGCCACATCACGAAGACGATGGAGAACCCGCGCCCGACCCTGCGGCCCCACACCTCGACGCGGTCGTTGGCAGGCGCGTCGGCGCCGGCAAGATGATCCTTCGCCCGGCCGGCGGCTCGGGCGAAGGACGACGTGCCGACAGCCTCGCTGTCACGGTGAACGCGTTCGAGCGCCTCGCGCGCCTCGCGGCTTCTTCTCGCCTCCCGATCCTCACTCACCCATGACCTCCAAATGTCTTGCGGCCCGCACCTCCGGCAGGCGGCCTGTCGGCGCCGTCCTTGCTCCGGAGAAGCCCGAAAAGCACCGCCGCCCGCAAGCCCCACACCCCTCTTCCGCGCCCGCTCGAGGCGCGCACGAATCTACATTTACCCTTTAAGTTCCAAACACTTAGCCGCCTCACCGATCACAATTATTTCAGCGAACCGTCTCCCGCCCTCCACGTTGTTTCAGCGAGGCAACGCCAACACAGCCTCTCCCGCGCCGTCTGGTCTCTCATGTGATCGATCGGGCGGGGAATTCGCCACGAGAGGCAAATCTGTAAGGAGATACTCCATGACTTTTACAAAGCTGACCGCCGTGTCCGTGACCGCCATGATGGTGGGCGTGAGCGCTGCCAACGCCGGCATGATCCTGCGCAAGGACGCCGAAGACAACAAGGTGATCGTCAACACCGACACCGAGCAGGAAGCCCGCATTTACGGCAACGGCGAGACCTCCGGCGAGCGTCCGGAGACCTGCGAAACCGGTGGCTTCTACATGATGACGGACAACGACCGTGAGGTCTACGTGTCCTGCGACGATGACAAGACGATGTACTCCTCGCCCATGCATTCAGCCTCTTCGGACGGCAACATGGCCAGCAAGGAGAGCCAGGACGAGCCGCTGGAGCCGTATGCTCCGGGCACCGAAGGCACCAACAACTAAGTCTTTGACAAGATTCCCGCATTTTGCGGGCTCTTCACAGGCGGGACCGTGGTCCCGCCTGTTTTTTTGCGGGAGAGACATCCTTTGCGTTTCGCGCGGTTTCGTGCGCTTGTTCCAAACGCGCGCATGCGTGGCCTGCGCGGAAAAACACGCAGCGAAGCCGGATGAGCCTTCGGCGTGGTCGCTCACTTCGGACCGCGTCGCCGTCCAGCCGATGATTTGCCGGTTACCAAACCGTCGAGAGCGAGGGGGAACCGGACCAAATGGCACCTGTTTTCTCAGTGAAACAAGAGGAGACAGCGATGAGTGAAGCGCACAAACTGATACGCCACGAAGACATCAAGAAGTGGGTCGAAGAGCGCGGCGGCAAACCCGCGATGGTCTCCGCGACGGCCACAGAGGGCGACGGCGTCGGCGTGCTTCGCATCGATTTCGGCGACGCTGACGAGGGCCTGGAATCGATCACCTGGGAGACCTGGTTCGAAACCTTCGAGGACGGCAATCTGGCGCTTCTCGTTCAGAACGAGACGGCCGGCGGCCGCACCAGCCGCTTCAACAAGATCGTGCATCGCTGAGGCGAAAAGGCCTCCATCAAAAAAGGGCCGCCCGAAGGACGGCCCTTTTCGCGTTCAGATCCCTGCGGGTTCAGCGTGCCGGGTCCTCAATCGCCCGAGCCCGCAATGCCCCCAGCTCTCAATGCCCCCAGCTCTCAATGACCCCAGCTCTCAATGACCCCAGTCGCGGATATCGACGAAGCGCCCGGCGATCGCCGCCGCGGCCGCCATCGCCGGAGACACGAGATGCGTGCGGCCCTTGAAGCCCTGACGCCCCTCGAAATTGCGGTTCGAGGTGGAGGCGCAGCGCTCTTCCGGCGCGAGCTTGTCGGCATTCATGGCAAGGCACATGGAGCAGCCCGGCTCGCGCCATTCGAAGCCCGCGGCGAGGAAGATCTTGTCGAGACCTTCCGCTTCCGCCTGCGCCTTCACGAGGCCCGATCCCGGCACCACCATGGCATTGACGCTGTCGGCGACCTTGCGGCCTTCCGCGACCTTGGCGGCGGCCCGGAGATCCTCGATGCGGCCGTTGGTGCACGAGCCGATAAAGACACGATCGAGTGTGACGTCGGTCATCTTCGTGCCCGGCGTCAGGCCCATATATTTGAGCGCCCGCCACTTCGAGGCACGTTTGTTCTCATCGGCGATGTCGTCCGGGTTCGGCACCGTGCCGGTGACCGAGATGACGTCTTCGGGCGATGAGCCCCAGGTCACGATCGGCGGCAGATTGGCGGCATCGAGCCGGACTTCCCGGTCGAAATGCGCGCCCTCGTCGGAGGGCAGGCTCTCCCAATAGGCCCGCGCCATGTCCCAGGCCGACCCCTTCGGAGCCCGCGGCCGGTCGGCGATATAGGCATAAGTGATCTCGTCGGGCGCAATCATGCCGGCGCGGGCACCGCCCTCGATCGACATGTTGCACACCGTCATGCGGCCTTCCATCGACAGCGAGCGGATCGCCTCGCCGGCATATTCGATGACATGGCCGGTGCCGCCGGCCGTGCCGATCTCGCCGATGATCGCCAGGATGATGTCTTTCGCCGTCACCCCGTCCGGCAGCTTGCCGTCGACGGTGACGCGCATGTTCTTCGCCTTCGACTGGATGAGCGTCTGGGTGGCAAGCACATGCTCCACTTCGGACGTGCCGATGCCGTGCGCAAGCGCTCCGAAGGCGCCATGCGTCGAGGTGTGGCTGTCGCCGCACACGATCGTCATGCCAGGCAGCGTAAAGCCCTGCTCCGGCCCGATGATGTGGACAATGCCCTGCCGCATATCGAGTTCGTTGTAATACTCGATGCCGAAATCGGCCGCGTTCGTGGCGAGCGTGTCGACCTGCAGCGCCGATTCCGGATCGTCGATGCCTTTCGAGCGGTCGGTCGTCGGCACGTTGTGATCGACGACGGCGAGCGTCTTGTCGGGCGCATGCACCTTGCGTCCGGCGATCCGGAGGCCCTCGAAGGCCTGCGGGCTCGTCACTTCGTGCACGAGATGACGGTCGATATAGAGGAGGCAGGTGCCGTCGGGTTGGCGGTCGACCAGATGGTCGTCCCAGATTTTGTCGTAAAGCGTTCTCGGTTTCATGGGTCTACTCGGTTGTGATCGCAAAAAGGGGAAAGGGCGCCGTCAGGCGCTCGTAAGCGATCCATCGGAGGCGAAGAGACGCGCAAAAAACCGCCAGGGCAGACGCGCATGGTCGTCGATCGCCGCAAAAGCGTGCGTGGAATGGAAGATGGCCCCGACCGCTCCGCGCGACCCGGCCTTGGGGTTTTCGTTCGACGACATGGCGCTGCATATAGCAACTTGGCCCGCTCCTCTCAATTCTTTCATCCCGTCGAATTGCGTAAGTTCGCTGATGAGGTGCAGAAACATGCCCGCCGATCGCGTGCGCCCGGTCCCGTGAGGGCGCCGTCGCGCCGTGCCGGCCCTTCTTCGCAACGTGTCGGGATGACTTCGCCGCCGGTCCGGGCTAACCGGAGGAATGCGCAGATTTATGTCCCTGCTTCTTGCGGGCCTCACCATTCCCTCCGCCCTTCTCGGCCCCGCTTTCGCCGCCGGCCAGAATTGCGAGATCACGCGCGACGGCGCGCGCTCCTATGCCGTCTGCCGCTTCGATCCGGCAACCGACGACGTCCGGCTTTATCTCAACGACGCGACTGGCAAGCCCTACGGCTCGTTCCGGGCGCTGAAATCGGCGCTCGAAAGCGAGGGAAAGCGCCTCGCCTTCGCCATGAACGGCGGCATGTACCATGAGGATTTCTCGCCGGTCGGCCTTTATGTCGAAGACGGCCGCACTCTGAAGAGCGCCAACACCAACAAGGGCCCCGGCAATTTTCACATGCTGCCGAACGGCATCTTTTGGATCGGCGGCGGCAAGGCGGGCGTTCTGGAAACGCAGGCCTATCTGCGCCGCAAGCCGCCGGCGGATTTCGCCACCCAATCGGGCCCGATGCTCCTGATCGACGGCAAGCGCCATCCGCGCTTCCTGAAGGACAGCGACAGCGCCAAGAAAAGAAACGGCGTCTGCGTCACCAAAAAAGGCGAGATCGTTTTCGCCGTCTCCGAAGGCCCGGTCACGTTCTGGGAGTTTTCCGGCTTCTTCAAAGACAGGATCGGCTGCGACAACGCCCTGTTTCTCGACGGCTCGATTTCGAGCCTCTACGCCCCCGAGCTGCGCCGCGCCGACGGTTTCTTCCCGCTCGGTCCGATCATCGCAGTGACGGCAAAATAGACGCCGGCAGAAAAGGCAACCGCAGAAAAGGCGCCGGCGGAGAAATAAGCGGCCGCCGGTGACAACCCGCGGCCGCCGGGCTCGTCAGACGGATCACACCGCCAGATATTCGTGCCGCAAATCCTCGTTTTCGAGCACTTCCTTCGCCGTCCCCTCATAGACCACCTCGCCCATGTCGAGGATCATCGCCCGGTCGGCGAGCTGCAGGGCGGCGACGGCGTTCTGTTCCACGATCACCGTGGTGATGCCGATCTCCTTGATCTCGGCCACGATCTTTTCGATCTCCCGCACGATGACAGGCGCCAGCCCCTCATAAGGCTCGTCGAGGAGCAGGAGCTTCAGATCGCGCACCAGCGCGCGGGCGACCGCCAGCATCTGCTGTTCGCCGCCCGACATCGTCGTGGCTTCCTGGTTGCGCCGTTCGGCAAGCCTCGGAAAGCGCTCGTAGACCTCTTCGATTTCCCAGCCGCGCGGCTCCTCGATACGGGCGAGAACGAGGTTTTCTTCCACCGTCAGCCCCGGAATGATGCGCCGATCCTCAGGCACCAGAACGACGCCGGCACGCGCCGCCTGATAATCGACCATCTTGTGCAGCGCCTGGTCGCCGAGCCAGATCTCGCCTTGCCTGAGCTCCGGATTGCTGGCGCGGGCGATGGTGCGCAATGTCGAGGTCTTGCCGGCGCCGTTGCGCCCGAGAAGGGCGAGCACTTCCTTCTCCTGAATGGAGAAGCTGACGCCCTGCACGATATAGCTCTCGCCGTAATAGGCATGCAGGTTCCGGCAGGAGAAGAAGGCACCTTCCTCGTGACCCGTCCTGTCGATCATCGAGCCGGACTGGGCGGAGTCCGGCGTCTGCGGGTTTGCCGCCGTCGATGCCTTGGGATCGATCGGGGTCGCCTCGCTTGTCCCGGTCATCATGGCGTTCATCAATGCGCTCCTCCCAGATAGGCTTCCTGCACGCGCGGGCTGCCGCGCACTTCGTCGGGCGTTCCCTCGGCGATGATCTTGCCTTGCGCCAAAACCGAAATGCGGTCGGCGAGCGAGAACACGACATGCATGTCGTGCTCGATGATCACCTTGGTCATGCCGCGCTCCTTGATCTGCTTGAGAAGATCGATGGTGCGGTTGGTGTCGTGCCGCGACATGCCGGCCGTCGGCTCGTCGAGAAGCAGAAGCTTCGGATGTTGGATGAGGCACATGGCGAGTTCCAGCCGACGCTTGTCGCCGCGCGACAGGCTGGAGGCGAGCTTGGCGTAGAACTGCAGAAGCCCGACATCCTCCAGAAGCTTCTCCGCCTCATCGCGCAGATCAGTCTCCTTTTCGAGCGAGGAGAGTGCGCTCATGCGGAACGTGCCGTCGCGCTTGGCGAAGGCCGGCACCATGACGTTCTGCAGAAGCGAGAGATCGGGAAAGATCTCCGGCGTCTGGAACACGCGCGCCACGCCGAGCTGGTTGATCTCATAGGGCGGCCGCCCGGTGATGAGATGGCCATCGAAGGTGACGGTGCCGGAATCGGGCGGCAAGCGCCCGATGCACACATTGAGAAGCGTCGATTTTCCGGCGCCGTTCGGCCCGATGATGGCGTGGGTTTTGCCCTTCTCCACCTGGAGCTCGATGTCGGTGAGGGCACGAAGGCCCCCAAAGCTCTTTTGCACGTCCGACACATGCAGGACTGCGTTGTTCATCTGTCAGCCTTTCACTCTGCAGCCTGCAGATCGGTCTGCGTCTTCGATCCGCGCCCATGGCCACGCAGGAAGCGGTAGGTCCGCCGGATGCCTTCCATGATGCCGCCGGGCAGAAAGATGACGATGATCATGAAGAGGAGGCCGAGCGTCAGATGCCATCCCTCGCCGACGAAGGGGCTCAGAATAGTGACGACGAATTCCTGGACACTGTGCGGCAGGAACGAGAAGGCCGAGGCGAGCGCGCTGTCGTTCAAGGCCGAGAAGATGTTCTCGAAATATTTGATGATGGCAGCCCCGAGGATCGGCCCCGAAATGGTGCCGGCACCGCCGAGGATGGTCATCAGCACGACCTCGCCCGACGCCGTCCACTGCATGCGCTCCGCCCCGGCAAGCGGATCGGTGATGGCAAGGAGCGCCCCCGCCAGCCCCGCATACATGCCGGAGATGATGAAGATCGTCAGCATATAGGGACGGGGGTTGAAGCCCGTATAGATCATGCGGTTCTGGTTCGATTTGATGGCCCGCAGCATCATGCCGTAGGGCGAGCGCATGATCCGAAGCGCGATGTAGAAGGCGATGATGAGAAGCCCGGCGCACAGATAAAAGCCCGGATAGCCGACCATGCTCTCGCCGAAGAGATTGCCGAGAAGCACACCCTGGTGCTCGGCGCCGAAGGCGGCGTCGAGATACCGCGGATCGTCGCGCAGCACTCGCAGACCGGTCTCGCCATTGGTGATCGGCGTCAGCACCGAATAGGCGAGATTGTAGCACATCTGGGCGAGCGCGAGCGTCAGGATCGAGAAGTAGATGCCCGACCGTCTGAGGCTGATGAAGCCGATGACGACGGCGAGAACACCGGCGACGAGCATCGCGAAGATGACCGCCGGGATGATGTTCATCGTGAAGAGCTTGAACGACCACACCGCCGCATAGGAGCCGACGCCGAGAAAGGCGGCGTGGCCGAAGGAGAGGTAGCCCGTCAGGCCGAACAGAAGATTGAAGCCGAGCGCGAAGATGCCGTAGATCGCGAACTTCTGCATGAGGTCCGGATAGGCGGCACCGAGCGGCTGCAACCACCAGGGCATGGCAAGGACGACGACGGTGAAGGCGACGATGGCGATCCAGTCCTTGTCGACCGGCGTCATCGGCTTCGTTTCGGGCCCCCGCGGCGGCAATTGCCGGGTGGAGACTTCGAAATCCGGATCGGAAATTGCGGCCTTGCGGATTTTTTGGATGACTTTCTTGACCATGCTTAGGTCTCCATGATCCCGGAGCGGCCCATCAAACCGCGCGGGCGCACCAAGAGGATCACGACGGCGACGAGATAGATGATGATCTGATCGATGCCCGGCAGGATCGATTTCACCTCCGTCATGGAGGCGAAGGATTGCAGGATGCCGAGAAGGAATCCTGCCGCGACAGCGCCGCCGAGCGAACCCATGCCGCCGACCACGACGACGACGAAGGAGATCACCAGAAAGTCCATGCCGAGATGGTAGTTGGGTGCGAGAATCGGCGCGTACATCGCGCCGGCAAGGCCTGCGACGATCGCCGCCAGCGCAAACACGATGATGAAGCGCTTTTCGATGTCGATGCCGAGAAGCCCGACCGTCTCGCGGTCGCGCATGCCCGCCCGAACCGTCATGCCGAAGGTGGTGAGCTGCAGAAAGGCGAAGACGGCGGCGAGAATGACGACAGAGAAGGCGAGATAGACGAGACGCCACCACGGATAGGAGATCGCCGGGCCGAGGCCGAACCATTCGCCGATCGACGCGGAGCCGGCAACGGCCGGCGGTGCCGGCACCGGCACCGGATTGGCGCCGAAGATCGCCTTGATGATCTCCTGCAGCACGATCGCGAGCCCGAAGGTGACGAGGATCTGCTCCGCATGGCTGCGCTTGTAGAAATGCCGGATGAGGCCGCGCTCCATGACGACGCCGACGAGGAGCATAAAGGGGATCGTCAGGAGGATGGAGAGAGGCACCGAATAATCGATGATCATCCGCCCCGTATCGCCGAGCCAGCTCTCCAGATACGGGACTTCCTTATAAGCCTCGAAGAAGGTGATGCTCTCGTCGCGAACCCGCGTCGACAGGGTCAGAAGCTTCTGCATGGTCACGGCGCAGAAGGCGCCGAGCATGAAAAGCGCCCCATGGGCGAAGTTGACGACACCGAGCGTCCCGAAGACGAGCGTCAGCCCGAGCGCGATGAGCGCATAGGCGGCGCCTTTGTCGAGACCGTTCAAAATTTGAAGAATAAGCGCGTCCATATCCCCTCCAACCCACTCACAAAGCGGGTCGATCAGGCATCACGGGGGGAGGAAGCCGACCGCACGCAGGCGGTCGGCACCGGTTGATTGGGCTTTAGCAGCCCTGGACCTCGTAGGGGCCGAGCTCGCCGCCGAAGATCGACGGGTCGTAGGTCACCTGTTCGGTCGGCACCACTTCGACGACTTCCAGGATGTCGAACTGGTTGGAGGGGTTCTCCTTGCCCTTCACGACGAGGACCGGCTTGAAGCACTGGTGGTCTTCGGCGCGATAGAGCGTCTTGCCGTTGCCGAGGCCTTCGAATTCGAAGCCTTCGAGCGCCTTGATCACCGCCGGCGGCGTGAACTCGCCCGCCGTTTCGCAGGCATTGGCGTAGAGGATCGTCTGGGCGTAGCAGGTCTGCGCAGCCTGCGACGGCGGCTGGCCGTATTCCTGACCGAACGACTTCGCAAAGGCCTTGGTGCCGTCGTTGTCGAGCTGCCAGTTCCAGTTGGCGGTGCCGAGGATGCCCTTCACCGCCTCGCCGGCGCCCATCGCCATCAGCTCGGAATAGAGCGGCACGACGATCTGGAAGTCTTTGCCGTTCACCTGCTTCTCGCGCATGCCGAACTGCACCGCCTGGCGCAGCGAGTTCACCATGTCGGAGCCGTAATGGTTGAGGATCAGGACGTCCGCACCGGAATTCAGGACCGGCGTCAGATACTGCGAGAAGTCGCCGGCACCGAGCGGCGTGCGGACGGTCTGAACCGTCTCCCAGCCGAGCTTTTCGGTGGCGTCCTTGATCGATTCTTCCTGCGTCCAGCCCCAGGTGTAGTCGGCCGTCAGATGATAGGCCTTGCGGTCCTTGCCATATTCCTGGGCGAGGATCGGGCCGAGCGCCTGGCCGGACATATAGGCGTTGAAGAAGTGGCGGAAGCCGTAGCGGCGCTTGTCTTTGCCGGTCGTGTCGTTGGAATGCGTGAGACCGGCCATGAAGATCACGCCGGTCTCCTGGCACAGCGACTGGACCGCGACCGCCACGCCCGACGAGGAGCCACCGGAGATCATCAGGGCGCCGTCCTTCTCGATCATGCGCTTGGCTGAAGCGCGGGCGGCGTCGGACTTCGTCTGCGTGTCGCCCGATACATAGGCGACCTTCTTGCCGAGGATGCCGTTGCCCTTGAGGTTCGACGGCTTGAAAGTGTTGAGCGCGCCGCCATCGCCTTCACCGTTCAGATGTTTGACGGCGAGCTGGAAGGCCTTGAGTTCATCGAGGCCTTCATCGGCATAAGGCCCCGTTTGCGGCACGTTGAAACCGAGCGTGACTGTGTCGCCCGTCGGCATGTTGCAGTATTCGGCCGCATACGCACCCTTGATGAAGAAATGCGGGGCCGCGAGAACGGTCGCGCCGGCGGCGGAGGCCTTGAGGAGGCTGCGGCGAGACAGACTCGTCCTATCGTTGGTGCTCATGAGCGTTCATTTCCTCCAGTATATTTTTCAATTCGTTGGCGGCGGACCGCATTCGGGCGACGCTGGTTCGCCATGCGTTTCGGTATAGGTCCCATGCACCCACCGCAATACTACTTTCGATGGTCCGCGCCCCTTCAACAAGGCGAGGTTGCACTGCCGCGAAATTTTCTGAAGGACAAAGGCGCAAACGCGCAAATAAAAAGGCGCCCCGCAGGGCGCCTTTAAAACATTTGAGCCCGCCCAAACGGGCGGGAATAAAGCTCAGCGTCAGCCTTCGGCGTTTTCTGCCTTGGCTGCTTCCTTCGCTTCTTTGACGGCTGCGCGCTCGGCGGCAGCGATTTCTCGCGCCTCGTCGTTCAAGCGCTTTGCGCGCACGCGCGCATCTTCGGCGATACGTGCAGACTTGCCGCGACGGCCGCGCAGATAATAGAGCTTTGCGCGCCGCACCTTGCCGCGCCGCACAACTTCGAGCTTCTCGATCAGCGGAGAATAGACCGGGAAGACGCGCTCGACGCCTTCGCCGTAGGAGATCTTCCGCACCGTGAAGCTCTCGTGAAGACCGCCGCCGGAGCGCGCGATAACGACGCCCTCATAGGCCTGCAGACGGGTGCGGTTGCCGTCCGTCACACGCACATGTACGCGGACCGTGTCGCCCGCCTCGAACTCCGGAATGACACGCCGATCGATGATCGTCGCCATCTCCGCCTGCTCGATCTCTTGGATCGCGTTCATCTCTCAAACCTCTTCGTCGCGCGCTGGCTGGTTTCGACGTATCGTTTCACGACGAAACGACCGTTGCGCGGCTTTGTTTCGCACATCGGATCGGAAGTTGGCGGCCATATACACGCTCTGCGGCCTCATGTCGACGCCCCCGGCATGCAAAAACGACGCTGCAGCAACTCTGCCCGGCCTCGGCCGCCTCGCCGACACCTTTCATCTCATGTCACAATCGGCGGACTTGCCTTTTGCGCTCCGGCGAAGACAGGTTTAGGACGTGCGCCGCCGACAAACGGCCATGAACCACCACAAACGGCCCCGGAACGCGCCCGAACGGTCAGGACGAAACCTTCACCATGTCTCTTCTCGACATTCTTCTACTCGTCCTCGCCGGCTTCGTCTCCGGCGCCGTCAACGCCGTTGCCGGTGGCGGCACCTTCATTGCTTTTGGCGCGCTCACCCTCGTCGGCGTTCCGCCGATCACGGCCAACGCCACGACCTCCATCACCCAGTTCCCGGGTTATGTGACCTCGACGCTCGCCTATCGGCGCGAATTGCGGAAGATCGGTCGGGCCTCCCTTCCCTATCTCGTCGTCTCCGTCTTCGGTGGGCTCATCGGCGCGCTCGTGCTTCTGGCGCTCGACAATCCGCAATTCCGCGCCATGGTGCCCTGGCTTTTGATCGCCGCCACCTCGCTCTTCGCGGCCGGTCCGCGCGTCACGCGCGCGCTGCGGGCTCGTGATCTCCATTCCCCGCCCTGGCTCGCCTGGACGATCCAGTTTGTCGTGGCGATCTATGGCGGCTTCTTCGGCGCCGGCATGGGCATCATGATGCTCGCCTCGCTCGGCCTCACCGAGGGTGACGATTTCCACCGCATCAACGCCATCAAGACGCTTTTGTCGGTGGTGATCGCCATCATCGCCATCGTCGTCTTCGTGCAGGGCGGCATCGTCGATTGGAGTGCCGGCTCGGTGATGCTGGTCGCCGTCGCGCTCGGCGGCTATCTCGGCGTCGCCGCAGCACGGAAATTCCCGCAGACCTATGTCCGCGGCTTCGTCATCGCCGTCGGCCTCGTCCTCACCGTCTATTATTTCGTCGCGGGCTGAGCGGACGCTTCCAAAAGATCCGGCCGCCTCTCGCGCGTCAGCCTGAGCGCCTCCGCCCGCCGCCATTCGGCGACCTTGCCGTGATGGCCCGAGGTCAGAACCTCCGGGATCTCGCGACCCTCGAATTCCTGCGGCCGCGTATATTGCGGATATTCCAAAAGCCCGTTTTCGAAGCTCTCTTCAGAGGCGGATTCCGCCTTGCCCATGACGCCGGGTAGAAGCCGCACGACCGCGTCGAGAAGGGCGAGCGCGGCAATCTCGCCGCCCGACAGCACGAAATCGCCGATCGACACCTCTTCAAGGCCTCGCGCCTCGATGACACGCTCGTCGATGCCCTCGAACCGCCCGCAGACGATGACGAGGCCTGGGCCCGCGGCCCAATCCTTCACCATTTTCTGTGTCAGTGGGCGTCCGCGCGGGCTCATCAGAAGGCGCGGCCGCGGATCGCCTTCGGGCGCAGCCGCATCGATCGCCGCCGCCATCACGTCGGCGCGCATCACCATACCCGGCCCGCCGCCGGCCGGCGTGTCGTCGACCATGCGATGCGTGCCGATACCGTGCTCGCGGATCTGCCGCGCCTCGAGTACGAAGCGGCCGGCTTCGAGCGCCCGCCCGGCCAGCGAAATGCCGAGCGGCCCCGGAAACATTTCGGGAAAGAGCGTGAGAACGCTCGCCTTGAAGCTCATTCCGGACCGGTCCTAGACCGGCTCGCCGTCATCGGCGGCATAGGCTTTGACGCTTCGCCCGCTCACGCCGATCGCAGACAGCGCCTGGCGCCACTCGGCCATATGCGGGGTCTTGAAATGGGCTGCGAGCGCCTCGCGGCTTTCCCATTTCTCGAAAACGCGCACCAGCCCCGCCACGTCGAGATCGAAAGCGAAGGTATAGAGGAGGCAGCCCGTTTCCTGCCGCGTCGCGGCCATCACCTTTTGCGCCGCCGGCAGAAAGGCGTCGCGCTGGTCCTCGGGAATACGAAATTCGCCGGCAACGATGATCATGGTCTCTCCTTTTCGGCCGGGCCTTCGCCTGCGGCCTCTTCCTGCGCGTCTTCGCTCGCCGCATCGTCTTCCCGCACTTCGATTTCGGTGGGCAGGTCGACGACGATGCGGCCGCCGGCAAGATCGATAGAGGGAACCACCTCGCGCGTGAAGGAGAGAAGCAGGGTCTCGCCCTGCTCGGGCTTCACTTCGAGAATATCGCCGCCGCCGAAATCGTGCACGGCGACGACCCGCCCGAGCGGCGAACCGTCGGGCGCCTCGGCCGCAAGGCCGATGAGATCGGCATAATAGAATTCGTCTTCGTCAGGCTCCGGCAGCGCCGTACGCGCAACGAAGAGCATCGTGCCGTTGAGCGTCTCGGCCGCGTTGCGGTCCGACACGCCCTTGAAGCGGGCGACCACCATGTCGCCCTTGTCGGCACGCAGCTCCTTGACGGAAAAGCTACGCCCGTCCGACGTGAGAAGCGGCGAATAATCGGCGAGCGCCAGGGGATCGGCGGTGAAGGTCTTCACCCGCACTTCGCCTCTGACGCCATGCGCCCGGCCGATTTTTGCGACGATGAGGCGGTCTCCCGCCGCACGATCTTGCGAAACCGCCATCGGCCTGTCCTGCCGCACCGGCAAAGCGGCGGATTACTCCGCCGCTTCCTCGGCAGGCGCCTCGGCGGCAGCCTTCGCCTCTTCTTCGGCCTGGCGGCGCAATTCGAGGCGCTCCTTGGCCTTGGCGCCGAGCTCGGCCTTCTTCGGGTTGTTGCGCGCCGGACGCTTGGCAAGGCCGGCCGCGTCGAGGAAGCGCAGCACGCGATCGGTCGGCTTTGCACCCTGCGACAGCCAGTATTCGACGCGCTCGGTGTTGAGCACGATGCGCTCGGCATGATCCTTCGGCAGAAGCGGATTGTAGGTGCCGACACGCTCGATGTAGCGGCCGTCGCGCGGGGCGCGCTCGTCGGCAGCCACGACCCGGTAGAACGGGCGCTTCTTGCTGCCGCCGCGGGACAATCTCAGTTTCACAGTCATTTCAGTCTTCCTTGCGTTTGAACCTTATTTCTTCTTGCCGCGGCCGAGACCGGGAAGCCCCGGCAGACCGCCCATCCCGCCTCCCATTCCAGGAAGGCCCGGCAATCCTTTGGGCAGGCCGCCCGGCATACCGCCGAGACCGCCCGAGAGCCCGCCAGGCATGCCGCCCGGCAAACCGCCCTTCTGCATCTCTTCCAGCATCGCCGGATCGGGCTGCGCGCCCCCGAAGAGACCGGCCATCTTCTTGTTGCGGCCGAGCTTCTTCATCATGTCCGACATCTGCCGGTGCATCTTGAGGAGCTTGTTGACGTCCTGCACCTCGACGCCGGAGCCCGCCGCCACGCGCTTCTTGCGGCTCGCATTCATCACCGCCGGCTTCTGCCGCTCCTGGCGCGTCATCGACGAGATGATGGCGAGCTGGCGTTTCACGACGCTGTCGTCGATGCCGGCTGCGGCCACCTGCTTCTTCATTTTGCCGATGCCCGGCATCATGCTCATGATGCCCGACATGCCGCCGATCTTTTCCATCTGGCGAAGCTGTTCGGCGAAATCCTCAAGGTCGAACTCGCCCTTCTTCATCTTCTGGGCGGTCTTGAGAGCCTTCTCCTGATCGATCTGCTCCGACGCCTTTTCGACGAGCGAGACGATGTCGCCCATGCCGAGAATGCGGTCGGCGATGCGCGAGGGATGGAAGGCTTCGACGGCGTCGATCTTTTCGCCGGTGCCGATGAGTTTGATCGGCTTGCCGGTGACGGCACGCATGGAAAGCGCCGCACCGCCGCGCCCGTCACCGTCGATACGGGTGAGGACGATGCCCGTGACCGCGCAGCGCTCGTTGAAGGAGCGCGCCACATTGACGGCGTCCTGGCCGGTGAGCGCATCGGCGACGAGGAGGATTTCATGCGGGTTGGTGGCCCGCTTCACCTCCTCCATCTCGATCATCAAAGGCTCGTCGATATGCGTACGGCCCGCCGTATCGAGCATGACCACGTCGTAGCCGCCGAGCCGTGCCGCGTTCTGCGCCCGCTTGGCGATATCGACCGGCCCCTGCCCTTCGATGATCGGCAAGGTCGCGACGCCGATCTGTTCGCCGAGCACCTTGAGCTGCTCCTGCGCCGCCGGCCGGCGGGTATCGAGCGAGGCCATCAAGACCTTCTTCTTCTCGCGCTCCGACAGGCGCTTGGCGATTTTCGCCGTCGAGGTCGTCTTACCCGAGCCCTGCAGGCCGACCATCATGATGGCGACAGGCGGCGCGGCGTGAAGATTGATCTCGGAGGCTTCCTCGCCCAGCATCTCGACGAGCTGGTCGTGCACGATCTTGACGACCATCTGCCCCGGCTTGACGGAGCGCACGACTTCGGCGCCGACGGCACGCTCGCGCACCTTCTCGGTGAAGGCGCGCACCACTTCGAGCGCAACGTCCGCTTCCAAAAGCGCACGCCGCACTTCCCGCAGCGCTTCCGAGACGTCCTTCTCGGAAAGTGCTCCGCGGCCGGTGATCTTGTCGAAGATGCCTGAAAGGCGATCTGATAGGGTATCGAACATGGCGCGTCTCGAGCGTTCAATGCAAATTGCATCCGCGGGCGAACCTTCGCTGGCGGATGGTGACCTCCGGAATCCCGTTCCGGTCGGCGGGTCGTAAATCTGGCTCTTTTATAGAGTGTCGCTCACCTAAGCGGCAGCGCGCCACAAGTCAAGGATGCACCGGCCCGGCAAACCGCGAATCGGACGCCCGATCCCGGCTGAGCGTGCCGTGCAGCCCCGCCTCCAGCTCTTCCACCGCACCCCGGATCTCGTCCATCAGCTCGAGCGCCAGCTGAGACAGCTCCTGATAGGTGGAGGTCAAGAGCCAGGTCGTCATGGCGATCGGCTCGGTGAGCGGGCGGAACACGACCTCCGGATAGCCCGCTTCGAAAGACACGAGCGAAGGCACGATCGCCACCCCGCAACCGGATGCCACCATGCAGCAGGCCGCATCGGCCATTTGCACTTCCGCGGCCGGACGCATCGCCAGCCCCGCACGCTGAAACGCCTCGTCGATGATCGGATAGGATAGATCGTCCCGCCCGAGTGCCACGAGACGCTCCTCGGCGATCATTTCAAGCGAGATCGCCGCCTGGCGGGCCATCGGATGGTCGCGACGCAGCGCGCAGATCATCGAGACGCTCGTAAACGGCTCGCAATGCAGCGCCGGATTGCTCGTCGGCACGAGCGAGATGCCGAAATCCGCCGCGCGCGTGATCATCGAGTTCTCGACGCTGCGCGAGGTGCGCGTGAAGAGGGACAACGCCACGTCGGGGCGGTCGCACAGAAGCTCGCCCACCTTGCGCGGAATGAGCCGCATGCTCATCGCCGGAAAGGCGACGATGGAGATCTCGCCGCGCTGCAATTCGCGGATGGCACGCGCCGCCTCGTGCACGCGCGTCAGCCCCTGCTCGAGCTTGGAGGTTTCGACGAACAATTGCCGTGCCTCCGGCGTCGGCACGACGCGACCCTTGGTGCGGGTGAAGAGCGGCAGATCGCAGGCCACTTCGAAGGCGTGCAGCAATTTGCTCACGGCCGGCTGGCTGACGAACAATCCTTCCGCCGCTTTGGTCACGGACCCGGCTTTCATGACGGCGTTGAAGGCTTCGACCTGCCGGATATTGGGCTTCGCCAAGGCGCACCTCATAACCTTTGGGAATGAGGTGTACATATAATCTCATTTGAAACACCCACAAAACGCCCATTCAATGATCATGTCTCAAAAGAATACAGAGGGGTTCTCAATGAAACCGGTCATCATGGCGCTTGCGGCCGCAGGCTCCCTCCTAGCCGTTCAAACTGCAAAGGCGCAGGATACCCTCGTCGTCGGCGGTTATGGCGGCTCCTTCGAAACCTTGATGAAGGAAGTCGTCTTCCCCGAATTTGAGAAGACGCACGACGTGACGATCCAGTTCGTCGCCGGCAATTCCACCGAAAACCTCGCACGCCTCCAGGCGCAGAAGGGCAATCAGGAACTCGACGTCGTCATTCTCGACGACGGCCCGATGTATCAGGCGGACGCCCTCGGCTTCTGCGCCCCGATGAGCAAGGCGGCGGTCTTTGACGACGTCTACGATCTCGCCAAGCTCGGCCCCAATTCCATCGGCGTCGGCTTCGTGGCGACCGGCTTCACCTACAACACCGAATGGTTCGAGCGCGAAGGCTGGGATCCTCCTGCAAGCTGGGAAGACCTGAAGGATCCGAAATACGAAGGCATCCTGTCGATCCCGCCGATCACCAACACCTATGGCCTCCACACCCTCATCATGATGGCGCGCCTCAACGGTGGTGGTGAGAAGGACATCGATCCGGGCTTTGAGGCGATGGCCGATGACGTCGCCCCGAACGTGCTCGTCTTCGAGCCGTCCTCCGGCAAGATGTCGGAGCTCTTCCAGTCGCAGGAAATCGCCCTGTCGATCTGGGGCTCGGGCCGCACCAAGTCGCTTGCCGATACCGGCTTCCCGGCGAAATTCGCCTATCCGAAGGAAGGCGCCGTCGCCCTCATGCTCGCGGCCTGCCCGGTCGTGGAAAGCAACGTTCCTGAAGTCGCCAACGAGTTCATCCAATATCTCCTGACGCCGGAGATCCAGGTGAAGCTCGCCGACGTCATGGGCTCCGGCCCGGTCAACCGCAAAGCGGAACTGACCGAAGAGCAGGCCTCCTTCCTGCCCTACGGGCCCGAGCAGATCGAAAGCCTCGTCGCCGTCGACTGGGATACGATCAACCCGAACCGCGAAGAGTGGACCAAGCGCTGGGCGCGCGAGGTCGAGCGCTGAGTTGAACGGCACTGCGGGAGTGCTCGGCACTCCCGCCTTCGCCCCTACCTGCCGGCTTTGCGAGTTCACAGATGCCTTTCCTTCAGCTTAGCGGTCTGACCAAACGCTTCGGCGAGGTCGTGGCCGTCGAAGATTTTTCGCTCGCCGTCGAGAAAGGCGAGTTCGTCTCCCTCCTCGGTCCCTCCGGCTGCGGCAAGACCACGACGCTGCAGATGATCGCCGGCTTCGAGCAGCCGACCTCCGGGCACATCATGCTCAATGGTCGCCATCTCGAAGAGGTGCCGGCGCGCAACCGCGGCCTCGGCATCGTCTTCCAGACCTATGCGCTCTTCCCGCATATGACGGTGGAAGAAAACGTCGCCTTCGGCCTGGAGATGCGCGGCATCGACAAGAAGGAGCGTGCGCGCAAGGTCGCCGGAGCGCTCGAGCTCGTGCAGCTTGCCCATCTCGCCAAGCGCTATCCCCGGGCGATGTCCGGCGGCCAGCGCCAGCGCGTGGCGCTCGCCCGTGCCCTCGTCATCGAGCCGGAGCTTCTCCTCCTCGACGAGCCGCTCTCCAATCTCGACGCCAAGCTGCGCGAGGAAATGCAGCTCGAACTCCGCCGCATCCAGCAGGAGGCGGGCGTGACGACGCTTCTCGTCACCCATGATCAGAATGAGGCGATGGCGCTCTCCGACCGCGTCGCCGTCATGCATCACGGCCGCTTGATGCAGGAAGAAACGCCCTTCCACGTCTACGAAAACCCGAAATCCTCCTTCATCTCGACCTTTCTCGGCAAGACCAACAGCCTTGCCGCCACGCTGAAGACGACGAATGATGAAGGCTCCGCTCTCGACTGCAACGGCATGGAGCTTGCCGGCCCGCCAGCCCATCTGAGACCCGGCCCGATCACCGTCTCCCTGCGTCCGGAACGCATCGAGATCGTCGAGGCGGGCGAGGCCGTCGTCTCCGGTCCGGTGATCGAGCGCATCTTCCTCGGCGATCAGTGGCTTTTCCGCATCGAAACGCCGCTCGGGCCTCTCCTCGTCGTGCGCCGCAACCGCGGCCAGCGCGAGCCGGAACACGGCGAGACCGTGCATCTCGCCTGGACGCCCCATCATCTGCGCCTTCTGCCGAAGGAGGATGGCGCGGCATGACACTTCAATCGAAATCCAGACCCTGGATCTTGAGCGCCCCTGCGCTCCTCCTCTTTCTCGTGCTGCTCCTCGTGCCGCTGGCGATGACCTTCATCCTCAGCTTTCACAGCTTCTCTTTCTATGGCGGCATCGCCCCGACCTTCTCTCTGGAGAATTACGTCGAGGTCCTGAGCGACGGCTATTTCTACGAGATTTTCGGGCGCACTTTCGCGATCGCGCTCGCCACCACGCTCATCTGCGCCGCGATCGGTCTGCCGCAGGCTTATTTCCTGTCGCGCATGCACCCGTTCTGGCGCTCCGTGATGCTCCTCGTCGTGCTCGGCCCGCTCCTCATCTCCGTCGTGGTGCGCACGCTCGGCTGGGCGATCCTTCTCGGCAACAAGGGCGTCATCAACGACGCGCTGCGTGACCTCGGCCTCATCACCTCGCCGATCCGCATGATGTACACGTCCGGAGGCATCGTGCTCGCCCTCGTCCATGTCATGGTGCCGTTCATGATCCTCGCCATCTGGGCCGCACTTCAGCGCACCGATCCGGCGACGGAAAGTGCCGCGGAATCGCTCGGCGCCCGGCCCTGGACCATCTTCCGCAGGATCGTCCTGCCGCAGGCGATGCCGGGCATCCTGTCGGGCTCCCTCATCGTCTTTTCGCTGTCGGCGAGCGCCTTCGCCACGCCGGCCATCCTCGGCGGCCGCCGCGTCAAGGTCGTTTCCACCACCGTCTATGACGAGTTCCTGAACACCTTGAACTGGCCGCTCGGCGCGACGATCGCGATCCTTCTTCTGGTCTCGGTGCTCGCCATCATGGTCGGCTGGAACCGGCTCGTCGAACGCCGTTTCGCGGGGGTCTTCGAATGAGACACAACGGCCTCTTCGCCAAAGCCTTCAGCGTTCTTTTCGCGACCTTCATGCTGGCGCCGCTCGTCGTCGTCATCGGCGTCTCCTTCACGCCGGAAGGCTTTCTGGAATTTCCGCCGAGCGGCCTGTCGCTGCGCTGGTTCCGGGCGATTCTCGACAATCCCGACTTCATCGAAGCGGCCTGGATCAGCCTCCAGCTCGGCGTCGCCTCCGCGACCGTCTCCTCCATCTTCGCCGTGCCGGCGGCGCTCGCCATCGGCCGCGGCCGCTTTCCCGGCCGTGACGTGCTGCAGGCCTTCTTCCTGTCGCCTTTGACGGTGCCGACCGTGGTTCTCGGCATCGCCTTTCTGCGCTTCCTCAGCTTTCTCAACGCCAACGGCACTTTCGTCGGGCTGATGCTCTGTCATGCGATCATCATCATGCCCTTCATCCTGCGCCTCGTTCTCGCCTCGGTGACCGGCCTCGACCGGTCGCAGGAACAGGCGGCGGTGTCGCTCGGTGCCTCCGACTGGACCGTCTTTCGTCGCGTCACGCTTCCGGCCATCATGCCGGGCGTCATCGGCGGCTGGGTCCTTGCCTTCATCACCAGCTTCGACGAACTCACCGTGACGGTGTTCATCGTCAGCCCCACCACAACGACATTGCCAGTGCGTCTCTTCTCCCACATCACGCAGACGACGGATCCTCTCGTCGCCTCCATCTCCACGGTCGCCATCCTCTTCACCGTGGGTCTCATGTTCCTCGTCGACCGAATCTACGGCCTCGATCGCCTCCTCATCGGCGAGGGCGCACGATGAAGGCGGACACCATCGTCATCGGCGGCGGCCTCGTCGGCGCCGCCGTCGCCTATGGCCTCGCCCGCGTGGGTGAAAAGGTCGATCTCCTCGACGAGGGCGATCTCGCCTTTCGGGCATCGCGCGGCAATTTCGGCCTCGTCTGGGTGCAGACCAAGGGCCTCAAAATGCCCGAATATGCGCGCTGGACACGCCGTTCGGCGGATGTGTGGCCGGAATTTTCCGACAACCTCCTGGAAGAGACAGGCGTCTCCACCGCCTATCACAAGCCGGGCGGCGTCCATGTCTGCGTCGGCGAGGAGGAGCTTGAGGAACAGGTTAAGATCCTCAACCGCATGAACCAGGAGCATGGCGCGGAATATTACGGCGCCCGGGTCCTGAGCCGCGCCGAGCTCGACGAGATGCTGCCGGGCCTCGGCCCCGATGTCGTCGGCGGCACCTATTCGCCGCATGACGGCCACACAAGCCCGCTCTATCTGATGCGCGCTTTGCATGCGGGCCTCCTAAAACACGACGGCCGCTATCATCCGAATGCCCGCGGCATCGAGATCGAGCGGGACGGCGCCCACTTTGCCGTGCGCACGCCTGCCGGCACCTTCACCGGCGCCAAGGTCGTCCTTGCCGCCGGCCTCGGCAATCGCGCGCTCGGCGAAATGGTCGGCCTCGACATTCCCGTCGAACCGCTCAAGGGCCAGATCCTCGTAACGGAGCGCACCGCGCCTCTCTTCACCATGCCGACGCATGTCGTGCGCCAGACCGACGAAGGCTCCATCATGATCGGCGACAGCCATGAGGATGAAGGCTTCGACACCACTTCGAAGCCGCGCATCATGGCCGACATCGCCGCCCGCGCCCTGCGCGCCTTCCCGTTTTTGAAAGATCTGCGCGTCGTGCGCTCTTGGGCGGCGTTGCGGGTGATGAGCCCCGACGGCCATCCGATCTATCAGCAATCCGAAACCCATCCCGGCGCCTTCAGCGTCAATTGCCATTCCGGCGTCACGCTCGCCGGCGCCCATGCGATGGCGCTCGCGCCGATGATCGCCCGCGGACGGCTCGACGACGAAATGGCCGCCTTTTCTTCAAGGAGATTCAATGTTCAAGCGCGCTGAGGAGACGGGCGCTCCCGCCCTCTCCTTCACTTTCGAAGGCAAGCCCCTGAAGGCCCGCAACGGCGACACGATCGCGGCGGCTCTTCTCGCGGCCGACGAACGCATTTTCCGCACCACCCCGGTCACCGACACGCCGCGCGGCCCGTTCTGCCTCATGGGCGTGTGCTTCGACTGCCTCGTCGAGATCGACGGCGTGCCGAACCGCCAGGCCTGCATGGTGCAGGTCGAAGAGGGCATGCAGGTGCGCCGCCAGTCCGGCAGCGCGGAGGTGATCTCCTGATGAGCGCGACGACCCAAACCCGCTACGACGTCGCCATCATCGGCGCCGGTCCCGCCGGCATGGCCGCGGCGGTGGAAGTCACCAAGGCCGGGCTTTCCGCCATCGTTCTCGACGAACAGCCGGCACCCGGCGGACAGATCTATCGCGGCATCGAGACGAACGACGACAAACGCACGAAAATCCTCGGGCCCGATTATGCGGCCGGCCGCGACATCGCCAAAGCCTTCCGCGAAAGCCGCGCCGAATATCTTCCCGGCGCCACCGTCTGGAACATCGACAGCGCACTCGGGATCGACGTGTCGCTCGGCAACGGCTCCAAGCACATCCAGGCCGGCGCCATCGTGGTGGCGACGGGCGCCATCGAGCGGCCGACCCCGATGCCGGGCTGGACGCTCCCGGGCGTCACCACAGCCGGCGCTCTGCAGATTCTCCTGAAGGCGAACGGCGTCGTCTCCGACGATGTCGTCTTCGTCGGCTCCGGACCTCTTCTCTCGCTGATCGCCGCACAGATGCTGAAGGCCGGCGTCAAGCCGCGCGCCATCGTGGAGACGGTGCCGCGCAGCCGCTATCTTGCAGCTCTCAAACATGTTCCAGCCGCCCTCGGCGCCTCATCCTATCTCATGAAGGGGATGGCGATGATGCTGTCGCTGCGCCGTGCCGGCGTGCCGATCTACCGCGATGCGACCGCGATCCGCATCGAGGGCGCCGGCAAGGCGGAAGCCGTGACCTTCACGAGCGGCGGCACCTCCCACCGTCTCGAAACCACCTCCGTCGCGCTCCATCAGGGCATCGTGCCGAACCAGCAGGTCACGCGCCTCCTGCGCTGCGAGCACGAATGGAACAAGAGCCAGCATTGCTTCGTGCCGAAGGTCGACGAGAGTTTCGAGACGACCATGGCCGACGTCTATGTGGCAGGCGACGGCGCGGGCATCGGCGGCGCGGTTGCCGCAAAGCTGCGTGGCCGCCTCGTCGGCCTCAGGATTGCGGAAAAGGCCGGTCGCGGCAACGCCCAGGAGCGGCGCTCCGTCACCGATGCGCTCATGCGCGAGGCGAAGATCCGGCCGCTTCTGGAAACCCTTTACGCGCCCTCGCCGGAAATTCTCGCCCCCGCCGACGAGACGCTCGTCTGCCGCTGCGAGGAGGTGACGGCCGGCGACATCCGCAAGGCCGTCGATCTCGGCGCGCCGGGTCCAAACCAGGTGAAATCCTTCCTGCGCAGCGGCATGGGCCCCTGTCAGGGCCGCATGTGCGGGCTCGCCGTCAGCGAGATCATCGCCAGCCGGCGCGGCGAACCGATCTCGGAGATCGGCTATTACCGCATCCGTCCGCCCCTGAAGCCGCTCCTCCTGTCGGAGCTCGCAGCCCTCGAAAGCGAGGAAGCCGTTCCGGCCGATCTCGCCGACGAATCCGCAGCCGTACACTGAGGACACGACCGTGAACGGCACGCCTATGGCGGATCTCATCGTCGTCGGCGGCGGCCTGCACGGCTGCTCGGCCGCACTGCACGCCGCCAAACGCGGCCTGTCGGTGATCGTCATCGAAAAGGACAATGCCGGCCGCCATGCCTCCGGCGTCAATGCCGGCGGCGTGCGCCGCCTCGGCCGGAATTATGCCGAGGTGCCGATCTCGGTGCGCTCGATGGAGATCTGGCACCGGATCGGGGATCTCGTCGACGACGATTGTGGCTTTCAGCGCTGCCCGCAGATCAAGGTGGCGGAGACGGAAGCGGAGCTCGAGACGCTCGAAAAGCGGGCTGCCGATCTCCGTGAACTCGGCTTCACCCACGAAGTCATCGTCGATCAGCAGGAATTGCGGCGTCTCCTCCCCGCCGTTGCCCCGCATTGCGTCGGCGGGCTCGCAAGCCTCGATGACGGCTTCGCCATCCCCTACAACACGACCTTCGCCTTTCAGCGCAAGGCGCGGACGCTCGGCGTCCAGTTCTTCGAGAAAACGCGCGTCGAGAAAGTGCGTCGCGACGGGAACGACTGGCACGTCGACACCTCGGCCGGCACGTTTATAGGACGCAATCTCCTCAATTGCGCTGGCGCCTGGGCGGGCGAAATCGCCAGACAGCTCGGCGAGCATGCCCCCATTGAGGCGATTGCGCCGATGATGATCGTGACGGCCCGCATGAAGCGTTTCTGCGATGCCGTCGTCGGCGGCTGTGGCCGCCCGCTGTCGTTCAAGCAGGCGGAAAACGGCACCGTCATCATCGGCGGCGGACGCCGCGGCTATCCCGATCCGAAGACCAACAAATCCGAGATGCGCTTCTCGCAGCTGCGCTATTCGGCGGAGACGGCGATCGGCATTTTTCCGATCATGAAGAGCGCCACCATCGTCCGCTCCTGGGCCGGCATCGAAGGCCGCATGCCCGACGACATTCCGGTCATCGGCCCCTCATCGACCCACGAAAACGCCTTCCACGCTTTCGGCTTTTCCGCCCATGGCTTCCAGCTCGGCCCGGCCGTCGGCGAGCTCATGGCGGAATTGATCGCGACCGGTCATACCAACGCCCCGATCGCACCTTTCTCCATCACCCGCTTCGCCCATTCCTGAAGCGGGCCTCACCCCCTCCAAAACCAAGCAAGGACAGACAATGATCCAGCGTCACATCCAGACGAAGATCAACCACCGCGTCGTGGAGCACAACGGCGTCCTCTATTTCGGCGGCCTCGTCGCCGACGATATGAGCAAGGACATGAAGGGTCAGACGGAAGAGATCTGCAAGAAGATCGACGATCTTCTGGCCAAGGTCGGCTCCTCCAAGGAGAAGCTCCTGACCGCGATGATCTACATTTCCGACTTTTCCCAGAAGGACGGCATGAACGAGGCTTGGCTCGCCTGGCTGCCGGCCGAGCATCTGCCGACCCGTGCCACGATCGGCGTCGCCGAACTCGGCAAGGGCACGCTGATCGAGGTCGTCGTCTCCGCGGCGAAGTAAACCAAAAAACCTGACGACGCGTGTCGCCGGCAACCTGCGGCACGTTTGCGACGGGTTCTCGCCTTCCCCCGGCGGGAACCCCGAGCGGCTCAGCCGGCCGCTCCCTTCCTTCCTCCGAGAAATGCGTCTTCGCTCAGCGCTTGGCGGCCTGCGCCGCGACCAGACGCAGAACCGACGCGAGAACGCTCCCGGACGCCGATCGCCGCCCGCTTTTGGCGTCCTTGGCGCTCTTGCCGGCCTTTTTCTCGCTCCGGCTCCGCTTCTCACCCCCGCGCGCATCCGGATTCGTCGAATGCCGTCCACTCTTCGCCGCCCGTCGCTTCGGCGGTGTGAGAAGGATGGCGATCAGCACGAACGGGATCCCGAGGGTGATCAATTCGCCGAAGCTGAACGGCCGGTCGCGTCCGAGCGGCTGACGCGTGCCGAAGAGGTCGATGCCGGCACCGCCGCCCGACCCGTCGAGCCCCTTGCCGACCGTATCGGCCATATGCGCGCCGCGGAGCCCGATCGGTTTTTCCGGCGACAAGGTCGTGTCGCGGGCGGTCTGATGCTCCATCTCGGCGTTGAGCTCGGCGCCCGCCAGAAGCACGAAGACCGACACCCAAATCCACATCATGATGCCGATCACCGCCCCGAGCGATCCGTAGGTGGCGTTGTAATCGGCGAAATTCGCAATGTACCAGGAGAAGAGGATCGAGGCCGCGATCCACACCACCGCCGTGATCGTGCCGCCCCAGGTCACCCAGCGCCAGCGCGACGGACGCCGGCTCGGCCCGTAGCGATAGAGAATGCCGATCGCGACCGCCGCCACCAGAAGCAGGATCGGCCACCGGATCGAAGCGATCACCCATCCCTGATTGAGACCGAGATAGGTCAGCACGGCCGGCACCACGATGGTGGCGCTCAGAAACAGAATGATGAGGATCAAAAAGCCGAGCGTGAAGGCGAGCGACACGACGTTGAGGACGAAGAAGTTCCTCTTCTCCTTCTCCTCATAGGCGACGTTGAGCGCCTGAAACAGTGACTTAACGCCCTTATTGGCACTCCACAGCGACAAAGCGAGCGTCGTCAGGAAGGCAAAGCTGAGCGAGGAGGATTTCGCCGTCACCAGCCGCGACAGCTCCTGCTGCAGGATATCCATACCCGCCTGCGGCATCACCGCCTGCAGCGACTGCAGCTGCGAGGCGAGATTGGCGGGGTCGTTGTAGAGCCCGTAGATGGAGACGAGCGCGCCGAGCGCCGGAAAGGCGGCGAGGAGCAGGTAGAAGGTGACGCCGCCCGCCACGAGCGAGACGCGGTCCTCGCCGATCTCCTGGCTCACGCGCCAGAAAATGTCTTTCCAGCCCAGAAACGGTATCTGCGTCGGCTGGCGGGCGTCGCGGCCGCGCGGATCGCGGGCATGCTGGCTGTGTGGTCTGTTGGTGGTCATGAATCCCTTGGCCGAATAATCGGCGGCTGGGGCGTTGGTTCCGCCCAATGGGCCGCTACATGCACCGCGGGCGCCATATCGGCGCCACAAATCGGCGGGCCGGCCAGCATCCCGAAAAGCCCCCAAGACAAAATGGCGCTTTGCCAGTTTTCGCCTCGTCTGGCGTTCTGTCCTGGTTTCGCCCATATAGGCGCCCATGAACACGCCCTTTTTGAAAATGAATGGTCTCGCCAACGACTTCATGGTCGTCGACGCGCGTGCGGGCGGCGTGCGTCCGGCGCCTGAGGTCATCAGGCAGCTCGCCGACAGGACGACGGGGGTCGGCTTCGACCAGTTCATCACTTTGGAGCGCTCGCCGTCCGGCGCCGATGTCTTCATGCGCATCGACAATGCAGATGGCGGCGAAGTCGCGGCCTGCGGCAATGCCACGCGCTGTGTCGCCTCGCTCGTCATGGCGGAGACGGGCAAGCCCCATGCCTCGATCGAGACGCGTGCCGGCCTTCTCCTCGGCCAAAGGACCAGCGAGACGATTTCCGTCGATATGGGCGTGCCGAAATTCGACTGGCAATCGATCCCGCTCGCCGAGGAATTCCATGACACGCGTGCGATCGAATTGCAGATCGGCCCGGTCGATGCGCCGGTTCTGCATTCGCCGGCTGTCGTCAATGTCGGCAATCCGCACGCCGTCTTCTTCGTCGATGACGTCGACGCGCATCAAATCGAGCGTTTCGGCCCGCTTCTGGAAAACCATCCGATCTTCCCAGAACGCGCCAACATCTCCGTCGCCCATGTGGAGACGCCGAACCGCATCCGCATCCGCACCTGGGAGCGCGGCGCCGGCCTGACACGCGCCTGCGGCACCGGCGCCTGCGCCACGCTCGTCTCCGCCGCCCGCACCGGCCGTTCGGCCCGCGAGGCGGTGATCGTCATGCCGGGCGGAGAACTCACGATCCGCTGGGACGAGCGCGACCATATCTGGATGACCGGCCCGACTGAGACGGAATTTGCCGGCACTTTCGATCCTGAGACGGGCGCCTGGCAGCGCGCCGAGGAGGCGGCCGAATGAGCCTCGACATCCTCACCTTCGGCTGCCGGCTCAACACCTACGAATCCGAGGTCATGCGCCGCGAGGCGGGCGAAGAGCTCTCCGACGCCATCATCGTCAACACCTGCGCCGTCACGGCCGAGGCCGTGCGCCAGGCGCGCCAGGCGATCCGCAAGGCAAGGCGCGAGAACCCCGGCCGTCGCATCATCGTCACCGGCTGCGCCGCTCAGACCGATCCGGAAATGTTCGCCGAGATGGCCGAGGTCGATCTCGTCCTCGGCAATGCCGAAAAGACCGAACGCTCCGCCTGGGCCCGCGTCGCGCGCTCGCCCATGGATCTGCCGCCGCCGGAAAAGATCGTCGTCTCCGACATCATGGCGATCCGCGAAACCGCACCGCAATTCGTCGACGCCTTCGAGGGCCGCACCCGCGCTTTCGTGCAGGTCCAGAACGGTTGCGACCATCGCTGCACGTTCTGCATCATCCCTTATGGCCGCGGCAATTCCCGCTCCGTCGCCATGGGGCCGGTCGTGGAGGAAGTCCGCCGGCTCGTCGCCGCGGGCTATCCCGAAATCGTTCTGACCGGTGTCGATCTCACCTCCTGGGGCGCCGATCTGCCGGGCGCGCCGCGCCTCGGCCGTCTCGTGCGCACCATCCTGCGCCACGTGCCGGAACTGGCCCGCCTGCGCCTCTCCTCCATCGATTCCATTGAGGCCGATCCCGACCTCATGCGCGCAATCGCCGAAGAAGAGCGGCTGATGCCGCATCTGCATCTGTCGCTGCAGGCCGGCGACGACATGATCCTGAAGCGCATGAAGCGCCGGCATCTTCGCGACGATGCGATCCGCTTCTGCGAGGAGGCGCGGCAGCTGCGCCCCGATATCGTCTTTGGCGCCGATCTGATCGCCGGCTTCCCGACCGAGACGGAGGAGATGTTTCAGAACTCTCTCCGCCTCATCGAGGATTGCGGCCTCACCTTCCTGCACGTCTTCCCCTTCTCGCCACGCAAAGGCACGCCGGCCGCACGCATGCCGATGCTCGAGCGCCAGGAGATCAAGGACCGCGCACGGCGGCTCCGGGAAGCGGGCGAAGTCGCCGAGCGGCGGTTCCTCGAAGGCGAGCTCGGGCATGAGCGCCGCGTCCTGGTCGAGAAGGAAGGCTCCGCCCGCACGGAGCAGTTCGCGCCCGTGCGTCTCGGTTCCGGGGGAACGGCCGGAGACATTTTGAACGTGCGCATCGCCGGCATCGAAGCCGGCATGCTGCAAGGCCAGCATCTGGCGGAGGCCGCATAATGGCAAAAGAGAAGCGTGGCTTCTTCAAGCGCATCCTGTTTGGCGAAGGAAACGATGTCGCCGAAAAAGAGGCCGAGCGCGACGAGACGCAGCTGACTGACGCGGAGGCCGCGGAAGAAAGCGAAGCCGCCTTGGAAGAGAAGGCCCCCGAAGAGGCCGCTTCCGAAGACACACCTCCCGAAGAAACAGACGACGAAGAGCGCCTCGCCGGCCATCAGCTCGATACGGAGGATCGCGGCGCCCAGACGACTGAGACCGATATCGGCATCGTCGAAGAGGCGGAGGCGCCGGACGCCGACCTCCACCGCCCCGCCGCCGCACCCGCCGATGCCGACGCGGAAGCGACCTCTTTCGCCGAGCATCCCGTCAAAGAGCCAGAGCCGCAGCCTGAAAAAGAAGCTGACGAAGATCTCGCGGCCCGCGCACGCGCCCCGGAACCCGAAGCGCCCGCGCGCCCGCAGGAGCCGGCAGAGGAAGCTGCGATCGAAGACGCGCCGGCGCGTTCGGAACCTGCCGAAGACGAGCTCGAGCCGGAGGAGAAGCGCCCTGCAGACATAGGCGCTCTCCCCGAAAGCGCCGCCAAAGCCGAAACGACCGAAGCCGAAACGACCGAAGCGACGCTCGAAGAGACGGCAAAGCCTGCGACCGACCTTGCGCCGGATGACGCGGCCAACGAGCCGCAAGCCGCCGAGGTCGAACCGGTCGAAGAACCCGCAGAAGCCGAAACCGTATCCGTCGCCACCGAGCTGCCGCGCCAGAACTGGCTGCAGCGCCTGCGCGCCGGCCTGTCGAAATCCTCCAACACCATCACCTCGCGGCTCACCGGCACCTTCACCAAACGCCGGCTCGATGACGAGACGCTGGAGGATCTGGAAGACATTCTGATCCAGGCCGATCTCGGTGTGGCGACGGCGACCGCCATCACCGAGCGCCTCGCCCGCGAGCGCTACGACAAGACGGTCGGCGAAGACGAGATCCGAAAGATCCTGGCAGAGGAAGTGGCTAAAGTTCTGGGCCCGGTCACCGAGCCGCTTGCCATTGATGCTGCCAAAAAGCCCTTCGTCATCCTCGTCGTCGGCGTCAACGGCTCCGGCAAGACGACGACCATCGGCAAGCTCGCCGCCAAGCTTCACGCCGAGGGCCGCAGCGTCATGCTCGCCGCCGGCGACACGTTCCGCGCCGCGGCCATCGAGCAGCTGAAAATCTGGGGCGAGCGCACCAGGAGCACCGTGATTTCCCGCGATCAGGGTGCCGATGCGGCGGGCCTCGTTTTTGACGCCATGCAGGCGGCGAAGAAAGAGGGAAGCGACGTCCTCATCATCGATACGGCCGGGCGTCTGCAGAACCGCGCCGAATTGATGGACGAACTCGAAAAGGTCGTGCGTGTCATCAAGAAGCACGATCCGAGCGCACCGCACACGACGCTTCTGACGCTCGACGCGACGACCGGGCAGAACGCGCTCTCGCAGGTGGAGATTTTCGGCCAGCGCGCCGGCGTCACCGGCCTCGTCATGACCAAGCTCGACGGCACCGCCCGCGGCGGCATTCTCGTCGCGATCGCCGCAAAACACGCTCTGCCGGTGCATTTCATCGGCGTCGGCGAAGGCATCGACGATCTGCAGCCCTTCAAGGCGGAAGATTTCGCCCGTGCCATTGCCGGCATGTAAACGCCGCAAGGAGGGCGCGATTGACACATTGCGACGCCCTCCGCACATAGAAGCCCAACGCTGACGAAGGACCGCCATGTCGATCTTCGAGCGCGAACCGGGCGATCCCGGCCGCGATCATCTGCCGCCGCTCGTCAAGCTCCTCTTGGAGCTCGGCCCGCTGGTCGTCTTCTTTTTCGCCAATGCCCGCTTCGACATTTTTGTCGCCACCGCCTCCTTCATGGTAGCGATCGCGATCTCGCTCGGTGCCTCCTATTGGCTGACGAAGAAGCTCGCCATCATGCCGCTCGTCACCGGCATCGTCGTCCTCGTCTTCGGCACCTTGACGCTCATTCTGCATGACGAAGTCTTCATCAAAATGAAGCCGACGATCGTCAACGCGCTCTTCGGCGCCATCCTTTTGGGCGGCCTCGCCTTCGGACGCTCTTTCCTCGGCTATGTCTTCGACAGCGTCTTCCGCCTCGATGCCGAGGGCTGGCGCAAATTGACCTTCCGCTGGGGCCTCTTCTTCTTCGCGCTCGCCATTTTGAACGAGGTGGTGTGGCGCAATTTCTCCACCGACTTCTGGGTGAGCTTCAAGGTCTTCGGCATCATGCCGCTCACCATCGTTTTCACGCTGACGCAGATGCCGCTCATCACCAGGCACTCGCTGGAGCCGCTCGGCGGCGACAAGTAGGGCGCCCCTCGCGCACTCTCGTAAGCCTCAAGATCACGCATACGTCATCGCCGTTGCGACGCGGAAAGGCGATGACGATATCGGTCCCGGTCGGCCTTCGCCGACGACCAGAACGAAAGGGACCGTTGATGATCGACGCGCAGAAGCTTCTCGACCAGTTTCTCGGCACGGGCGGGGGCGCACAACAGGGCGCCGGTACGCCGGCAAGCCAGCGGCAAACCTCCGGCGGGTCGATCCAGGATCAGATCGGCGGGTTTCTCGGCGGCCAGGGCAATTCGGCTCTGAAGGGTGCGCTCGCCGGTGGTCTCGCCACCTATCTTCTCGGCTCCAAACGCGGCCGGAAACTCGGCGGCAAGGCCGTCAAATATGGCGGCATGGCCCTCGTCGCCGGCCTCGCCTACAAGGCTTGGCAGAACCACCAGGCGAAAAACGACGGCAGCCTGCCCCCGCAGCAGCAACAGCCGCAGATCGCCCATCAGCCGGCCCAGGAGCTCCCCTCGCCCGAAGGCACCGCCTTTCAACCGGAAGGTCGCGAGGCGGAAGACCGCGCCCGCCTCATCCTCTCCGCCATGATCGCCGCGGCGAAGGCCGACGGCTACATCGATCAGGACGAGCAGGAGGCGATCTACGGGCGCATCGAGGCGCTCGATCTCGACAGCGAAGACAAGGGCCTTCTCTTCGACGAGATGCGCCGCCCGCTCTCCATCGACGACCTCGTGGAGCGAACGCCGAACCAGGAAGTGGCGACAGAGGTCTACGCCGCCTCGCTTCTCGCGATCGATCCCGACCATCCGGCGGAGAAAGCCTATCTCGACATGCTGGCGGCAAGGCTCGGCCTGCCGGAAGCGCTGACGCAGGAAGTCAGGCGCGCCACGGATGAGATGCAGGAAGACGCCGTGCCGGCATAGAAGCAAAGAGGGCGGGCACAGGAGCGAAGAGCGCCGGGGCCAGGCCCCGGCTCAGCCCCGTCTCAGCTCGTCGGCTGCTGGCCGCCGCTCTTTTCGGCCGCTTCCTCGGAGATCGCCTTCTCAAGCGCCGGCATGAAATCCGTCTGGAAGGCCTTGGTGTTGAGCGGGCCGACATTCTTGTAGACGATGATGCCGTCGCGCACGATGAACGTCTCCGGCACCCCGTAGACGCCCCAATCGATCGCCGTGCGCCCGGTGGAATCGGTCGCGATGCGATCGAAGGGATTGCCGAGCGTGCCGAGGAAGCGGCGGGCGTTCTCGCCCTCGTCCTTGTAATTGATGCTGGTGACGTCGAAGCGATCGTCTTCCGACAATTGCATCAGCACCGGATGCTCGCCGCGGCACGGGCCGCACCAGGACGCCCAGATATTGACGAGGTGCACGCCCTCTTCGAGATCGGCGGTCTTGAGGCCCTTGCCGTCTTCGTACAGCGGCGGAAGATCGAAATCGGGCACTTCCTTGCCGATGAGGGCGGAGGGGACCTGCGACGCGTCCTGGCCGAGCTGCTTCCAGAAAATGGCCGCGAGAGCCATGAACAGAACCAGCAGCAAGACAAGCCAGACGCGCTTCATCGCGGGCGAGTTGCGGTTTTTGCTCGTCGTCTTGATGGGAGGTTTCATAGGCCTTGTGTCGTCGAATGGCGGCGCCTGGGGCCGGCCTTTTCCAGTTCAGTGAGCCGACGCTTCTGAATGCGCGTATCGGCCACGACCCAGACAATGAGGCCGATGAGAACGAGCGCGCTCGCACCATAGGCGGCGAGGATGAAAGGCAGATGCGTCATGGCGACCTCTAATGCGCGGCGGCGGGTCTGGCGGCCGTGCTCGGGCGGCGGGCCGCGATCAGGATCTCCGTCGTGCGCGCCCTGCGCCGATAGATCTCCGCACGCATCGCCGCAAGATGCAGGGCGACAAAAATAAGTGTGTAGGCGACGGCCATCACCACGAGCGGCCACAGCATCGAGGGCGCGATCGCCGGCCCGTCGAGGCGTATCACGCTCGCCGATTGATGCAGCGTGTTCCACCAATCGACCGAGAACTTGATGATCGGGATATTGATGAAGCCGACGAGGATGAGGACGGCCGCGACCTTCGCCGCCCGTGTCGGATCATCGAAGGCGCGCCAAAGCGCCAGAAGCCCGAGATACATGATGAAGAGCACGAGCACCGAGGTGAGCCGTGCATCCCACACCCACCAGGTGCCCCACATCGGCTTGCCCCAGACGGAGCCGGTAAAGAGCGCGAGAAAGGTGAAGGCCGCACCGATCGGCGCCGCCGCCCGCGCCGACACATCGGCCAGCGGATGGCGCCAGACGAGCGTGCCGAGGGCCGCCCCCGCCATCACCAGATAACAGAACATCGCAAGCCAGGAGGCCGGCACATGCACATACATGATGCGCACGCTGTCGCCCTGCTGGTAATCCGGCGGCGAAGCCACCAGCGACAGGTAGAGGCCGATGGCGAGTGTCACCACCGCAAGGACGGTGACGATGGGCAGGATGCGTGCCGACCACGACAAAAATCGTGTCGGATTGGCGAGGCTGGAGATGGTACCCATGAGAAGACTTTAGGACCATTCTAGAGTGACAGCAAACACCACTTGCTTTCACGTCCGGGCTCAACCAGCCATGAGCTAGATCAATCGAGACCGAGACGAAGTGCCGCTGCGCCCGCAATCGGCGCCAGCACCGCTGAAAACATCGTGAACGCGCACAAAATCAGGAAGGGCGCGAGGAACGGGTCCGGGTCGGCGATCGCCCCGTTGACGGCCGCCACCCCGAAAATCAGCACCGGAATCGACAACGGCAGAACCAGGATCGCGGCGAGCATGCCGCCGCGCGCGAGCCCGGCGGTCAGCGCCCCGCCCACCGCGCCGATCATGGCAAGCGCCGGCGAACCGACGACGAGCGTCGCCGTGACGGCTGCGAGTGACACCACGTCGAGATTGAGGATGAGCCCGAGGATCGGCGCCACGACGACGATCGGCAGCCCGTGCGCCAGCCAGTAACCGGCGGCCCGCGCGAAAACGAAGAGCGCCAGGGGTTCGCCCGACACCATGATGAGTTCGAGCGCCCCGTCCTCGCGATCCTGGCCGAAAAGCCGGTCGAGCCCGAGAAGCAGGGACAGGAGCACCCCGATCCATAAGACCGCCGGTCCGATGCGGGCGAGAAGATTGAGATCCGGGCCGACGCCGAAGGGGAAGACGGTGACGACGGTCAGAAAGAAGAGGAGGCCGGTGAGCGCCCCGCCGCCGGCGCGGAAGCTCGCTTTGACCGTCTGTCCGATGATGGCGGAAAAGGCGCTCATGAAGGCTTTCTCATTGCAGCTCGAGCGTGCGGGTCGGCGGCACGGGAAGGGTGAGATGGGTGGCCGCGATAATGGCGCCGCCGGCATCGAGATGCGTCCGCATCAGCCCGCCGAGCACCGCCTCGCCGTCGCGGTCGAGGCCGGACGTCGGCTCGTCGAGAAGCCAGACCGGGCGCTTCGACAAAACGAGCCGCGCAAGCCCGGCGCGCCGGCGCTGCCCGGTGGAGAGCGCCCGCGCCGGCAGATGCATGGCATGTGCGAGGCCCACCTCTTCGAGCGCGTCGTAAATCGCCTCGCCGCCGACGTCGCCCCCGTAGATGCGCGACCAGAGTTTGAGGTTTTCTTCCACCGTGAAGACGCTTCTGAGCCCGTCGCCATAGGCGAGGAAATGCAAGAACCCCTCCTCCAGCGTGCCGGCCTTGATGGTCACGGAGCCGGCCACCGGAAAGAGCAGCCCGGCGATCATGCGCAACAGGCTCGACTTGCCGGTGCCGTTGGGGCCGACGATGGCGAGCACTTCACCGCCTGAAAGCGAAAAGCTGATGCCCTCGAAAATCGGCCGCCCCCCGCGTTCGCAGGCGAGCTCTTCGGCGTTCACGGAAATCGGGCTGGGAAAGGAATTTTGGACCAAGTGTCGTTCTCTGCGGCATCGGCCGCTTGCGCGGCTGGTCTCCGCTTTAAGAATATTCTATATCCCCGGCAACCGGCGGCGGCAGGCGCTCCTCTCCGCCGGCCTCCAAAAAATCAGCCGGAACCGCACCGGAGGAGAGGCATTGGCCCAGAAGCGGCCGGCCTCATTGTGCGATCAAAGGAGCCTCGCGTGACCAAATCTCTCGACAGTTTCAAGGCCCGAAAACAGCTCGAAGTCGACGGGCGGACCTATACCTATTTCTCTCTGACTGAAGCGGAAAAGAACGGGCTCGACGGCGTTTCCCGCCTGCCCTTCTCGCTCAAAGTCCTCTTGGAAAACCTCCTGCGCTTCGAAGACGGGCGCAGCGTCACCGCCGACGACATCAAGGCCGTCGCCGAATGGTTGAAGGAGCGTCGCTCCTCGCGTGAGATCGCCTATCGTCCGGCGCGCGTCCTCATGCAGGACTTCACCGGCGTGCCCGCCGTCGTCGATCTCGCTGCCATGCGCGACGCCACGACGCATCTCGGCGGCGATCCGAAAGTCATCAACCCGCTCGTTCCCGTCGACCTCGTCATCGACCATTCGGTGATGGTCGATTATTTCGGCACGCCGGAATCCTTCGAGAAAAACGTCGAGATGGAATACGAGCGCAATGGCGAGCGCTATCAGTTCCTGCGCTGGGGCCAGGAAGCCTTCGAGAATTTCCGCGTCGTTCCTCCCGGCACCGGCATCTGCCACCAGGTGAACCTCGAATATCTCGCCCAGACGGTGTGGACGCGTGAGGAAGACGGCGAAACCTACGCCTTCCCGGACACGCTCGTCGGCACCGATTCCCATACGACGATGGTCAACGGCCTCTCCGTTCTCGGCTGGGGCGTCGGCGGCATCGAGGCGGAGGCCGCCATGCTCGGCCAGCCGATCTCCATGCTCATCCCGGAAGTCATCGGCTTCGGCCTCACCGGCCGCCTGCCGGAGGGCACGACCGCGACCGATCTCGTTTTGACCGTCACCCAGATGCTCAGAAAGAAGGGTGTCGTCGGCAAGTTCGTGGAATTCTTCGGTGAGGGCCTGTCCAACCTCTCGCTCGAAGACCAGGCTACGATCGGCAACATGGCGCCGGAATATGGTGCCACCTGCGGCTTCTTCCCGATCGACAAGGACACGCTCAAATATCTGAAGGCGACCGGGCGCGATCCGCATCGCGTGGCGCTGGTGGAGGCCTATGCCAAGGCGCAGGGCATGTTCCGTTTCGACGACACGCCCGATCCCCATTTCACCGACACCTTGACGCTCGACCTCTCCACGGTGGTTCCCTCGCTCGCCGGTCCGAAGCGGCCGCAGGATCGGGTGCCGCTGACGGAGGCGGCGAGCACCTTCGAGGCCGCGCTCCATGATCTGCGCGGCGGCAAGAAGAGCTCGCAGGAACCGCCGGAAAGCCGCGCTGAGGCCCGCTACATGGACGAGGGCGCCGAAGGCGTCATGGACGTCCCCGCCTATCCCGTCGAGGGCATGGAATATCACCTGCGTGACGGCGACGTGGTCATTGCCGCGATCACCTCGTGCACCAACACCTCCAATCCGAGCGTTCTGATCGCCGCCGGGCTTCTCGCCCGCAAGGCGCGCGAGAAGGGCCTCGACGTGAAGCCCTGGGTGAAAACCTCGCTCGCGCCGGGTTCGCAGGTCGTCACCGATTATCTCGAGAAATCGGGGCTGCAGGAGGATCTCAACGCCCTTGGCTTCGATCTCGTCGGCTATGGCTGCACCACCTGCATCGGCAATTCCGGGCCGCTGCCGGAGGCGATTTCCGCGACCATTGCCGAAAACGACCTCGTCGCCTGCTCCGTCCTGTCGGGCAACCGCAACTTCGAAGGCCGCGTCAATCCGGATGTGCGGGCGAATTACCTCGCGTCGCCGCCGCTCGTCGTCGCCTATGCGCTTGCCGGCTCGCTCCGCCTCAACGTCACCGAGGAGCCGCTCGGCGAGGACAAGCAAGGCAACCCGGTCTACCTGAAGGACATCTGGCCGAGCTCGCAGGAAGTTGCCGAAATCGTTCGCCGGGTGATTTCGGAAGAGATGTTCCGCACCCGCTACGGCGATGTCTTCCGCGGAGACAAGCGCTGGCAGGGGATCAAGGTCGAAGGCGGCATGACCTATGCCTGGCCGTCCTCGTCCACCTATGTCCAGAACCCGCCCTTCTTCGAAGGCATGGACAAGACGCCGAAGCCGGTGGAGGACGTGGAAAAGGCGCGCATTCTGGGCCTCTTCCTCGATTCCATCACCACCGACCACATCTCGCCCGCGGGTGCCATCAAGCGCGACAGCCCTGCCGGTGACTATCTGGTGTCACACCAGGTGCGGCCGATCGAGTTCAACTCCTATGGCTCCAGACGCGGCAACCACCAGGTGATGATGCGCGGCACCTTCGCCAACATCCGCATCAAGAACCAGATGCTGGAAGGCGTCGAGGGTGGCATGACGCGCCATTATCCCTCCGGCGAGGAGCTGCCGATCTACACGGCCGCGATGCGCTACGAGGAAGAGGGCGTGCCGCTCGTCGTCTTTGCCGGCAAGGAATACGGCACCGGCTCGTCGCGCGACTGGGCGGCCAAAGGCACCCGTCTTCTCGGCGTGCGTGCCGTGATCGCGGAGAGCTTCGAGCGCATCCACCGCTCGAACCTGATCGGCATGGGTGTCCTGCCGCTCGTCTTCAAGGACGACACGACCTGGCAGTCGCTCGGCATCAAGGGCGACGAGGAAGTGTCGATTTCGGGCCTCAAGGAGATCCGGCCGCGCAGCGAGGTGACGGCCAAGATCACCTTCGCCGACGGCCGCACCGAGGAGGTGCCGCTCATGGTGCGCATCGACACCGAAGACGAGCTCGATTACTACCGCAACGGGGGAATTCTGCACTACGTGCTGCGCAACCTCGTGAGCGACAAAGAAGCCGCGTAAGGACCTTCCGGTCCGACCGGTTCAAGACATGTCACAAGGGTGTGCGCTCACCCCCTTGTGACACTCTTTTGGGGGAGGAGCAGGCATAGTGCGCCGCGTCATGCATCGCTATTTCCGCCTGCTTCCTTTCGCCCTGCCCGCAACGCTTGCTGTCATGCTCGGCGTTGCGCTCGCCATGGCGCCCGCCCCGGCCCAGGCCGAAAGCGCAGAGGCCGCCACACACCGCTCAGAAACGAAGGCCGTGATCGAGCTCTTCACGAGCCAGGGCTGTTCCGCCTGCCCGCCGGCCGACGCCTTTCTCAACGAATTGTCGAGCCGCGACGACGTCGTCATCCTGTCGCTGCCGGTCGATTACTGGGATTATCTCGGCTGGAAGGACACGCTCGCTCAGCCCGAAAACACCGCACGCCAGCGCGCCTATGCGGCGGTGCGCGGCGACGGCAAGGTCTATACCCCGCAGATGGTCGTCAACGGCCACGGCCATTATGTCGGCAGCAACCGCCACAAGATCACCTCGCTCCTCGCCACGGCCCATCTCCCGGTCTCGGTCTCTCTCTCCCGCACCCACAAGCGCCTCAACGTCGACATCGGCGCCGGCACGCCTCCGCAAGACGGCATGGTGACCGTGCGCCTCGTCACCTTCCTGAAGAAGGCCGAGGTGCCGATCCGCTCCGGCGCAAACCACGGCCGCACCCTCACCTACCGCAATGTCGTCCTCGACAACGAACCGATTGGCATGTGGGACGGCAAGGCAATGCAGCTCGTCCTTCCGACGGATGCCGTCATGGAAGGCCCCGGCCGAGGCTGCGCCATCATCCTGCAGATCGAAAGCGACAAAGGCCCAGGCCGCATCCTCGGCGCCGGCACGCTGCGCGCCGAGGCGCAGGGCTGAGATTCCTCGAAGGGCAGCGCGAAAGACGAGGGAAAGCCCGCCGACTGACGCCGCGTACCGTGCCTCCAGCGCCCGCCCTCACTCCTGCGCCCGTTCCTCTCGCACCTCTGCGATCAGCTCCTTCACCTTCGGCAGAATATTGTCGACGATGACCGTCACGCCCTCTTTCGTCGGATGCAGCCCGTCCGGCTGTTTGAGACTGTCGTCGAGCGCCACGCCGTCGAGGAAGAACGGATAGAAGAGAACGCCCGTCTCTTTCGCGAGATCGGGATAGATCGCATTGAAAGCCTCGCCATATTCGTCGCCGAGATTGGGCGGCGCGTACATGCCGGCGAGAAGCACCTTCTGGCCGCGCTCTTGTAAGCGCGTGACGATCTTCGTCAGCGCAGCGCGCGTCACTTTGGGGTCGACACCCCTCAGCGCATCATTGGCGCCGAGCTCGACGATGACGGCATCGGCACTCTCCGGCACCGACCATTCGAGCCGCTGCTGCCCGCCGGTCGCCGTGTCGCCCGAGACGCCGGCATTGATCACCTTGGCCGCGATCCCCTCTTCGTCGAGGCGCGCCTGCAGCTGATCGGCAAAGCCCGCGCCGGAGGCAAGGCCATAGCCCGCCGTCAGGCTGTCGCCGAAGGCGACGAGCTCGACGGGCTCGGCTGCCTGCGCCCGCCCGGTCATAAGTCCGCCGCCCATGATCCCAGCACTGATGACGAGAGCGAGCCCGATCGCCAGCGCCGGCCAGATTGTGTTCACACCAGCTTTCCTCAAAGGAACGTGACCCGGGCCAACCTTCCCCCGCCGGTCTTCGCCCCAAGAAACTTTGAATGTCATATGCGAAGCCCCATATGCGCAGCCGTGCCCGAAGACGGATATAGGTTTTCATAAGCGTGCGTGAACCGGCCATTCTGATCGACGGTGCAGAGCTGACGCTCGGCACCGGCCGCTCCCAAGTCCATGTTCTGAGGCAGGCGAGCCTCGTCGCCGCCCCCGGCGAGATGATCGGGCTCATCGGCCCGTCGGGCTCCGGCAAATCGACGCTTTTGATGGTGGTCGCGGGGCTTGAGCGCGTCGATCGCGGCCGTGTCGTCGTCGCCGGGCGCGATTATTCGGACATGGACGAAGACGCGCTCGCCGCCTTCCGCGGCGACAAGATCGGCTTCGTCTTTCAGGCCTTTCATCTGATGCAGACGATGACGGCGCTCGAAAACGTCGCCGTGCCGCTCGAGCTCGCCGGCAAGGCGGACGCCTTCGCCCGCGCCGAAAAGATGCTGGCGCGCGTCGGCCTCGGCGAGCGCCTCTCCCATTATCCGGCGGCGCTGTCGGGCGGCGAGCAGCAGCGCGTGGCGATCGCCCGCGCCCTCGTCACCGAGCCTGCGATCCTGATCGCCGACGAGCCGACCGGCAATCTCGACGAAGACACCGGCCGCGAGATCGCCGACCTGCTCTTCGAGACGGTGCGCGAGCATGCCACGACCCTCCTCCTCGTCACCCATGACCGGACGCTCGCCGAGCGCTGCGACCGGACCGTGCGGATCGCGAGCGGCCATATCGAGCCGGTGAGCGACGATAAAGCACCGCCGGCGCGCGAACGCGCCGCGGCAAGCCCGGCCTGAGCGGCCGATGGCAACGCCTTCGTCCCCCGCCCCTCGCCGCGCCCCCGCCGTCACGTCGCTGCGCTTTGCGCTCCGCGAATTGAGAGGCGGTCTTGCCGGCTTTTACGTCTTCCTCGCTTGCATCGCGCTCGGCGTCGCGGCGATCGCCGGCGTCAATTCCGTCTCGCGCGCACTGACGGAAGGCATCGCCCATGAGGGCCGCACGATCCTCGGCGGCGACATCTCCTTCTCGCTCATCCACCGTCAGGCGAACCCCGAGGAATACGCCTTCCTCACAAAGACGGCCGACGATGCCCGGGGGGAGCTCACGCTCGTCTCGAATATGCGGGCGATGGCCCGCCGCCTCGACGGCTCCGATCAGACGCTCATCGAACTGAAAGCGGTCGGGCCGCTCTATCCGCAGCTCGGCACCTTCGCGCTTGCCGGCGGCGGCGACGTCCAGGAGGCACTCAGCCCCCAGAACGGGGTTTCCGGCGCCGTCGCGGCACCAGAGCTGATGGAGCGCCTCAATCTCACCGTCGGCGACGAAGTGGCACTCGGCGCGACCACAGTCGCCATCCGCGGCATCGCTGAGACCGAGCCCGATCGCCTCTCCGACGGCATCGGCTTCGGCCCCCGCCTTCTCGTCTCCGAAGAAACGCTTGAGGCCACGGGCCTCGTGCGGCCGGGCAGCCTGATCACCTACGAATACCGCCTGATCCTGCCCGGCGCTTCCGATGAGCGCCTCACCGCGATCCGCGACACCGCCGACGAGCGCTTCCCCGAAGCCGGCTGGCGCATGCGTTCGCGCGACAACGCCTCGCCGCGGCTTTCCGACAACATCGACCGGTTCGCCCAGTTCCTGACCCTCGTCGGCTTGACCGCGCTCGTCGTCGGCGGCGTCGGCGTCGGCAATGCGGTCGCAAGCTTCGTCGATCTGAAACGGCCGTCGATCGCCACGCTCAAATGCCTCGGCGCCTCGCGCAGCTTCGTCTTCCGCACTTATCTGACGCAGATCCTCATTCTCGCGGCCCTCGGAATCGCGATCGGCCTCGCCGTCGGCGCCATCCTTCCCTTCGTGGCGCTTGCCGCCCTCTCCAACATCCTTCCGCTCTCCGCCGTGCCGGCGCTTTATCCGCGCGAACTGGCGCTTGCCGCCCTCTACGGGCTTCTCGTCGCTCTGTCGTTCTCGCTCTGGCCGCTCGGCCGAGCGCGCGATCTCAAAGCTTCGAGCCTCTTTGCCGACCGTTCCGCCCATTTCGCCGCAAAACCCGCTTTGTCGATCCGCCTCCTGCAGCTCGGCCTCCTCGCCGGCCTCGCCGCCATCGCCATCCTCCTGTCGGCCGACTGGCATATCGCCGCCTGGTTCGTGGCGGGCGTCATCGTCGTCTTCTTCATCCTGCGCCTCATGGCCTTGGCCATCGTCTGGGCGGCCGCCCATGCCGGCACCATCCGCAACACCACCTTGCGGCTCGCCATTCGCAACATCCAGCGCCCGGGGGCGCTCACCGGCAGCGTCGTCCTCTCGCTGGGCCTCGGCCTGACGCTCCTCGTCACGCTCGCCCTCATCGACAGCAATATGCGGGCGCAATTGACGGGCCGCATCGCCGACGAGGCGCCGGATTTCTTCTTCGTCGACATCCAGAACGCCGAGCGCGAGCCCTTCGTCGCCCTCCTGCGCCAGGTCGCGCCCGACGGCACCATCCAGACCGTGCCGATGCTGCGCGGCCGCATCACCGAAGTTCACGGCACGCCGGCCTCCGAGATCGAGCCGGAAGAAGGCTCCGGCTGGGTGCTGCGCGGCGACCGCGGCATCACCTATTCGAGCGAGCTTCCGGAAAACTCGCGCATCGAAGAGGGCAAATGGTGGCCTGAAAATTATACCGGCGAGCCCCTCGTTTCCTTTGATGGAGATCTCGCCCGAGGCTTGGGCCTGAAGCTCGGAGACACCGTCACCGTCAATGTGCTCGGCCGCTCCATCACCGCGAAAATCGCCAATTTCCGTTCCGTGGAATGGGAATCGCTCGCCATCAACTTCGTCATGGTGTTTTCGCCCAACACGTTTGCGGGCGCGCCGCACACCCATCTCGCGACCCTCGCTCTGCCCGAAGGAAGCCCGGAGAAAATCTCCGGAAACGTCCTGCGCGAGGTCACCAACGCCTTTCCGGGCGTCACCTCCGTGCGCGTCAAGGACGCGATCGAGGCGGTCAATTCCGTGGTGCGGCAATTGGCACTCGCCGTCAGGATCGCAGCATCGCTGGCGCTCGTCGTCTCCATGCTGGTTCTCGCCGGCGCGCTCGCCGCCGGTCACCGTCAGCGCCGCCAGGACGCCGTCATTTTGAAGGCGCTCGGGGCGACCAGGCGTCAGCTGATGACGGCCTTCGCGGTCGAATACGGGCTTCTCGGCCTCGCCACCGGCTTTTTCGCGCTTCTGGCAGGTGCCGGCGCCGCCTGGCTCGTCGTCTCCGCCCTCATGGATTTCCGCTTCACGCTCTTCCCCTGGGTCGCCGCGGCAGCGGCCGTCATCGCCCTCGTCGTGACGATCGGGCTCGGCCTTGCCGGCACCTGGCGCATCCTCTCGGTGCGCCCCGCGCCCTTCCTCCGCAATCTGTGATCGGGGATAATGTTTCGCTTAACCTTGCGTGATGTTAATTTCTTCCCGGACGGACAGGTCTTGTGATGGTCTTGTCCCATCGCCATATGCGGAGCGACGCCCGTTTCTAGCTTAGGCGGAGCACCCTAACAGGAGGAATTCGATGGCTGAATTCGACCGGCAGTACCAGACTGTCGATCGCTCGAGCACAGTATCCCGGGCCGGCGCCCGCGCTGGCATCGATGAGGGCCTGCGCGCCTTCATGCTCGGCATCTACAACAACATGGCGATGGGCCTCGCCGTGACCGGCGTTGCCGCCTTCGCGACGTTCTATTTCGCCGTCGATCAGACGGCGGGCGGCGCGATGCTGACGCCTTTCGGTCAGGCGATTTATGCGAGCCCGCTGAAGTGGCTTGTCATGCTCGCCCCGCTCGCCTTCGTGTTCGGCTTTTCGGCCGGCATCAACCGTATGCAGCCGGGAACGGCGCGGATCGTGTTTCTTGCCTTCGCGGCGGTGATGGGTCTGTCGCTGTCCACGATCTTCCTGGTCTTCACCGGCCAGTCGATCGTGCAGACGTTCTTCGTCACGGCGGCGGCCTTCGGTGGCCTCTCTTTGTGGGGTTACACCACGAAGAAAGATCTGTCGGGCTGGGGATCGTTCCTGGTGATGGGCCTGATCGGCATCATCATCGCCTCGGTCGTGAACATCTTCCTCGCCTCGTCGGCGCTGCAATTCGCCGTCTCGGCGATCGGTGTGCTGCTCTTCGCAGGCCTCACCGCCTACGACACGCAGCGGCTGAAGAACACGTATGATTACGTGTCGGGTGACAGTGTGGCCGCGGGCCGCGCCTCCATCATGGGCGCCCTGCAGCTCTACCTCGACTTCATCAACCTCTTCATGTTCCTGCTGCAGTTCATGGGCAACCGCAACTAAGCGGACAGAGGTTTTTGAGAAAGCTTCGAACGGCGCCTTCGGGCGCCGTTTTTGTGTGCGCTTTCTCCCATCGACGCTGATCGCGCAAAGCGCTATGGCGAAACCATGGACACGCCAGCCTCTCTCACAATTCGTCCCGCCGAAGCGGCCGATATCCCCGCCATCACGCAGATCTACGCGCATGCCGTCCTTCACGGCACGGCAAGCTACGAGCTCGATGCACCCGACGAGACGGAGATGCTGTCGCGCTTCGAAACGGTCACGGCAGGCGGCCATCCCTACCTCGTGGCGCTCAGAGGCGACGAGATCCTGGGCTACGCCTATGCCGGTGCCTTTCGCGCCCGCCGCGCCTATCGCTACATGGTCGAGGACGCGATCTACATTCACCCCGAAGCCCATCGCCAGGGCATCGGCCGCCGGCTCCTTGAAGCGCTCATCGCAGAATCGGAACGGCGCGGCTTCCGTCAGATGGTCGCCGTCATCGGCGATGGCAGCCGCCATGTCGCCTCCGTCGGCCTGCATGCGGCCTTGGGCTTCCGCCATGCCGGGACGATCACCGCATCGGGCTACAAATTCGGCCGTTGGCTCGACACCGTGTGGATGCAGAAAGAACTCGGCGAGGGCGGCAGCACACTGCCCGATCGCGATCCGGGGCTTCCGGCGTCTTAGGATCGGCCGCCAGGCAGCGCCGGCAGCTCAGCCGGAAACGAGCTTCAGCTTCGGCCGATCGAGAATCTTCAGAACCTGCGCCAGATCGTGGCCACGCTTCAGGATCGTGCCACCGGTTGCCACGACGCGGTAGGCGCCCTGTTTGCGCGCCAGCGCCGGGACCTTTTCGACCTTGTAGAGCGGCATTTCGCTGGCACGCCGGAAGATCGAAAAAATCGCCCGATCCGTCATATGGTCGATGGCATAATCGCGCCATTCGCCTTCGGCCACGCGCCGCCCGTAAACTCTGAGGATGACGTCGAGTTCGGTGCGGTGAAAGGCGACGAGTGCCTTGTGGGCGTTCGACTTCCCGCCGGAATGCGTGCCAGAATGCATCGACGAATGCGCGGCAGAATTCCCGCTCGTTTTATCCCGCGAATGCGCTGCGAAACCCGTCCGCAGCGCGGCCCTAGACCCGTCTTCTGTCTCGCTCAAGCAAGCCTCCTGATGGCCGTTCATTAAAGCGGCAATCGCGGCAGTCAGGCAAGGCTAGAATGGTTGAACGCCCTGTCGCGCGAAAGAAAATTCTTATTGTCGCCGGAATTCGGCCCTTCGCACGCCACGCTGGAAAGCGAAAACGATACTGCCTCAGATAATTCGACGGAGCCGGGGCGACGGTTCGCCCCCAGCCCCCGAACTCCGGTTCCGCCGAATATTGTTCCGAGTAGGTTCAATCCCCCAGAGGTAACACCTTCAAGGCCGGTCAGTCCGGCCTTTTTCTTGTCCGGCCGCTCCTCGCCGTCTTTCCTTTTCGCCCCTTCTTCCCTTCTCGTCACTGACCCTACAATAAGGGGCAGTGGTGGCGCCGTGCGTGATTCGCCGCGCCGCCGGACCGGCCGCAAGGCTCCGAATGGGAGAGCACCATGCCCCGCCTCTTCACGGCGCTCGAGCTTCCCTCCGACATCGCCTTCTCGCTCTCCCTGTTGCGCGGCGGCCTGCCCGGGGCGCGCTGGATCGATCCGGAGAATTACCACATCACGCTCCGCTTTATCGGCGACGTCGACCACCGCACGGCGAACGAGGTCGCCGCCACGCTGGCGCAGGTAAGCCGTCCGGGCTTCGAAATCGCCTTGTCGGGGCTCGGCACCTTTGGCGGACGCAAGCCCCATTCCGTCTGGGCGGGCGTCTCTGCCGGCGACAAGCTTCGCGAATTGCAGGCTGATCTGGAACGCCGTCTGCAGCGCCTCGGCCTCGAGCCCGACCGGCGCAAATTCAGTCCGCATGTGACGCTCGCCCGCCTCAAGACGGCGAGCCAGGCCGATGTCGCCGCCTATCTCACGCTGCGCGGCGATTTCCGCACGCCGCCCTTCGAGGTCGGACGTTTCGTGCTTCTCTCCTCGCGCGATTCCAGAGGCGGCGGCCCCTACATCATGGAAGAGGCCTATCCGCTCGCAGCCTGAGCTCCAGCCTGTGCAACCCAGGCTTAAAGCCTCAATCCCGCATCGGATTGCGCGACGCATGCGGCCGCCCGTCGAGAAGTCCGATATCGCGCAACCGCGCTTCGGGCATCTCGTCGGGATCGAGCAAGCTCGACCTGCCCCGCCAAGCCATAAATTTTGCCATGAAAACCGCAAACCATTGGATGCGCCGGACTGGGCGTCCGGACGCGCATGTTTCTGCGAACATCGCCCATCTCCTGAACAAGTATCATCTGAGTGATGTTCGTTCCTAAGCCTTGCAGAGGGCTCCAATCCAACCAATAATCCGCGCCTTGCAATAAGGGGCGCTTATGCCTTCTTCGCTTCCGCCAGTGGCGGCGATCCGCGTTTTCGAGGCCGCTGCGCGGCATCTGAACTTCACGGCGGCCGCCGAAGAGCTCGCCATGACGCAGGCGGCCGTCAGCTACCAGATCAAGCTTCTGGAAGAGCGCCTCGGCACGCGCCTCTTCGTGCGCCGGGCGCGCGGCGTCGAGCTGACCGAGGCGGGCGCCCGCCTTGCCCCGGCCGTGCTGCGCGCCTTTGAAGGGTTGCGGGAGAGTTTCGCCGCCTTTGCCGTCACCAGCGAACACATCCTCTCGGTGAGCGCCGTCCCCACCTTCGCGACCACCTGGCTCGTTCCAAGGCTTGGCTTCTTCCAGCTCGCCCATCCGGAAATCGCCGTGCGTCTCGACACCAGCAACCAATTGACGGATTTCGCGCGCGATTCCATCGATCTCGGGCTCCGGGCAGGCCGCGGCGACTGGCCGGGCCTCGCGATCCACAAGCTGCGCGACATCGCCTTCTCGCCGATGATGAGCCCGGCACTTGCCGCGCGCCTCGGGCCCGCGCCGCAGCCCTCCGACCTTCTCGACCTCCCCTTGATCGATCCGTCGGATTCCTGGTGGGACGACTGGTTCCGCCTCGCCGATGTCGAGACCGGCAATATCGAAGAGCGCTCGGGCCTGCATCTTCTGTCCCAGCACCTTGCCGCTCGTGCCGCTATTGCCGGCCAGGGTGTCGCGATTCTCGAACCGGCCTTCTTCCATGAAGAGCTTGCGGATGGACGCCTCGTCCAGCCCTTCCCGCTCCTCGCGTCCTCCGATTGGGGCTATTACCTCGTCTATCCCGAAACCCACCGGCTGCCGCGCAAAGTGCGCGTCTTTCGCGATTGGATCGTGAGCCGTCTGCAGGAAGAGGCGGCGCTCCGCCCGGACAGGGCGGCCGCAGAGGCGGCAGATCCCCGCATACGCTGAGATGGCGATGCCGTCAGGCGGCGGCAGTCATTAGCAGCGTTGGCAGCTCGCCCCTCCGCTCCAGATAAAGGCGCAAGGCCAGACAAAGGTGCACCAACCGACGTCTCGGCATCATCCCCCATCAGCGACGCACGGAAGGCTCGAACATGAAAATCGGCTTCATCGGATTGGGCCAGATGGGCACCGGCATGGCGAAAAACCTCATCGCCGCCGGACACCAGGTCAAGCTTTACAATCGCACGCGTTCCAAGGCGGAAGCCCTTGCCGGAGACGGCGCAACCGTCGCTGAGACGATCGCCGACGCCTGCAGCGGCGAGGCCGTCTTCACCATGCTGCCGGACGACAGGGCACTCGCAGGAATCGTCGACGGCCCCGACGGCATCCTGGAAAACCTGCCAAAGGGCGCGCTCCACATCTCCTCGAGCACGATCAGCGTCGCGATGGCGGAGCGTCTCGCCGCGGCTCATTCTGAAAAAGGCCAGGCGTTTCTCGCAGCCCCCGTCTTCGGCCGGCCCGAAATGGCCGCCGCCGGCAAGCTTTTCGTCGTCGCCGGCGGCGCCGAGGCCGCCATCGAGACGGCGAAACCGCTCTTTGACGCGATCGGCCAGCGCACCTTCGCCATATCCGAGGAGCCGAAGGGCGCGAGCCTCGTGAAACTCTCCGGCAATTTCCTCATCGCCTCGGTGATCGAATCCCTCGGCGAAGCGATCGCCCTCGTCGACAAAGGCGGCATCGACAAGAAAGCCTATCTGGAGCTTCTCACCTCGACGATTTTCGGCGCCCCCGTCTACAAGACCTATGGCGGCCTCATCGTGGAGGAGAATTTCGAGCCGGCCGGCTTCCCAGCACCCCTCGGCAAGAAGGACGTCGATCTCGCCATGCAGGCGGGCGATGCCCTCAACGTGCCGCTGCCGATTGCAAGCCTCCTGCACGACCGCTTCCTGCGGCTTCTCGCCCATGGCGGAGAAAACCTCGACTGGTCGGCGATGGGCGCGCTCGCGGCAAAGGATGCCGGCAAGCGGGACTAGCCTGTCTCGCCACCTTCCGCACGCATCGCCCTCCAGCGTTGCGCGCGCCATTCTTCCCGCGTGATTTCCCAAATTTCCGACGGCAGCCGGCCACCGACGAAGTTGCGCTCCGTCACGGCGACGAGCCGCATGCCGCCACGCTCGGAGACGCGCCTGGAGCGGTCGTTCGCGACCGCCTTGGAAACGCGCAGCACCGGCTCGCCGAGCGTCTCGAACCAGAATGCGCTGACGGCCTCGGCGGCCTCGCTCATCAGCCCCTGCCCCTGCCATTGGCGCGCCAGCCAGAAGCCGCGCTGGTCGTCGTCGCTGTCCCGCTTCAGGCTGATCACGCCGATCGCCTCGTCGGGCCCAGCCTTTGGGCGGAGCGTCCAGTGCCATTCGCGCCCGGCCTCGATCGCCGGCAGCGCCACGTCGCGAATAAAGGTGAGCGCCCCGTCCTCGGGATAGGGCCACGGCACCACCGCGTTCAGATAGCGGACGATCTCGAACTGCGGAAACCTGCGCTGAATGGCGGCAGCGTCATCGATCCGCAATGGTCGCAAGGTTAGGCGCGGCGTCGAGATCTCTGGAATGTCCCTCATGGCCCCAGACAAGACCGCCTTATTGCCCGCGTGCGAGCAGGATCCGGAAAGCGAAGGCGCCGAAAATGCTGGCACAGAGCCAATCGATCGCACGCGAGATCTTGCGCGAGCGACGCAGCGTGGCAGAAACTCGGTCGGCGGCGAGCACCATTGCTGCACAGGAGGGGACGCCGAGACAGATGAAATAAGATCCGAGAAACGCCAGCTTGGCAGAGGCGTGCGGGTCGTTTACCGAAATGAACTGCGGCAGGAAGGTCACGAAGAACAAAACGATCTTCGGATTGAGGAGATTGATGCCGAAGCCTGCAAGCCAGCTCTTCATGAGCGGCTGTCTGGAGCGCAGGGTCGTATCGAGTGTCAGAGCCGAACCACGGCGGATCGCCTGGAACGCGAGGAAGAGAAGATAGAGCGCTCCGACAATCTTCACCGCGAGGAAGGCCTTTGGCGAGGCGGCGAGGAGCGCCGACAACCCGAAGGCCGCGAGCATCGTGTGCACCACGAGGCCCGAGGTCGCGCCCAGCATGGCGGCAAGTCCGGCCGCGCGTCCCTGCGTCAACGTGCGGCTGAGAAACAGCGTCATATCGGGGCCGGGCGTAATGATGAGCACGCCGGCCGCGAAGGTGAAGGTGGCGATAACCGCCAGCGAGGGAAGAAAGTCCATTCGCGTCTCCTGAGGACCACATTCATGCCTCTTGCCGATGTCGTGCGCCACCCGTTTCTTGTCCCGATTTTGCGGCTGATGCCCGCGGCCCGCACGGCCGAACCGGGACGATTTGCGGATCTTCCCGTGCGCCTGCCGCCGTCTTCGCGTCTCAATCGGCCCGTGGCGCGCGCCATGAACCTCGTGGTGACACGCCCCACCATGACGGCCCTCACCGCACTTCTTGCGATTCTTCTGGTCTTTGCAGCCTTCCCCGCCATCGATCTCGCCGTCGCCAGGCTTTTCTTCGACCCGGCCGGCGGTTTCACCGTGACAGGGGCGCCGCCCTTCTGGCGCAATGTCGGCCGCGGCCTCGAAATCTTTATCGGCATCGCCATCGGCCTGCCCTTGCTCGCCAGGCTTCTCTGGCCGGACAGGCGGATGCTCGTGCGCCCGCACAAGCCGCTCTTCCTCTATCTCGTTCTGGCGATCGGGCCTGGGCTTCTCGTCAACGGCCTTCTCAAGACGTTTTCGGGCCGGCCGCGCCCGCGCCACCTTTTCGAATTCGGCGGCGAAGAGGTCTTCGCCCGTGTCGGCGATCTCTCCGGCACCTGCCATTCGAACTGCTCGTTCGCCTCGGGCGAAGCGGCCTCCGCCTTCTGGCTGATCGCGCTCGTCTTTGTCGTGCCGAAGGCCTGGCGCCTGCCCGTCTTTCTCGCGACCTTCGGGCTTCTCCTCATCGTCTCGTGGACGCGCCTCGCCATGGGCGGGCATTTCTTGAGCGACGTCCTGGTCGCCTGGCTCGTCACCTTCCTTGTCATGATCGTTCTGCGCTTGCCGGTGCTCTACCGTTTTCAGCCCGAGATCGATCGCGGCGTCACCGCCGCCCTCACCACTCTCGGGCGCCGGCTGCGTGCGGCGGGGCGGTTCGTGTTCTCAACCCGCGCGTAAGGTCACAGGCCGGCGTCTCATCGCCATCAAGCCGGGCCTCACGTCTTGCACCGCACCACACCCGGCCTATAGTGCGCGGCCGATCATAACCCTGCGCAACAAGCGGATTTCCATGGCTTCCGACGTCAAGAAAGTGGTGCTCGCCTATTCCGGCGGCCTCGACACCTCCATCATCCTGAAATGGCTGAAAGTCACCTATGACTGCGAGGTGGTGACCTTCACCGCCGATCTCGGTCAGGGCGACGAACTCGAGCCGGCCCGCAAGAAGGCGGAGATGCTCGGCATCAAGGAAATCTACATCGAGGACCTGCGCGAAGAATTCGTCCGCGACTTCGTCTTCCCGATGTTCCGCATGAACGCCGTCTATGAAGGCGTCTATCTCCTCGGCACCTCGATCGCCCGCCCGCTCATCTCCAAGCGGCTCGTCGAGATCGCCCACGAGACCGGCGCCGATGCGATCGCCCATGGCGCCACCGGCAAGGGCAACGACCAGGTCCGCTTCGAGCTCAGCGCCTATGCGCTCGATCCCGACATCAAGGTGATCGCCCCCTGGCGCGAATGGGACTTCAAATCGCGCACCGACTTGATCGATTTCGCCGAGAAGAACCAGATCCCCGTGCCGAAGGACAAGCGCGGCGAGGCGCCCTTCTCCGTCGATGCGAACCTCCTGCATTCCTCCTCGGAAGGCAAAGTCCTGGAAGATCCGAACGAGGAGCCGCCGGCCTATGTCTTCCAGCGCTCCGTCTCCCCGGAAGAGGCACCCGACAAGGCGACCATCATCGAGATCGCCTTCAAGAACGGCGACGCCGTTGCGATCGACGGCAAGGCCATGAAGCCGCATGAGCTTCTGGCGGCCCTCAACGATCTCGGCCGCGACAACGGCATCGGCCGCGTCGATCTCGTCGAAAACCGCTTCGTCGGCATGAAGAGCCGCGGCATCTACGAGACGCCGGGCGGCACCATCCTTCTGGAAGCGCACCGGGCGATGGAATCGATCACGCTCGACCGCGGCGCCGCCCATCTCAAGGACGAGCTGATGCCGAAATACGCCGAGCTCGTCTACAACGGCTTCTGGTACGCACCGGAGCGCGAGATGATCCAGGCGCTCGCCGACAAGAGCCAGGAGAAGGTCGAAGGCACCGTCCGCCTGAAACTCTACAAGGGCAATGTCATCGTCATCGGCCGGGCGAGCCCGCAATCGCTCTACAATGACGAACTCGTCACCTTCGAGGACGATCGCGGCGCCTACGATCAGCGCGATGCGGCGGGCTTCATCCGCCTGAACGCCCTGCGCCTCAGGACGCTCGGCATGCGCGACCGCCTGAAAGGCTGACGGGACGGCTGCATTTCTTTGCAATTTGAGGGGACCGGGACCATTTATTTCTCATGTCCTGGTCCTTTCCCATCGGCCGGCTCTTCGGCTCTGAAATCCGCATCCACGCCACCTTCTTTCTTCTCCTGGCGTGGATCGGGTTCGCGCATTACCAGATGGGCGGGGCCGCAGCCGCCATCGATGGCGTTCTCTTCATCCTGGCGATCTTCGCCTGCGTCGTAGCGCATGAATTCGGCCATGCGCTGACGGCGCGGCGCTACGGCATCAAAACGCCCGACATCACGCTTCTGCCGATCGGCGGGCTCGCCCGTCTCGAACGCATGCCGGAAAATCCGCGCGAGGAGATCCTCGTCGCGCTTGCCGGCCCGGCCGTGAACATCGTCATCGCCGCCATTCTGATTGTCATCCTCGGCGGCGCCGTCGATACGGCCTCGCTCGCCTCCCTCGACAACCCGCAGGTGAGCTTTCTGGCCCGCCTTGCCGGCGTCAATCTCTTCCTCGCCCTCTTCAACCTCATTCCGGCCTTCCCGATGGATGGCGGGCGCGTCCTGCGCGCGGCCCTCTCCTTCAAGCTGAGCCGCCCGGCCGCCACCACGGTGGCGGCGCGCATCGGCCAGGGCATTGCGGTCGGCTTCGGCTTTCTCGCCCTTTACGGCAATCCGATCCTCCTCCTCATCGCCGCCTTCATCTTCCTCGCAGGCAACGCGGAGGCACGCTCCGTCGGCCTCGAAGATGCCGCGCGCGGTCTCAGGGTGCGCGATGCGATGATCAGCGAGTTCGAATCCCTCGCCCCCTCCGCGACCCTGGGCGAGGCCGCCGAGCTCCTTCTGCGCACCACACAGCATGAATTTCCGGTCGTCGATGGCAGCGGCCGCCTGCGCGGCATCCTCACCCGCGCGACGCTGATCGAAAAGCTGGCAGCCGAGGGGCCGGACGCCCCCGTCCTGCATGTCATGACGACCGATATTCCGGTGATTGCCGCGCGCGCCCGCCTGAGCGATGCGCTGAAGCGCCTCCAGGCCGGCATGGCGCCGGCGGTCGGCGTCGTGGAAGGCGGCATCAGCCTGGCCGGCCGCACCGAAGGCGGCCGCTTCATCGGCTACATCACCGTCGACAACATCGACGAGCTGATGATGATCCGCGGTGCCACCGGGCCCGCCTCACCACCCCGCCGCGGCACCGGCCCCGTCGTGCCGCAATAGCCGGTCGCGAACGCGGTCACCGGGGCGCGCCCAACCGCCCGGCCAGCAGCGCTCCGAAATCCCGCGGGCGGAGCCGAACAAACCCCGATCAGCGGCTGACGCGCAGATTGGAAAGCGAATCGCCGATCTGTTTGAAGGCTGTCTGCAGCGCCGAAGTATCCGGGGAATCGAAATAGAAGCTGTCCTGCGACGCACAGCGCCGCATCATCTGCTCGGTCGAATAACCCGGCTTGTTGAAGGCGATCGTGTAGACGAGAATCCCGGCATTTTTCATCGAGGTACAGACCTGCTCGAGACGTTTATTCAACTCGCCCTTGGGATTGCTGTACCCCAGACGTTGATCGGACTCAGGGCCATAAGCAGAATATTCTTCGCCCCAAGTGTTTTCACCATCTGTCATAATGATGGCCGCCTTATCCATCAGCTCATTGTTGTAGTCGAGTGGCAAACCGTTTGTGCCCATATCTCCGCCCCAGTAGCCGCGCCAACGCGGTGACAACATTCGCCAGCCCCAGACCGCACCGAGATTGATGTGGGTATTGCCGTCTGTCGTCATCCTGTTGATACCGGCCTCGATCGTCGACTTGACGGGCGTCATTGGCGTCACGGCCTCAGAACAATATTTGTTTGGACTCCGCCACGAATTATTATACGGCGTATAATATGCAGTCGGCTTAGTCACTTTCCATTCACCGTAATAGCAATCACCCCAAATTTCGAAACCCGTGCAGTATCTAGTCGAATTGTTCCAGTTATTGCTATCGGAGTCCGGCCATAGATACACATGAAAACGGGATTCGATAGGAGGCTTGACCGTGTCGTCGTGCATGGGCGGCGTGTCGGTGACGTCCTGGCCACCGGTGCGCGCCTCCACGCAGCCGCCCCACGCTCCGCCGGCTGACTGACCGTAATCGGCGTAATGGGGGTCACTTGGATCTGTGACATTCTCTATGATCCAGCCCTTGTTTGCTCCCCCGATATTTACGCCCTGCGAGAACGGCACCAGGCCCACATAGAGGTTCTCAGCGACGGCATCGTCTCCGAACAGGATATCGACCAGGGTCTTGGCTGCCGTTTTCAAAGACCCGAGGCTCGATCGCATCGACCCCGTATTGTCGAGCACCATGACGACTTCGAGACCGCCCATCTCGCGCGTAACCTCCGAATACGCGCTCACCGTCAGCGTCCTGAAGCCGAGAAGACGCATAAAGGTGGTCGGCACCTTCGCTGAGGCATTCACAGTGATCGTGGTCTGTGCTGCATTCACCTTGGCCTCGACGTTGGTGATATGGGCATTCGCATAGCCGTCGGGGAAGTTCGCTCGGACGAACTGCTCCACCTCTTCCTGCACATTGGTCGAATTGATCCGTGATCCGGCCGCAAGCCCGCCGGCATCGGCGGCATTCAAGAGCTTCGCCTGAACGAACTGCGCGCGCCCGACATCGACGGCAAAGCCCATGAGCGCGATCAGCCCGAGCGCCGAGAAACCGATCAGTGGTGCAACGGAGCCGTCTTCCCGGCGCAGATAGCGGTGAAACAGGCGACGGAGAGAACACAACATCACGAACATCCCGCTGTCGTCGTCAGCTGCCCCAGACGGGGGCGGAACATGGCGTATTTGTAGATACCGTGGTCTCCTACGAAGTAGCTACCGAAGGTCGGCGTCCACTCGTAAAACACCTCAGTGATGATGAGATAATCCTTGGGATCGAGGGTAAGGTCGCCAGGCACCTTGGCGATGTCGCCGATATCACCGATGCGGCTCGCCACATCGAGCGTCCCGCCGCCCTTGCATTGCCATTTGACGCGGATCTTGGTCTCATCGCTGTCGCGGGCGACGGCGCTCAGGATGATGAGGCCGTTCTCGCTGAAATCGAGTGGCTTCATCAATTCGGCCGACGCCTGAAACAGCTGATCGGCCATCGAATAGGTGAGGGTCTTGTCGCGAGCCACGGCGTCGGCAACTGTGAAGGCCATCTTGTCGGCCTTCTGCAGCACCAGGATGTAGCGGCTCATTTCAAAGCCCCCGAGCGTCAGAACCACGAGAAAGGGCGCCGAAAGCGCGAATTCGAGCGCGGCCACACCCGCCTCGTTGCGCCGGAAAGCGCGCAATCGCGCAAATACCCGGCGTGATACCCACCGTGATATTCCCCATGCCAGATTCAGGATCGGTCGCATCAGAAGGGCTCGTTCTTCACCACCGCATGCACGGTGATATCGAGAGTGTCGTCGCTGCCGCCGAGGATTGAACCGATCATCGGCGTGAAGAATTTCCACGGATAGGTGATCGTGTAGACGACGACCTCTTTCTTCCCGCCATAGCCGGCCGTACCGGCATTGTCGTCGTATTCGCCGTTGCCGTTGGAGTCGGTGTAGTTCTCGCCATCGTCGCGCACGCCATTGCCATTGGCGTCGATGAAGGGCTCAGGGCCTGCGGTCATTTCGTCGAAGTCGGTATAGGAGCGGCTGCTGATTTGGATCCTGGCCGGATCGATCAGAACACTCGCATCCCCCTCGAGCGCCGCGCGGATCGTCTGCTCGCGGGAGAGCTTGTTGTCTTTGTCGGTGTAACCCGTGCGCCCGAGCCGGGTCGCGGTATAGCTCGCATGCTCCAGCACGCTCTCGGCGGAGAGATAAAGCCCGAGCTCGACAATCCCCATCATCATGAAAATGAGAACCGGCGAAATCAGCGCGAATTCCACCGCCGTCGCGCCGTCTTCGTCGCGACGCCACCGCGAACATCTTGTCCGATATCGTCCGAGCATGGTTAACGCCTTACGATGACGTTTTCTTTTGTCTCTTCGAGCCGTCATGTGGCTTGCATCTTCGCCCCAAAAAAGCACGAAGCGATTAAAATGCGCTGCATTTCGCGGGAAACCTGCAAGAAGCCTCAATGAGGTGTTAAGCGGCGCGTGAAAAATCCGAAAAAATGTGTCAAAGGGCCTTTCTGAGGCGCCTTTTCAGCGCTTCGGACGATGTTTGCGCCACAACCCCTGTCTTCCATGACTGGAATGGAGTATGGGCGGCGCACATATAAAGGCCCTCATGACAAAGACTCTTCGTAACATCGCCATCATCGCGCATGTCGATCATGGCAAGACGACGCTCATCGACGTGCTCCTCAGGAGCTCGGGCTCCTTTCGCGAGGGGCTGCGTGTCGCCGAGCGCGCCATGGATTCCAACGCGCTGGAGCGCGAGCGTGGTATCACCATTCTCGCCAAGGTGACGTCGCTCGTCTGGAACGACGCGCGCATCAACATTGTGGATACGCCAGGCCATGCCGATTTCGGCGGCGAGGTGGAGCGCATCCTCAATATGGTCGACGGCGCTCTTCTCCTCGTCGACGCGGCCGAAGGCCCGATGCCGCAGACGAAATTCGTGCTCACCAAGGCGCTCGCCGCCGGGCTGAAGCCGATTGTCGTCATCAACAAGGTCGATAAGGGCGACGCCCGCCCCGACTATGTCCTCAACGAGGTCTTCGATCTCTTCGCCGCCCTCGGCGCCTCCGAAGAGCAGCTCGACTTCCCCGTCCTCTATGGCTCCGCCAAGCAGGGCTGGATGGCGGACACGCCGCAAGGCCAGCATCAAGGCATCGACGCACTCCTCGACCTCGTCGTGCGCCACGTCAACGCGCCGACCACCGAGGAAGGCCCGTTCCGCATGCTGGCGACGACGCTGGAAGCGGATCCCTTCCTGGGCCGCATCCTTACCGGCCGCGTGCGCTCCGGCGAGATAAAGCCCGGCCAGACGGTGAAGGCGCTGTCGCGCAAGGGCGACGTCGTCGAGAATTTCCGCGTCTCGAAGGTTCTCGCCTTCCGCGGCCTGGAGCGTCAGCCGATCGACAAGGGCGAGGCCGGCGACATCGTCGCTCTCGCCGGCATGAGCGAGGCGACCGTCGCCGATACGCTCGCCGATCCGGAGGTGACGACACCGATCGCCGCCCACCCGATCGATCCGCCGACCCTCTCCATGTCGTTTCGCATCAATGACGGGCCGCTGGCCGGGCGCGAGGGCTCCAAGGTGCAGAGCCGCGTGATCCGCGAGCGCCTGTTGCGCGAAGCGGAAGGCAACGTCGCCCTGAAGATCACGGAATCGACCGACAAGGACGCTTTCGAGGTCGCCGGTCGCGGTGAATTGCAGCTCGCGATCTTGATCGAGACCATGCGCCGCGAAGGCTTCGAGCTGACGATCGGCAAGCCGCGCGTCGTCAACAGGACGGACGAGAACGGCGAAGCGCTGGAACCGATCGAAGAGGTCACGGTCGACGTCGACGACGAGTTCTCCGGCGTCGTCATCGACAAATTGTCCACCCGCCGCGGCGAGATGGTGCAGATGCAGCCTTCGGGCGGCGGACGCACGCGCATCGTCTTCTATGTCCCGACCCGTGGCCTCATCGGCTATCAGCCGGAGCTTCTCTCCGACACGCGCGGCACGGCGATCATGAACCGCGTCTTCCACGAATGGCAGCCCTGGCGCGGCGAGATTCCGAGCCGCCAGCGTGGTGTCCTGATTTCCAACGGCACCGGCGCGGCCGTGCCTTACGCGCTGTTCAATCTCCAGGACCGCGGTTCGATGATGATCGGGCCGGGCGAAGCCGTCTATCCGGGCATGATCGTGGGCGAGCATTCGCGCGGCAACGATCTCGAGGTGAACGTGTTGAAGGGCAAGCAGCTCACCAACATCCGCTCCGCGGGCAAAGACGATGCCGTGCTTTTGACGCCGCCTTTGAAGCTCAGCCTGGAGCAGGCGCTGTCCTACATCGCCGAAGACGAACTGGTTGAAATCACGCCGCAATCCATTCGTCTGCGCAAGGCGATCCTCGACCCGAACGATCGTAAGCGGGCCGAGCGCAGCAAAAAAGATGCCGCTTGACGTATCGAGAGTGATTGCTCGAAAGGGGCGAAGCGGCTTACGCTTCGCCCATGAGCGCTGTCGTTATCGATATCCGCTATGCGGAACATTCCGATGCAACCGCCATCGCGGATGTGCATGAGCGTTCCTGGAGCGAGGCCTATGCCGGCATCCTTCCGGCCGTCGCGCTTCGCCAGATGGTCGCCCGCCACGGACCCCGCCACTGGGTGGAGGTGATCGGCCGCAGGCGCAATGTCCTCGTTCTGGAAGTCGGTGGTGTGGTCGCCGGCTATGCCACCTTCGGCATCGCAAGACAGCGCCCGCATTCGCGTACCGCCGAAATCTACGAGATCTATCTGCTGCCGGAATACCAGGGCATCGGCGGCGGACGCCTGCTCTTCGAAGAGACCTGCCGCACCTTGAAGGAGCGCGGCTTCACCCGCCTCATCGTCCGCGCTTTGACGGAAAACCAGCGCGCCCTCGAATTCTACGAGCACCGCGGCGGCGAAATCCGCTCCATGGCGCAGACGCTTTTCGGCGAGCGGCGCATGCCCGTTGCGGTCTTTTCGTTCAAGCTCTGAAAGCTGCCGGAACGGTCAGACGACGCTCTGAACCTTCTTTGTGAGTTCGTCCGGATCGCCCGCGAGGCGGAGCACTTTCACGCGGCTCGTCCCGCCGCTTGCAACCGACACCGCGCTCTTCGGAACACCCAACACCTTCGCCACCAGATTTTCGAGCGCCTTGTTGGCCGCGCCCTTTTCCGGCACGGCCCGCACGCGCGCCTTTATGACGGCGCGCCCGTCGGCAAGCTCTTCCACCCCTTCGAGCGCATCCTTGGCGGCCTTCGGCGTCAGGCGCACCGAAAGCAGGAGCCCCTCGGAGGTGACCTTATAAGGCTCGCTCAAAAGACGATGGGATAGATGTAGTAGATGATGATCCGCTGCAGCAGAAAGATGAGAAGGATCGCGATGATCGGCGAAATGTCGAGACCGCCGAAGGCCGGCACGAAGCGCCGGATCGGCCGCAGCACCGGCTCCGTCAGCTGATAGAGCATGCGCCCGATCGTCGAGACCACCTGATTGCGCGGATTGACGACGTTGAAGGCGTAAAGCCACGAGAAGATCGCGCTGGCGATGATCACCCAGGTATAAAGATTGAGGATCAGAAGGATAACGTCGAGGATGGCGCGCATGGAGGTCCGGGATGTCTGTGGTGGCAGGACGCTCGCCCATGTAGCGGCCAAGCCAGCGCCTTACAAGGCGTGATCCCGCCGCGCCCCGGCAATCAAAGCGTCCCCGTCAACCCGCCATCGCGAAAATCGGTCCGCCTCTACGTCAACCTCACGCGACGAGCCGGCAGAGCCGCCGCACCTCTTCGGCCCCGTGATCGCCGGCGCTGAGGGCGACTTCGCGGGCAATCCGCTCTTCCTCGCGGCAAAGATCGCGCTTGGCTCGCAGCGCACGGATGAGGGCATGGGCGGCGCGGCTGCGCGCCGGATCTCCCGGCTGATAGACTTCCTGCATCAGGAGTATGATCTTGGCATCTTCGCCCATGGCAAAGTCCTCCTTCGCAGATGACAACGCCCTTTGATTCAAAAGCGTTTCAACTGTGCGACAGTAAGTGCGCGTTATGCTTAACCGTTGGTTACGCCCCCGCGCAACGGGCGCGGTCCCACCTGTGGAAAGCGCCTGCGAACTCTCCTTTACCGGCTCAAGCTTGCGCCGACGATGCTTCGAAATGCAGGGCAGCATCTCTTCGTTCATCGCCGCTTTGCGCGCCACCGCGCCACGCCCGTCAGGCGGCGAGATCGTGATGCGGCAGCTTGCTGCGCTGGCTCACCGCCCAGCCGGAGACGGTCACCGGCTCGCGCTCGAAACGCGGCAGAAGGCTGCGCCCCAGAATATGGTCGGCGGCCTTCTCGCCCACCATCAGCGAGGGCGCGTTGAGATTGCCGTTGGTGATCTGCGGGAAGATGGAGGAATCGGCCACTCGGAGCCCATCGACCCCGATCACCCGGCATTGCGGATCGACGACGGCGCCGACATCATCGGCGGCCCCCATGCGACAGGTGCCGCAAGGGTGATAGGCGCTTTCGACCTCGCTTCGTACGAAATCGTCGAGTGCCGCATCGCTCATCACCTCCGGCCCGGGCGCAAGCTCTTCGCCTGAGAACTCGCCGAAGGCCGGCTGCGCAAAGATCTCGCGGGTAAGCCGGATCGCCGCCCGGAAATCCCGCCAATCCTGCTCGTGGCTCATGTAATTGAAGCGGATCGCAGGCGCCGTCGCAGCGTCCGGCCCCTTCAGCCGCACATAGCCGCGCGAGGGTGAACGCATCGGCCCGATATGGATCTGGTAGCCATGCGCGCTCGCCGCCGCGCTGCCGTCATAGCGCACCGCCGCCGGCAGGAAATGCATCTGCAGGTCGGGATATTCGACACCCGGCGCGGAGCGAATGAAGGCGCAGGCCTCGAAATGGTTGGTGGCGCCGAAACCGGTGCGCGTCAAAAGCCAGCGCGTACCGATCCGCCCGCGACCGACGAGCCCGAGATGCGGGTTGAGCGTGACCGGCTTGCGGCATTCCTGCTGCACATAGACTTCGAGATGGTCCTGCAGATTGCCGCCGACGCCCGGCCTGTCGGCAACGACATCGATGCCCTGCTCCCGCAAATGCTCGGCCGGCCCGATGCCGGAGAGCATCAAGAGCTTCGGCGAATTGATCGACGAGGCGGAGACGATGATTTCCCGCCTTGCCCGGATCGTCTCGCGCGCACCGCCGCGGGAGACGACGAGCCCGACGGCCCGACGATCCTCAAACAGGATGCGCTCCGCCAGCGTATTGCTCATGAGCTCGACATTCGCCCGCTTCAAGGCCGGGCGCAGATAGGCCTGGGCCGACGACCAGCGCTGGCCGCGCCACACCGTCATCTCCATCGGCCCGAAGCCTTCCTGAGCCGAGCCGTTGTAATCGAAGGTGAGCGGATAACCCGCCTCAGAACCCGCCCGGATGAAGGCCGAATAAAGTGGATTGCGCATCATGCCGCGCGTCACATGCATCGGCCCGTCGCTGCCGCGCCAGCCGGCCTCGCCGCCATGGCTGGTCTCCAGCCGCTGGAAATACGGCGCGACGTCGGCATAGCCCCAGCCGCCTGCTCCCATCTCCTGCCAGGTATCGAAATCCTGAGGATGGCCGCGCACATAGACCATGCCGTTGATCGATGAGGAGCCGCCGATCACCTTGCCGCGCGGGCAGGCGAGCGACCGGCCGCCAAGATGCGGCTCGGGCTCGCTGCGATAGCCCCAATCGTAGCGGCTCGTATTCATCGGGATCGAGAAGGCCGCCGGCATCTGGATGAAGGGCGAGACATCGCTGCCGCCATATTCCACCACGAGCACGCTGTTCTGCCCGTCCTCTGACAGCCGGTTGGCGAGCACGCAGCCGGCGGAGCCGGCGCCGATGATGATGAAGTCGACTTCACGCATGAGGGTGTTTCCGCAACAAAAGAGCATCGACGGCGTCTTCGAGGAGCGCGGCCGCGCCGTCCGGATCGGCGGGGCCGGCCAGCGAACGGCGGATCCACACCCCATCGATGAGCGAGGCGACTGTCTCCGCGATCCGCACGGCCTCCTCGCGCGCCACCAATTCCTGCAGCGCGTGCAGGAGATTGCTTTCAAGCCGCCGCGTATAGACGCGCAGGAGACGCCGCGCTTCGGGCTCCGTCTGCGCCGCTTCGTAGAAGGCGAGCCAGGCGGAAATGACGGCCGGACGAAACTGGGCCGCCGAAAAATTTCCGGCGATGATGGCGCTGATGCGGGCTCGCGGCGTCGCCGCGTTTTTCAGGCATCTCTGCATCTCCTCGCCGAGTTCGGAGAGGAGATGGCGCATGGTGGCGAGCAGGAGCTTGTCCTTGCCGCCGAAATAATGATGCGCGAGCCCGGCCGACACGCCGGCCCGCTTGGCGATCGTGCCCATGGTGATATGCGCCATGCCTTCCTGATGGATGGCCTCGATGGCGGCGTCGATCAGCGCCTTGCGGCGCACGGGTTCCATTCCGATGCGGGGCATTGTCGTCTCCTGGCACCCTTCTGCTGGTTTTTGATTGATCAGTCAATCAAGCAAACATTGCCATTCCGCAGCGATGATGTTTCGATGCCGCCGCCGCGTCGCCGGCAGCCTGACAGCCCCGCCGCAGCGGCGGGACATGGCGCCTTGCGCCACGCGGCACGACATTAAAAACCAAGACGGAGACACCGAATGACGCCCATCGCCCGACAGCTTCTTGCCGCCCTATCCGGCGGCGTCTTCGCCCTGTCGCTTGCAGGCCCGGCGCTTTCGCAAGGCGCCCCCGATACCTGCAAGACGGTGCGCTTTTCCGATGTCGGCTGGACCGATATCACGGCGACGACGGCGCTTGCCTCGGTGGTGCTGGAAGGCCTCGGCTACAAGCCGGACGTGAAAGTCCTGTCCGTGCCGGTCACCTATGCGTCGCTGAAGAACAAGGACATCGACGTCTTTCTCGGCAATTGGATGCCGACGATGGAGGCCGACATCGCGCCCTATCGCGAGGACGGTTCGGTGGAGACGCTGGAGCCCGCCAACCTCACGGGCGCCAAATACACGCTCGCAGTGCCCGCCTACACCTATGACAAAGGCCTGAAGAGCTTTGACGACATCGCCAAGTTCAAGGACGAGCTCGACGGCAAGATCTACGGCATTGAACCCGGCAATGACGGCAACCGCCTCATCCTCGGCATGATCGAGGACGACCAGTTCGGCCTCGGCGATTTCGAGCTCGTGGAATCCTCCGAGCAGGGCATGCTCGCCCAGGTCGGCCGCGCCATCAAACGCGACAAGCCGATCGTCTTCCTCGGTTGGGAGCCGCATCCGATGAACGCCAATTACGAGATGAAATATCTCTCGGGCGGTGATGATGTCTTCGGCCCCGATTACGGCGGCGCGACCATCTACACGAATGTCCGCCAAGGCTATCTCGACGAATGCCCGAATGTCGGCCAGCTCCTGAAGAACCTGAAGTTCACGCTGCCGATGGAAAACGAAATCATGGGCGCGATCCTAAACGACAACAAGGAAGGCCGGACGGCCGCCAAGGAGTGGCTTCAGGCCCATCCCGACACCCTCGACACATGGCTTGAGGGGGTGAAGACCTTCTCCGGCGAGGATGGCCTGCCTGCCGTAAAGGAAAGCATCGGCGGCTGACGCCCCGGCTGCCAGATGAAATTCCGGGTCGGCGAAGATCTCCGCCGACCCGCCGCAACCCTCGACGGGGATCGGCCGTTCACCGCAGGAAGGCAGCGGATGCTCCGCCGTCAGAAGCGGTTGGGAATGCACAAAGAAAACCTGAGATCGCCGGCGGCGGATCGTCTTGAAGACCTGAAGCGAGAGAACGCCGAATTGAAGGCGCGCCTCGCGGCTCTGGGCGAAGGCCGGCGCCCCTCCCAGGCGGATGAGGAAGACGCCGGAGCCCGCCTGTTGCGTCGTGAAGAGCAGCAGGCCCTCGTCGCCGCCCTCAGCAATCACGCGCTCGCCGGCGCTCCGATCGACCAGCTGTTGGACGAGGCGGTCGCCGGTGTCGGCAAGGCGCTCGGCTGCGACCATACCGCAATTTTGCGACTTCTTCCCGATGGCGAGAACTTCCTTCTGACCGCCGGCTCCGGCTGGCGTGCGGGCCTCGTCGGAACGCATCTCGTCAGCGCACGCGCCGGCTCCAAGGCGTCCTTCGCTTTGAGCTCAGGACAGCCCGTGGTCACGGGCGATATCGCCCAAGAACCACGTTTCGCCCAGGACGGCGTTTTTCTCGAACACGGCATCAAGAGCGGCGTGACCGTCCTCATCGGCAAGAAGGACAATCCCTGGGGCGCGCTCGGCGTGCATGCCTGCGAGATCGAGCGCTTCGTCGCCGAGGATATCGGCTTCGTGCAGGCCGTCGCCAACATCCTGGCCGTGGCGATCGAGCGGCAGCGCGCCGAAACCAGATTGCAGGCGCAGGAACGGCGGCTTCGTCTGGCGCTCGACAGCGCCCATATCGGCACCTGGGTCTGGCACAAGGAAGAGGGTCTTTCCTATTGGGACGAAACCACCTTCGAGATCTTCGGCGTTCAGGAACGAGACCGCCCGCTCCCCCATGAGGAAGCCATCGGCTTCGTTCATCCCGCCGATCGCGAGCGCGTGTCTCGCGAGCTTTCGGCCCTGATCGAGGATGGCCGACCGCTATCGATCGAATTCCGCATCACCCGCCCGGATGGCGAGATCCGCTGGCTCGCGGCCGCCGCCGAATGTCATCGCAGCGATCAGGGCACCCGCGCCTACGGCGTCAATTACGACATCAGCGCCCCCAAGAAGGCCCAGGCCGAGCTGGCCGACAATGCCGCTCGTTATCGCCTCTCGCTGCGCGCCGTCGCCGGCGTCGTCTACGAGCGCGACATGACGACCGGCCTTGTGACGGCGAGCGAGGGCCTGGAAAGGCTCGTGGGCGAGAGCCATGGCGGGAATTCGTTCCTGCCCTGGTGGCTCGAGCGCGTCCATCCCGACGATCGCGACAGGCTGCGTCGCCTCGACGCCGAGCTGCAAGAAGGCGAACGCGACAGCTTCGAAGCGACCTATCGCGTCCGCCATGCGGACGGTCATTGGATCGATGTCTGGGACCGCGCCTATCTCATCTTCGACAAGGACAGGCGCCCCAGCCGCCTCTTCGGTTTCGCCTCTGATGTGAGCGAGCTCCTCGAGGTGCAGCGGCGCCAGACCGTGCTTCTGGCCGAGCTCGACCACCGAGTGAAGAACATGCTCGCCAATATCAGCGCCATCGCCACGCAAAGCCGCAGCGAGACGCATTCCATCGATTCCTTCATTCGCTCCCTGCGGGGGCGCATCCAGGCGCTCGCAGATGCGCATGAACTCTTGAGCCGCTCCGGCTGGAGCGGGACGCTTTTGCGCGATCTTGTCGAGGGCGCATTGCGGGCGGTGGGTGGGCGCGCCAACGTCCGCCTCCAGATCGACGGACCCGATGTGATGCTGCCCCCGCGGCTCACGCAAAGCCTCGCCTTGAGCCTGCACGAACTCGCGGCCAATGCCGCCCGCTTCGGGGCGCTCTCGGCGCCGGGAGGGCATCTGAAGATTACCTGGGAACGCGACGACCTGCGCGATGGTCATCTGTTCACGTGGGACGAGACCGCCCCGGAGGCACTGCAGCCTCCCGCCAATGAGGGCTTCGGCACGTTCGTGATCCGCTCCATGATGGAGACAGAGCTGCACGAAAAGGTGCGCTTGGAATTTCGCTCGCAAGGGGTTCTGTGTGCCTTCCGCATACCGCAGATGAAGGAGGCGCCGCGGCACGACCTGCCGGCTGCGGCCCGCGGGCGACAGAACGGCAAGCCGAAAGCAGATCCGGCGCTGCCGAAAGGCGCGGTCTTGATCGTGGAGGATTCCCCCCTCCTCGCCTCCGTCATGCAGGAAGCCGTGGAAGCGGCCGGCTGGCCGGTCGTCGGGATAGCCGCCGATGTCGCGGAGGCGCGCCGCATGGTGGCGGAGAAGACCTTCGCGGTCGCCCTCCTTGATCTCAATCTTCAGGACGAGATTTCAACCGAAGTGGCGCGCGACCTGCGCCGCAAGGGCGTGCCCTATGTCATCGCCAGTGCCTACAGGCCTCAGGATCTTCTTGAGCCGGAATTGGCCGATGCGCCTTATCTGCCGAAGCCGATCGACCAGAGAGCACTCGTGGAAATCGTGCGGCTGTTGATGTCGAGCCCGCTCGAACGCTTCGCACCGGCGTGAGCGGCCGATGCCCGGCGAACACCGACCAGAGCCCGGAGCGCGCGGCGGCTCTCGGGCCGCAGCCTCAGGACACCATTTCAAGTCCGGCGAGCTGACGCACGGCGGCTTCGACGGCGACACGCTCGAACGGCTTGCGCACGATCAGAGCATCGCGCTCCCCGACCGAGCGCAGGACTTCGCCCGGGAAAGCCGTCAGGTACATGACCCGCGCTTCGTGAAAGCGGCGGATGGTATTGACGGCGTTGAGCCCGTTGCCCTCGGCGAGACGGACATCGGCGAGGATGAGATGCGGCCGCTTCTCCGCAGCCTTGAAGACCGCCTCGCTCTCCCTGCTCGCCATGCCGATGACCTCGATGCCCATGCCCGAGACGATCCCGGAAATGTCGCTCGCAAGAAGCGGCTCATCCTCGATGATCAGCGCCGACAAGGTCGGCGAGGCGAGCATCCGGTAGCCGTCGTCGACGAGACTTTGCGCCCTCTCCGGGCTGACGCCGAGGATCGTCGCCACCTCGTCAGCACGAAAGCCGCACACGGCCCGCAAGGCGACGGCTTCGCGTTCTTTGAGCGGCAAACGCAGGAGACCGCCATGCAGCACTTCCTGTCCGATGGCACGGCCGTTGCTCACCCACATCGGCGAGATCTCGGAGGCGCCGACTTCGTGGAAATGTCGGAAGAGGGTGATGAGCGGATCTCGGTTTCCCGCAAGGCGCACCGGATCGAACCGCCGCAGACAGCGTTCGATCACCTCATCGGCCTGCGGCAACGAGCCGAACAGGCAGAAGGCGTAGCGGCGAAGACGAGCCACCGCGTGTTTCACGTCATCGGAGACCTGCGTGTTCATCATCTTCCCCCGATCCGGACGAAAGCTGTCCGTCCAACCGAAACCCGAAGGATCAGCCTATACGAACCTAGCCGCGCCAGCATTAACCTGAGCGAACTTAGTATCCAAACGCGGTTTCAGGCATCAAAAGCTTGTAGCCGCCTAACGACCTTAGACGTGAAAGCCCGGCAAAATATGGCAGGCTTCGCGGCCGAGGGGTGATTCTTGCGCAAAATGGCCCGTCGGGGAAGAGAGCAGGCAAACGCTGCGATGACGACCGGTGACGACCGGAAGGATGCGGTCCGTCGCGAGATCGCCGCGTTCATCCCGCATCTGCGCCGTTTTGCCAGGTATCTCGTTCAGAACCCGGAATGGGCGGACGATCTCGTGCAGGAATGTCTGGTGCGCGCCGTCGCCTCCCTGGACCGTTACGAAGACGGCACCAATCTGAAAGCCTGGCTCTTCACCATCCTGCGCAACATCTACAAGAACGATCTGCGCAAGAGCGCCAACCGGCGGCGAGTGGAAGAGGATCTGACGCATGAGGCGAGCACGCACAGCAAGCCCGGCCAGGAAGCGGCCGTCGCTCTCCAGGAGGTGCGCCATGCCTTCGCCCACCTCTCGCCGGAGCATCGCGAGATCCTGCTTTTGACCGCCGTCGAAGGTGTCGGCTACGAGGAAGCGGGCGAGATGCTCGATATCCCGATCGGCACGGTGCGCTCGCGCGTTTCGCGTGCCCGCGCCCGTCTCACGGAGCTCCTGGGCCAGGCAAACACGGACGACGCGGGATTGACGGCAACCGAGGAAACTGGCGGCACCGAGGCCGCAAACCGCCTGAAAGGCGGGTGAGCCCGTCTCGAGCGAGCCGCAGAACCCGGGCAGGAGACGTCGGCACACGGCCGTCACGTGGCCTCTCCGCCGAACAGCCGCCGACAACGCGCCTCAGGCGTTCAATCGTCGCGTTTCGTCTTCGTGAAAGGAGAAAGCTCGGATGAAACAGCCGTCCGCTCTCCGGCTGCCGCGCCAGAAAGCTCTTCCGGCGTCTGCACCGCGCCGGTGAGCGCCTGAAGCAGGCGCTCCGGCACGTCCTCGGTCAAGACTTCCTCGCCGAGCTTCGCGAGCTGCCTTTGCAGGTCGCTGTCGTCCTGCACGAGGTTGGGCGAAGATTCCATGGGCTTGCCGCCGGATTGAGCTCGCGGTCTGATCATCTCAACTGCCTTGAACCAGCGCTTGGCCGGCGATGTTTGCTCGACCGCTGGTCCTCTGTCAAACGGGCGACTACCGCACGGAAACGACATTTGAATCGCCGCGCACGCCCGCTCCCGCCCCCGAAGAGGTCGTGTTGGCAGCGGTTTTGCGAACCGGATTGTTCGGCGCCTTCCAGCGCCCGGCCTTGCGGTAAAGGCTCGCCTCCAGATCGGCGAGCGCTTCATCGAGGAACGCCCGCATCGTCGGCGAGACGGACTGCATCACGTCCGCGTCGGCGCGCTGCCACAGCGCCTCGATCTCGGCGACCTTCTCCTCACCCTTCTCCGTGAGTTCGATCATGCATTTGCGCTGATCCTGCGGAGCCGTCCGCCGGCAGATATAGCCGTTTCGCTCCAGACGCACCGTCATCTTCGTGACCGTCGGCGGCTGGATGGCGAGCAGGAGCCCGACATCGGAAAGGCACATCGCACCTTTTTCCTTGAGCAGCATCAACACGCCGTCCTGGCCCGGATGCAGATCGATCTCGCGCAATTTCGCCGCCACGAAAACGCGCTGGGCCTTCCCGGCCTGCGAGAGTTTGTAAAGCAGTGTGTCCTGGACCAAGAGCGTATCCCTTCCTCCTCGTTGACGCGCCGATTTCTTCAAGCGCGTCAGTGCATTCGGTGGCAGGAAACACGGCAGTCGGTGGCTGGTTCCGCTCCAGCTTGCAGGAAACGCGCATTTGTCGCGCGTTCCGCAGGGTCAGTGAAAAAATCGCCGAACGAGGAGCGCCGCCCCTCTTATCCGGCGATATCGTTCTCCGCCGAAATGTCGCTGCGATCGCGCCGCCTCGGCGCGCTCTGCCGGTCGCGGGTCTTCGCCTTGGCGCGCGCGGCGGCCGCGGTTTTCTGGGCTTCCGCGGTCAGTTTCATGGTCGACACATAGGCGTTTTCCAGATGCGCCCGCATCCGCCGCGCCGCAAGCTCGCGGTCGTTGGCGCACAGCGCGTCCATGATCTCCATATGCTCCTTCACCCAGGTCACAATTCGTTGAACGGGCTGAATGCCTTGATATTCCAGAAGCCGGCGCATCCGGTTCTGGTGCTGGATCGCCTGCACGAAGAAGCTGTTGTTGGAGAAACCCGCCATCATCTCGTGGAACTGCGCGTCGATGGCGAACAGTTCCAGGCTGCTCGGCGCCAGCGTCTCGCCCTGCTCCAGGAGCCACAGATGCCGGGCGCGAGCGCGATCGAGCGCCACCATGTCGATCTCGAAGGTCTCCAGCATCAACGCGGCGGGCTCCACCATGATGCGGAAATCATAGCTGTTGCGCAGCGCCACCGAGGTGTCGATCGCCGGCTGGAAGGTCCAGCCGCGCCCCTTGTTCTTGGTGACGATGCCTTCTTCAGCCATGCGCGACAAAGTGCGCAAAAGCACGGCCCGGCTCGTCTTGAAGCGGTCGAGCAGCATCGTCTGGGTGACGGTGTTGGGAATCTCGCCCTGCAGGCGCTCGCGAATGAGGTCGAGATAAAGCTCGTCGTCGCTGCTGCTCGGCGCCGCCAGGATCGTGCTCTTCAGGGCCGTCCAGCCCTTGAGGAGGACATATCCCTGGTTCGGGCGCGCCCGCACGATCTCTTCCTGGGCGAGAAGACTGAGGGCCGCACGCACAGGCGTCCGCGACACGCCGAGCTGCGTCGCCAGCGCCACCTCCGCCAGGCGATCTCCCTCTTCGAGCCGCCGATCTCGCACGATATCCAGGATTTGGTTGGCGAGAGCATATTGGCTCCTGGAACCGCGTTGCCCGTTGGTTTCCTCTCGTCTGGCGCGCATTCGTCTCCCCCTGTGACCTCTGCTTCGATAGATTTGGGTAAACGCTTCGGCGTTCAACGGCAATTCACCGTTGGACGCAGTAACCGGCACGTAAGTCTCACCTAATCGCGACAGATATGTCGCCCGCCCCCAGTATTTTCGCAGCCGCGTCCTTGCGCACCGCGATCTGTGCCGGCCCCTATAAACACCGCATCACATTGCACAAATATGTGCATTTCGTCCATTGTCGACTCAATTATAAAACTTGCCGGGGAATTCCAGCAATAAGAAATCACCGAAGGTTGAAAATGCTTAGGCGACAACAGTGACGCTCCAGGCGCCTCGCCGACGCCAGCAAAGAGCGCACATCTTCACCGCCTTGTCTTTAATCTGTACAAATTAGCTAAAATAAGACGCAACAGGATCGCCGTCGCCGAAAAGCCTCCCCGGCACGGTCTTCACAATTTCTGCGACAGTCGGCAGAAACCTGTTTTGCCGTCTAATTTTCTTCTGACACCATTGTGTGAGGAAGGTCGCGTGCCACGCATTCCGGCTCGCCCGGCGGCAGAAACGGCGCCGATCGCCCCTGCAGCCGCATCAGAAAACCTTCAAGCCGATAGGCCTCCCGCCGCAGCTTGCCGAAGCGTCCGCTCACCAGACAGACCGCCATACTGCCTGCCATCCGCAGACCGGTGAGCGCCCGATTGCCCCGCCCGATCTTCTCCATCACATAGGCGCGCGACCAGCCGAAAGAGACGTCTTTGACGCGGTTCGATTTCGCCGCCGGGCGGGAGGAATGCCCCGAAGACCGGTTGCCGAGATGCACGGCCTCCGCCTCTGCCACATAGATGATCGGTCGCCGCGCCGCCCGGTAGCGAAAGGCGAGCTCATCGTCTTCGAAATAGAGAAAGATCGATGGATCGAAGCCACCGAAGGCGAGGAACGGCTTCACCCGGACGAGCATCACCGCCCCCGACAGCATGGCGATACACGCATCGCCCTCGGGCGGCCGACGATGCTTCTGGCGCGGCTCCAGCGCGGAGGAGACCCGGAAGAACACCTTTCCCGCCTCATTGACGATGCGCGGCACGAAGAGCGCGCAGTCCGGATAGCGTTCCGCCGCGGCAAGAAGCGCCGCGACGGCCCCCTCCGCCATCGCCGCATCCGGATTGATGACGAGCGCGAACTCCGTCGTGACGGCGGCAAGCCCCGCCATCACGCCGCGGCCGAAGCCGCAATTCACCTCGAACGCCAAAATGCCGAGGCCCCGCTCTCGGGCCACCGCCCGCGTTGCGTCCGAGCTGCCATTGTCGACGACGATGCCCGGCAGCTTCGCCGTATGCGCGCCCTGCCAGCGCAGCGCCTCGGCCGAGTTGTAGGCGACGGTGACGAGCGTGACGTTTCGAGCCAGATCATTGCGGCTCACCTCACCGCTGCCGTCCTCGACGCTGTCGGCCACTGGGCCCGGCACTGGCTCCTTCCCGTCACTCGTCACACTGCGCTCCTGAAACTCGATGCCGCCGGCCTTGCCCGACCGTCCCGGCTTTGTCGAGTGTTGCAAGATCATCGGACTTTCACATCAATGATGCACACTTCACCCTGGCGAAGGGCCCCTGACGCGCTACCATTCGCCACATCGCTCGCACGGCCGGCGCCAGAAGCGCAAAGCTCGGCAGCCGATCGAACGGAGCCGGCACCCTGCCGGCAGCAAGAGAAAAAGGGGGCGTGCGTTGAACACACAATCCGAAAACAGAAACATGGTCGGTCTTTGGCTGGCCCGGCTTCTCGGTCTCGTTCTGGCTCTCATCGGGCTGGTTCTGGTCGGCGGCGGGGGCTGGCTCGCGAGCCTCGGCGGCTCCTTCTATTACGTTCTCGCCGGTCTCGGCCTTTTGGCGTCCGGCATCTTGATCATGGCGGGCCGCGCCAGCGGCGCCTGGCTCTACATCTTCGTGTTCTTCGCCACGCTTCTCTGGGCCTATTGGGAAGTCGGCCTCCACGGCTGGGCCCTCGTGCCCCGCGTCGTGGCACCTGCCGTGCTTCTTGTCCTCGTCATTGCCGCAATGCCGCCGCTCGCGCCCTGGGATTATTCCTGGCGCTCGGCCTTTGCCGGCATCGCCGCCGTCCTCGTTCTGATGGTGGGCGGCGGGGTCTATATCGCCGTCGTCAACGCCCCGGAGGTCCAGGGTCCTCTGCCGGCCGCCGGGCGTCTCGCCATGGCCGATCCCTCCTTGAAGGATGTCGGCAGCGACTGGCCGGCCTATGGTGGCACCTATTCGGCAAGGCGCTATTCCCCGCTTGCCGAAATCAACCGCGACAATGTCGGCAAATTGCAGCGCGCCTGGGTCTACCACACGGGCGATTTGCCCGACAGCGAGCTCGCCAAGGGCAAATACGGCGCGGAAACGACGCCGCTCAAGGTCGGCGACACGCTCTATCTCTGCTCGGCGATGAACATCATGATCGCCGTCGATCCGCAGACCGGCAAGGAGCGCTGGCGCTACGACCCGAAGGTGTCCGACGATTGGATCCCGTACACCGCCGCCTGTCGCGGCGTGACCTATTTCGAGGTGCCTGACGCCGGCCCCGATCAGGTCTGCCCGACGCGTGTCATCGAAGGCACGCTCGACGGCCGCCTCATCGCCGTCGACGCCAAGACCGGAGAGCCCTGCTCCGATTTCGGCGACAACGGCTCCGTCGACTTCAAGCGCGGCATGGGAGAGGTCGTGCCCGGCATGGTCTCGATGACCTCCGCGCCCACCATCGTGCGCGGGGTCATCGTCACCGGCCACCAGGTGCTCGACGGCCAGAAGCGTTCAGCCCCCTCGGGCGTCATCCAGGGCTTCGATGCCGTCACGGGCGAGCAGCGCTGGGCCTGGGACATGACGCAGCCGGAGATCACCGGCCAGCCGCCGGAAGGCAAGACCTACACCCGCGGCACGCCCAATATGTGGACGACGGCGAGCGGCGATGAAGAGCTCGGCCTCGTCTATCTGCCGATGGGCAATTCCGCCGTCGATTACTGGTCGGGCGCCCGCACCGACGCGGAGAACGAATATTCGACATCGCTCGTCGCCATCGATGTGGAGACCGGCAAGCCTGCCTGGCACTTCCAGACGGTGCACAAGGATGTGTGGGATTACGATCTCGGCGCCCAGGCGACGCTCGTCGATTTCCCGGTCGGCGACGGCACGGTGCCGGCGCTCATTCTGCCCTCCAAGCAGGGCGACATGTACGTCCTCAACCGCGAGACCGGCGAGCCGATCACGGGCGTCGAAGAGCGCCCCGTGCCGACGGGCGGCGTCGAGCCGGATCAGCGCTCGCCGACCCAGCCCTTCTCGCTCTATCACACGCTCCGAAAGCCCGAGCTGACGGAAGCCTCCATGTGGGGCATGTCGCCGATCGATCAGATGGTCTGCCGGATCGAGTTCCGCCGCTCCTCCTATGAGGGCTTTTATACGGCGCCGACCTCCGACCAGCACTGGATCGAATATCCGGGCTACAATGGCGGCACCGATTGGGGCGGCATCGCCGTCGATCCCTCGCGCGGCGTCATCGTCGCCAATTACAACGACATGCCGAACTACAACCGCCTCGTCCCGCGCGCCGAAGCCGACCGCAAGGGCTGGGCCCCGCGCAGCCAGCAGCGCGGCGCCATCGGCGGTGCGGAAGGCGCCGGCGATCCGCAGGCCGGCACGCCCTACGCCATCAACGTCAATGCCGGCTGGCGCCTGCCCGTCACCGGGCTCCTGTGCAAGGAGCCTCCCTATGGCGGCATTCGCGCCATCGACATGGAGACGGGCAAGACCCTCTGGGACCGCCCGTTCGGCGAGGCGCGCACCAACGGGCCTTTCGGCATCCCCTCCATGCTGCCGATCACCATCGGCACGCCGAACAATGGCGGCGCGGTGGTGACCGCCGGCGGCGTCATCTTCGTCGCCGCGGCGACCGACAATCTCATCCGTGCCATCGATATGGAGACGGGCGAAACCTTGTGGAGCGACGTGCTGCCGGCAGGCGGCCAGGCGACGCCGATGACCTATGAGGCGAACGGCCGGCAATATCTCGTCATCATGGCGGGCGGCCACCACTTCATGGAAACGCCGATCGGCGACGCCCTCGTGGCCTACGCCCTACCCCAGCAATAAGGGGCCGCAGCAATAGGCGCCCGCGCCTTTGAGACACACCGCCCGGGGCATCGCCCCGGGCGTATTCATTTCCGGACATGCCGTCCGCCAGGAACGGACTTTATCCCCGCATCTTCAGCGGCGGAAAGCCCTCGTACCATTCCCCATGACGGCCCTCGTGATTGTCCATGCCGGGCCGCGTCAGATAGCCCCTCGGCGGAATGTAGCTTGAGATCGTGCGCGCCGGCCGCTCCGACCAGGTCAGGTTGAAGGCCGCGAGTTTCGGAAAGAATTCCATCGCCGAATAGGGCAGATGGTCGTGCACCCACCACGCCATGGCGCGCCAGTCGGCCCCGTCGGCATAAAGGTCGGCAAACCACGGGATGACGATGCAGGCCGTCGCCCCCATCTCGCCCTCAGGCCCGCGCCGATCCCAGATATGCCCGGCATAGCTCGTCTCGTTGCGTGCGCAATTGAGCTTGTTCTCGTTGCCGAAGGCGTTGAGCGCAGGCGCCCGATAGGCCGAGCGGATGGCGATCCGCCCGAACGTCGCCTCGATCGGTTCCAGAAGCTCCTCGCAGAGCCGCCGCCCCGCCGCGATCATCAGATCGGGATCGTCGGGCACGTTCGGCAGGCCGTAAAAGCCGGAGATTTCCGAATAGAGAAAATCGCGCAGGAAGAAATTCTGCGACAGCCGCACCCGCCCGAGCTCTTCGAGCGCCCGCATGCTCGCGGGCTTCTTCCTCATCGCGCCCTCACGGCCGTCGCCAACTGCGCGAAACGGCACGCAAAAGACCCGCGCCAGGAGGCGAGAAACGACGAAAACATGGGAAGAAAATTGGTGGAGCCGAGGGGAATCGAACCCCTGACCTCTGCAGTGCGATTGCAGCGCTCTCCCATCTGAGCTACGGCCCCGCCGCGATCCGAAAACGGTCGCAAGCGACGCGCATTTAGGGTGTGCCCCCGGAGGGTGTCAAGCGGACTTCAACATGGCGGGCCGTTCGGCGCGCTAATCTTTGGCGGCACGCGTCTCATCGTCCTTGAGGAACGTGATCCGCCCCTCCGGGCGAGGCGCCACCTCGCGGGCAGACCGCACGAACGCCATGACGTCGTTGGCGATCAGCAGTCCGTCGCGCCCGTTGATGAGGGCCCGCCCCTTCGTCAACGCCACGTAACCGTCGCCGCCGTCCGCCATGAAGTCGTTGGTGGCGAGCGTATAGATAGCGCCCCGATCGAGCGGCTTGCCGTCGATCTCGACGGCCTCGACGCGTTCCCCCGCAGGCTTTTGAAGATCGACCGTCACGCGCATGCCGGAAATCTGCGGGAAGCGACCGCTGGCATTCTCCACATCGCCAAATCCGTGCTCCAGCGCCTCCAGGATCGCCGCGCCGGAAATCTCGAGCTTCACCGTGACATTGCCGAAAGGCAGCTCGGTCAGGATATCGCGCCGCGTGATCGTGGCGCCCGGTTCATAAATCCGATTGCCGCGAATGCCGCCGCCATTGGTGATCGCGACATCGGCCGCGGTGCCGGCCCGCATCGCGTCGGCGACGAGATTGCCGATCGCCGCCTCTTCGGTGCGCAAGGTGGCGCGGCGGCTGTCGAGCGCCGTCTTCGTCGTGCCGACCCCGACATCGAGCTCCTTGGAAAGATCCGCCTGAAACTCGTCGATCTTCGCCTGCACGGCGCTGTCGCCGATGACGCCGGCCGTATCGATCGGGCGAAATTCCGGCCACCACGAAAGCCTGCGTGTGCCGTCCTTCTCCTCGACCCCCATGCGTATATCGACGGCGGTGACGTACTCGCCCTGTTCCTTCGATTCCGCCATCGCCGTCTTGCCGTCGAAGAAGATCATCAGATCGTGGTCGTCGCCGGAGAGGATGAGATCGAAGGCGCGGCTTTGGAAAAGCGCCCGATCGACCTCACGGCCGGCATGGGCGACGGCGACGACGAAATCGGCACCCTTGGCACGCAGCCCCTCGGCCGCGTCTTCGCCGGTCGCCAGCGCCGGCGCGATCTTCAGCGTGCCGGGGCTCGACTTCTGATAGGAATCCTCCGCCGTGAGGCCGACGATGCCGATCTTGACGCCCTCCGCATCGATCATGCGCGTATCGGCGATCGCGCCGATCCTGTTGCCGGCCTCATCTCGCAGATTGGCGGCGAGCACGGGAAATTTCGCCTCGCCCATGCGCCGTGCAAAAACCTCGGGGCCGAAATCGAATTCGTGATTTCCCGGCACGAAGACGTCCGGCTTGATGATGTTGAGGAGCGTGACGATATGCGCCCCCTCGTCGAAGCCCGCCATCAGCGAGGGCGAGATCGCATCGCCCGCATGCGCGAAGACGACGTGATCGCGTTCCGCGCGTTCGCGCGCCACCACGGCGCCGATGCGGGCATAGCCGCCGCGCGTCTCGCTCGACCCGGCCATCTGGTCGGCATCGTTGACGAGAAGAAAGGTGACGGAGACGTCCTCGGCCGCCGCAAAGGACGGTTGAAGCGAGACCGCGATGACGAACGCGGCAAACCACCGCAGCGTTGAAGCCATGGCTTCATTCCTCTGTTCGGACAATCACTTTACAGAGTTTCCAGGATTATGCGTGCTTCGACCCGCTGCTCCATTGGCTCCGCTTGTGCTACGACCTATCTTGCACAACTCGGTGACGCCATGCGCAGACAGGTGGAAGGTGCGCCGTAGAGTCTTATCTTGGCCCTGATGCCAGAACGAGGGAAGCCGTAGTGCTGGACCGGCCCATTTTTTCCAGTTTTTCCGATTCCAGACGAAACGACATGAAGGAGATGGTCCTTCCGTCGGACCATCCGCCCGTGCGCGCCGGGCGCATCGGTGTCCTGCTCGTCAATCTCGGCACGCCCGACGGCACCGATTACTGGCCGATGCGCCGCTATCTGAAGGAATTCCTGTCGGATCGCCGCGTCATCGAAACGCCCCGCCTTTTGTGGTGGCCGATCCTCAACGGCATGGTTCTGTCGACCCGCCCGCAAAAGAGCGGCGAGGCCTATGCCACGATTTGGAACAAGGAGCGCAATGAATCGCCCCTGCGCACCTTCACCCGCAGCCAGGGCGAAAAGCTTGCCGCCGATTTTGCCGCCGAGGAGCGCATCGAGGTCGATTGGGCAATGCGCTACGGCAATCCGTCGATCGCCGAAAAGCTGAACGCCCTGCAGGAAAAGGGCTGCGAGAAGGTCCTGATCGTTCCGCTCTATCCGCAATACAGCGCCACCACGACGGCGACGGTGAACGACAAGACCTTCGATGCCTTGAAGGAGATGCGCTGGCAGCCGGCGATCCGCACGGCGCCGCCCTGGCATGACGAGCCGGCCTATATCGACGCCCTCGCCCAGTCGGTCGAAGAGCACATCGCCGGGCTCGACTTCACGCCGGAGGTCGTCATCACCTCCTATCACGGCCTGCCGAAATCCTATTTCGAGAAGGGCGATCCCTATCACTGCCATTGCCACAAGACGACGCGGCTCCTGGCGGAACGCCTCGGCTGGCCGAAAGAGCGGCTTCTCACCACCTTCCAGTCGCGCTTCGGCCCGGAGGAATGGCTGCAGCCCTACACCGACGAGACGACGGCCAGGCTTGCGAACGAGGGCGTGAAATCGCTCGCCATCATGAATCCGGGCTTCGTCTCGGACTGTCTGGAGACACTCGAAGAGATCGCCATCGGCGTCGGCGAGACGTTCGAGGAGCATGGCGGCGAAAACTTCAGCCACATCCCCTGCCTCAACGATTCCAAACACGGCATGCACGTCATCAAGACGGTCGTGATGCGCGAATTGCAGGGCTGGCTTTAGGGAATTATCGTCCGAGTTGAACGTCGCCACCAAAGGGGATGGCATCGTCTGCGTCGGCGTATTAACGTGTACACATCCTAGCACATAGGCGTATCCATGACCGCCAGCACCACCATGACGATTCGGGTTCGCCCCGATGTGAAAGACAAGCTCACGCGCATTGCAACCGAGACACAGCGGAGCAAGTCCTTCCTCGCCGGCGAAGCGGTCGCCGCCTATGTCGAGCGTGAGCTTGAAATCATCGACGGCATCAAGCGCGGCCAGGCCGACGCCGCGGCCGGTCGCGTGATCCCCCATGATGAGGCGATGGCGGAAATCTACGCCGTCATCGCGGAAGCCAAAGCCGAAAAGCAAACGGGCAAGGCTTGAAACGGCCGATCACATGGTCCCGCGAAGCGCTGGACGATATAAAGGTACAGGTCAGGCACATCGCCAGAGATAACCCGAAAGCCGCTACGCGGGTTGCCGAACGGATTGAAGACGCGGGCAAGGCCCTTGGGCAGATGGCGACAGGCCGGCCCGGGCGCGTGACAGGAACCTATGAGAAGTCGGCTCCGCGTCTGCCTTACGTCATCGCCTACGAGCTTCGGGAGACAGCGGGCCTCGAAAGTGTCGTGATCTTGCGCATCATCCACACGTCGCGGGACTGGCAGGTGGAGAAGTGGCCCGACTAGGCTGAACCACCGCGCCCCCGCCGCGATCTCCAAGCCGGATCGCAGCCATCTTCTTGCCCACGCCCTATCGAAGGGCGTGCCAGAAGAGCGCGACCTGCGCGTTCGGCCGCAGCTCGGCGATGTGATCATCCCCGTCGTGTTCGATTAACGGAAATCTGCTACCGCCCTTAGCCGGCAAGATTGCCCACGAAGATTGGCGCTGAAGGCACGCGATTCCCATGTAGAGGAAGACGGCCTCGCAGCAGGCCCAAGGAGAAGTAACACCCATGCTCGGTGGATTCGATATCGTCGTCATCGCCCTTGTCGTCTTGATCGCGCTCGTTCTCTTCGCGAGCGTCAAGACGGTGCCGCAAGGCCACAATTACACGATCGAGCGCTTCGGCCGTTACACCAAGACGCTGTCGCCCGGCCTCAACATCATCGTTCCCTTCATCGACCGCGTCGGCGCCAAGATGAACATGATGGAGACGGTGCTCGACGTGCCGAGCCAGGAAGTCATCACCCGCGACAACGCCACGGTGACGGTGAACGGCATCACCTTCTTCCAGGTCATGGATGCGCCGCGCGCCGCCTACGAGGTGAATTTCCTGGAGAACGCCATCGTCAATCTGACGATGACCAATATCCGCTCCGTCATGGGCTCGATGGATCTCGATGAGCTCCTTTCGAACCGCGACGAGATCAACGACAAGCTTCTGAAAGTGGTCGATGCCGCCGCCGGCCCCTGGGGCGTGAAAATCACCCGCATCGAGATCAAGGACATCGATCCGCCGCGCAACCTCATCGATTCCATGAACCGTCAGATGATGGCGGAGCGGGAAAAGCGCGCCTCGATCTTGACGGCCCAGGGCATGCGCGAATCGGCGATCCTGAAGGCCGAGGGCGAGAAGCAGTCGCAGATCCTGGAGGCCGAGGGCCGCCGCGAGGCCGCCTTCCGCGACGCGGAGGCCCGCGAGCGCGAGGCGGAGGCCGAGGCGAAGGCGACGGCCTATGTCTCGGAGGCCATCTCCAAGGGCGGCGTGCAGGCGATCAACTACTTCGTGGCGCAGGAATATATCGGCGCGCTCAAGGCCTTTGCCACCTCGCCCAACCAGAAGACGCTTCTCATGCCGGTCGAGGCCTCCGCCGTCATCGGCGCGCTCGGCGGCATCACCGAAATCGCCCGCGAGGCCTTTGCCGACAAGGACGAGCGTCCGGTGCGCGCGGGCAGCGGCAGTGGCGGCAGCGTGCCCTTCACCGGTCAGCGGCCCGAGCCTTCCGGTGACATCTCATGATCGTCAGCGCGATCGAAAGCCTCGGCGGCTGGACCTGGTGGATCCTCGGGCTCGTCCTTCTCGGCGTGGAAATTCTTGCGCCCGGCTTCTTCTTTCTGTGGTTCGGCGTCGCCGCGCTCATCATCGGGGTGAGCGCCGTCACCATCTCCTGGCCGTGGCAGCTGCAGATCCTGGGCTTTGCCGTTCTGTCGGTGGTCGCCGCGCTCGCCGGCCGCCGCTTCTTCGGCTATCGCGACGCGCCGTCGAGCGATCCACATCTCAACCTGCGCACCGCCCGTCTCCACGGCCGCACCTTCACGCTCACCGAGCCGATCGCGGAAGGCTCCGGCCGCATCCGCATCGACGACAGCGTCTGGCGGGTGAGCGGCCCCGATACGCCGGCGGGCACGCGCATCCGCATCGTCGGCGCGGACGGCGCGCTCTTGCTGGTCGAACCCGAAGTCCCGCTCAGCCACGACTAGGCCGAAACGTCCGCAAACCTTGCGTTAACTATAAGCGTTTACCGCTTGGCAGGCATGTCCCGCGCGTCGCGGGACGGGAAAGCCTATGCGCGTGCGCCTGCCGGCCATCATTGCTTCCGCCGCACTGATCGGCGTCCTGGTTCCCGCACTCCTCGCCGTGCAGGCGGGCCCCGTTCGCGCGCAGGAAACCTCAGCCCCCGTCGACTTCACCTTGCGCGGCACCGATGCCGCCGACGAAGACGCGCTGTTTCAGGACACCGGAGAAGCGGGAGACGGAGAGGCAGACGCCGGCGACACGGGCGACGAGGCCGGGCAGAGGGCGACAGCCGCACCGCCGCCTCCGCCGCCCGGCCAGCCCTATCCCACGCCCGACGCCCCCATCGGCCCGCCACCTTTCGGGCCGCAAGCGGATGAACCGATCGGCCCTCCTCTCGCCGGGCCCCCGCCCCCGCCTCAGCCGGAACCGCGCGAACGCCGTGTCACGCCCAAGCCGCAGCTCGACGGCCGCCGTCTCATCCGCCGCGTCGTGGAGGAGGAAGAGGCGGAAGATCCCTACGCACAGGTCGGCGTGCACGTCGGCACCTTCGTCCTTCGCCCGACGCTCGATCTGGGCGTCATCGCCTCCGACAATCCCGACGGCGACGAACAGCAATCCTGGGAGGCGGGCGGTCTCGTCGCTCCGATCCTCAATCTGCAATCCGACTGGGACCGTCACGCCGTCGAACTCGATCTCCGCGGTACGGCGAGCTTCTACGACGACCATGCCAACGACGACCGCGAGGCGGAGGCGAAATTCACCGGCCGCTACGACATCAGCTCCGACACGGAAGTGAATGTCGAGGCGGGCTATCTCTACACGCTGGAATCCTTCACCGATCCCGACACGCCGTCGGCCGCCGTCGAACGTCCGGCCGAACAGAATTACAACGCCGCTCTCGGCGTCACCCAGCGCTTCAACCGTCTTGGCATGTCGTTGCGCGGCTCCTTCGAGCGCGAAACCTATGAGGACGTGACGACGGCCTCCGGCGCCACGATCAGCCAGGAAGACCGCAACAACAACGATTATGCCCTGACCGGGCGTGCGAGCTATCTCATCTCGCCGGCGCTTGAGCCTTTCGTCGAGGCGCGTCTCGGCACCACCCGCTACGACGAGAGCACGGATTCGGCCGGCTATCGCCGCGACAGCCGCTGGGGCGAATTGACCGGCGGCGTCATCGTCAATCTGTCGCCGAAGCTCGCCGGCGAGATCGGCATCGGCTATCGCCACGAAAACTACGACGATCCCCGCTTCGAAGACCTCAACGCGCCGCTCGCGACGGCCGCGCTCTTATGGTCGCCCCGCCGCCTCACCAATGTCCGCCTCGACCTCGCCACGACGACGGAGGGAACGACGATCGAGGGCGCCTCGGGCTCCGTCATCCATTCCGCCGATCTGACGCTTGAGCGGCGCATGCGCCACAATCTCTTCGCGGAGGCGGGCCTCGGCCTCGATTACCGCGATTACCACGGCGTCGATCTCACGGAGACGACCTGGACCGCTTTCGGTGGCCTCGTCTACGACCTCAACCGCTACGCCGCCCTCGTCGGCCGCTACACCTATGAGCGCAAGATCCTCGACCCGGGCGAGACGGTCGAAACCAACACCGTCTCCGTCCGCCTCCGCCTGAAGCGCTAGGGTCCGAGGCACCCCAGAATCTCGCACCAGACTCCGGGGCCAGAATTTAGCATCAGAATCCAAGGATTGACGGAAGAAGCTCATGACACGCCCTCTTCCCCTCCCCCTTGCGGGGAGGCGCCAGGGGTAGGGTGTCTCCGATTTCCGCGCCGCCAGAAAATCCCGGCTTGAAACTCGTCACCCCTTCATGCCCCGCATCCGCGCCCATCCCGTCCCAGGTCCGAGCAAAACTCGACCCATCGGATTTTCCGATCATATCGCCGCGAATTTCGAACTTTTTATTCGGATTTCACGGACCTACCTCCCTCCCGTACAGCAACGGGATTTCAGCTATGAGCGAAGATTACGCCTCCACCAGACCCGAGGAACTGAAGCCGTTCCTCGGCCGCCATTTCATCTACACCTATGACAATGGCTGGCAGTACGAGATGTATATCAAGAACGCCGACACCATCGACTACCGCATCCACAGCGGCATGGTCGGCGGTCGCTGGGTGCGCGATCAGAAGGTGCATCTGGCGCGTCTCTCCGACGACGTGCTCAAGGTGTCCTGGGACGAGCCGACGGGCACCTCCGTCAGCGTCTCGGTGAACTTTGCCGAGCGCCAGCTGCACGGCGTCATCTTCTTCCCCCAATGGATCGCCCGCGATCCGAAGAAGACGGTGTGCTTCCAGAACGAGCATCTCGACGAGATGCGCGCCTTCCGCGATGCCGGCCCGACCTATCCTAAGCTCGTCATCGACGAATTCGCCAAAGTGACGTTCCTGGAGACCTGCGCGGTCGACGACGAAACCGTCGTCGCGGTGGCGCCTGAGGAATTGCCCGAAGGCTATGCCAGCCGGACCTGATCCGGTCCGTCGAGCAACAGGCGGCCCAGTGCCAGGGCCGCCTTGCCGGCCCGCGTCTCGTCGGCCCAGCTCAGCGCGAGCGGGATGACCCTCCGGCTGCCGCTGACGAGATCGAGCTCCACCAGGCGTCGGGCCGCCAGATGCGCGGCAACGAGATGTTCCGGCAGCCAGCCCCAGCACAAACCGCTGAGAACTGCCTCCACGCCGGCTTCCAGGCTGTTCACGTCCCAGGTGCGGCCATCAGACGGCGACAGCCCCTCGCTCGCCATCACCGCACCGTCGCCGCTGATGGCCACACGCAGATGGCGCGCCAGCGTCGCCGGCGTGATCGCACCGCCCGACCTGCGCACCAGCGGATGCCCGGGGTCGGCCACGGCCAGCATCGGGATGTCGATGAGCGGATGCTGGTCGGCTCGTCCCGGCTGCCAGAGCGAGATGGCGAGATCGAAATCGTCGGAGGCCCGATCCGGCTCGGGCACGCGCACACTCTCGCGCAGCGCCACCTCCACATGCGGATGGTGCTCGGCAAACACCTGCAGCGCGCCGAACAACCTCTGACGGGGAAAGATGCTGTCCACCCGAAGCCGCAACTGGCTCTCCTCGGTGCCGAGCGACCGTGCGCGATCCTCCAGCCGGGTGAGATCGTCGATGAGCGGATTGGCCTCCGCCAACAGGCTGCGTCCGGCCGGTGTCAGCCGGGCCTTGCGGCCTTCGATCTGAAAGAGCGCGACGCCGAGGCGCTCCTGCAGGCGGCTGATGGCATAGCTGACCGAGGACTGGCTGCGGTTGAGCCGTTCCGCGGCCTGGGCGAAGCCGCCGTTCTCGACGACGGCCTGCAGGACGGCCCATTGTTCCATCGTGGTTCTGGGAATGCGCATCGCGCCCGTCCGGTCTCCGCCGCTTGCGTCATCCTCAGGCTTGAAGGAGCCCTGCGAGCGCCGCGGGCGAGAGGTCGCCGCCCTGGTGAGCGGCGCACGAGGGACGCGAGGTCAGAGACGAAATCGCCTCCGACCTTTCGGTGCCCCTTATACGGCCCCCTTATGCGGCAATGCCGCCGTGATCGGCCAAACTAGCCGACGAGCCCCTTCAGCCAATCCTTGCCGAGCTTCTTCAGCTCCGCCTTGAAATCGTCCGCGATGTCCTCGCGGTCGAGCGCATAGGCGACATTGGCGGCAAGGAATCCGGATTTGGCGCCGCAATCGAAGGTCACGCCGCGGAAGCGCACGCCGGTGAAACGCTGCTTCTCGGACAAGGCCTTCATGCCGTCGGTCAACTGGATCTCGCCGCCGGCGCCGGGCTTCGTCGTCTCCAGAAGCTTGAAGATCTCCGGCTGCAGGATGTAGCGGCCGGAAATGTAGAAGGTCGAGGGCGCCTCTTCCTTCTTCGGCTTCTCCACCATGCCGGTGATTTCGACGCCGACATCGTCGTCCTCGCCGAGCGCCACGATGCCGTATTTGTGCACCTGTTCCGGCACCGTCTCTTCGAGAGCGATGACGTTGCCGCCGTGCTTTTCGTAGGCCGTCATCATCTGCGCCAGACAGCCGGGCTCGGAGCGCATCAGCATGTCGGGCAGAAGCACGGCAAACGGCTCGTCGCCGACGATCTCGCGCGCGCACCAGATCGCATGGCCGAGCCCGAGCGGCGCCTGCTGGCGGGTAAAGCTCGTGCCGCCCGCCGGCGGCAATTCGGCCTTCAACACGTCGAGCTCGGCGGTCTTGCCGCGCGCCTTCAACGTGTCTTCGAGCTCCGGCTGGATGTCGAAATGGTCTTCGATGACGCCCTTGCCGCGCCCGGTGACGAAGACGAAATGCTCGATGCCGGCCGCCTTCGCCTCGTCGACCACATATTGCAGCACGGGCCGGTCGACGATCGTCAGCATCTCCTTCGGCACGGCTTTGGTAGCGGGAAGAAATCGTGTGCCGAGGCCTGCGACAGGCAGGACGGCTTTTCTGATCCGGTTAACCACGGGAACCTCTTCGGGTACGGACAAGCGCGACACCCGTTTAGAGTAAGCTTCCCGCACGAGTCCAGGCGGGTCGGGGCGGCGCGCGCAGGCTCAAAACCTAGGCGACGCCCGCAAAAAGTGAAGGCCAGGAAGAGAGAGGACGGGCGCGTATGAGCGTTCTGGTAACGGGAGGCGCCGGTTATCTTGGCAGCCAGCTCGTGCTCGCGCTTCGCGACGAGGGCGAGAATGTCGTCGTCCTCGACAACCTTTCCACAGGCTATGAATGGGCCGTGCCGCGCGGCGCCGAACTCGTCATCGGCGATGTCGGCGACCGCCTTCTCCTCAACCATCTCATGCGCACGCGCCGCGTCGATGCCGTCCTGCATCTCGCAGGCGCCCTCGTCGTCGCCGATTCGGTCGCCGATCCGCTCGGCTATTATCTGAACCACTCGATCAAGACGCGCGAATTGATCGCCGCCGCCGTCGCCAACGGCGTCGAACACATCGTCCTCTCGTCATCGACGGCCGTCTACGGCCACCCCGCCGAAAACCCCGTCACGGAGACCGCGCCACTTGAGCCGCTGACGCCCTATGCCGTCTTCAAGGCTTCGGCGGAACGCATGCTCGCTGAAGCCGGCGCTTCCTATGGTCTCAAGAGCGTCAGCCTGCGCACAGGGCATATCGCCGGCGCCGACCCGTCGGGCCGTGTCGGCCATGCGATCGTCGGCGCCACCGATCTCGTCAAGATCGTGCTCGAAGCGGCCCTCGGCCGGCGCGAATACGTGCCCGTCTTCGGCACCGATTACGACACGCCCGACGGCACCGGCATTCGCGATTACGTGCATGTCGCCGACGCCGCCGATGCGCATCTGGCCGCCCTCGCTTATCTCCGAGCCGGCGGCGACAGCCTCACCGTCAATTGCGGTTATGGCCAGGGCCACAGCGTGCTTGAAGTGATCGACGCGGTGCAAAGGATCGCCGGAAAAGTGCTCGATGTGCGCGCCCGCGCCCGCCGGGCCGACGATATCGTCAGCCTCGTCGCCGATCCGCGCCGCATCCTGAAGACGCTCGCCTGGCAGCCGCGCTTCTCCCATCTCGAAACGATCCTGGAACACGCGCTCGCCTGGGAGGCCCGCGCGGCCATGCGCGCCGCCTGAGACGCAATCGCCGCCCCTCTCACGGCCGGTTTCTCACGCCGGCGTTGCACGGCCGCTTTTGCCGCGCCTGAAGCCACGCTAACATGTGCCGTGAAATGAGCGGCTTGAACGCCGCGCCGGTTCGCGCCATGTGCTTGCGCCACGACAAAGCCTCGGCGCGCGACCGGAAGGCGCCGTCATCGTCGATCTCGGTGATCGACCGGACGAACCGGCCAGGCGCGGGAGCTTGAGATGCGCAGTTTCTTTGCAGGCTTCATGGTGGCGCTCGCCGCTCTCGCCTTTCTCGGCGCGGAGACGGAATTTGTCGCCTCGCGTGCCGCAGCGGCGGAGGCGATCGTCGTCGCCCAGAACGACCGCCAGCCGTCCCTCTTCCGCTTCCTGTTCGGGCCGAAGCGCAATGCCCAGCCGCAGCGCCAGGAGCCGCAGACGCGTCAGCGCGCCCCGCAGCGCTCTGCCCCGAGCCGTTCCTCGCGCCGCAGCACGCCCCGTGCACCCGTGGAGCCACAGCTCGAGATCGTGGAGAAGGCGGAAGACGCAAAGCGCGTCCTCGTCGTCGGCGATTTCTTCGCCCGCAGCCTTGCCAAGGGCCTCGACGAGGCCTTCGCCGAAAACCCGAAAGTCATGATCATCCAGGCCGCCAACGGCTCTTCGGGCCTGGTGCGCGACGATTTCTACGACTGGCCGGCGCGGCTTCCCGAGCTCATCGAAGAGCACAAGCCGGATGCCGTCGTCGTCATGCTCGGCGGCAACGACCGCCAGGAGATCGGCAAGCTCGCGGTGCGCGGCGACGAATGGAACGAGGCCTATGGCGACCGCGTCGCAAAACTCGCCAATGTCATCGCCGAAAGCGGCGAGCCGGGCGTCTGGGTGGGCCTCGTGCCGGTCGCCTCCTCCGTCATGTCGCGCGATTACAGCGCCTTCAATTCCATCTACCGCGAGACGCTGGAAGATTCGCCGGTGAAGTTCGTCGATGTGTGGAACGGCTTTGCCGACGACGAAGGCAAATACGTCTCCTCCGGACCGGACATGAACGGCCAGAACCGGCAGTTGCGCGTCGGCGACGGGCTCAATTTCACCCGCGCCGGCCAGCGCAAGCTCGCCTTCTTCATCGAGCGCGACCTGCAGGAAATCTTGAAGACCGGCTCGCCGTTCCTCGCCTCGCTCGAAGAGGGCGAGGCCCCGGCGGAGAAGGAAGCCCGGCCCGCGATCAGCGCCATGATCCCGATCGACAAGCTGATTTTGGGCAGCTCCGGCAGCCTCTCCACCTACACGCCCCGAAAGAGCGCCGAGGCGGAGACCGGCACCGGCGCCAAGACGGCTGCGTCGGACGAATCGTCTGCAGAGAAAGCCGTGCCGCCCTCCTCACCCGCCGAGGCGGCGCCGCAGATGGCCGAAGAGACGGGCGTCGAGCCCGAGGCGGAAGCCCTGCTCGCCAAAATGATCGCCGGCGCACAGCCGCCGGCTGGCCGCATCGACGATTACCGCTGGCCGCCGGAGCGTCGCACGCCGCAAGTCAAAGCCGCCGACAAGGCGTCTGAGACGTCATCCGAAAAGCCGGCCGAAAGCGACCAAAACGCCTCGGCCGACACCTCGCCTGACGCCGAGGCCGGAAATCCAGAACCGGAAGCGGCAGAACGCGCAGCGTCAGCGGCACGCGCCGAATAGACCTCACGTGTCGAAACGCGCAGAGGCCCCGGCCCTCGTTATATTTGAACTCACATCGCCGCTTAGATCTGCCGTCACAGCGGCAGCGAGGTCTCGCCCATCAGAAACTGGTCGATCGAGCGCGCCGCCTGCCGGCCCTCGCGGATCGCCCACACCACCAGCGACTGCCCGCGCCGCACATCGCCGGCCGCAAACACCTTGTCGATCGAGGTGCGGTAGCTCTTTTCGTCGGCGAGGATATTGGTGCGCCGGTCCTGTTTCATCGCGCCGCCGAATTCCTTGACGAAGGTGTCTTCGAGCGGCCCGGCAAAACCGATGGCGATGAAGGCGAGATCGGCCTTGAGGATGAATTCCGTGCCTTCGAGCGGCTGGCGCTTTTCATCGACGCGGGCGCATTTCACCCCGGTCAGAACGCCGTTCTTGCCGACGAATTCGAGCGTCGCCGCCTGGAATTCGCGCTCCGCGCCCTCCGCCTGGCTGGAGGAGGTACGAAGCTTCGTCGGCCAATACGGCCAGACGAGCGCCTTGTTCTCCTTCTCCGGCGGGCAGGCGCGGATATCGAGCTGCGTGACGGAAATCGCGCCCTGGCGGAAAGCCGTGCCGACGCAGTCCGAAGCCGTGTCGCCGCCACCGACCACCACGACATGCCGGCGTCCGGCCCAGATGTCGTCGGGATGATCGATCTCCGGCACCGGCTCGCCGTTCACGCGGCGGTTCGACTGGATGAGATAGGGCATGGCGTAATGCACGCCGGTCAATTCCATGCCGCCGATGCCCGGATCGCGTGGCCGCTCAGAACCGGTGGCGATCAAGACGGCATCATGCTCGTCGACGAGCTCCTTCATCGGCTTCGTCACGCCGATATTGACGCCGTAATGGAAGATGACGCCCTCGCCTTCCATCTGCGTCACGCGCCGGTCGATATGGTATTTTTCCATCTTGAAGTCAGGAATGCCGTAGCGGCAGAGCCCGCCGGCCTTGGGCTCGCGCTCATAGACATGCACGTCGTGGCCGACGCGCGCGAGCTGCTGGGCCGCCGCCATGCCGGCCGGGCCCGAGCCGATGATGGCGATGCGCTTGCCGGTCTTTCTCTCCGCCGGCTGCGGGCGGATCCAGCCTTGCTCGAAGGCCTTGTCGGCGATCGCCTGCTCCACCGTCTTGATGGTGACGGGCACGTCTTCGAGATTGAGCGTGCACGCCTCTTCGCAGGGCGCGGGGCAGATGCGGCCGGTCCATTCGGGAAAGTTGTTGGTGGAATGGAGGTTGCGTGCGGCCTCCTCCCAATCGCCCTGCCAGACGAGATCGTTCCAGTCGGGGATCTGATTGTGCACCGGGCAACCCGTCGGCCCGTGGCAATAGGGAATGCCGCAATCCATGCAGCGCGACGCCTGTCGGCGCACTTCCGGCTCCGGCAAGGGCAGGACGAATTCCTTGAAATGCCGGATGCGGTCGGACGCCGGCTGGTAGCGCTGTTCCTGCCGATCGATCTCCAGAAAGCCTGTGACTTTAGCCATAACTACGCTTCACCCGTCATTCCCGCTGCCGCGCCCGCAATCGTCGTGCCGAAAGCCCGCCGCCGGAGATCCCGATCCGGTCAGGCTTAATGCCGCAGCCTTTTTTGGATTTCCAGTTCCGCCTGGCGGGCAAATGCCCGCAGATCGGCCCCATGCTTCTGATCGCGTGTCTCTCGTCGCGCGTCCCGCATCTGTCTTGACGGGCCGGCCTGTCGCCGGCCCCGACCTTTGCCTCACTCCGCCGCGATGCGCCGTCCGCCGCCCATGCGCCGTTCTTCCATCTCGACGAGAGCACGACGATATTCGACCGGCATCACCTTCACGAATTTCGGCCGGAAGTCCGCCCAGTTCTCCAGGATGTGCTTGGCGCGCTTGGAGCCCGTGTAATGGTGATGGTTGGTGATGAGCGTCAAAAGCCGCTCTTCGTCATGCGTGTTCATGTTGGAGGAGACGTTGACGCGGCCGTGCCATTCCATGTCGCCGCCATGGTGGTGCAGCTCTTCCAGAAGCGCCTCTTCCTCTGGCACCGGTTCGAGTTCGACCATGGCGAGGTTGCAGCGCCGCTCGAACGAGCCATCCTCGTCGAGCACATAGGCGATGCCGCCCGACATGCCGGCCGCGAAGTTGCGGCCCGTCTCGCCGATGACGACGACGATGCCGCCGGTCATGTATTCGCAGCCATGATCGCCACAGCCTTCCACGACCGCGATGGCCCCGGAATTCCTGACGGCGAAGCGCTCGCCGGCGACGCCGGAGAAATAGCACTCGCCCTCGATGGCGCCGTAAAGCAGCGTGTTGCCCACGATGATCGCCTGCTCCGCCGGAAGCTGGAAGCTCTCCGCCGGCCGCACCACGATGCGCCCGCCGCACAGCCCCTTGCCGACGTAATCGTTGGCGTCGCCTTCGAGGTCGAAGGTCACGCCGCGGGCCAAAAACGCCCCGAAGGACTGGCCGGCGGTTCCCTTCATCTTCACCACGATCGTATCGTCGGGCAGGCCCTCATGGCCATAGCGCTTAGCGATCTCGCCCGACAGCATGGCGCCGACGGAACGGTCGAGATTGGCGACCTTCACATCGATCTGCACCGGTTCGCCGCGTTCGAGAGCCGGCGCCGCTTCCTTGATCAGCTTGCGGTCGAGCACCGTCTCGATCGGGTGTTCCTGACGCCTCGTCCAGCGCACCTCGTCGTCCGGCGCGTCCTGGCGATAGAAGAGCTTGGAGAAATCGAGCCCCTTCGCCTTCCAGTGCTTGATGAGCGGCATCGTGTCGAGCCGGTCGGAGCGTCCGACGAGCTCTTCGAGCTTGCGCACGCCCATCGCCGCCATGATCTCGCGCACCTCTTCGGCCACGAAGAAGAAGTAGTTGATCACATGCTCCGGCGCACCGCGGAAGCGCTTGCGCAACACCGGGTCCTGGGTGGCGACGCCGACCGGGCAGGTGTTGAGATGGCATTTGCGCATCATGATGCAGCCGGCCGCGATCAAAGGCGCGGTCGAGAAGCCGAATTCATCGGCGCCCAACAATGCACCCACGATCACGTCGCGGCCGGTCCTGAGACCGCCGTCGACCTGCAGTGCCACGCGCGAGCGCAGCCCCTCATGCACGAGCGTCTGGTGGGTCTCGGCAAGGCCGATCTCCCAGGGCAGACCCGCATGCTTGATCGAGGTGAGCGGCGAAGCGCCCGTTCCGCCGTCATAGCCGGAAATGGTGATGTGGTCGGCGCGCGCCTTGGCGACACCGGCCGCCACCGTGCCGACGCCCACTTCCGCGACGAGCTTCACCGACACATCGGCCGCCGGATTGACGTTCTTCAAATCGAAGATGAGCTGCGCCAGGTCCTCGATCGAATAGATGTCGTGATGTGGCGGCGGTGAAATGAGGCCGACGCCCGGCGTCGAATGCCGGACTTTCGCAATCACCGCATCGACCTTGTGGCCGGGCAGCTGACCGCCCTCGCCGGGCTTTGCACCCTGCGCCACCTTGATCTGCATCATGTCGGAATTGACGAGATATTCCGTCGTCACGCCGAAGCGGCCGGAGGCGACCTGTTTGATCGCGGAACGCTCCGAATCCCCGTTCGGCTTCGGCACGAAGCGTTCCGGCTCCTCGCCGCCCTCGCCGGTGTTCGACTTGCCGCCGATGCGGTTCATGGCGACTGCGAGCGTCGTATGCGCCTCGCGCGAAATGGAGCCGAAGCTCATCGCGCCGGTCGCAAACCGCTTGACGATCTCCACTGCCGGCTCGACCTCGTCCAGCGGCACCGGTTCGAGATCCATGGCCTCCGCCTCGCGGATGCGGAACAAGGAGCGGATCGTCAGCCGCTTCGCCGCTTCGCCGTTCACCATCTCGGAGAAGGTCCGAAAACGCTCGAAACCTTCGCCGCGCACCGCATGCTGCAGATGTGCCACGGCGTCCGGCGTCCACACATGGTCTTCGCCGCGCATCCGGAAGCCGTATTCGCCGCCGACTTCGAGCGTGCGCCGGAGAACCGGATCGTCGCCGAAGGCAAGGCGGTGGCGCCGTGCCGTCTCCTCGGCGATCTCTGTGAGACCGACGCCTTCGATCATCGTCGCCGTGCCGAAGAAGAAGCGGTCGACGAAGGCGGTCGACAGCCCGACGGCATCGAAGATCTGCGCGCCGCAATAGGATTGGTAGGTGGAGATGCCCATCTTGGACATCACCTTCAAAATCCCCTTGCCGACGGATTTGATGAAGCGTTCCACCACTTCGCGCGCATCGACGACGTCCGGGAAGTCGCCGCGCTCATGCATCTGCGCCAAAGTCTCGAAGGCGAGATAGGGGTTGATCGCCTCGGCCCCATAGCCGGCGAGCACCGCGAAATGATGCACTTCGCGGGCCTCGCCCGTCTCCACGACGAGACCGACCGAGGTCCTGAGCCCCTTGCGGATCAGGTGATGGTGCACGGCCGCCGTCGCCAGAAGCGCCGGCATGGCGATGCGCTGCGGCCCGACCAGGCGGTCCGACAGGATGATGATGTTGTAGCCTTCCAGCACCGCCTTCTCGGCGCGCTGGCACAGCCGATCGACGGCGTCTTCCATGCCGTCGGCGCCGAGGCTCGCATTGTAGGTGATGTCGAGCGTCTTGGTCTGGAAATGGTTGTCGGCGATGTCGCCGATGCCGCGGATCTTTTCGAGATCGGCATTGGTCAGGATCGGCTGCCGCACTTCCAGGCGCTTGCGCTCCGACAGGCCTTCGAGATCGAAGAGGTTCGGCCTCGGCCCGATGAAGGAGACGAGGCTCATGACGATTTCCTCGCGGATCGGATCGATCGGCGGGTTCGTCACCTGGGCGAAGTTCTGCTTGAAATAGGTGTAGAGCAGCTTCGGCTTGTCGGAGAGCACGGAGACCGGCGTATCCGAGCCCATGGAGCCGATCGCCTCCTGGCCGGTCACCGCCATCGGCGCCATCAGGATCTTCAGGTCTTCCTGGGTGTAGCCGAAGGCCTGCTGGCGATCGAGCAGCGAGGCGGCCGTCGTCGGCGCGCGCGAGGCGACCTCCGGCATGTCTTCCAGAACGATCTGCGTGCGGGCGAGCCACTGGCGATAGGGATTGCCTTCCGAAAGGCGTGCCTTCAGTTCGCCGTCGTCGATGATACGGCCTTCCTGTAGGTCGATCAGCAGCATCCGACCCGGCTGCAGGCGCCATTTGCGCACGATCGAGCTTTCGTCGACCGGCAGGACGCCGGCTTCGGACGCCATGATGACGAAGCCGTCCTCGGTCACGACATAGCGCGCCGGCCGAAGCCCGTTGCGGTCGAGCGTGGCGCCGATCTGGCGCCCGTCGGTGAAGGCGATCGCCGCCGGCCCGTCCCACGGCTCCATCAGCGCCGCATGGTACTGGTAGAAAGCCCGCCGCTTCTCGTCCATCAGCGGATTGCCGGCCCAGGCCTCCGGCACCAGCATCATCGCCGCATGGGCGAGTTCGTAGCCGCCGATGGTCAGGAATTCGAGCGCATTGTCGAAGCAGGCCGTATCCGACTGCCCCTCATAGGAGATCGGCCACAATTTATCGATGTCGGAGCCGAGAAGCGGCGAGGAGATCGACGCCTGGCGAGCCGCCATCCAGTTGACGTTGCCTCTGAGCGTGTTGATCTCGCCGTTATGGGCGACCATCCGGTAGGGATGGGCGAGCTTCCAGGACGGAAACGTGTTCGTCGAAAAGCGCTGATGCACGAGCGCGAGCGCCGAGGCGAAGCGCGGATCCGACAGATCCTTGTAATATTCGCCGAGCTGATGGGCGAGGAACATGCCCTTGTAGACCGCGGTGCGGCTCGACATCGAGACGATGTAGAAGCCCTTGTCGCGGCCGTCGCTCTCGTGGAAGACCCGGTTGGAGATGACCTTGCGCAGAATGTACAGGCGGCGCTCGAAATCGTCGCCCTCGAGCCCGTCGGCCGCGGCGATGAACACCTGCCGGTGCACGGGCTCCGCCGCACGGATCTTCTGCGCCTTCGACAGGCAGGAATTGTCGACCGGCACGTCGCGCCAGCCGAGAACCGTCTGGCCTTCCTCGGCCACCACCTGCTCCACGACGCCTTCCAGATGCCGGCGCAGCTCTGCGTCCTGCGGCATGAAGATGACGCCGACGGCGTAGCGGCCGAGCGGCGGCAGCGAAAAGCCCGCCGCCTCCGCCTCGCCGCGGAAGAATTCGTCGGGAAGCTGGATCAGCATGCCCGCCCCGTCGCCGACCTCGGGGTCGGCGCCGACCGCGCCGCGATGCGTCAGGTTGTTGAGGATCTTGAGGCCGTGCTCGACGATCGTATGCGAGGGCCGCGCCTTCAGATCGGCGATGAAGCCGACGCCGCAGGCATCGCGCTCGCCGCGCGGATCGAGAAGGCCTTTGCCGGCGGCCGGCGTTTTTCGCTCCCCGCGCACGCGCTCCGCGCGCTCAAACGCCTGCGCGGCTGCGCGCATCCGCTCGCTCTTGAGGTGAGGTTCCATCGTCACGGCCTGCCTCCGCCATCTCGCCCCGCACCGAAACCCTTCGTCTCGGGGCACCTCTTCCGTTCGGGTCGCATGCCTCGTTCAGGACATGCGGCTCGAGCAATCGGCTTAACGCCGTAGCTCACACTTAACTGGTTGGGCACATTCGGGTTGAGCGGAATGCTCTTCGCTCTGCCCTTTAATGCCCCGTCGTCGTTGTCGGCGATCCCGGGACCGGCGCCCTACACCAACTAGGACAGAAGACCTGTCCTATTCATTCACCATCTCAAATTTTGCAAGAGACGACAAGTCGACTCTCCGCACCGCTCGAAGGCCGAACGGAGCTGTTGCGTCGTCGCCGGCGCCGCGCGGTGAAATCCGTGGCAAGCTTCGCCGACATGGAGAGAAGCTTCACGGCTGCGGCTGGGCAGCTTTCGCCAACCGTCTATGCCAGAATTTCCCGCCTCGTCAAAGGAGAGATGGGACGGGCGCAAAACTCCTCTACCCTGAATGACTTTTTTCGTCCCGTTGCACGCGGGCTCGTCTGTGAAAGGCGAAGGCGGAGACTTGTCGGGCGGCAAGCGAGCCTGCAGCCCGAGGCCGGGCTTTCGCACATCACCTTGAGGAAGGGACCCAGAAGGACGCAGAAACGAAAAAGACAAACCTCGTCCTGGCCGATGGAACTTCGCGGCCGGCGCCCCGCGCGCCGAGAAAACCTTCAACAGACAAGATCTGAAGACCCGGTCCGACGTCGCAGGCCGCCACGCCCCCTTGCGCAAGAGGCGCGCCGGCCCTAAGCCGCGAATATGCAGTTTGCCAGCGACAATTGGTCCGGCGCCGCGCCGGAAATCGTGGAAGCGATCGCCCACCAGGCAGCCGGCCATGCCGACGCCTATGGGGTGAGCGCCCTCGACCGCGCCGTCGAAGACCGCTTCAACGCGCTTTTTGAGCGTGAAGTGGCCGTCTTCTTCGTCGGCACCGGCACCTCCTCGAACGCACTCGCGCTCGCCGCCGTCAACAAGCCGGGCGGGGCCGTCTTCTGCCACCGCGAAAGCCATATCGTCGTCGACGAATGCGGCGCGGTGGAATTCCAGACGGGCGGCGCCCGCCTGATGCAGCTCGACGGCCCGCTCGGCAAGATCGATCCGGGCGAGTTCACGGATGCCGTATCGCGCTTTTCACCGGATTTCGTTCATGCCGGCCAGCCGATGGCGCTCTCGCTGACGCAGGCGAGCGAGGTCGGCACCATCTATACCCGCCAGGAAGTCGAGACGCTGACCGCCATCGCCCATAGCCGCGACCTTCCCGTGCACATGGACGGGGCGCGTTTTGCCAATGCCCTCGTCCGGCTCGGCGAGAGCCCGGCCGACATCACCTGGCGCCAGGGCGTCGACATCCTATCCTTCGGCGGCACCAAGAACGGTTGCGTCTCCGCCGAAGCCCTCGTCTTCTTCGATCCGAAGATGGCGGCCGAGCTTCCCTATCTCAGAAAGCGCGCCGGCCATCTCTTCTCCAAGACCCGCTTCATCGCCGCCCAGTTCCAGGCCTATCTCGCCGACGATCTGTGGCTGCGGCTCGCCGCCCACGCCAATGCCATGGCCGAGCGCCTGCGCGCCGGCATCGAAAGCTCCGACAAGGCCCGCCTCGCCTGGCCGAGCGAGACCAATGAGAGCTTTGCCTTTTTGCGGCGCGAACAGGCGACCTTCCTGCGCAAGGCCGGCGCCGTCTTCCTGGAATGGCCGCGTCCGCATGGCGTGAAGCTTCAGGAAGGCGAAGACGAAATCCTCGTGCGCCTCATCACCAATTTCCAGACCAGCGAAGACGAGGTCGACCGCTTCGTCGAGCTCCTCGGCGCCAGGCTTTAAGGCCCAAGCGCAAAGCGGCACGTCCGCGGCTCCCCAAAAAACCGGACACAAAAAAGGCGCCCCTCGCGGGGCGCCTTCGACCGATGACTGGAGGTCGGGTCGGGGTGTCAGGCGGCCTTGCTGGTCGCGATTGAGGCGTCGATCTGCTTTTCGGATTTCTCCGAGCCGCTGATCGCGATCTTGCGCGGCTTCATGGCCTCCGGGATCTCGCGCACGAGATCGATGTGCAGAAGGCCATTCTCCAGGGTCGCGCCGGTCACCTCGACATGGTCGGCGAGCTGGAAGCGGCGCTCGAAGGAACGTGCAGCGATCCCGCGATAGAGAATTTCGCGTTCGCGCTCGTTTTCGTCCTCGTTGCGCAGTGCCTTGATCGTGAGAATGTTCTCTTTCGATTCAATGTCGATATCGCGCTCGCCGAAGCCGGCCACGGCCATCGTGATGCGGTAGGCGTTCTCGCCGGTCCGCTCGATGTTGTAGGGCGGGTAGCTCTGGCCGCCGTTTTCCGAGCCTGCCATGGAATCGAGCATGTTGAACAACCGGTCGAAGCCGACGGTCGAACGGTAAAGCGGGCTCAAATCATACTGACGCATCTGAAGTCCTCCATTGAAGCGACATTCTGGGAAGGAAAAGACGGCCTCTTCGAAAAGCCGATCCGCCCTTTCCGCGGGACCCTTGCGGCGTCCCGATTGAAAAATGGGAACTCCCAAAATCCCTTTCAAGCCTTTTCGTGCAGCGCGTGAAAATCGCAGTTTCCCGGGCTTTTGCCGCTGAACGCCAGATGAACGGCCGGTTCTGAACGAGTTCAGTGAGCTCCGCCTAATCTCCAAACATCGATGGAGGGCAGCCCCTCCGCATCACTGAGGAGACGAAGCCATGAAACTCAACATTCTCGCCGCCGCCGGTCTTGCGACGCTCTCGTTCCTGCCGCTCGCAGCCGCCGCCAATGCGGCGCCGATCACAGCCGCCAGCCAGGCCGGCATCACAGTCGAGCGCAGCGACGCCGTCACCAAGATCGATTATCGCGGTCGCGGCTGGCGCCATGACAACCGCCGCCACTGGAACCAGAAGCTCAGCACGCACCGCATCTCCCGCAAGCTGCGCCGCCAGGGTTTCACCCCGGTCCGCTATTTCGACACCCGTGGTCGCGTCTATTCGCTCGCCGCCCGCGGCCGTCGCGGCGCCCCGGTGATGCTCCGGGTCAACGCCTATAACGGCCAGGTCATCAGCGTGAGCCGCCTCGGCCCCGGCCCCCGCGGTCATAACGGTGGTCATAACGGTGGTCACAATGGCGGTCATCACGGCGGCTGGCGTCGCTAAGCCTCAAACCGCTCCGGCACCCTCGACGGAGCCTCAGAGATCGGGCGCTGCACCTGCCCCCTCCAGCGTCCGGTGACGGAGCCGGCGGCCTTCGGGTCGTCGGCTCCCCTTTTTGGGTGGGACGGCATCGAGGCTCGAACGCCACTGCTTGCCGCCCGACCCACTTCCCAGTATCAGCGCTGCGGGAGGCGCAGCCTTGGCCATTCTGTTTGAAACCGAGCAAAACCCGATCCCGGAAGGCGCGAACGCGGAATTCGTGATCACCCCGGATGGCCGCAAGCTGCGCACCGCCTGGTGGCATCCGGCGCCTTCGGCGAAGCGGGGCACGATCCTCCTCCTCCACGGGCGGGCGGAATCCATCGAGAAATATTTCGAGACGGTGGGAGAATTGCGCCGTCGCGGCTATTCCGTCGTCACCTTCGACTGGCGCGGCCAGGGCGGTTCGTCACGGAGCCTGGGCGATCCGCGCAAGGGTCATGTCGACGATTTCTCCGAATATCTCGTCGATCTCGAAACGGTGATGCGCGAGGTGGCGCTCGCCCGCTGCCATCCGCCTTACAACATTCTTGCCCATTCGACCGGGGGCGCCGTCGCCCTCCTTTATGCCGCGCGGGCCCGCACCCAGGTGGAGCGCATGGTGCTGACCGCGCCGCTTCTGGGCCTTGCGGGCGGGCGCACGCATTTTCTGCGCGTCGTCACCGGCATCCTGAACTATCTCGGGCTCGGCGAGATGTACGCCGGCCCCTTCCGCGGCAACCTCGTTCAGCTCCGCCCCTTCGAGGGCAACCGCGTCACCTCCGACAAACGACGCTACGAGCGCACCCGCCAGTTCATCGAAGAGCATCCCGAGCTCGGCCTCTCCGGCCCGACCTTCGCCTGGGTGCATTCGGCGCTGCGTGCTGCTGAATTTCTCGCTTTGCCGGAATTTGCCGAACGCGTGCCGATCCCCGTCCTCATCGCCATGGCCGGCCAGGAGAGCATCATCTCCAATCGTGCGATCGAGGAATTCACCCTTCGGCTCAAAACCGTCGGCAATGTCCGCATCGCCGGCGCCATGCACGAGATCCTCCAGGAGGACGACCGCTATCGCGAGATCTTCTGGGCCGCCTTCGATGCTTTCATCGGCGAGCCCGACGAAGCGTGGCGCACCCCGTTCACGTCGCCAGGAGCGCCTCCACCTCAGGCGTGAGACATGTGTCGCCGAGGGCCAGGATTTTTCCGCCGTTTGCAGCCGATCCGCCGTCCCAGCTCGTCACCGCGCCGCCGGCGCCTTCGATGATCGGAATGAGCGGTGCGATATCGTAGGGCTTCAGCCCGGATTCGACGACGCAATCCATGCCGCCCATCGCCACCATCGCATAAGCGTAGCAATCATAGCCGTAGCGCGTCAGCCGCGCGCGCGCCGACAGCCTCTCGAACGCCGGTCTTTCCGTCTCGCTGAAGAGATTGGGGTCGGTCGTGGAGATATGTGCGTGGTCAAGCGCCGCGCAGGCGCGCACCTTGATCGGTCGCGTCTCCCCGCCACGTGCCAGAAAGCTGCCGGTCTCGGCAGAGCCGAAGAAGCGCTCGCCGATATAAGGCTGCGACATCATCCCGGCGGCGGGCTTGCCGTCGATCAGAAGACCCGTGAGACAACCCCACAGCGGCAGGCCGCAGATGAAGGCGCGTGTGCCGTCGACGGGATCGAGGATCCACACATGCGAGCGATCCTCGCCTTCTGAGCCGTATTCCTCGCCGATGATGCCGTGGTCGGGATAGGTTTCGCGGATGAGTTTGCGCATGGCGCGTTCGGCGCCGCGATCGGCCTCCGTCACCGGGTCGAAGCCCGACGCAAGCTTGTTGTCGACGGCGATCGCGGCGCGGAAACGCGGCAGGATCGCATCGGCCGCCACATCGGCGAGACGGTGCAGGAAGGGAAAAAAGCTTTCCATGGGATGCATAGCAGGGTTGCCGTTTTGCCACTGTATAGGAAAAGTCGTTTTTTATCAGGGGTTTGACGAATTACCCAAAACGTTTGCATTGCCGTTCAGGGTGACTATATCGGAACCCGACGGACAATCGATGTCGTAAGCCTCTTGCATCTTGTGCAAAGCAGCATAGATTGTGCGTTGCGATACGTTGTATCGCAGCCCTCATTGGGCGTTTCCTCCCTAGACTTGGCCGCACTTCGGTGCGGCCATTTTTCTTTCTGCCCATGCCTTTTTGGAAGGCGTGGCGCGATGGGAGGCAGATCCTTTCACAGCCTCGTCCCCGCTGACGCGTGTCGCACGCGCTATTCCGCCGCCTCGTCGAAGGCGATCGGCGGAGTGATCGCGACGCCCATCAGGGCCGCCGCCAGATCCTCCACGAGGACTTGCACGCTCTCGAAGCCGTCGTTGAGGCGGATCGCCTCTTCATCCATGTAGAGCCCCCGGTTCACTTCCACCTGCATCACATGCAGCCCGGCCTGCGGACGACCGTAATGCTCGGTGATGAAGCCCCCGGCATAAGGCTTGTTGCGCGCCACGCAATAGCCGCGGCGTCGCAAGAGCTCCACGGCCCGGTCGGTGAGTTCCGGTGCGCAGCTTGCCCCGAAACGATCGCCGATGACGAAATCGGGTCGCAAGCCCGGCGCGGCGTTGCGCGCCGACGACGGCATCGAATGGCAATCGACCAGAACGGCGAAGCCGAACCGCGCATGAATGGCCGCAAGCCGCTGCCTGAGCGCTTCGTGATAGGGCACATAGACCCTGTCGATGCGCTGAAACGCTTCGGCGAGCGCGATCGGCCCGGCATAGATCGCCCGACCTTCGGAGACGATGCGCGGCACCGTGCCGAGCCCGCCGGCCGCGCGGATCGAGCGACTGTTGGCATAGCCCGGAAGCGGCTCGCGAAACATTTTCGCCTCGAGCTCGTAGGGCTCGCGGTTCACATCGACATAAGCCCGCGGATAGACGGCGGAAAGAAGCGGCGCCCCGCGTTCGGCGACGCCCGCAAACAGCATGTCGATCATGAAATCTTCCGAACGCCGGATCTCCGTCGCATCGAGCTGCGACTGGGCGAGAAAGCTCTTCGGATAGAAGCGTCCGCTATGCGGCGAGTTGAACAGGAAGGGCGAGACCGGGTCAGATGGCCCCAGCAGGCTGAAAGGCCGCAGGGGCGGCAGCTCTTCTCCCACGCGCTCGTCCATCAAAATCCTCTTCTCATATGCGGATATGTTGCCGATCTGCCGCGCCCCTGTCCATAACGAACCCGTCCCGTCATTGTCTCCCGGCCGCTTACCCGATATTTACCGAGCGGGCTCACAACGGACGGGTTCAAGACAGAAGGCGCTGGAGAAGCATGCGAGGTCGAATCCTGCTCGCCGAAGACGACGAGGACATGCGTCGTTTTTTGACCAAAGCTCTCGAACATGCGGGTTATGACGTTCTCGCGTTCGACAATGGTCTGTCGGCTTACAATCGATTGCTCGACGAGCCTTTCAATCTGCTCTTGACCGACATCGTCATGCCGGAGATGGACGGCATCGAGCTGGCGCGCAAGGCGTCCGCGCTCGATCCCGATCTTCGAATCATGTTCATCACGGGCTTTGCGGCCGTCGCCCTCAATCCCGACATGGCCGCGCCTCAGGATGCGAAAATTCTTTCGAAGCCGTTCCATCTGCGCGATCTCGTCAACGAGGTCGATCGTCTGATCGCCGCCTGATCGATTCCTCATCGCCCTCTGATCGCCATCCGATCGGTGCCGGGCGGCAGCCGCTTTTGCGTGCCGCGGCAAACAATATCTTGAACCGCGGTCAAGAACTCTGCCCACGGGGCCTTGCACGGCCGAAACGCAGAGGATATATCCCCGCGAGTCGCCTTCGGGCGGCACCCCTTTGGAAGGGCGCGTAGCTCAGCGGGAGAGCACTACGTTGACATCGTAGGGGTCACAGGTTCAATCCCTGTCGCGCCCACCATTCCATCGAAAAACTCAAGCCGAAAATTCAAGCCTCTGCCCCCGCCGCCGGATTGGCCGCAGCGGCTTGGTGCGCCGCCTCTGCCGCGCGTGAACGCTCCGTCAGCCACCAGATCAACGCAAAGAGCGCCAGCAGCGTGAGGCCGGCCAAGGCCGGAAGCGTGCCGGCATCCGCAAAGTCAGCCTCCGTCGCCAGCAATTGCGGGACCGCCTCGACGAGCCAGTAACCGCAGGTGATGAAGCTGAGCGAAAACAGCGCGCCGAGGGCGGTCTTCCCCGCTTTGCTCAGGAGATCGGGCAGAAGCAGCGCCAGGCCGACCCCGAGCAGGCTGAGATCGTAATCATAGGCGTAAGGGGTGATGAGGAGCGAGGCGACCGCCGTCACACCGAGGCTCTGGCGCAAGGTGAAGGCCCCGAACGTCACGCGCACGATCGCGGCAAGCGCGACGAGCGCCACCGCTCCCTGCGCCGCAAAGGCCGGCACGACACCGAGCCCGAAACTGCGCAACGTCGCATAGATCGACACCATCCGGTGCAGGGGAAAGAACCCCTCTTTGAGAAAGACCCCGGTCTCCTTTGTCGCCTCCAGAAAAGCCGCCCAGATACCGACACCGAAACAAAGCGTGGCGGCAAGACAGGCCGCAACGACGGTGCAAGCTGCGGCGACCACCGCCCCGAAGCGGCGGGCAAGAAGCGTCCGGACCGCAAGGCCCGCGGCAAGATGCGGCTTGATGATCATCAGCCCCAGCGGCACCCCCGCCTGCCATCGCCGCTTTTCAAAGCCGAGGCAGGCGAGAGCAATCAGCGCCCCCGTCAGAAAGCCGTTCTGGCCGCCGCTGATACCGATCGCAAAGGCCGGAAAGATCGCGATCGCCACCAGAGCGAAGTTTTCGCCCGCCAGCCGCTTGAGCGCGAAGAGATAGAGCGCGAGCGTGCCGCCCACGAAGACGAGATAGGCGGCGCCGGCCGGCAAGAGCCCGAGCGGCGCCACGACGATGTCGAAGGGCGGCGGATAGGCCCAGGTCATGAAATCGAGCCCGCCGCGTGCTTTGAGAAGCGGCCAGAGGCTGTCGAAACGGTACGCGTCTTCCAGCCGGCCCGCCCAGATCAGGCGTGCGACCATGTGGAACATGTCGAAATCGACGAGGCGAGCCGGTCCATCCGCCTCTGCGGCAACAGAAAACCGATAGGCCCTTCCGAGCGTCGCCGCGGCAAGCAGCCCGAGAATGACAGGCTGGTAGCGACGATAGCGAGCGCTGATCTCGCGCCATGCCGGCCTCTGACCGCCGTTCATCCCGCCCCTCCGAAACCCTCAATCCCCCAGAACGCGCCGTGAAGCGCGCGTGGCCCTTATGCGGGCCGGCCGTTAAGATCGGCCTATCGGCTCGCCGGGCGAGAGACGAAGACCGAGCGCAAAAGGCAGAGACAAACTGTCCGCTGCCACCGCCTTACGAGTCAGGCTAGGTTGACACTCCGGCCATGGGGCTGTCGCATGGCCATGAGGGGGCTCGCCGATACGGCGTCGCTGCGTTTGCAGAGCGAGAGATCGTCTCTGCAGCAACCGATGCCTAAGGGATGCGCCCCCTTTCTGCTGCCGGTCGCGAGCCCTGCTTGCGGCCCGGAGCCTCGGTTGGCAATCCAGCGACACCGCGGGTCGCCTGGAACATGGGAGATTGAGATGGTCCTCACCTTTTTCGGGGTGATCTTCAACCTGGTCGGTATTCTTCTCGTCATGCGCTACGGCGTCGGCTTTCAGGCGCAGAAGCCCGGCATGCCGGAGCCTCGCCCGCCGCAAAACGACGAAGAGCGTGCGATCCTGCAGAACATTCGCCGCGCCGGCGAATTCGGCATCGTGATCCTCGTTCTCGGCGCCTTCCTCCAGATCCTGGGCATCTTCTACAGCTGAGCCGAAAGCGCGCGCCTGCGACCGTCCGCCAGGGGCAACAATCCTCCCGGGCAACGTTCCTCGCGGCCGACACTCCTCGATGGCATTAGCCCTCAGGCGCTTGCGCGCACCGGCCAGTGGCGGCCGATGAGGTCGTCGACAGCCTCCAACGGCAGCGGCTCGCTGTAATAGAACCCCTGACCGAGTTGGCATCCGAGCTCGGCGAGCTTCTCGCCGAGCGCCAGGTCCTCTATGCCCTCTGCCGTGGTGTCGATGCCGAGCGCCTGGCTGAGATGCAGAACCGCTTCCACGATCGCCTGCCGGTCTTCGCTCTCCAGCATGCCGGCGATGAAGGAGCGGTCGATCTTGAGCGTGTCGAGATGCAATTCGCGCAGATGATAGAGGCCGGAATAGCCCGTGCCGAAATCGTCGAGCGCGACGCGGATCCCGGCCTTGCGCAGCGCTGCAAGCACGACCTTCAACTCGTCCATGCGCTCCACCAGCGCCGTTTCCGTCAGCTCCACCTCCAGCCGGTGCGGCGCAAAGCCGGCGCGCGCCAGGACGTCGAGAAGCTGACTCGGCAGGGCCGGATCCACAAGCTGCACGGGGGCAAGGTTGATCGATAAGGTGAAGCTCGACGGCCAGGAGGCCGCCGCTTCCATCGCCTGCTCCAAAAGCGCAAGCGTCATGCGGGTCAGCTTGCCGCTGTCCTCCGCCATGGCGATGAACCGGTCCGGCAACAGCACGCCCTTCTGCGGATGCAGCCACCGTGCCAGCATCTCGAAACCGACGATCCCGCCCGTTTTGAGATCGACGACGGGCTGCAGGTAGGGGACGATCTCGCGCTTCACCAGCGCCTCGTCCATTTGCTGCTCGAGCTCGATGCGCTCCAGGAGGGCGGAATCCATCCCCGCCTTGAAGAAATGGAAGCTGCCGCGGTCTTCCGCTTTGACGTGGTACATGGCGATGTCGGCGTTGCGTAGGAGCACGTCAGCGGCTTCTCCGTCGTCGGGATAGAGCGCCACGCCGACGCTCGCCCCGATGCGCAGATGTAGGCCCCTGACGCGGATCGGCAGAGCCAGTTCGTGGACGATCTTGTGGACGATCCGCAAGAGCTCGTCGGTGTCCTCCTGATACTCCAGAAGGGCGGCGAATTCGTCGCCGCCGAAGCGTGCCACCACACCCCTGCCGGCCGCAAGCCGCGTCAGCCGGTCGGCGACGACGCACAGAACCTCGTCGCCCATCTGGTGCCCATGCAGGTCGTTGACGGGCTTGAACCGATCGAGATCGATGATCAGCACGGCCAGCCGCCGCCCTGCATCCCGCGCGGTGATCACATGATTGTCGAAAATCTCAAACAGCCGCCGGCGGTTGGGGAGCCCGGTCAAGACGTCGTGCCGTGCAAGGCGCTGCGCCTCGCGCTGGGCCGTATCCTTGGCCGCCATCTCCTGGCGCAGCTGGACGACCCGCCAGATCGCAACGCCGAGCAGGATGACCGTCATGATGACGGCCGTCCCGAAAATTTCGTCGAGCTGCCAGGATTCGTGGTGGCGACTGAAATCGTACAGCGCCTCGAAGAAATCCAGACTGAGGCTGAAGGCATAGCCGACAACCGCAGCCGCAGCGATGATCAGAAGGGTTCGGATCACGACCCTGCTCCGGTGTAGCTCCTGAGAATCGGTGGGGGTTGGCCTTTGCTCGGAGCGAAACTTGATACGCTGCATAAGACCTCAAAGTTGCGCTTTTCCAACAACAATCAAGCCCCGCCACAGATTCTTCAATCTATGCGTGTATATCGCATAAAAAGCTTTGCCGCTTCTGAATCTTGCGCGCGTCGCAGGCTCACGACCCCGCGGCACCCGCACGGCGGTGATCGGCGCCGCGCCAGGCCGGCGCGGGCGCTCAGCTCTTGGATGCGTGCTCCGGCTTGCCCTTGCGGCCGCCTTTGGCGAAATCCTCGAGCTCCTTTTCATCCATGGACTCGTACATCGACTTCGAGGCGCCTTTGAGATCGGATTTCCTGGTCTCGCCGCGCTTGGCGGAAAGCGCCGCCCCGGCGGCCTTTTGCTGGGCTTTCGATTTGGCTGGCATGGCTGCATCTCCTGACGAGGCTGTCCAGGAAACGTTCATGCGGGCTCGATGGTTCACCCAGCCGAAACCGAATTATCCTCCGCCCGCAAGCACTTGCCCGCCATCGACCGTCACCGTCGTGCCGCTCACATAGGCGCTGGCCCGTGACGCGAGATAAAGCAGCGCCCCGTCGAGATCGCCCTCCTCGCCGAAGCGGCGCATCGGATTGTGTTTGACGATCGCCTCGCCCGCCGTGCTCTCCAGGAAATCCCGGTTGATCTCCGTCAGAAACCAGCCCGGCGCGATCGCATTGACGCGAATCCGATAGCGCGCCCATTCGAGCGCCAGCGCCTTGGTGAGATGGATGAGCGCTGCTTTCGAGGTCGCATAAGGCGCCGTCCCTTTCGAGACGGCAAAGCCGAGGACGGAGGCGATGTTGACGATGGCGCCGCCGGTCTCCGCCTTCGCCATGCGCTCTGCGGCCGCCTGCGCCACGAAGAACGCCGCGTCGAGATTGGTCGCCATCACCTGCCGCCAGAGATCGTCCTGAAGCGAGATGGCGGGACCCGCCGGCGCGATGCCGGCATTGTTGATGAGGATCGTGACGGTCCCGAAGCGCGCCTCGGCCGCATCGAAGGCGGCCGCCACGCTCGCCTTATCCGTGACGTCAGAGGCGACGGCGAGCGCCGAGCCGCCCTCGCCTTCGATCTCACGCACCAGCTCTTCGAGCTTCTCCCTGCGCCGCGCCGCCAGCACCACCTTTGCGCCGTTTGCCGCGAGCACATGCGCAAAGCGCCGACCAAGCCCTGAGGAGGCGCCGGTGACGAGCGCCACCTGTCCGTTGAGATCGAAGAGCTCGGCCGCGCGCATCTGTTCCCCCTTGAGCGATGGAGCGCTCTAATTCCCGTAGAGCTTGAGCGGCAGCCAGGTTGCCACATCCGGCAGGAACCACAACAGAACGAGCGCGAAGACCTGGATGATCACGAAGGGCACGATCCCGCGATAGATGTCGGTGGTGCGGATATCGGGCGGTGCCACGCCTCTGAGATAGAAGAGCGCGAAGCCGAAGGGCGGCGTCAGGAACGATGTCTGCAGATTGACCGCCATCATGATGCCGAGCCAGACCGGGTTCATCGTGCCGCCGCCCGGCATCTCCATCTGCAGGAGGATCGGCGCCACGATCGGCACGACGATGAAGACGATTTCCAGGAAATCCAGAAAGAAGCCCATCAGGAACATGACGAGCATGACGAGAAGGATCGCCGCGAGCGTGCCGCCCGGCAGCGCGGTCAAGAACTCCTCGATGAAATCGGCCCCGCCGAGACCGATGAAGACGATCGAGAACATGCGCGCGCCGATGATGATGGTGAAGACCATCGCGGAAATCGCCATCGTCGACTGGCACACGGCCGCGAGCACCCGTTCGCGGTTTTGATCGCGCCAGGTGAAGGTGCGCCAGAGCGCCACCGCCACGCCCCAGGCAAGGCCGAGGGTGAGGACGACGGCCGCGCCGATCGCCACCCATTCCTCCACCGAGACGACGCTTCTTTGCGAGCGCAGATCGTAGAGAAAGGTGAGCATGAGAAGTCCGGCCATGCACACAACGCCGATCAGGATCGGCCCGGCGCGCCGCTCGTCGCGCTTGTAGCCGGCCAGCATCGTCGCGCCGATCGCGCCGACGCCCGCCGCCTCCGTCGGAGACGCAAGGCCGATCAGGATCGAGCCGAGCACGGCGACGATCAACAGGACCGGCGGGGCGAGCGCATGGATGACCTGCCCCCAGAAGGCGAAGCCGGAAAGCTCGCCGAGCTCCTCATGCGGGATCGCAGGAGCTTCGGCCGGATGGAGAATGACGTAGATGATCTGATAGACGATATAAAGGCCGACGAGCATAAACCCCGGCAGCAGCGCCCCGGCGAAGAGATCGTTCACCGACACCGTGTCGGGCGCGAAGATCCCCATCGAGAACTGCGCGTTCTGATAGGCGACGGAGAGCTGGTCGCCCAAAAGCACGAGCACGATCGAGGGCGGGATGATCTGCCCGAGCGTGCCCGACGCCGCGATCGTGCCGCAGGCGAGGCGCTTGTTGTAGCCGCGCTTCACCATCGTCGGCAGCGACATCAGCCCCATCGTGACGACGGTCGCGCCGACGATGCCGGTGGAGGCGGCGAGAAGCGCGCCGACGATACACACCGAAAATGCGAGACCGCCCGGCACCGACCCGAACAGCCGCCCCATATTGTCGAGGAGCTCTTCCGCGATCCGCGATCGCTCCAGCATCACCCCCATGAAGACGAAGAGCGGCACGGCAACGAGGGTTTCGTTGGTCATCGTACCGAAGATCGACTGCGGGAAGGCCGTCAGAAGCGACAGCGAAAAGACGTCGAAGGCGGAGCCGATGAGGGCGAATCCGAGAGCCGTTCCGGCGAGCGTGAAGGCGACGGGAAAGCCCGCCGTCAAAAGCCCGCAGGCCGCCACGAACATCAAGAGACAAAGAAGGAGCGGGTCGATCATGAACTTTGCCGATCGCCCGTTCTGCGGACGAGGCCCGTTTGGTTGCGTGAATTAATGGACGCTGTCGCGCACAATTCCGGCCGCCGTATAGTTGTCGTCATGCTCCTTGAGCGCGATGACGGCCCGCAGCGCCATCGCCACGCCCTGCAGCCCGACGAGAACGGCGAAAACCCAGATAAACGTCTTCAAGGCGAAGATGAGCGGCAGGCCGCTCACTTCGGTCGAACGTTCCAGGATGCGCCAGGAATTGCTGACATAGCCGAGCGACAGCCAGAAGGCCGCCACGCACACCGGCAGGAGCAGAAACAGCGCGCCGAAGAGATCGACGAGCGCCTTTTTGCGGGGTGATGCCTCGCGGTAGAGGACGTCGACGCGCACATGCCCGTCCTGCAGGAGCGTGAAGCCGGCTCCGGTCATGAACAGGATCGCATGCATGTACCAGATCGATTCCTGCATCGGGATGAAGCCGATGGAGAAGACGTAGCGCAGGATGACGGTCGCAAATTGCACGAGCGCCGTCAGGACGGCGAGCCACATGACGGCGCGGCCGATGCGGTAGTTGAGACCGTCGATCACGGCGATAATGGCTTTCACGCTCTCTCCCCTATCGGCGCCGCAAGCGCGCCGCCGCATCCGTCTAAGCCCTGCGCATAAAACCGAAAAGGGGCGGGTGACCCCGCCCCAGAAATCACGCGTTCGAACGCGCTTCGGCGTCAGGTCGCATCATTTGCGACAGAAGACTTACACGAAAGGCGTCAGCGCCCGCTTGTTGGCGTAACTCTGGTCGGAAATCTTCGTCCAGTCGATCGCCTTGGCACGGAAATCCAGGAACGCCTCGTAGACCTTCTTGGTCAGCGGGTCGGAATTGCCGGCCTTGTCGAGAACGTCTTTCGCCGCCTTGCCGAATTCGCGGTAGATGTCGTCGGAGAACTCGACGAGTTCCACGCCGTGATCGTTGACGAGCGTCTTCAGCGCCTGGCCGTTATTGGTGTTGTAAGAGGACAAAGTCTCGTTGTTGACGGCATAGGCGATCGCCGTCATCAGCGTCTGGTCGCTTTCCGAAAGCCCGTCCCAGAACGGACGCGAAATCCCGAAGCTCAAAAGCGAGCCCGGCTCGTGGAAGCCCGGGTAATGATAGTTCTTGGCGACCTTGTAGAGCCCGAAGGCGAGGTCGTTCCACGGCCCCACCCATTCCGTCGCGTCGATCGTGCCCGATTGCAGCGCCGGCAGGATTTCCGAGCCCGCAAGCGTCACCGAGGTCCCGCCGAGCGCCGTGATGACGTCGCCGCCGAAGCCCGGAATGCGCATCTTCAGGCCTTTGAAATCGTCGACGGTCTGCATCTTTTTGTTGAACCAGCCGCCCATCTGGGAGCCGGAATTGCCGCCCGGCAGATGCTTGATGCCGAACTGGCCGCCGACCTCGTCCCACAATTCCTGGCCGCCGCCCTTCTGGATCCAGGCGTCGATCTCCGCCGGCATGAAGCCGAAGGGCACGGCGCAGAAGAAGGAATAGCCGGTGAGCTTGCCTTGATAGTAATAATCGGCCGAATGGTACATCTGCGCCGTACCTTCCTGCACGGCGTCGTTGCACTTCAAGGGCGGGACGAGCTCGCCGCCGCCATAGACCTTCATGGTGATGCGCCCGTCGGTTGCCCCCTCGATCAGGGTGGCGAACCGTTCCGGCGCCTCGCCGATGCCCGGAAAATTCTTCGGCCAGGAAGTGACGCACGTGATCTGGATACGGTTTTGCGACAGCGCTGGCGTGGCAAGGCTGGTGGCCGCGGCCGCACCGGTGCCAAGCCCGGCCGTCTTCAAAAACGAGCGACGATCCATGCTCTGTTTCCTCCCTGGGGTCGTCTTCTTAAGCGGGCGGGAAAACTTGCATTTTCGCCAAACTCTGTCCAGCGCGGCCCTCTGCGGCGAAGCGGCAATCAACCGATTGAGAAAGGCTGCACGTGACGCGACAAGACGGGCTGACTTTTGCCCGCCGACCGCATTAGGATGCCTGCCACGATGCGCAGCAGAAACACCCCCATCATTCTCGTCACCGCCGATGTCCGTCCCGCCGACGGCTATGTCTGGCATTCCGTGGCCGAAACCTATCTGAGAGCCATCACCAGCATCGGCGCGGTGCCGCTCATCCTTCCCTCCATGGCCGACCGCATCGATCTCGATGCCGCCGTGGAGATGGCCGACGGCGTCCTCGTCACCGGCTCGCGTTCCAACGTGCATCCGGATCGCTATGGCGTGACGCCGGAGGAGAAGCACGGACCGTTCGATCCCTCGCGCGATGCGACGACGCTCCCCCTGATCCGCCTCGTCCTGCAGCGCGGCCTGCCGCTTCTCGCCGTCTGCCGCGGTTTTCAGGAGCTGAATGTCGCGCTCGGCGGAGCGCTCTTGTCGGAAATCCAGGAGATCGAGGGCCGCTTCGACCATCGCTCGCAGGCGGACGAACCGGATCAGCGTTTCGCGCTCGCCCACGACGTCACCTTCGCGCAGGACAGCCGTCTCGCCGCGATCGTCGGAAACCACCGCATCCGCGTGAATTCCGTCCACCGCCAGGGCGTCGACCGGCTCGGCCGCGGCCTCGTCGTGGAAGCGACCGCCGATGACGGCACCATCGAGGCCGTGCGCGTCTCCGATGCGGCGAGCTTCGCCTTCGGTGTGCAATGGCATCCGGAATACTGGGCGGAGAGCGATCCGCCCTCGCGGGCGATCTTTGCCGCGTTCTCGGAGGCGATCCGCCAGCATCAGGAAGCCAAGGCGAAAATCGCCGCCGAACAGGATACCTGACCGGGCGGCGGCAGAAGCCTAGGCGAGAGCCCCCGCCAGCAGAAGTCCGCCGAGCGCGGTGATCGCGAGCGCCCCGCCCCATTCGAGCAGCGAGACGAAGGCCGCGCCGGCGCCGGGCCGCGTCCGAAGAAGCCTGGCCGCCACGCCCTTGGCGCCGACGGCGAGCGCAGCAAGGACCGCGACCGTGAGCCCGGTCCCGAGCGCCATCAAAAACGTCGCCGCGACCCCGGCCCAGAAGATCTTCTGCGACAGGGCGAAGACGAGGACGATGAGGGCGCCCGAACACGGTCTGAGGCCGACGGAGACGACTGCCGCGGCAGCGCCTGCAAGTCCCCGGCTCTTCTCCACCAGCGCCGCATCCGGCACATGCCCGCAACACGCGCCATGGTCATGATGATGATCGTGCCCGTGCGCATGCGTATGCCCGTCATGAACATGCGTCTCGCTCAGATGCACGTCATGCCCATGCGCCCCGGCCGCAGCCGGCGCGAGGTCGGCGCCCGCGTGACGAAGGCCCGGACGCAACCGCAGCCGCGCGAAAAGCCGCCGTGATTTGCGCCACAGCAGGAAGAGACCGAGCGCCAGAACGAGCCCATAGCTGCCGATCTCAAAGGCGCGCGCCGTATCGGTGATGGCAAAGCTCGTCAGCCCCAGAACTGCCGCAAGCGCGCCGATCAGCGCCACCGCCACGACCGCCTGCAGGAACGCCGCCAGGAAGGCGATCAGAACCCCGCGCCGCGCCGTCTTCTCGTTGGCGAGGATATAGGACGAGATCACCACCTTGCCGTGGCCGGGTCCGGCCGCATGCACGATGCCGTAGATGAAGGAGACGCTGCCGAGCCACCAGAAGGCCGACCCGTCGGAGGCGAGCCGCGACAAGGTCGCCGTCAATTCGCGGTAGAACCCCTTCTGCAAGGCGGCGATCATCGGCACGAGCCCCGCCCCGCCGCCCTCGCCCGGCAGACCGACGCCGAAGGGCGATGTCGCGGCCTCGGCACCGCAAGCGAGGAGAACAAACAAGGCGGCAAGCAGCGGAAGCGCGACAAGCGTCCAAAGCCGAACGCCCCCCTCCCGCCGCATCAGGGACATGTGATCATGGCGGCATTCTCGGTGCCGGCCGTCAGGCTCTTGAATTCCGCGGGAAGCTCGCGCTGATCCGCGCCGATCGTCGCCAGCATCGCCGCCGCCGTCGCGTCCGGTTCCTCGCCGAGCGTTACCTCGAGCTTGCACGAGGCCGGCGCATCGGCAAGCCGCACGGCCTCTTTCGACGGCAGCGAAAAGGCGACGAAATATTCCGGATCGGAGACGACGAGCTCGACAGGCGCCGTTGCCGCGATCGGCTCCTTGAGCGGCAGGGTGAAGTGCAGAATGAGCCGCTTGCCGCTCGGCTGCAGCCAGTAATCGACGGGATCGCCGAGTGCGACCGGCTCGCCGCCGGCCGTGAGCTCAGTGAAGAAGCCATAATCCGCAAGCGATGTGACGTTGATCTCGGCGAGCGGCCTCAGCTCTTCGGCCGACAATTTGCCGTCGCCGTCGGCGTCGAGCCCCTGCGTCGCATAGGCGGAAAACGCCTCGTCGAAGCGCCAATGGTGGCGGATGCCGACGATGCGCCCGCTTTTGTCGAAGGAGACTTCGGAGGCGACATCCACCCACACATGCGGATGTGCCAGCGCCGCCCCTGGCAAGAGCGCGAGGGCCAGAACGAAGAGCGGAAGCAATCGGCGCGCCATCGGGCAGTCTCCGGTCATCGCATCCGGCCGATTCGGCGGACGCAAAGGCGCTTTCTCCCACAAGTGCGGCGACAGCACGGCGGAATAATCTTTCGCACGACGTCGCGGCAGAAAGTCATTTGCCCCTCCTGATGCGGCTTTTCAGCGCTCCTCCAGCCAGAAGCTTTCGCGCCTCCGGCCTATCTCTGCCCGAAGAGGAAACACCCCAAAGAGGAAGAGGACCTGAGCCATGCCCGTCATCGCCTTGTCGGAAGCCGAGCTCGCAAGCCATCCCGCCTTCGAAGGACACGAAGAAGTGGTGCGCATAGAAGACGAGGCGACGGGCCTTGCCGGCTACATCGCCATTCACGACACCACGCTCGGCCCCTCTCTCGGCGGCTGCCGCGTCTGGCGTTACGCCGACGAAGGCGCGGCCCTTGAGGATGTTCTGCGCCTGTCGCGCGGCATGACCTACAAGAACGCGCTCGCGGGGCTCAATCTCGGCGGCGGCAAGGCCGTCATCATTCTCGCCCCCGGCGCGCCCAAGACCCCGGCGCTTTTTCAGGCCTTCGGCGCCGCGATCGAAGAGCTCGCCGGCCGCTACATCACGGCGGAAGATGTCGGCACCACCCCCGCCGACATGGCCGATGTGGCGCGCGCGACGAAGCATGTCCGCGGCACGCCGGCCTCGGGCGTGGCCGATCCCTCGCCCTATACGGCGCTCGGCGTCTTTCACGGCATTCTCGCCGCTGTCGAATACCGTTTCGGCTCGAGCTCGCTGGAAGGCATCCGCGTCGCGGTCCAGGGGCTCGGCCATGTCGGCTGGCACCTCGCGGAAAAGCTGCACGAGGCCGGTGCCGATCTTCTCGTCTCCGACATTGATGCGAAAGCCCTGGCGCGCGCCGAAGAGGCCTGGGGCGCGCTTGCCGTGCCAGTGGCGGAAATCCATGCTGCGCCGGTCGATCTCTTCGCCCCCTGCGCCCTCGGCGCCGGGCTCAACGCCATCACCATTCCGCAGATCCGCGCCGCCATCGTGGCGGGCGCCGCCAACAACCAGCTCGCCGAGTCGGACGATGCCGGGCGCCTGCGTGAGCGCGGCATTCTCTATGCGCCGGATTACGCCATCAATGCCGGCGGCGTCGTGGCGCTTGCCCTGGCCGGCGCCGGCCGCTCGCAGACGGAGATGCGCGACAAGGTGGAAGCGATCGGCGCAACGCTTGCAGCGATCTTTGCGCTTGCCGCGGAAGAGAAGACGACGACGGCCGCGATCGCCGATCGGCTTGCCGAAGAGCGGCTGACCGCCGTCAAGCGGCGCTCTCAGGCCGCCTGACGCACCGACGCGGCGGGAGGTGTCGGAACCCTAATCCGACAATGACGCGATGACGGCTTCCGCCGCAGCGGTGCCGGAGATGAACGCCGCCTCCGAACGTGCGGCAATGCACCAGTCGCCGCAGGCGACAAGCCGCCCTTTCGCCCCGACGAGACAGGTTTCGCCGGCGGGCACCGCGACGAGCGCCTGGCGCCAGCGCCGGATTTTGCGGGCCATCAAGGGCGGCAGAGGTCCGTCGGCCTCGGCGCCGAGAAGCTCGAGCAGCCGCTCCGACAGCTCGTCTTCGCGCTCGCCGAAATGCGCATCGGAAAAATCCGCCGCCGCATGCACGACAAAACTTTCCGTGTCGCCGCGGCCGGCTTTCGAGCTGTTGCGGATGGCGGCGCTCAAATCGCCGCGCCGCGACGTCCAATCGGCCGTGATCGGCACGGCGCCGTCGAAGACGAAGAGCCCGGCGATCGCCGGGCGCATCACCACCTCCGACAGGCGGTCGAAAGGCTTGCCGTGGGCATGAAGCAATGGTTCGGCGGCCGAGGCGGGAAGCGCCACGATCACCGCATCGAACGGCCCGATCGGCGCGGCATTGCTTTGCAGGAGATAGCCTTCGCTCGCCCGGCCGATCCGTTCAACCGCGGTATGCGTGCGGATATCGAGCCCTTTTCCGGCGAAATCGGTGAGGCCGTCCATGCTCGGAAGGCCGATGAGCCAGGGCTCGTCGCTCTCGCGTCCGGTCGGCGCCCAGCCGGTCGCCTTGCCGGCGAAGACCGCCTCCTGCATGAACGATTTGAACGGCTCTTCGCGGGCCGTCACATAGACCGCGCCCGCATCGACCGGCACGCCGGCGACCTCTTCTGAAGAAAGCCGCCCTCCGGATTTTCCGGCCGCTTCGAACAGGATGGGGTCGAGCCCCGCCTCGCGCAGACGCCTGGCAGCGGCGAGACCGGCGAGACCGGCTCCGATGATGGCGATCGATGCGTCCTTCAAATGTCCTCCTCGTCGCCTCTCTCAAAGCGTCTCTAAACGCGCCCGGCGCTGGTTGAATCAAAGCTGCGGGCCGCCGTAAAGCCCTGTCGCGCCTCAGCCTTCGGCAAGACACTCTCGCATGTCGACAGCCACCACCTCATGAACGAGTTCGGCCATGCCCCGCGCCTGATGCCGGGCGATCGCGGCTCCCGCTTCGGCGCTCGCCGCAGCGGCATTGCCGACGACGCCCTCGGCATTGAGATCCTCTGCGAGCCAGCCATAGCCGACATCGCCATAGGCGCGAAGACGGCGAAAGCGCTCGGCGAGCCCGCTTTGCCGGGACGGGAAATCGGCGAGCGAAAGATGCCGGACGAGATCGGGCTTGAAATGCAGCATCAGCGCGGTCTCCACGAAGCCGCCGTGAATGCCGACGGCGCGCTCCGAATCGTCGGCAAACTCTGCCGGCAGGCCGAAACGCCGCCAGCTCGTCGTCACCGCGAGAAGCCCATGGCGCGCCCGAAGCTCGAGCACGGCCGCCGCCGCCGAGGGGCTGTTGCCACCATGCGAGCTGATCAGAATGAGCTTCTTGAGGCCGGCCGTCGCCACCCCTTCGCCCATGGCCACGATCATCTGCGTCATCTGCGCCGCCGAAAGCGACAGCGTACCGGCAAAGGACATGTGTTCGAGCGAGGCGCCAACGCCGATCGTCGGAAGAAGCAGCGCTTCGACGTCGTGATCGAGTGTCTTCGCGAGCTCCCCCGCAAGCCCTTCGGCGATGTGACAATCGGTGCCGAGCGGCAGATGCGGCCCGTGCTGCTCGGTGGCCGCGATCGGCAGGATCGCCACGGTGCGCGCCGGATCGCATCGGGCGAGTTCGGGGCTCGTCAGATCCTGCCAAAGGCGCAACATGGGAAGCCTCTCCAACGCGTCTCACATCCATGTGAAAAGCAAATACGCCCGCTCTGCAACGCCTTTTGCGCAAGGGAGCGCTGCCGCCACCGATGAGGGCGAGAGATGAGGGCCAGAGGTGAGAGAACGATGAGAGCTTGCTTTCCGGCCTGGAAGGCCCTTTGCATGCGAAATGGTCTCTCTCTCCGAAGACGCCGGCGCAGGCGCCGGCGCAGGCGCCGCCGCGGCGCGCCTGCGTGCGCTTCTTCTCATCATGCTCGCCTTTCTCTGCTTCGCCTGTCTCGACACGACGGCGAAATATCTCGGTCAGTGGCTGCCGGCGATGCAGATCGTCTGGGTGCGCTTTCTCACGCATTTTCTCCTGACGCTCCTCATCTTCCGGCCCTGGCGCGACATGGCGCTCTGTCTGCCGCGCAACAAGAAGCTCCAGGTGGCGCGCGCCTGCTGCCTCGTCGGCTCGACCTTGTTCAACTTCCTGGCCGTGCGCCATCTTCAGCTCGCCCAGACGGTCAGCATCTTCTTCATCGGCCCCTTCATCGTCACGGCCCTTGCCGGGCCGATGCTCGGCGAATGGGCGGGGCCGCAGCGTTGGGCGGCGGTCGTCGTCGGCTTCCTCGGCGCGCTCATCATCATCCAGCCGGTGCCGGGGGCGTTTGAGCCGGCGATGCTTCTCTCGGTCGGGGCTGCGACCTCGAACGCGCTCTACGTCATCCTGACGCGCCAGATGGCCGGGCGCGAAACCGCGCAGAGCATGATCGTCATGCCGGCGATCCTTGCAAGCTTCGCCATCGCGCCGCTCGGCATCGCCCAATGGGAGACCGTTCCCAGCACCTTTCTCTGGGGTCTCCTCATCGCCACCGGCTTTTTCGGCGGCCTCGGCCACTGGCTGTTGATCAAGGCGCACGAGCTCGCGCCCGCCACCCTGCTTGCGCCTTTCGTCTACAGCGAGATTCTCTGGATCACCGCTCTCGGCTTCGTCATATTCGGCGATATCCCGCCGCGTTCGACGGTTCTGGGAGGTGCGATTATCATCTTGAGCGGCCTTTTCATTCTCTATCGCGAACGGCGCACCAGGACGCCTCCCTCGATTGAACCGCGCGCCTGAAAAACCCGTCTTCCGGTTCGCGCCGAGCCCGAACGGCTATCTGCATCTCGGCCATGCCTATAGCGCGCTCCTCAACGAGCGCGCCGCCGGGGCCGCAGACGGCCGCCTCCTCCTGCGCATGGAGGACATCGATTACACCCGCGCCCGTCTGGAATTCACCCAGGCGATCTTCGATGATCTCTCCTGGCTCGGCATCGCCTTCGAACAGCCGGTTCTGTGCCAGAGCCACCGCTTTCCGGCCTATGCCGGCGCGCTGGCCGCCTTGGATCGGCTCGGCCTTCTCTACCCGGCGTTTTTGAGCCGCTCGGAAATCCGTGGCGCCATCTCTGAAAAGGAAAAGACCGGCCACACCTGGCCGCGCGATCCCGATGGCGCCCCGCATTATCCGGGCCTCGAACGCGACTGGTCGAGCCAAATGCGCGCCGACAGGATCGCGACCGGCGCCCCCTATGCGCTCCGCCTCGATATGCGCCGGGCTCTCGCCGGCCTTGAGCCGCTCGCCTGGCAGGAGCTCGATCTTGAGACCGGAGAAACGACACGCGTGAGCGCCCATCCGAGCACTTGGGGCGACGTCATTCTGGCGCGCAAGGACGTGCCGGCGAGCTATCATCTCGCCGTCACCCTCGACGACGCCTATCAGGGCGTCACCCATGTCGTGCGCGGGGCCGATCTCGAAGCGGCGACCTCGGTCCACCGCCTCCTGCAGGTGCTGCTCGGCCTGCCCGCGCCCCTCTACCACCATCACCGGCTGATCCTCGACAAGGAGGGCCGCAAGCTCGCAAAATCCGCCGGCTCGACCGCGCTGGGCGACCTGCGCGAGGCCGGCGCCACCCCGGACGAGATTCGCCTTAGCCTGGGCTTTGCCCCACCGGCGGCCGCGTCCGTTGCCTGATCTTCACGTCAAGGCGCGCAAAACCATCAGCCAGAAGGCGACACCGCCGACCCCGAAGGCCGTCGAGATCAGGGTCGTATTGGAGGCGAGTGCCTCGCCCGTGCCGAAGCGGGTGGCGATGAGGAAGGCGTTGACGCCGGTCGGACAGGCCGCCACCAGCACCAGGGCGGAGGTCGGCACCGGGCCGAGCCCGACGAGAAGCGCCACCGGCAGAACCACGAGCGGCATGAAGAAAAGTTTGATGCCGGCAAGAACCGCACCCGCCGGAATGTTGCGGGCGATGCCGTAGCGGGCGAGCCCCATGCCGCAGGCGAAAAGCGCCACCGGTCCCGCCACGTCGGCGAGGCTGTCGATCAGTTTTTCGGCGAGCCCCGGGATCGGCAGATGGAAAACGTGCCAGATGCCGCCCAGAATGATGCCGATGATGAGCGGATGGCGGATGAGTTCGAGCGCGAACGCCCCCCACATGGCGCGGCTGCTCTCCACCTCGGCGACCAGCCCGTCGCGCCGCCGCGCCCAGCTGTTGAGGGCGAGGCTTGCCGCCATCATCACCGGCAGATGCACCGAGACGAGAATGAGGACGACCACCGTGCCGGGATCGCCATAGGTGGCGCGCGCCAGCGGAATGCCGATCAGAACCGTATTGGCGAAGGCCGCCGACACGCCCGCGACGACGCCTGAGCGCGTGTCGCGCTTGAACAGCCGCCGCACCAGCACATGCGCCACCGTCCAGGTGACGAGCACGCCCGCAAAATACGCAATCCAGATCCGCCACGGCGACAGGCCGTGGAAATCGGCATGCGCCAGCGTGCGAAACAGAAGGAGCGGAATGGCGATGGTGAAGACGAAATCGGCGAGCGCCCCGCCGGTCTCCATCTTCAGGAGCTTGAAGCGCGCCGCGAGATAGCCGATCCCGATGAGGCCGAAAATGGTGAGGACGATGCTGGCGGTGTCGGACATCGGCGTTGGCGGCGGTTGCGGCGGCTTCGGCCACTGTGGGCGGCTGTGGGCGGCGGATTTCGGATCTCCTCCCGCCTTAAGCCGCCGCCACTTGATTGCCTAGGAGGAAGCGCGGACAAGGACCGAGAAAAGCCCGATTTCACGAACCCCGGACATGGGGGACCAAAGGACAGGCGCACATGGCCCGCAGCATCTTGATCACCGGTTGCTCTTCCGGCATCGGCCGCCATTGCGCTCTCGGCATGGCGCGGCGCGGCTGGCGCGTCTTCGCCACGGCGCGCAATGAGGCGGATCTCGCGGCCCTGCGCGGAGCCGGCGCCCGCTACGGTCTCGAAGCCATCTATCTCGACTATGCCGACGAGGCCTCGATTGAAGCCGCCCTGAACTCCGTGCTCGCCGCCACGGAGGGCCGCCTCGACGCCCTCTTCAACAACGGCGCCTATTCGCAGCCGGGCGCCCTTGAAGACCTCTCCTCTGCCGTCCTGCGCGCCCAGTTCGATGCCAATTTCTTCGGCTGGCACGAGCTGACCCGGCAGGTGATCCCGGTGATGCGCCGCCAGAACACCGGCCGCATCGTCATGAATTCCTCCGTCCTCGGCCTCGTCGCGCTCGGCTTCCGCGGCGCCTACAACGCCTCGAAATTCGCACTCGAAGGCTACACCGACACCTTGCGCATCGAACTTGCCCACACCGGCATCGAGGTCGTGGCGATCGAGCCCGGCCCCATTGAAAGCCGCATGACGGAAAACGCTGTCGCCGCCTTTCATCGCAACGTCGACATCGACGCCTCCGTCCATGCCGCCTATTACCGCCGCCGCCTCGCCTCCATGGAAAAGGGCGGCAACACCTTTGGTCAGCTCGGGCCCGAAGCGGTCCTCGAAGTTCTGATCGAGGCCTGCGAGGCGCCCAATCCGGCAACCCATTATGCCGTCACCCGCCAGACCAGGATCGCCGCCTTCGGCCGGAGGCTTCTGCCGCGCCGGTTGCTGCACAAAGCCGCGACGCGCGCCACCAATTAGGAAAAACGACAGCCCGCTTCCGCCACCTCTCAGATTTGCGTCTCGTCTGTGGCTGGCTTAATGCGGATGACTTGTCCTCAGCCAAGGCAGGAAAACCATGGAATATCTTGGTCCGGTCGCCGTCCTTGCCGTTCTCGTCGTGCTTGTACTCGGATTGTGGAACATGCTGCGCGGCGGCAGCCCCAATCGCTCGCAAAGCCTGATGCGCTGGCGCGTCGGCTTGCAGCTTCTCGCCGTCATCGTTTTGATGGCGGGCCTCTGGCTCAGCACCCGCTGAAATCTGGCCGAGCACCAGCTGAGACGAGCGTGCCTTTGGGGCAACAATCGCTGAAGCTTTGGCCGCGTTTCGCCGCCTTTCCGGCAAAGGGCGTTGCCGCGCCCGCTCGGCAAAGCTAAAGCCGAAGGGATAATTTCACGGGGCTGTGATGCGGTTATTGAGCTTTGGCGCAGGATTGGTTGCGCTCTTCGGAACATCTGCGGCACTGGCAGCGGATCTGCCGGCCGCGCCTGCCGACCCCGTCTATTATGCGGCCGAGCCGGTCAGCACCTATCATTTCTTCGACGAAGTGCGCATCGGCGCCACCGGTTTCCTCGATGATCGCCATCGCCTCACCGACGAGGAAGAAGGCGTCTTCCTCAACGGCGAAGTCCTCTTCGGCAATCCGATGACGCCCTTCGACAACCGTTTCGTCGATTTCCTGTTGCGCCCGCGCCCGCATATCGGCGGCACCGTCACCACCTCGGGCGGCACCAATCAGGTCTATGCCGGCCTCACCTGGGACTACAATCTGACCAACCGGATTTTCCTGGAAGGCACCTTCGGCGGCACCATCCACGACGGCAACACCGATCACGTGGAAACCGGCGCCCGCCTCGGCTGCTCGGCGCTGTTTCGTGAAAGCGCCGGCATCGGCGTCAACGTCACCCAGCATCTGCGCGTCATCGCCCGCATCGACCATTCCTCGAATGCCGGCCTCTGCGACGACAATGACGGCCTCACCCATGCCGGCGTGATGGTGGGATACAAGTTCTAGCCTCTTCCCGGGCCGCGGCCGCCATGGCCGCGCCGGTGCCCGGCGGCCTGCAAAGACCGTCGGAAGCATGGGCAAATAGACGTCCGCGGAAAGGCATTCGGAAAAACAGTGGGACGGGAGTGTGATTTCGCCCGGCGAAACGCTGCGGCACTCTCCCGTCGAAAGCGCTTCAAACTTCTCCGAATTGCCCTAGTCTTTGGCTTCGCCTGAAAAACGGAGAAGCCGATGGTCGTCCTGAACAAAATTTACACGCGCCAGGGCGATGACGGTACCACCGCGCTCGGCACCGGCGAGCGGCGCCCGAAATACGATCTGCGCGTCGAAGCCTACGGCACCGTCGACGAGGCGAACGCCATTTTGGGCGTCGTGCGCTCGAGCCTCGATCTCGCGCTCGGCGAGCCGATCGAGGCCGTCGACGGTATGCTCGCGCGCATCCAGAACGACCTCTTCGATCTCGGCGCCGATCTCGCCTGCCCGGATGATGGCACGCCGCTTGAATACGAGCCGCTGCGCATCCTCCACTCCCAGGTGGAGCGCCTGGAACACGATATCGACCGGCTCAACAAGGAGCTGTCGCCGCTGCGTTCCTTCATCCTGCCGGGCGGCACGACGGCGGGCGCGCATCTCCATCTCGCCCGCACCGTCGTCAGACGCGCCGAACGCCTCGCCGTCTCCCTGGCGAGCCACGAGCCGCAAAAGGTCGGCGCCCCGGTGATCGAATATCTGAACCGGCTGTCCGATTTTCTCTTCGTGGCGAGCCGCTGGGTGAACGGCAAGGGCGAGACCGACATCCTCTGGGTGCCGGGGAAGAACCGCTGACGGCATCGCCGCCCGACCCGACATAGACGACCCGGCACAGAAAGCGTGACGCGGAAGGCTTGACGTAAACGATGTTCCTGCCGCTCCACGACGCCAATCCACTCGGCTATATCCGTCGGCCCTATGTCAACTGGTCGATCATCGCGGTCACGGCGGCATGCTTTGTCCTGACCGGCGGCTTTGATGCGGCGCGCGTGCTGATGGCCGCGATCTCGCTCGGCCTCATCCCCTCCGTCGTCAACGACATCGCCGAATTGCCGCCGAGCTTCGTGCTGATCCCGGAAGAGCTGAGCTTCCTCACCTATGCCTTCCTGCACGGCAACATCATCCACCTCGGCGGCAACATGCTGTTCTTGTGGATCTTCGGCGACAACATCGAGGATGCGCTCGGCCATCTGCGCTATCTCGTCTTCTATCTCCTCGGCGCGGCGGGCTCGGGCTACATCTACACCCTCGCCAATCCCGCCTCTGAGGCGCCCCTCATCGGCGCATCGGGCGCGGTGGCGGCCATCGTCGGCGGCTATCTGATCCTGCATCCGAAGGTCAAACTCTGGGTCCTGGCCTTCGGCCGCATTCCCCTTCGCCTTCCCGCTTTCCTCGTGCTCGGCGCCTGGCTCGTCTTTCAGATCGCCAATCTCGCAATGTCGACACCGGAATCGAGCAATATCGGCTGGTGGGCGCATATCGGCGGCTTCGCCCTCGGCGCCCTTCTCGTCGTGCCGCTCCGCCGCCGCGGCGTCCCCCTCTTCGACCGCGACCTGCCGCGCTGAGCAGAACCGCGGCGCCCGGGCACCGTCGATCACGCCCATCTTATCCGAGTGTTGGGCCTGTCCGCCGCGATCGGCTATGGCACAGCGACAGCCATTCGCAATGGAGCCCCGTTTGCAAACCGCTCTCGCCTATGTCGTCGCGGCGATTGCCGAGATAGCCGGCTGCTTCGCCTTCTGGGCCTGGCTTCGGCTCGACCGATCGGTCTGGTGGCTGGCGCCGGGCCTCGTCGCTTTGCTCGTCTTCGCCTCGGCGCTGACCTTTGTTGAGACGGATGCGGCCGGGCGCGCTTATGCCGCCTATGGCGGCGTCTATATCGCCGCCTCGCTCCTCTGGCTGTGGAGCGTCGAAGGGTTGAGACCCGACCGTTGGGATGTGACGGGGGCCGCGATCTGCCTTCTCGGCACGGCCGTCATCCTACTCGGTCCCCGGACGCCCTAAACCCACCAGAAGACGCCCTGCGAAGAACTGGCCTGCGTCCGTCAGCTCTGCTTGATCCCGCGCAGATAGTCTGAGCCCCACAATTGCTTCAGCCGCTGGTCGCGGCCGCAGCCTTCCCGATAGCCCTTATAGGCATAGGCCTTGGTGACATAGCCGAAGCGCGACAGGATGCGATCCTCACTTCGATAATAATTCTGGTGATACGCCTCGGCCGGCCAGAACTCTCCGGCCTTCTCGATCTCCGTCACGATTTTCTGGCCGAGCTCTTTTTCGGTCGCCGTCTTAGAGGCCTTTGCCGCGGCAAGCTGTTTGTCGTTAAGCGCAAAGATCGCCGTCGTGTAGCTGTCGCCGCGGTCGCAGAACTGCCCGCCCGCATCGGTCGGGTCGACGGAATGCCAGAAGACGTCGAGAAGCTTTTCGTAGCTGACGACACTTGGATCGTAGGTGATCTTCACCGCCTCTTTGTGGCCCGTCCCGCCGGCCGAGACTTGATGATAGGTCGGGTTGCGCAGCTCACCGCCGGTGAAGCCGGAAATCGTCTCCTTGACCCCCGGCACCTTGTCGAAGTCAGCCTCCACACACCAGAAACAGCCACCGGCGAAAATGGCGGTGTCTTGGCCCCCCGGCGCCTGGCCCGCCTTCTCTTGCGCCCCGGCGGCGCTTGCGAGGGCGAGCATGGCGAAAGCTGCGGCTGCAGCAAGAATGGCTTTCATGGCAGAACCTCACGAGCGTCTTCGCACCGATATGGTGCAACTCGATGCCTGCGACGAGGCGCCTCACGCGGCTTTGACGCGAGAACGACCGGCTGACGTTAACGGAAACTTTGGGGTGCGCTCTCTTGCCACCGTGGGTGAGCAACGCTAACCGAAGGCAAACAACGGAGGTTGCCTGATGAAAGTTCTCGTCCCGGTTAAGCGGGTGCTCGATTACAACGTAAAGGCGCGCGTCAAGGCCGACGGCTCCGGCGTCGACCTCGCCAATGTGAAGATGTCGATGAACCCCTTCGACGAGATCGCGGTCGAAGAAGCCATTCGCCTCAAGGAGGCGGGCAGCGCGGAGGAGATCGTCATCGTCTCCGTCGGCCCCTCGCAGTCGCAGGAGACGATCCGTACGGCGCTCGCCATGGGTGCCGATCGCGGCATTCTCGTCCAGGCTGACGGCACCGTCGAACCGCTTGCCGTCGCCAAGATTCTGAAGGCGATCGTCGAGGCCGAGGCGCCCGGCCTCGTCATCATGGGCAAACAGGCGATCGACGACGATTGCAATCAGACGGGCCAGATGCTCTCGGCCCTTCTCGGCTGGTCGCAGGGCACCTTCCTGAAGGAGCTTCAAATCAAGGGCGAGGAAGCGGAAGTCACCCGCGAAATCGACGGCGGTCTGGAAACCCTCTCGATCTCTCTGCCGGCGGTGGTGACGGCCGATCTGCGCCTCAACCAGCCGCGTTACGCCTCGCTTCCCAACATCATGAAAGCGAAGAAGAAGCCGATCGAGACGAAGACGGCCGACGATTACGGCGTCGACCTGACGCCGCGCCTCGAAGTCGTGGAGACGCGCGAGCCGGCGAAGCGCCAGGCCGGCGTCATGGTGGGTTCCCCGGCCGAACTCGTCGAAAAACTCAAAAACGAAGCGGGCGTACTCTGAGGGATCGCGAAATGACCATTCTACTCGTCGCAGAACACGACAATCAGAGCCTCAACGAGGCGACCGCCAAGGCGCTCACCGCCGCCAGGGAGATGGGCGGAGACGTTCACATTCTCGTGGCCGGCAAGGATGCGCGCCCGGCGGCCGAAGAGGCCGCGAAGCTTGCGGGCGTGGCCAAGGTGCTCCTCGTTGAAGACGAGGCGCTTGCCCATCATCTCGCCGAGCCGATGGCGGATCTGATCAAGGGCCTTGCCGGCGATTACGACGCCGTCCTCGCGCCGGCCACCACCGGCGGCAAGAACGTCATGCCGCGCGTCGCAGCCCTCCTCGACGTGATGCAGGTCTCCGACATCGTCGAGGTCGTGGCGCCCGACACGTTCAAGCGCCCGATCTATGCCGGCAACGCCATCCAGACGGTGAAGGCGAAAGACGCCAAGAAAGTCGTGACGGTGCGCACATCCGCCTTCCAGGCGGCCGAAGCCGGCGGCGAAGCGCCGATCGAGACGGTGTCGGCCCCGGCCGATCCCGGAAAATCGCGCTATGTCAGTGCCAAGATCCAGGAAAGCGAACGCCCGGAACTCGCCGCCGCCAAGATCATCGTCTCCGGCGGACGTGCCCTCGGCTCCAAGGAAAAGTTTGACGAGGTCATGCTCCCCTTCGCCGACAAGCTCGGCGCGGCGGTCGGCGCAAGCCGTGCCGCGGTCGATGCCGGCTACGCCCCCAACGACTGGCAGGTCGGCCAGACCGGCAAGATCGTGGCGCCGGATCTTTACATCGCCTGCGGCATCTCCGGTGCCATCCAGCACCTGGCCGGCATGAAGGATTCCAAAGTCATCGTGGCGATCAACAAGGACGAGGAGGCGCCGATTTTCCAGGTCGCCGATTACGGCCTCGTCGCAGATCTGTTCACGGCCCTGCCGGAACTCACCGCCGAGCTCGACAAGGCCGGCGCGTGATCTAAATCGTCGCCGCGTAAACTTCAGTGACGGGCTCTTCCCTGCGTCGAGAAGGGCCCGTTGCAATGCGGAAAATGTTGCGACGCACACTTCCCCTTTCCCGAAGCTTGTTCAATATTCAACGCAAGCGCCAGCAACAGAGATGATCCATGGCGGATGAGATCAAAACGGTCGCCATAGTCGGGGCAGGCCAGATGGGCGCAGGCATTGCCCATGTCTGCGCTTTGGCCGGTTACGATGTGATCCTGCACGACATTTCCCCGGATCGGCTGCAGGCGGGGCTTGCCACCCTGGAAGGCACGCTCGCCCGCCAGCGCTCCTCCGGCCGTATCAGCGAGGAAGAGCGTCAGGCGGCGCTCGCCCGCGTGCGGCCCGCCAAGGGCGTCGAAGGATTGGCCCCGGCCGATCTTCTCATCGAGGCGGCGACGGAAGACGAGGCGGTGAAACGCAAGGTCTTCGCAGAGGTCTGCCCGATCCTCGATCCCGAGGCGATGATCGCCACCAACACCTCGTCGATTTCGATCACCCGGCTCGCCGCCGCCACCGACCGCGCCGAACGCTTCATCGGCATGCATTTCATGAATCCGGTGCCGGTGATGGAGCTCGCCGAGCTCGTCCGCGGCATCGCGACGGAAGATTCCACCTTCGAAGAGGCGAAGCGCTTCGTCACCTCGCTCGGCAAGAAGATCGCCGTGGCGGAAGATTTTCCCGCCTTCATGGTCAACCGCATCCTGATGCCGATGATCAACGAGGCGATCTATACGCTCTATGAGGGCGTCGGCAATGTGGAGGCGATCGACACGGCGATGCGGCTCGGCGCGCACCATCCGATGGGCCCCTTGCAGCTCGCCGATTTCATCGGTCTCGATACCTGCCTGTCGATCATGCAGATGCTCTACGAGGGTCTCGCCGATTCCAAATACCGCCCCTGCCCGCTCCTGGTGAAATATGTCGAGGCCGGCTGGCTCGGCCGCAAAGCGGGCCGCGGCTTCTACGATTACCGCAGCGACGAGCCGGTCCCGACCCGCTGACGCCCGTCATCTCGCTTTCGCCTCGGGACTGATCGCGGGCCGCGCCTGGCCAGGACTGCTGCCTCCACCCGAACCGGACAAGTTTCCCGGAGACGACCCATGCCGCCAGTCTTCCGCTCGCTCATTTACGTTCCGGCCGACAAGCCGCGGGCACTCGCCAAGGCGCGCGGCCTTGTCGCCGACGCCATCATCGTCGATCTCGAAGACGCCGTCGCCCCCGACCGCAAGGAAGACGCCCGCGAGGCGCTGCGCGAGGCTCTCGCCGAGCCTTTTTCCGCGCCCGTCCTCGTGCGCATCAACGGTCTTTCGAGCGAATGGGCGACGGAGGATCTTCTCGCCGCGCTTGCCGCGCGCCCCGAGGGCCTGCTGGTCCCGAAAGTCGAAAGCGCGGCCGATCTGGAGCGCGTCGCCGACGCCCTCGACCAGGCCGATGCACTCGACCGCATCTCGCTCTGGGCGATGATCGAGACGCCGAAGGCGCTCCTCAACCTCGCCGAAATCGCCGCCTCCTCCGAAAAACTGCCGCTGAAAGGCTTCGTCCTCGGCCTCAACGATCTCGCCAAGGAGACGGGCGTGCGCCCGGCCCATGACCGCGGCGCCTTCCTGCCCTGGATGATGAGCGTCATCGCCGCCGCCCGCGCCTATGGGCTCGTCGCCATCGACGGCGTCCTGAACGATTTCGGCGACGACGCCCGCCTTGAAGCGGAATGCGAGCACGCGCGCGCCCTCGGCTTCGACGGCAAGAGCCTCATCCATCCCCGCCAGATCGACACGGCGAACCGCATCTTTGCACCGAGCGCTGAAGAGATCGCCGAAGCCGAGACGATCGTCGAAGCCTTCGCCCGCCCGGAAAATGCCGGCAAGGGTGCGATCGGCATCGAGGGGCGCATGGTCGAAAGGCTGCATTTACATGTCGCCGAAAGCCTGCTTGCCAGAGCACGTGCAATCGCCGACAGAGATCAAGCATGAAGCTCTACCGTCTTCTCACCGGCCCCGACGACGCCACCTTCTGCAAGCGCGTCTCCGCCGCCCTCAACGCCGGCTGGCAATTGCACGGCTCGCCCGCCCTCACCTTCGACACGGAGGCGAAGCGCACGGTCTGCGCCCAGGCGATCGTCAAGGAGGCCGACGGCGACTGGCAGGTCGAAAGTGCGGCTGAGAATTTTCGCTTGAGCGACTATTGATGAACCGCCGCACAAAGAGCACAGCTTTCTCCGCGCCGGCGCTTTGCTTGCGCGCGCCGGTGCAAAGCCAATCGTCGCATGCATGGCATGCATGAGCATTATCCAACCGACGCGTTTGCAACACCCGATCGGCACGTTATGAAGGGGCCAAGGAGCGTTCGATGAAAGATTTGACTGAACGACAGCGACCGCTGTCGCCCTTCACGCAGATCTACCGCTGGCCGATCACCATGGTCACCTCGATCTTGCACCGCATCACTGGCATCGGCCTTTATATCGGCTCGCTTTTCTTCATTGGCTGGATCGTCGCCCTCGCTTCGGGGCCGGAAGCCTATGGTTGGGCGACCTGGTTTTTCGGCTCGCCGCTCGGCTGGCTGGTCCTCTTCGGCTACACCTGGGTGCTCATGCAGCATCTGATGGGCGCCATCCGCCACTTCATCTGGGATACGGGCGCAGGCTACGAAAAGCCGGTGACGCAGAAGCTCGCCTGGGCCTCGCTCGCCGGCTCCGTCGGCCTCACCCTGCTTTTGTGGATCGTCATCCTCCTCGCCCTCTAGAAAGGCCCCGTCATGCGCACACCGCTTGCAAAAGCCCGCGGCCGCGGCTCCGCCAAGGAGGGCACCGGCCATTTCATCCAGCAGCGGGTCACGGCCTTCGCCAACATCCCGCTGGTTCTCGCCTTCCTCTTGATCCTCGCCTCGCTCATCGGCGCGGATTACCAGACGGCCCATGACCGCATCGCCAATCCCTTCATCGCGGCGATCCTCATCGGCTTCACCTTCAATCTCTCTTTGCACATGCGCATCGGCATGGAATCGGTGATCGAGGATTACATCCACCACGAAGGTGTGAAGGTGTTGAGCTATCTCGCCAACACGCTCTTCACCTACGCGCTGGCCATCCTCGGCATCCTTTCCATCCTGATCATCGCCCTTGGAGGCTGACTTGGCGACCAACGGCCAGAACGGACAATCGAACGGCGCGACCGGCGCCCCCAACCAAAACGGCAAAGCCTATCCGATCATCGACCACGCCTTCGACGTGGTCGTCATCGGCGCGGGCGGCGCGGGTCTCCGAGCGGCGCTCGGCGCCTCCCAGGCCGGCCTCAAGACCGCCTGCATCAGCAAGGTCTTCCCGACCCGCTCCCACACGGTGGCCGCCCAGGGCGGCATCTCGGCCGCCCTCGGCAATATGGGCGAGGACGACTGGCGCTGGCACATGTACGACACCGTCAAGGGGTCGGACTGGCTCGGCGACCAGGACGCCATCGAATATCTCTGCCGCAACGCGCCCAAAGCCGTCTACGAGCTCGAACATTGGGGCGTGCCCTTCTCGCGCACCGAGGAGGGCAAGATCTATCAGCGCCCCTTCGGCGGCATGACCACCCGCTTCGGCGAAGGCACCGCGCAGCGCACCTGCGCCGCCGCCGACCGCACCGGCCACGCCATGCTGCACACCATGTACGGCCAGGCGCTGAAGCATTCGGCGGAATTCTACATCGAATATTTCGCCATCGATCTGATCATGGACGAGGGTCAGTGCCGCGGCGTCATCGCGCTCTGCTTGGAAGACGGCTCCATTCACCGCTTCCGCGCCCATAAGACGATTCTGGCGACCGGCGGTTACGGCCGCGCCTATTTCTCCTGCACCTCGGCGCATATCTGCACCGGCGACGGCAACGGCATGGTGCTGCGTGCCGGCCTCCCCCTGCAGGACATGGAATTCGTGCAGTTCCACCCGACCGGCATCTATGGCGCCGGCTGCCTCATCACCGAGGGCTCGCGCGGCGAGGGCGGCTATCTGACGAACTCCGAAGGCGAGCGCTTCATGGAGCGTTATGCCCCGTCCGCGAAGGATCTCGCCTCCCGCGACGTCGTCTCGCGCGCCATGACCATCGAGATCCGCGAAGGCCGCGGCGTCGGCAAGGAAAAGGACCATATCGAGCTGCATCTTGAGCATCTCGATCCGGCCGTCCTGCACGAGCGCCTGCCGGGCATCTCGGAAACCGCAAAAATCTTCGCCGGCGTCGACGTCACCAAGGAGCCGATCCCGGTCCTGCCGACCGTCCACTACAATATGGGCGGCGTGCCGACGAATTATCACGGCGAGGTTTTGACCAAGGTCGGCGGCGATCCCGATACCGTCGTTCCGGGCCTGATGGCTGTCGGCGAGGCCGCCTGCGTCTCCGTTCACGGCGCCAACCGCCTCGGCTCCAACTCGCTCATCGACCTCGTCGTCTTCGGCCGTGCCGTCGGCGATCGCTGCGCCGAAACGGTGAGCCCCGGCGAGCGCCATCCGGATCTTCCGGCGGGCTCCGACGATTTCGCGCTCTCCCGCCTCGACCGTGCCCGCTACGCCAAGGGCGGCACGCCGACGGCGGCGCTGCGCGACCGCATGCAGAAGGTGATGCAGTCGAACTGCGCCGTCTTCCGCGACGGGCCGGTGCTCGAAGAAGGCCGCAAGCTGATCGACGAAGTCTGGCGCGGCGCCGAAGACATCGGCGTCACCGACCGCTCCCTGATCTGGAACAGCGATCTCGTCGAGACGCTGGAATTCCAGAACCTCATCACCCAGGCGGTGGTGACGATGGAAGCGGCCGCCAACCGGCACGAAAGCCGCGGCGCCCATGCGCGCGAGGATTTCCCGGATCGCGACGACCAGAACTGGATGAAGCACAGCCTCGCCTTCATCGACGAGGCCGCCCATACGGTGCGCCTCGAAGACCGGCCGGTGCACACCTACACGATGTCGAACGACGTGCCCTATATCGAGCCGAAGAAGCGCGTCTACTGACGCCGGCCGACATCAAAGTTCACGACAGGGGCGCTCCGGCGCCCCTTTTTTATTGATGGCGCCGGATCCCCGCTGCTGTGCATCAATCAACATGATCAACGTTCAGGCACAACCAAAGCTACTCACCCAAGAAGATTTTCTAAAGCGAACAACTTTTAGGTAGCCACGCCGCTTGCTCTCACTGCTTGAACGCCCAATAGATATAACCTAACTTTCATCAGCGCGAATTGATGGGCAGCAGCCGTGGATTGGAAAGACCGAGCGGCACGAAATGTGGCTTACGTTGTGCCTCTTCCGGGCGGTCAGCGCCGACTGAAAGAGGCAATCCTGTACGTGTGCCAAAAATCGGAGGACATGCCTCGTTTCGGCGCGATCAAGCTCAACAAAATACTTTGGCGTGCGGACTTCCGTTCGTTCTATGAACGTCGGATCCCGGTCACAGGCAGACAATATCAACGTCTCGAACTCGGACCAGCACCTGTCGAGATGCCGCCACTGATTGCAGAGATGCTACGAGATAACTTGCTCGAAATCGAAAGCAGGGGTGCAGGTCAATTCATGGAGCGCCGGCATAAAGCTTTATCCGAGCCGGTGTTAAAATTCTTCAGCCCAGACGATCTCGACTACATCGACGAGTCAATATGGCACTATTGGAATATGACGGGCACGGAATCGAGTGACCTTTCGCATGGGATTGCTTGGAAGACCCGATACAACGGGGACCCGATGCCGTACCAATCTGCTCTGTTCGAAGACGCGCCGTTGCCACCGGAAGGGCTCAAGCACTTTGCCGCTATGGGTGAGCGACTGGGCTGGCGCTCTGCCTGATGCGCGAGATAATCGCTTCGGACGCGTTCGAGGAGGCTATCCAGGAGATTGGCGGATATCGCGCTGTTGACGAGGCGATGGAGGGTATTGTCGAAGGACTCTATAGGAATCCTTATGGGTTCCCGCATTTTGAGAGCGACTTCGTTTCATTCAGATACGCTCGCACCAAGCGCACACCTCTTGCACCTCCTCTTGTCGTCATATTCAGGATCGACGACAACAAGAACGTTATCCTCGAGCACATCGAGGAAGATCAGTCCGCAAACTGAGAAGCTCCCGACAGGCCGAGCCCGGCCTGTCGAGATCGCCGCTCACTCCCTCACCGCGGCGCGAGACGGATCGCCCCGTCGAGGCGGATCGATTCGCCGTTCATATAATCGTTCTCGCAGATGAACTTCACGACATGCGCGTATTCGTGCGCCTGGCCGAGGCGCTTCGGAAACGGCACGCCGGCGGCGAGGCTCTCGCGCACTTTTTCCGGCATTCCGGAAACCATCGGCGTCTCGAACACGCCCGGCTGAATGGCGCAGACGCGAATGCCGTATTCGGTGAGGTCGCGCGCGACCGGCAGCGTCATGCCGAGGACGCCCCCCTTGGAGGCGGCATAGGCCGCCTGGCCGATCTGTCCGTCGGTCGCCGCCACCGACGAGGTCACGACGATGACGCCGCGGCAGCCGTCCGACGTGATCGGCTTCAACTGCGACATCTCCGGAACCGATTGCGCGATCATCTGATAGGTGCCGATGAGGTTGACCTCCACCACCTTGCGGAACGAGGCCATGTCATGGGCTTTGAGCTCGCCCGTCTTCCGGTCGGTGCCGAGCGTCTTGCGCCCGAGCGCGATGCCGGCGCAATTGACCAGGATGCGCTCCACGCCATGCGCCGCGCGCGCTTTTTCGACCCCCGCTTCAACGCTCGCGGCATCGGTGACGTCGACCGGAACGAACGTGCCGCCGATGTCGCCGGCCGTCACCCGTCCGCGCTCTTCGTTCATGTCGAAGATCGTCACCCGCACGCCCTGATGGGCGAGCATGCGTGCCGTCGCCTCGCCGAGACCTGAAGCCCCGCCGGTCACGATCGCTGCGATATCGGAATTGAGCTGCATTCTGTCCTCCCCTTGAAAGCCCGCCAGGCGGGCCCCTGACCCTCGCTCTGCTCCCTCTTAGCCAAGCCCCGCGTCTTGCGAAAGGACCACTCGCGCCCCAATTGAACACCATCAGATGGGAGCGCCAGATGCCACGTACGGTACCTGATATTGAGATTCTCGGCCCGGAGGATGCGGCCGACAAGGAAGCGGAAATCAAGCACCGGTTCTGGCCGACGGTCAGGAAGGCGCTGCGCACGATTCCCTTCATGCACGAAGTGGTGTCCGCCTATTACGCCATGCTCGATCCGCGCACGCCGACGCGCGCCAAGCTGACGGTGGTCGCAGCCCTCGCCTATTTCGTGTCCCCCTTCGACCTCGTGCCGGATTTCATCGTCGGCCTCGGTTTTCTCGATGACGCCTCGGTTCTGGCTGCAGCGCTTGCCGCCGTCTCCTCCTCCATTCGCGAGGAACATCGCACCGCCGCAAGCCGGGCTCTCGAGGAAGAAATAGGCGCCGGAGCCTGAGGAAACGCTCCTCCGTCAAAATCTGGCCGTTTTTTCCCAAACAACCATGGCCCGGCATCGAACCGATCAAACGGATGCCGGCAGGCTTCGCCTGTGACCCATGCTCGGTTCATGATTTAGTAACCACGATGACGCATCTCTAGAGCGACCATCACGACCGACGCCTCGCCGATGCGGCTTGGCTTCGTAGAAACCATCGATTGCGGGACAGGCATGCTAAGGACATTTCTGACGAGCCTATTCTTGATCGTCGCGACCGCAGCCTTTGCTCAGACGCCGAATTCGCTGGGTCAGTTCAACGATTGGACGGCCTGGAGCTATCCCGGCGACAAGGGCACCGTCTGCTTCATTCACTCCACTCCGAAGAAGGAGATGCCGGCGAATCTCAATCACGGCAAAGTCGCCTTCTTCGTGCGTTCAAGCCCGGCGGAAAACATCGGCCATGAGGCGAACTTCGTTGTCGGCTACGCCTTTGAGGACAAGTCGACGGTGACCGTCGACATCGACGGCAAGAAGTTCACGATGTTTACCAAGGGCGACAGCGCCTGGCTTCTGAACGAAGCCGAGGAGCCGCAGCTCTATGCCGCGATGAAGAGCGGGCGCCAGATGACGGTGACCGGGACGTCGCGCCGCGGCAACGAGACGAGCTATCAATTCTCCCTTTCAGGAGTGACGGCGGCGAGCAGCAAGGTCGCTTCCGAATGTAAATAACGGCCAAAGGCCGCGATTTTCGAAGCGGACCGTCCTACGGGCGGTCCGTTTTCGTTTGCATGAGCCTGTGCTAAGACCCACCTTCGATACCGCCATGAACGATATGAGCCTTGCCAACCACGCGGCTGTGCCGCGCTTCGACGCGTCCGCGCACCCGCTTTCCACGAATGCTTCTGCCGTCCGCCGCTCCCTCGTCGGCCTGAGCCGTGATGAGCTCGCCGATGCGCTGGGGGAGATCGGCGTGCCGGAGCGGCAGCGCCGTATGCGCGTCAATCAGCTCTGGCACTGGCTCTATCTGCGCGGCGCCACCTCCTTCGACGCCATGACCAATATGGGCAAGGAGCTGCGTGCCGCTCTCGACGGCCACTTCGCCATTGCCCGCCCGGAAATCATCTCCGAGCAGATCTCCGTCGACGGCACGCGCAAATGGCTGATGCGGTTTCCCGCGCAGGGCGCCGACCGTCCCGGCCCGACCGCCGGTCGCCCGGTCGATGTGGAGACCGTCTATATTCCCGAAGAGGGCCGCGGCACGCTCTGCGTCTCGAGCCAGGTCGGCTGCACCTTGAACTGCACCTTCTGCCACACCGGCACGCAGAAGCTCGTGCGCAACCTGACGCCCGGCGAGATCGTCTCGCAGATCCTGGTGGCGCGCGAGCGCATCGGCGATTTTCCCGATCTCGCCACGCCGCAGGGCGCGATCGTGCCGACGGAAGGCCGCCTCGTCTCCAACATCGTCATGATGGGCATGGGCGAGCCGCTTTATAATTTCGAGAATGTGCGCGACGCGCTTCTAATCGCCTCCGATGGCGAGGGCCTGTCCTTGTCGAAGCGGCGCATCACCTTGTCGACCTCGGGCGTCGTTCCGGGCATTTTCCGCACCGGCGGGGAAATCGGCTGCATGTTGGCCATTTCGCTGCACGCCGTGCGCGACGATCTTCGCGACGAGATCGTGCCGATCAACCGCAAATGGCCGATCGCCGAGCTTCTCGATGCGTGCCGGGCCTATCCGGGCCTGTCGAACGCCCGCCGCATCACCTTCGAATACGTCATGCTCGAGGGCATCAACGATTCGCTTGCAGAGGCGAAGGAGCTCGTGCGGCTCCTCAAAGGCATTCCGGCGAAAATCAATCTCATCCCGTTCAATCCCTGGCCCGGCAGCCCCTATCAATGCTCCGACTGGGATCAGATCGAGCGCTTCGCCGAGGTCGTGAACCGTGCCGGCTACGCCTCGCCGATTCGCACGCCGCGCGGGCGTGACATCTTCGCCGCCTGCGGCCAGCTGAAGAGCGCCAGCGAGCGCATGAAGAAGCGTGAGCGCGAAGCAGCGCCGGCGCTCGCAGCGGAAGGCTGAGCTCCACCGGCATGGCCCGGGTCTGGCGGATTATCCTCCTCATACCGATCGCTTTCATCGCCGCCTGCTGGGCGGCGGCGGCGGTTCTCTATTTTTCCGTGCCGCCGGAGCTTCATCCAGGTGAGGCGCTTCAGGATTACGCCGTCAAGGCGGCGCTCGTGTCCTTCTTCGCCGCCTTCGTCGTCGGCGCCGTCGCCGGCATCCCGGCCTTCCTGATGATCCTGTTTGCCGAAAGCTTCGGCTGGCGCTCGCTCATCCTGCATCTCGTCTTCGGCGCGGTGGTCGGCTCGGCCGCGACCATCCTCGGCATTGCCGGCCCGCCGGCCTCGGAATTTTCCGACATCGCGATCTTCTCCGCCGCAGGCACGGTCGGAGCCTTCGTCTATTGGCTTCTCGCAGGACGCCACGCCGGCGGTTAGGCATGTTCGATCCGCGGCAAATTCCCACTTTCGGGCCACATCGCCTACGATTGTCGCTTGCGCGTCAAACGCGCGGCACTACCTTTCGCCCGCATTCACCGGAGGTTTTCATGCGCCCGCTCACCGGCCTTCGCGTCGCTCTCATCGGCTTCGTGGCCATCTTTCTCGCCTCTTGCGGCGTCAACACCATTCCGACCTACGAAGAACAGGCGAAGGCCGCCTGGAGCCAGGTCGAGAACCAGTATCAGCGCCGTGCCGATCTCGTGCCGAACCTCGTGGAGACCGTGAAGGGCTTCGCCCGTCAGGAAAAAGACGTCCTGACCTCCGTCGTAGAGGCCCGCTCCAAGGCGACGCAGACCAATCTCAACGTCGATCCGACGGATCCCGAAGCCATGCGCCGCTACCAGGAAGCGCAAGGCGAGCTCGGCGCCGCCCTCGGCCGGCTTCTCGCCATCACCGAGAATTATCCCGATCTCAAATCCAACCAGAATTTCCTGGCGCTGCAATCGCAGCTCGAAGGCACGGAAAACCGCATCGCCGTGGCACGTCGCGACTACATCGAGGCGGTCCGCAAATACAACACCGAGCTCAAGACCTTCCCGGGCCGGCTCTGGGCGATGACGCTTTATTCCGGCTACGAGCCGATGGCGAATTTCGAAACCGCACCTGAAAACGCCAACGCCCCGCAGGTCGATTTCGGCGGCAGCAATGCGCCGGGGGTGAATTTCAATGCCCCCGCCAACGAGACCGCCCCGGCCAACGAGAACCAGCCGGCGGACCAGCCCGCCACCGGCACCGGCAATTGATCTGAGACGAGAGACGTTTTGCGCGCCCTTTTTGCTGCTGTTCTGATCCTCGTCGCGCCGGCCTTCATCGCGCCGGCCGCCGCCCAGGATTTCCCGAAACTCACCGGCCGCGTCGTCGATGCGGCCGATCTCCTCTCGCCCACCGAAGAGGCGGAGCTCGTCGCCCTCTCCGACGATCTGGAAAAGAAGACCTCCGACCAGCTCGTCGTCGCGACTGTCCCCTCGCTCGGCGGCCGCTCCATCGAAGAATACGGCGTCGATCTCGGCCGCGCCTGGCAGATCGGCCAGAAGGACAAGGACAACGGCGTCCTTCTCCTCGTCGCCCCCAACGAGCGTCAGGTGAGGATCGAGGTCGGCTACGGGCTCGAGCCCACGCTCACCGACGCGATCTCCAAACTCATCATCGAAGGCTCCATCATCCCCCGCTTCAAGGCGGGCGATTTTCCAGGCGGCATCACCCGCGGCGTCGAAGACATCGTCGCCGTCCTCGGCGGCGACCGCGAAGCCTGGGTCAAGCGCGCCAAGGAACGCGTGCCGGAAGGCGACATCGGTCCCACCATCTTCACGATGATCTTCCTGGCCGTGTTTTTCATCATCATGTTCTCCGGCCTCTTCGGCCCGCGCGGAAAGGGCCGCCGCCGCACCGGCGGCTTTGTCGGGGGCCTCAACAATTACGGCGGCGGCTTCGGTGGCGGCGGCGGCGGATTTTCCGGTGGCGGCGGCTCCTTCGGCGGCGGCGGCTCGTCGGGCAGCTGGTAGGAGACGGACATGGCCATTCTCGACCCCACCGAACACGCCCGCATCGCCGAAGCGATCCGGACGGCCGAAAGCGGCACCTCCGGCGAGATTTTCGCCGTCGCTGCGGAAACCAGCGACAGCTATCGCTTCATTCCGCTTCTCTGGGCGGCGCTTGCCACGCTCTTTGCGGGCATTGCCGTCGCCTTCCTCTACCCGCTCGCCGAAGCCTGGCTCACGGCGCCTGCGCCCGGCAATGAATGGCTCGCGCAATCGCACGACCTCTGGGGCGACGCCCTCGATGCCCGCGTCGTGGCAGCCGGCGAGATCGTGCTCCTGATCCTGCTCGGGCTCCTCGCCTCGCTGCCGTCGCTCCGGCCCCTCCTGGTGCCGGAATTCGTCCGCCGCCAGCGCGCCGAGCGTCATGCCATGCAGCAATTCATGGCGCACAATCTCCACGGAACCGCAGGCCGCACCGGCATCCTGATCTTCGTGTCGCTGGCGGAGCGCTATGCGGCGATCATCGCTGATCAGGGCATCGACGCCCATGTCGACCAGAGCGTCTGGGACGAGATCGTGGCCGAGCTCATCGAGGACAGCCGCAAGGGTGCCCTGGCCGACGGCCTGGTGAAGGCGATCACCGCCTGCGGAAAAATCCTCGAAGAGCATATTCCGGCGGGCCAGGAAAACCCGAACGAATTGCCGGACAAGCTCGTCGAAGTCTGAGCCCGACGCCAGAGATCGGGGCGGCCGGCCCAGGCCGCCGCCCCATCGCACACCCGCGCTGAAACGTCTTCAATCCGCCTTGAGCGACAGCTTTCCGCACCATCCGTCCCGGTGGCCGCCGGCATAGGCCCGCACCAGCCCCTCCTGCAGCAGCAGGGCGCCGAGATCGCGGCCCTTCGCATCGCGCACATCGGCGACGACCCGCCCGCCATATTTGTCGCCCTCCACCTCGCTCAAGGTGACGGCCGGATCGGTGACGAGCGCGGCGAGCGCATCTGTCGCCGCCAGAGCCTGCAACTTTTCCGCCAGGCAACGCGCACGCAGCTCCGGCGCGTCGATGCCACGCAGCCGCACCAGCACCCGCACCTCCTGGTCGAGCCAGATCGTCGCCCGCACCGCCAGCGTATCGCCGTCGACGACGCGCTCAACCACCGCCCGGTAGAGCCCCGGCAGCTCAGAACCCGCCGCAGCCGGCAGAGCCGGCACGGCGAAGGTGAGAAGAGAGAGAGCGAATCGATATAGGAACATGTTCCTATAATAGCGGATGCCGGTTAATTGACAATGTGAAAACAGCTGGCTCAGTCGCCGGTCGGTCAGACGATCGATTTCGATCGGATCACTGCAGGCACGGCAAAGCCTCGAGGGGTCTCGGTGCACGGACGCAGTTATTCAAGCATTGGAAGTGACAAGGCAGACTGTCGCCGTCACAATCCTTTTTCAGAATAAGCGACAGGCCGTCACCTCTTCTTAGGAGCGGCAAAATTTTATAAATTCGGGCATGTATGTATTTATAGACGAATCGGGCGACCCAGGGTTTAAGCTTGAACGGGGCTCGACACCGATATTCGTCACATCAATGGTTGTGTTTCAGAACTCTTCTGACGCGCAAGAGACGGGCCTTCATATTGCGGCACTACGAAGTCGGCTGAGGATCCAGCCTGAATTCAAGTTCAACAAGTGCAGCGGGTCGGTACGAGACGCATTCTTTGAAGGTCTTTCTAAGCAAGAATTTTCGGTTCGGGCAGTGGTTGTACAGAAGCACCTCATACACTCTGAGGCCCTTCGGACTGTCAAAGAGAGCTTTTACAAGTTCTTCGTTAGAATGATGATGCAAAACGACGGCGGCGTCCTGAGAGACGCCAAAGTCGTGATCGATGGATCCGGCGACCGGCTGTTCAAGAAACAATTGCGGGCTTACCTGAGACAACACATCGAAACAGGTTCTGTCAGAAAATGGGACCTGAAAGACTCGACCCGGGACCCCTTGATACAACTTGCCGATATGTCAGCCGGCGCGATCGCGCGGTCCTACCGACACGATCGCAAAGAAGCCAGCCGGTGGCGCGACATGCTCCACGACAATGGTCAGCTGCAGAACGTATGGGAGTTCAGGTGAATTCGCGCTCCTGCGTCCTATCCAATCCCTTGGGACTGGCACGCACACCATCCGGCGACAGTTCGGATCGCAGGAGCGACTTGGCACCATCTAAGATATACAGTCGATCTGGATAGTCCAGAAATTCTTGATCGATATGAGGCAATGAAATCCGGGGGAGCAACGTAGAGATGCCTCCCCTATCAACCTCATTACGCCTGCTCGCCTGTCGCGGCCTTGAAGCCGGCAAACGCGCCGGTCCGCCTTCCCCCTGATCAGCCCGTCAAAAATCGATCGCGCGGCCTTTGCGCTCCCAATCGCCGAAGCGCACCGGCTCGGGGCCTTCGACCCCATTGAACTCTTTTGCCCGGGCCGCCTCCGCGGCGGCACGTGCCTCGGCCTCTTGTCTGCGGCGCTCTTCGGCCTCGGCGAGAGCGCGCTTGGCGGCCTCCGGAAGCTCGCGCCGCGGCGTCACCGCCGTTTCGGCCTGAATGTCCTCTTCGGAGGATTTGTTCGAAGCCTCGTTCATCCTCGTCTCCCTGGCTGATCGCCTCGTCACTGAGCGATATCTAGCAATCCCGGCCGGTCATTTCGACCGACCGGAAGAGCTTCGGAGATCTTTTCGTGCGCACGACGCGCCGCCCCTCAGGCGGCGCGCACATCCTCCAGGAATTCGCGCACCATGGCGCGCAACGCGCCTGCGTGCTGGTTGAGTTCCTCGGCCGCCGACAGCACCTGGCCCGAGGCGGAGCCCGTCTCGCCGGCCGCCTGCGTCACGCCGACGATGGTGCTCGACACTTCCGATGTGCCGGACGCCGCCTCATGGACGTTGCGGGCGATCTCCTGGGTGGCGACGTTCTGCTCTTCCACCGATCCGGCGATCGCGACGGTGACCTGGCTCACCTCCCGGATCGCGGTCACGATGTTCTCGATCGCCTCCACGGCGCTGCCCGTTCCCATCTGCACGTCGCCGATCTGCCGGCTGATGTCCTCGGTCGCTTTCGCCGTCTGCGTGGCGAGGCTTTTCACCTCGGCGGCAACGACCGCAAAGCCCTTGCCGGATTCGCCGGCTCTCGCCGCCTCGATCGTCGCATTGAGCGCCAGCAGGTTCGTCTGGTTGGCGATATCGGCGATCAGATGCACGACCTCGTCGATCTTCTTCACCGAGGCGGCAAGACCCTGCACCACGCCGCGGCTCTGCTCGGCGCTTTCGCTCACCGTCTTCGCCATATCGGTCGATTGCTGCACCTGACGGGCGATCTCCTGAACGGAGGACGACAATTCCTCGGCCGCAGCCGAAACGGTCTGCACATTCGTCGAGGCTTGTTCGGAGGCGGCGGCGACGGTCGTCGCCTGGCTGCTCGTCTCCTCGGCGATCGCCGACATGCTCTCTGCGGTCAGCTTGAGCGTGGTGGCGGACGCGCCGACCGTTTCGAGAATCCCGGAAATCGCCTGATCGAACCGTCCGTTGAGCGCCTCGATGCGGCTCGCCCGCTGTTCGCGCAGCTCCCGCTCGCGGGCCTGCGCGGCGGCAAGCTCCTCGGCTTTGATCATGCTCGCCTTGAAATCGGAAAGGGCGCGGTTGATGTCGCCGATCTCATCGCCGCGATCGGTATCGACGATCGGCGTATCGAGGTGCCCCTCCTGCAGCGCGCGGATCGTGCCGACGCTGCGCGCCAGCGGGCGTCGGATCATACGATGCGTGAGCACGGCGAGCACCGCCGCCAGAAGCGCGAGCAAAACCAGGCCGCCGATCACCAGCCAGCTCGAAAGCCGGTGGGCCGGGCTCAAGATCACGGCCTCAGGCACGGAAACGATGACCGCCCAATTGCCGTCGATATCCTGGATCCCGGTCGGCACGATGACATTGAGCACCCCGGCCTCGTCGCGCACGAGCTGGCGGGTTCCCGCGCTCAGCGCCTTTTCGACAGCGGGGAACAACTCCGGAGCCGTCTCACTGACCGGCTTTCCGAGATTTTCCGCATCATCCGTCGCCGTCCACAACCCACCATGCGAGACGAGGCGAACATGGCCGACATCATAGGGGCGGATCTGGGCGAATTCCTTGGAGAGGCTCGAAAGCTCGATGTCGACGCCGGCGACACCGATCGTCTTCCCATCCAACTCGAGCGGAAAAGCGGCCGAAGTCAGCATGATATCGCTGCCGTCGATCGTGTAGATCGTCGGATCCGTCATGAAGGGTTCGCCGCTCTTGAACGGAACCTGATACCAGGGCAGAGCCATATCGGTGGCATGGGTCTCGCTCACCCCGTCGCCGTAATTGTAATAGAACGGCACGAAGCGGCCGCCCTCCGTCTGCGTCCGAATATCCGCGCGCCCGGCAAGTTCCGCGTCGCGACCGTCGAAGGCGTTGGGCTCAAAGGCCACCCAGGCGCCAGCGAGACCCGTATCCTTCGTCATCATCTGCTGCAAAAGCCGCGTCACGCCGGGGCGTGCGCGATAGCCCGTCTCCATCAATCCCTCGACGGTGCTGTCGAGGGTCTTGGCCGTCTGCATCAGCCCGCCCAAAAGCCCCCGCACATTCTTGGCCTGAGCAAGGCCGGTCTGCTCCAGCTTTTCCGTCGCCAGTTCGCTGACGGAATTCGTGACGAAAGTGGAGATCGTGGCGATCCCGACGATCAGAAGAAAAGCGATCAGGCCGACGCTCGCCAGCGCGAGACGTAACCCGATCGACCGAAACTTCGACATGTAACCCCCATCCAGTTGAAGCGGCAGGCCTCTATTGAGCCGGTCCGTAAGATTTCGGGGTCAGGTCCGCTTGCAGCCTATCCGCCGATAGACCTGCCCCGTCCTGCCAATTTCCCCAAACCGACATTGCAACGCCGGCAAACTTCGAAAGCTAACTGGTGCCGGGCTTGCATGGTGTCGTGTCAGAGATCTTGCCGCAGGGGCTCGGAAGCGTATCGGGCGCTCGTCGAAAGCTGAAAAACTGCCCAGAAAATCTGCAGGATCCGCGACCTGGCGACCGAGTGGTCGCATGCCAACCGCTCAAGCGCCGGATTCCATTGAGCTTTCTCGGTCTTGGTCGAGTTGCGGATTGAAGCCGGCTCATCGGCACCCAAAATATGCACGGACGCTATTTGTGGGTCGGAGCAAACAAGACGATGAACATGATGAAGACGGCCATGTTGCTGGCCGCCCTGACCGCCCTTTTCATGGGCGTCGGCTATCTCGTCGGCGGTTCCGGAGGTGCCTTCATCGCCTTTCTCTTCGCCGCCGGCATGAACCTCTTTTCTTATTGGAACGCCGACAAGCTCGTCCTCAAAATGCACAATGCGCATGAGGTCGACGAGCGTTCGGCGCCCGATTTCTTCGGCATGATCCGCCAGCTTGCGGAGCGCGCGAACCTGCCCATGCCGAAAGTCTATCTCATCGACAGCGACCAGCCGAACGCCTTCGCCACCGGCCGCAATCCCGAAAATGCGGCCGTCGCGGCGACGACCGGGCTGTTGCAGCAGCTCAGCCACGAAGAGGTGGCGGGCGTGATGGCGCATGAGCTCGCCCATGTGAAGAACCGTGACACCTTGACGATGACGATCACGGCGACGCTCGCCGGTGCCATTTCGATGCTCGGCAATTTCGCCCTCTTCTTCGGCGGCTCGCGCGACAACAACTCGCCTTTCGGTTTCGTGGGCGTGCTTCTCGCCGCCCTGACGGCGCCTTTCGCCGCGATGCTCGTGCAAATGGCGATCTCGCGTACGCGCGAATATTCCGCCGACCGCGACGGGGCGGCGATCGCCGGCAACCCGCTCTGGCTCGCCTCCGCGCTCGGCAAGATCGCCGGTGCCGCCAAGCGTCGCCCGATGATGAGCGCGGAGCAAAATCCCGCTTCCGCACATCTCTTCATCATCAATCCCCTGTCGGGTGCACGCATGGACAACCTCTTCTCCACGCACCCGTCGACCGAAAACCGTATCGCGGCCTTGCAGGAGATGGCCTCCGGCGGCAGCGGGCCGGCCATTTCGCGGCAATCCTCCCGCCCCGCGGTGGAGCCGGCGCCGGCCGCACGCGGCGTTTCCGGTCCCTGGGGCTCGGCTGGGACCGGCCGCTCGAGCTCCGGCACGGTGCCGCAGACCGGCCGCAAACGCGGCGGCCCTTGGGGCTGAATTCTTCCGGCAGGCCGAGCTTCTCCCGGGAGCTGAGCTCTTCAAGCACCGAGTTCTTCAGGTGCCGCGTCCGTCCGGCGCCGAAGCCACGCGGGCGTCATGGCACCGGCTTGCAGGAGAAGCGGTAGCGACGGATGCCTGGACGCCGCTTCCCACCATCTTTTGACCATTCCTGCATGCGACATGCGGCATGAAGATTTGAACGGCGCCATCCCAGGGTGGCGCCGTCGCTTTGCGGCCTCCTTGCCGCAGAGCTGCGATGCGGCGATGGTCAAGTGGTGGTCGCGCCGTTAGGAAGACAGAATGACGACAGAGAATCGGCGAGCCGCTCATGAGCGCTGACGAAGGCGCGCGGCGCGATGTTCGCGAACCGCACAACACGCAGGAAAGCCGTGCCGCTTCAGGGGCGCGGCCGCATCGCTCAGGCGCCGGCAAGGGCCCAAGCAAGGGCGGCCCCAAGACGGGCGGCCCCAAGACGGGCGGCAAGGCGAGTGGAAGGGGCACGGCCCAGCCGGGCCCGCCGGGCCTTGCCGCACGCGACGCCGCAACCGCCATTCTCCTCAAAGTCGTGCGCGACGGCAGCCCTCTCGGTCCGCTTCTGGAGGCCGGCGGCGCGCCGGGCTTCCGCGCCCTGTCGGCGCAGGACAAGGGGCTGGTGCGGGCGATCCTCGATGCGGCGCTGCGCCACCGCGGCGCCATCGAGGATGCGATCAGAAAGCGTCTGGAACGCCCCCTCGACGAGAAAGCCCACCGCCTGTCCGCGCTTCTGCATCTCGGCGCCACGCAGGTCCTCTATCTCGACGTTCCCGATCACGCGGCGATCAATCTCGCCGTGACGGCGGCCGGCCGCGACCGGCGCACCGCCAAGACCAAGGGGCTCGTCAATTCAGTGCTCCGGCGCATCGCCCGCGAGCGCAGCGAGATTTTGGCCTCTGCGGCTTCAGTGAACGGCGCGCCCGACTGGCTGATCGCGCGCTGGGAGAAAAACTGGGGTCCGGAGCGAACCGCCGCGATCCTTGCCGCCCATGCCGACGCGCCACCGCTCGATCTGACGCCGAAATCCGATCCCGCCGAACTTGCCGAACGTCTGTCAGGCGATCTTTTGCCGAATGGCAGCGTGCGTCTCGATCGCCTGCACACCGTCTCCAAGCTCCCCGGCTATGAGACCGGGGATTGGTGGGTGCAGGATGCCGCCGCCGCAATCCCCGCGCGTCTCCTCGGGGATATCTCCGGCAAACGCGTCGCCGATCTCTGTGCCGCCCCCGGCGGCAAGACAGCGCAGCTTGTCGCAGGCGGTGCCATCGTCACCGCGGTTGAGAAATCCTCCTCACGTATGCGTCGTCTCAAAGGCAACCTTGAAAGATTGCGTCTCTCGGCGGAATTCGCCGAGGCTGACGTTTTTTCCTTCCAGCCCGCGGAATCCTTCGATTTTATCCTTCTCGACGCGCCATGCTCGGCGACCGGCACCATTCGCCGGCATCCGGATCTGCCTTGGACGAAGCGCGAAGACGAGATCGTGATGCTGCGCAAGGTGCAGCAAGATATGCTCGCGCGCGCCGCCAACTGGCTGAAACCAGGCGGGATTCTCGTCTACGCCACGTGCTCGCTGGAGCCCGAGGAAGGCGAGGAACAGGCCCACATCTTCACCAAGAGCCACGACATGTTCGAGCCGATGCCGCTTCACGCCGCGGAATTCCCCGAGCTTCAGGACTTTTGCACGCCTGAGGGTTTCTTCCGCTCACTGCCCGGCATGGCCTTTGGTGGCGATTCTCGCGGCGTCGACGGCTTCTTCGCCGCCCGCTGGCGGCGGCTAAATTGAGCGAAAAAGCAGTGGGCGCGCGGTTTCCGGGCCTCTCGCCTCGCTTGCCAAGAATCGCAAACCCCGTTACGCGCCAATAATATGGCACCCCTGGCCTCGAGCGACCGATGGAGGCTGACGCTCTCACGCGCCGAACGCGTGAGCCGCCGTCTCCGCTTGGGCACGCTCATCGGAACACCCGCTTTCATTGGCGGCGGCGGCAGATCACAGCTTTTGATTGCCCCGCCCGACCTCAGAACCGCCGATCCGACGATCGCGGAGGAGGTCTATTCAGGCCGATTTTCATTTGCAGGGCAATGGGTTGAGACGAAGGGGAAATCGCCCTTCGAAATGATCCCGCCAAGTTCGGACTGGGCCGAAGAGCTGCACGGTTTCGGCTGGCTGCGGCACCTGAAGGCGGCCGCGACGCCGGTTGCCCGCTCCAATGCGCAAGTCATCGTGCATGATTGGATGAGTGCCGAAAGGCGCCATCATGCCGTCGCCTGGGAACCTCCGGTGGCAGCACGGCGCACCATGTCGCTTCTGTCGCAATCGGCATTGGTTCTGGAAGGCGCGGACCACGATTTCTACCGCCTTTACGTGCGTTCCATGCTGCGCCACGCGCATTTCCTGCGCAAATCCTTCTATGCCGCCGAGCCAGGCCTGCCGCGCCTGCAGGTGGCGATTGCGCTTGCCATGGCCGGGCTTTGCCTGTCGCGCCAGGAACGTCTCGCCAAACGCGGCCTGGAGCGGGTCAGTCATGAGATTGGCGCGCAGTTCCTGCCCGATGGCGGCCATATCTCCCGCTCTCCGGCCGCTATTCTTGAAGCGCTTCTCGACCTTCTGCCACTCCGTCAGACGGTGGTCGCGCGCGGCCAGCACCCCCCAGAAGCGATCTTGGGCGCGATCGACCGCGCCATGCCGATGCTGCGCTTCTTCCGCCATGCCGACGGTGCCTTTGCCCAGTTCAACGGCGCCTCGGCGGGCGGTCGCGATCAGCTCTCCACCGTGCTCGCCTATGACGAGGCGCTCGGCAAACCCGTCGCCTCCGCCCCCTATTCGGCCTTCGAACGTCTGGAAGCGGGCGAGGCGGCATTGATCGTTGATGCGGGTCCGCCACCGCCGCTCGCCTTCAGTGCCGAAGCACATGCCGGCACCCTCGCCTTCGAATTTTCCCACAATGGCCAGCGCCTCATCATCAATTGCGGAGCACCCCGCGCCCGCTACGAGGCCCTGAGACGCGCCGCACGGCTGACGGCGGCGCATTCCACCGCAACGCTCGCCGATATGTCCTCGAGCCGTCTAGAGGCTGAAGGCGAGCGTGTCCTCCTCGTCAGCGGTCCGAAGCGCGTAGAGCGGAACCGTCGGCAGGAAAAAGACGGCACGATTCTTCTCGAACTATCCCATGACGGCTACGTAAAGACGCTGGGTTTCGTGCATCGCCGTCAACTTGTCTTGGCCGGCGGCGGTCTTGTTCTGGAAGGGCGTGACCTCTTTGAGGGCAACGGTTCGGAGCGAACGCCCTTCGACATCCGCTTTCATTTGGAGCCGAGCGTCGGGGTCGAAGTGCCCGAAGACTCGGACATGCCGCCGCATATCGATCTCGTCCTCTCCGATGGGGCCGTGTGGCGCTTCACGGCCGATCAACCGCTGGCTCTTGAAGAAAGCACGATTTTTTCTCTTTCGAGAGGGTCGGGCCGCAGTCTGCAGATTGTGGTGAGCGGCGAGGTGGGCGATGCACGCGCCGTTGCCTGGAGACTTGCGCGCCTCGCCTGAGGGATTAAGACCGGACGCTCTTCCATTCTTCGCGACGTCCCCGAGGCTCACCATGTCGGTTTCTTCCAAAAAGGGCTCTTCCGGTCCTGAACGCGTTGTCGTCAAGCGCGCCCTTATTTCCCTGTCCGATAAGACCGGAGCGGTCGAGTTCGCCAAGGCGCTCGTTGCAGCCGGCGCGGAAATCTTGTCGACCGGCGGCACGGCCCGGGCGCTCAAAGAGGCTGGACTGCCGGTCAAGGACGTGAGCGAGGTGACCGGTTTTCCGGAAATCATGGATGGGCGCGTAAAGACGCTGCATCCCGCAGTCCACGGCGGCATTCTTGCGATCCGCGACGACGCCGAGCACCAGGCCGCAATGCAGGAACATGGGATTGGGCCGATCGATCTCGTCGCGATCAACCTTTATCCGTTCGAAGAGACGGCTGCCAAGAGCAGCGACCCGCTCGAGATCATCGAAAATATCGACATCGGCGGACCCGCAATGATCCGCGCCGCGGCCAAGAACGCCGCTTTCGTCGCTGTCGTGACCGACCCGGCCGATTATCGGCGCGTCGCAGAAGCCGTTGCCGCCGGCGGCGTTGACAAGACACTACGCCGCGAGCTTGCCGCAAAAGCCTTTGCGCGCACCGGCGCCTATGACGCGGCCATCTCCAGCTGGTTCGCCGAGCAGTCGGAAACGCAGTTCCCGGAACGGATGGTGTTTGCTGGGACGCGCGCATCGGAGCTCCGCTACGGCGAAAACCCGCATCAGAAGGCGGCGCTTTATTCGACCGACAAGAGCAAGCCAGGTGCTGCGAATGCCTGCCTCGTCAACGGCAAGCCGCTTTCCTACAACAATTTGAGCGACGCTGACGCTGCCTTCCAGCTCGCCGCCGATCTCGACCCGGAAAGGCCGGCGATCGCCATCATCAAGCACGCCAATCCCTGTGGCGTCGCCATCGCCGACACGCTGGCGGAAGCTCATGCCAAAGCGCTGATGTGCGACCCAGTCTCCGCCTATGGCGGCGTCGTAGCCGCGAACCGGCAGCTCGACGAGGCGGCAGCCAAGGCCATCACAGCTCTCTTTACAGAGGTTGTCATCGCGCCTGACGCCGACGAGGAGGCGCTCAAAGTCCTCAAGGCGAAGGCCAATCTCCGGGTCCTCCTGACGGGCTCCGCCATGCCGGCGACAGGCATGATGGTGAAGTCGATTGCCGGCGGTCTTTTGGTCCAGGAGATCGACGCCGCGCAGGTCAAGCTGGCGGATCTCAAAGTGGTGACGAAACGCGAACCGACCGAACAGGAACTCGCCGATCTCATCTTCGCCTTCCGCATCTGCAAGCATGTGAAGTCGAATGCGATTGTCTATGCGAAGGACGGAGCCGCGGTCGGCATCGGCGCCGGCCAGATGAGCCGCGTCGATTCTGCCCGCATTGCCGCCTGGAAGGCGCAGGAAGCGACCCGCGCCGCCGGGCTCGAAGATGCCTTGACGCGCGGCTCCGTCGTCGCCTCGGATGCATTTTTCCCATTTGCTGACGGCCTTCTCGCAGCCGCGGAAGCCGGTGCAACGGCCGTGATTCAGCCGGGCGGATCACTGCGCGACCAGGAGGTGATCGACGCCGCCGACGAGGCAGGCCTTGCTATGGTGTTCACGGGGCTGCGCCACTTCCGGCATTGATCACCGACAACGGCAGGCAGAACGTAAAGAAAGCAGGCGGGTCCCGCGAGCCGCCTGCAACGGCGAAAATCGACTCCGCCTCAGGCTCGCCGCACGGCAAGTTGATGCTATCCGGCGGCGGCGACGGTATCCTGGAGTGCCTCTTGCGCCGCCCTCAAGGCGTTGTCGATATGCGCTTCCGTAAGGTGCCGGGCTCTCACGGCATCCTTCTGCAAAAGCGCATCGGCAATTTCGGAAAGCTCGCCCACCATCTGTGCCGTCCGTCCCGGACGTGACAGCGACGTCCCGCGCAAGAGCCGGATGCGGCCGTGCAGGTTGCGTAGCATTTCCTGCAACACCTTGTTTCCAGATCCTACAGAGAGTGCCGCATAGAAGCGGTTCTTGGCGTCGAGAAGCCCTTCGGTATCGTCCGCAGCGAATGTGGTGTGCAGGTCTGAGATGATGCGCTGCAGTTCCACGCGCTCTTTCTCGCCCGCAGTTGAAGCAAAAAGCGAGGCCGCCAACCCCTCGACCTCTCGTCGAACCACGTAGATCTGCATCGCCTCTTCCGCCGTCAGCACGGTTACGGCAATCCCGCCGCGCGGGAGCGGGCGCACAAGTCCATCTGACTCCAGCGCTCGGAGCGCTTCGCGAACCAACGGACGGCTCACTTCGAGGGTTTCACAGATCTCTCGTTCGATCAGCCGATGACCTGGCAGCAAGTCACCCTTTTCGATCGCTCGACGGAGAAACTCCTCCGCCTGTCCCCGAACGGGAGCGACGACGCGCTGGATTCTGCTCACGACTTCATCACCTCGCTTGCAATCTGTGCAGCAAAGTACACGTCATCGAACGTTATGTCATCTTGTCTGACAAACAGTTTGACAATCAATTTGAGATCGTCTCCATTTGCACAAAAGATACAAAACTCGTCTTAGAGGATGACAGGATGAGCTCGGCTCCCTCAAGCCCCTCAACGGCAGCGACGCAGTCGCGGCCGAAGTCCGGGCAGCGCAAATCGGTGCTGTCACGGGACACGATGATCAGGATCATCACCGCGGTGATCCTGATTGGTGCGTGGGAAATTTTCGGTCGCTACGGCAACCCCCTCTTGGTCGCCGTGCCCAGCGACGTTCTTGCCGCCACCTACGCACTCGCAGCCGATGGCGAACTATTCACCGCCACGGCGCAATCCATGTCGAGTTTTGCCGTTGGCTTCACGATCGCAGCTGTGCTTGGCGTGATGATTGGCGTCGCAATGGGACTGAATCGGACGACGGAGATCGTCCTCGATCCTTACATCAACGCGCTCTACTCGATGCCACTCATCGCGCTCGTTCCTTTGCTCATGCTCTGGGTCGGCGTCGGCTTTCTGTCGAAAGTGGTGATCGTCGCGCTCTTCTCGATTTTTCCCGTGATCATCAACACCTTGTCGGGCGTGCGCAACGTCGAGAAGAGTTACCTCGACATCGGCAAGGCGTTTGGAGCGGGGCGCTGGATGACCTTCCGTCGAATCATCATGCCCTCCGCGGTGCCCTACATCGCCTCAGGAATGCGCCTCGCTGTGAGTCGCGGCATCATCGCGATGGTCATTGCGGAGTTTCTGACGTCGATCGCCGGGCTCGGCGGTCTGATCATCAACTACACCAACCAGTTCGAGACGGCGAAGGCGTTCGTCCCGGTCTTCCTCCTGGCCATTATCGGCAACATCCTGACCTTCGCCGTCAAATGGCTGGAGGAGCGTCTCGGCTCGTGGCGGTAGCGCCCGGGCCGAATGCGCCACAAGCAACAAGAGGAACAGACAGCATGAAATATACGCTCGGTTGGGCAAGGTCACTCGCCTTGTCCGCAACGCTCGCGGCGGGATTTATGGGAGCCACGGCGGCAAACGCAGCAGACACGGTTCGGCTGACCCTCCCCGCCAAGATGTTCTTGAACCTGGTCGAATTCGTCGCTCAGGATAAAGGCTTCTACACGGACCAGGATCTCGATGTGGAATTCACACATATCGCCGACAGCTCCGTCCCCATCCGCACGCTGATCGCCGGATCGACCGACATCATCGAGGCCGGCATGTCGGAGACCCTCGTTGCGGCGGCCAAGGGCGCCAAAGTCAAAACCGTCGGGGGCGTTCACAATGGCCTTCACTATGCCTTCTGGGTCCGGCCGGGAGCCGGGGTGGAGAGCATCAAAGACCTTCCGGGCAAGAACGTTGCTATTTCGAGCCCCGGATCACTGCCGCACGTCGTGACCCTCGCTTTGCTGCACAAAGCAGGAGTGACCGATGAGCAGATCGACACCATCAACTGGGTCTCGTTCAAAGGGTCGAGCGCACGACTTAATGCCGTGATTTCCGGCTCCGTCGACGCCACCGTCGCCTCGTTTTCGCCCGAGGTCGAACGCAGTGGCAAGGCCGAGCTTCTCTCCATCGTCGGCAAAGATCTGCCCGATTACGTCATGATCCCTTGGGACACCAGCGACGACATGATCGAGAACAGACGCGACGTCCTCAAACGCTTCATCAAGGCGGAACTGCTCGCGGCCCGCTTCGTCTTCGACAACAAGGATGAGGCGCTCGCCGTCGCCAAGCAGCATTTTGACTATTCCGACGAAGACCTTGATGCCTTCTACAAATTCTACACTGAAGGGGGCATCTGGGATCCGAACGGCCTGATCAGCGACAATGCGGCCGAATACATGCAGCAGCTGAACGTCGACACGGGCCTGCAAGCCGAAGTGCTGCCGGCCGATCGCGTCGTCGACCAATCGGTGACGCAAGAGGTCCTCGAGGACATTGGGCGCTACGAGCGCTGAACACCGAATACCCGAAGGGCGGAACAAGCCGCCCTTCGGGGACTACGGAGATATACTCAATGGCCGTTCTTTCGATCGCGAACCTCTCCAAAACCTTTCTCGACCGCCGCGGCAACGAGGTGGAAGCCCTGTCCGGCTTCGATCTGACCGTACAGCCTGGCGAGTTCATCACCGTCGTGGGCCCCAGTGGCTGCGGAAAGACGACGATGCTGCGCATCGTACAGGGGCTGGAAGACCGCTCCGGCGGCTCGATCAAGCTGGACGAGCGCGAAATCACCGGACCGGGGCCGGAGCGCGGCTTTGTCTTCCAGCAATACGGTCTCCTGCCGTGGATGACCGCAAGCCAGAACATCGCCTTCGCCCTGGACGCACGTGGCGTTCCCCGCAATGAACACGAGGATCGGATCGCCAACACGTTGCAAACGGTCGGCCTTTCGAAGTTCCGCAATCACTATCCTCGTCAGATGTCTGGAGGCATGCAGCAGCGCGTCGGAATCGCCCGAGCGCTGGCGATCGACCCCGACATCCTCCTCCTCGACGAACCGTTCGGCGCCCTGGATGCTCTGACACGCGAAGTCCTTCAGGAAGAGATGCTGACCTTGTCTGAGACGATGCAGAAGACCGTTCTCTTCGTCACGCATTCGATCGACGAGGCAATCATGCTCGCTGACAGGGTCGTCGTCATGTCGGCGCGTCCGGGTCGCATCGAAAACGTCATCCACGTCGACATCGAACGGCCGCGTGCCGGACGCGCCGAAGAGATCCGCGAAAGCCGCAAATTCGCTGAATACAGACGTGTGCTCTGGGATCTGCTCATGGAAAAGAAAGAAGCCGCCTGATGCCGACAGCCCAGGAGAGCGCAATCGTTCGAGACCACGAATGGCAATACAACCCCCGCGTCTCGACAGAGGACGTGGAGGCTTACCATTCGCGCGCCGAAGTTCTGAGCGAAGAGGCACGTAGCAGCCAGCCCGATTATCTCGCCGACGTTTCCTATGGCGAGGGGAATGACGAAACGGTCGACATCTTCCCGGCCGGTCCAGGTACTCCTCTTCACCTCTTCCTGCACGGCGGCTATTGGCGCGGACGTGACAAGCGCGACTACAGCTTTCTCGCACAGCCCTTTGTTCGCTCTGGCATCTCCCTCGTCATCGCCAATTACAGCCTCTGCCCAAGGGTGGAGCTGCGGGAGATCGTCGAACAAACGACGAGATGCCTCGCGGCTCTGCCGTCCCTTGCCGAGAAGGTCGACGCCGACAAGACCCGCATCACCGCCTCAGGCCACAGCGCCGGAGCCCACCTTCTCGCCTGCGCGCTGGCCACATCGGAAGGCCCTACGCCCGGAGGTCTTGCGGCGGCGGCGCTGATAAGCGGCATCTATGAACTCCAACCGGTACTTGAGATCACCGTCAACGAGGCGATCCGGCTGCGCCCCGAACAGGTCGCATCGGTCAGCCCGCTAAGAATGCGGCCAAGGACAGATGTCGCCCTCGACATCATCGTCGGAAGCGCTGAGAGCCCGGGCTGGATCGCACAATCGGCACTGTTCGCCGAACATTGTCAGAAGGCTGGTGCCAGCGCCGAATTCCACGTCGAGCCGGGCGCAAATCACTTCTCCATCATGGAGAGATACAACAACGAGCGCGAACTCCTCTTCGAACGCCTCCGAAAGCTCGCCCTCGTCGCCTGACTGGCAAACCAAACAAGCAAGGAAGACACATGCGTCTCGTCAACGAAACGCAGGCGCGCACCTGCGTCACCCTGGAGAACGCCATTGAAGCCGTCGCAGCGGCCTTCCGTGATGTGGCGGAGGGCTCTGCGCGAAATCTGCCTGTCGTGCGGGAGCGACTGGCGAGTGGGCTCGGCACCTTCGGCGTAAAATCCGGCGAGATCGACAGGTTCGCGCTGGTGGGGCTAAAGGCCGGCGGCTATTGGCCGGGCAACGCAGCCAAGAGCGATTTGACGAACCATCAATCGACGACACTCTTGTTCGATGCTGCAAGCGGCAAAGCCCTCGCCTGCGTGGAAGCCAATTGGCTGACGGAGGCTCGCACCGCCGCAGCCGGCGCTGTAGCGATCCGGGCCTTGTCACGCCCCAACAGCACGGATCTTGGCATTCTCGGCACCGGCATGCAGGCCCGAAGCCAGATCGAAGCCGCCATGACGGTACGCAACATCAAAAAGGTGCGCATCTGGGGACCCGAAGATCGTCAGGCAAACGCCCTCGCAGAGGTTCTTTCCGAGGCTCATCCGCAAATCGAGATCATCGTTGCTGAACGCGAAGACACCGTGCGCAGCTCCGACATTTTGATCACCGTCACGCCGTCACAAGCCGAGCTGTTTCCAGAAGACTGGTCACCCGCCGGTCAGCATATCAACGCCATGGGCGCCGACACGGCCGGCAAGCAGGAGCTTCCCGTGTCCTTGCTCGCTCGATCGCGCCTCTTCTACGACGACCTCGTTCAGTCTGCAACGCTCGGCGAGTTCCAGCGTATCGACCTGAAATCCGGCACTGCCTCATCACTTCTCGACGTCCTGGCCGGCAAGGCCGTGGGACGCGAAAGCGAAGACGAGCGGACGATTTTCGACAGCACCGGAATTGCGGTTCAGGACCTCGCGGTCGCGCAGCTCGCTCTGTCGGAAACGGTGTAGCCTCAATCTGAAATTAGCGGAGGCAGCGCGGCAAGACGTGCCGCGCTGCCCCCCATCAGTGGCTTTCGGCAAAACCTGATGTCTTCGACATCTGTTGTTCCGCAAGCTCGGCAAGGAGGCTCGCCGCGACGGTGGCCTTGGCCGTCGTCGCACGGCCATCGGCGAGGATCGCGGCAACACGGTTTGCGGTCGCGCTGACATTGCGGCCATATTCCTCTTCCCAGGCGGAGACGTCCGGGAACCCGCCATTAGCATAGGAGAGAACGTCGAGGGCGAGCACCCGATGCGCAGAGGCGAGCTGATCGCGCGCCTTCTCAGTCGCCAGATTCTCGTAATAATCAGGGCTTTCGACAGCGAGGATCATCGCCTCAAGCCTGGAGAAGCAGAAGCGATCGGCAACCTCGAAATAGGCCGCCGCGGCCGCCTCGATCGGCCGTCCGCAGCGCTCCGCGATAAGTGCCACATCGATCGCATTGGCAAGTTCGGGAAGGATGGCGAGCTCCTCGGCAAGCTCGTCGGGGACCTGCGCCTCGACGAGCCAGGCTTTGCGCGATTTGACCGCATTTGCGGCGAATTCCGGCAGGAGGTCGGGCAGCAATTGCCGCAGCGCCTCCAGCGTCTCCTGAAAACGCTCGACCACTGCACCAATGCCGGACCGGAGATCGACATTGCGCAGGAACCAGCCGATGCGGTCGAGAAGAACATCCTGCACCCGCAGATAGAGCTCAAGCTGCAGCTGGCCGCCGATCTTATTATCGAGGGCTTCGAGCTCCGCATGCAGACGCTGCATGGAGAAGGCATCGCGAACGGCCGTGTAAGCGCGGGTGATGTCCGCTGGCGTCGCGCCGGTGCGGTCACGCAGCCGAACGATCGCGGTGGGCCCGCCGCGGTTGATGAGCGAATTGGCGAGCTGGGTGGCGATGATCTCCCGCCTCAGTCGATGGCCGGCAATCTCATCGCCGAACCGCTCCTGCATGTTCTCCGGGAAATACCGAAAGAGTTCGCGCGCAAGATATTCATCGTCGGGGATGTCGCTTGCCACGAGCTCATCGAAGAGAACGATCTTAGCATAGGACAAGAGGACGCCAATCTCCGCCCGGGTCAGCGGCTGGCGCTGTGCCTGCCGCTCCGACAGCGTGGAATTGTCCGGCAAGACTTCCACCGCCCGGTCGAGCCGACCCGCCGCTTCAAGTTCGTTCATGAAACGCGCCTGATTGGCGAGGGCGTCGAGGCCACGCATCTGTTCTAGACTGATGGCCAGTGTCTGTTGGATATTGTTGCGCAGGACGAGGTCGGCGACCTGGTCGGTCATCGCGGAAAGGCAGCGGTTGCGCTCCTCCAGCTCCAGCTTGCCCGACCTCAGTGAGGGTGCCAGCGCGATCTTGATATTGACCTCAAGGTCGGAGGAGTTGACGCCGCCGGAATTGTCGATCGCGTCGGAATTGCAGCGTCCGCCACGCAGGCCGTAATCGACACGCGCCTGCGGTGTCATACCGAGATTGGCACCTTCCCCGACGGCCCTTGCACCAAGCTCTGCGGAGGTGACACGAATCTGATCGTTCGCCTTGTCGCCCACGTCGGCATCGCTCTCGTGCGGCGCCCGCACATAAGTGCCAATGCCGCCGAACCAGAGAAGATCCACCGGAGCCTTCAAGATCGCCCGGATCACCTCGTTGGGCCTTGCGGATGTGCCCGAAAGCCCAAGAAGTGCGCAGATCTCAGGGGATAGCGGCACAGTTTTGTCGTGGCGCGAGAAAACGCCACCCCCCTTGGAGATAAGGCTCTCGTTGTAATCCTTCCAAGAAGAACGCGGCATTTCGAACAGCCGTTGACGCTCCTTGAAGCTCACCTCAAGGTCCGGATCGGGATCGATGAAGATGTCACGGTGGTCGAAAGCGGCAACGAGGCGAATTGCCGGCGACAAAAGCATGCCATTGCCGAAGACATCCCCCGACATGTCGCCAACGCCCGCAACCGTGAAAGGCTCGCTCTGGATATCGTGGTCAATCTCGCGGAAATGTCGCTTCACCGCCTCCCACGCGCCGCGGGCGGTAATCCCCATTTCCTTGTGATCGTAACCAGCCGAACCGCCTGAGGCAAAGGCATCGCCGAGCCAAAAGCCATGCGCTTCGGAGACGGCATTGGCGGTGTCCGAGAAGGTTGCCGTGCCCTTGTCGGCGGCAACGACAAGATAGGGATCGTCCTCGTCATGACGCACGACGTCTTCGGGCGGAATGACCTCGTCACCCTCAAGATCGTCGGTGAGCGCAAGCATCCGATCGACGAAGGCGACATAAGCGTCGCGCCCCGCTTCGAAGATTTCCTCACGGCTACCCTCCGAGGGCAGCAACCTTGGAAAGAAGCCACCTTTCGCTCCAACCGGCACGATAACCGCGTTCTTCACCTGCTGTGCCTTGACGAGACCGAGAACCTCGACGCGAAAATCCTGCGGCCGATCCGACCATCTGAGCCCACCGCGCGCGACGGGTCCGAACCGCATATGCACGCCTTCCACCTGTGGCGAATGCACAAAAATCTCCCGGAACGGCCGTGGCGGCGTGAGGAAGGCGAGGTCACGCGGCTTGAGCTTGATAGTGATGGCAAGCGGCGGCGCACCTTCGGCATCCGTCTGGAAATAGTCGGTGCGCTTGGTCGCGAGAATGACAGCCCTGTAGGCACGCAAGATCGTGTCCTCATCGAGACTGTCTACCCTGTCGAGCGGCCCGTCTAGCGCCTTTTCAGCATCAGCTTCTGCGGCCTCACGATCCTCGATCGCGGGATCGAAGCGAGCCCGGAAACGCTCCACGAGAAAGCGTGCCAAAAGTGCGTTACGGCCGAGCGTGTGCCAAATGTAATCGAGTGAATAAGGAAGCTGTGTCTGCCGCAGATAGCGCCCTATCGTGCGCAGGAGCGCGGCCTCACGCCAGGTGATGCCGGCGGAGAGAACGAGCGCGTTGAAGCCGTCATTGTCGGCGCGTCCGGCCCAGACGGCACTGATCGCATCCTGCAGCCGAGAAGCGGCATCGCCGACCGGATCGACCTCGCCCGAACCCGCCTCATCCTTGGCGGCAAGCGTCATGTCATGGATGTAGACGGCCTGGCCGGTTGCCGGGCGAACCAGATATGTGCGCTCGTTGACGACGGCGAAGCCGAGATTTTCCAGAAGGGGCACACGCCGCGACAACGGGATCGGCGCGTCGAGATGATGAAAGCGCAAGGCCGTGCGCTTCAATCCGCCAGCGATGCGCCGGTGAAAATGCGCTGCAATCACCGACCGGTCGGTGAGCTCACGACCGATCCGGATGTCTTCGACCGCATCCTGCGGCGTGAAGGCCGCCTGATATTCGCGGCCGAAGGCCTCCCGATACTCTGCAAAGAGCTCCGTTCGCTGGGGAAATGCATTGGCGAGCGCCTCGCGTAGGCCGTCTTCGAAGGTGCGGGTAATGGTTCGAATGCGCGCTTCGACCTCACCCTGATCTGGATCCACGGGAGCCGTTTCGGGATCGCGGGCCTCGCGTGCGACAATGAAATGCACGCGAGCGAGATGGCCCTCCGGGAAAGCCGGATAAGCCGCTGAGATCCGCCCGTCATACATCTCCGCCAGCGCATCGCCGATCTTAGCGCGAATATCAGAGGAATAATGGTCTCTAGGCACATAGACGAGGACAGAGACGAAGCGGCCGAATTTGTCGGCCCGGCTGAGCGCGCGCACGCGCGGACGCTCCTGCAGATGCAGGACGGCCATTGCCTGATCGTAGAGCGTAGAGAGATCCGCCTGGAAAAGCTCGGTGCGCGGAAAACTCTCCAGGATATTGAGAAGCGTGCGGCCGGAATGGCTGAAGGGATCGAAGCCGGCGCGCTTCAGGATCTGGTCGACCTTGCGCCGGATATAGGGGATCGACTGGACGGAGCGGGTGAATGCGCTCGAGGTGAACAGGCCGACGACGCGTAATTCCCCCGTAACGCGGTTGTTGTCGTCGAAAATCTTGACGCCGATATAGTCCATATGGTCACGGCGATGCACGCGCGAGCGGACATTGGCTTTCATTATGATGAGCGGCTCCGGGCTCATCAGAAATTCCTGGATCTGTGGCGTCATCGTGACGAGTTCGGCGCCGCGGCGCAGAACTTTCACCTCAGGGTCGCGCAACAAGCCAAGCCCCTCCCCATGGGCATGATCGAGTGCGCCGCCCGAATCCTGCTCGTAGGTGAACTCGCGCGTGCCCAGAAAAGTGAAATTGTCGTCCTCGAGCCATTCCAGAAGGGCGATCGCCTCTTCCAGTTCGTCCTCATCAAGCTCGGGCGGGTCAACGCGGTAGTCGCGGATCGCCATGCGCAACCGGTCGCGCATGGCACGCCAGTCTTCGGTCGAGACCCGCACCTCCTGCAGAAGGCTCTTCAAAGACGCTTCGAGCTCGCTCTTAGCCGCCTCATCGGGCAGACGCGCGATCTCGATATGCAGAAAACTCTCCCGATTCGGACGGCCCTTCGATTCCGCGCCCGCCGCTGCAAACTGCGTCAGGCGTCCAGCCTCGTCGCGCGACACTTCGAAGATCGGATGCAGGACGAGATAGATCGGCTGTCCCGCCGCCTGGATCTCGCCGAGAACGGAATCGAAGATGAACGGCCGGTTCTTGCCGACAATATCGATCGCGGTGACCGGGCGACCACGCTCGTCCGCCGCCTCAATGTCCCTGAGGCTAACCTTCGGCACGTCTGGGTCGCGCTGGGCGATGAAGGCGAAGGCGGCCTTGGCAATACCCGCTAGGCTTTCGGCCGGATAGACGGCGATATCCTCACCGGCTGCATGAGCAAAAAAGATCCCGGCGAAGCGTTTGAGCGGTGCAGCGTCCATGCCCGCCTCTTCGGCCTCTGCCTCAAGCCTCGCTGTGGCCTCTTCGATGCGTTTCTTCTTTTCCGGCTCGTAGCGGTCGGGCATTGGGTCTCCTCGCCTCTTCTTTCAGCCGCCTGACGCACGAAACGGACGCAAATAGCGCCCTTTCTCGCAGCGGCCGCCTATCTCTGAGGCAAGACATGCACCCCGACCGGCATCCGGCAAGAGCCAAATGCTGCGTGCCGCAATCGTTATTGACCGACGGCCCGCATAGGTCCCGAAAAAGCGATGAAAACAAACCGATTGGTGTTAGGGCAAAACAACAACCGGCGTTCCGACGCGCACGCGTTCGAAGAGATCGACCACGTCCTTGTTGTACATGCGGATGCAGCCATAGGAAACAAAACCGCCAACCGATTTCGGCCGGTTGGTGCCGTGGATGGCATATTCACCGCCCGCCAGTGTCATGGCGCGCGGCCCAAGCGGATTGCGCGGTCCTGGCGGAATCAGATCCGGCAGTGAGGGAATGTCGTGTTTAACTTCCTTTGGCGGCGAGAAGGTGGGGTCGACCACCTTGCGCGAAATGCGCGTGCGCCCCTCCCATTGCTTGCCACGCCGTCCAACGCCAACAGTGTAGCGCAAAGCTTGGCCGTCGCGCATGACGAGGTAAAGCCGGCGCTCCTTGGTTTTGACGACGATCGTTCCGGGACGATAACTGTCCTTGAACGGCACCGGCTCCCGCGCCTGGGCCAAATCCACAAGCGCAATGCTCGCGAGGACAGCAAGGGCCGCCGCCCACTTCTGCACAATCCGCATTCAAAGCCCCCAAAGCCCTGATTTTGCTGAGATTATGCGGCCGCCGCCGGAGATTGGGCGAAAAAAGCACTGGTTTGGTTGAGAATTTAAGAAAAATCGTTGGCCAGGGTGCCGGCGCGAGCCGCCGGCACCCTGGCCTGTCAGATCAAAAGCCGCTGTTTCAGCTAGCGCGATTCTGCCGATGCTCGACAAGATCGTCGACGACGGCGGGTTCGGCGAGCGTCGAGGTGTCGCCGAGATTGGAGAAATCGTCCTCAGCGATCTTTCTGAGGATGCGGCGCATGATCTTGCCGGAGCGCGTCTTCGGCAGTCCCGGTGCGAACTGGATGAGGTCCGGCGAGGCGATCGGGCCGATCTCGGAGCGTACCCAGTTCCTGAGCTCCTTCTTCAATTCCTCGGTCGGTTCCTCGCCAGCCATGAGGGTGACGTAGCAATAAATGCCCTGGCCCTTGATGTTGTGCGGATAGCCGACCACGGCGGCCTCCGACACTTTCGGATGGGCAACGAGCGCGGATTCCACCTCCGCTGTGCCCATGCGGTGACCGGAGACGTTGAGCACGTCATCGACGCGGCCGGTGATCCAGTAATCGCCGTCCGCATCGCGCCGACAGCCGTCGCCGGTGAAGTAATTGCCTTTGTAGGTGGCAAAATAGGTCTGCACGAAACGGTCGTGGTCGCCATAGACCGTCCGCATCTGGCCGGGCCAGGAATCGAGAATAACGAGATTGCCTTCCGTCGCGCCCTCAAGGAGGTTTCCCTCGTTATCGACGACCGCCGGCTGCACCCCGAAGAAGGGCTTCGTTGCCGAACCTGGTTTTTGTGCGATGGCGCCCGGCAGCGGCGTGATCAAAATACCGCCCGTCTCCGTCTGCCACCAAGTGTCGACGACTGGGCAGCGACCTTCGCCGACGACCTGGTAATACCATTCCCAGGCTTCCGGATTGATCGGCTCGCCGACGGAGCCAAGTAGTCTCAGCGATTTACGCGAGGTCTTCTTCACTGCCTCGTCGCCGGCGCCCATCAAAGCGCGGATTGCAGTCGGCGCCGTGTAGAAGATGTTGACGCCGTGCTTGTCGCAGACTTCCCAGAAGCGCGAGCCCGACGGGTAGTTCGGCACGCCCTCGAACATGAGCGTGGTAGCGCCGTTCGCGAGCGGTCCGTAGACGATGTAGGAATGGCCCGTCACCCAGCCGACATCGGCCGTGCACCAGTAGATGTCGCCGTCGTGATAGTCGAAGACATATTGGTGGGTGATGGACGTGTAGACCATATAGCCGCCGGTCGTGTGCAGCACGCCCTTCGGCTTTCCGGTCGAGCCGGAGGTGTAGAGGATGAAGAGCGGATCTTCGGCGCCCATCTCCTCCGCCGGACAATCGGCTCCGACCTTCTCGATCTCCTCATGATACCAGAGATCGCGGCCTTCGGTCATGGCGACGTCGCCGCCAGTGCGCTTCACGACCAGGACGTTGCGCACGGAAGCGCCATCCTTTGCGGCGCGCTCGATCGCCTTGTCGGTGTTCGCCTTCAGCGGAATCTTGCGGCCGCCGCGCACGCCCTCATCTGCCGTGATGACGAAATCGGAACGGCAATCCTCGATGCGGTTTGCCAGCGAATCGGGCGAAAAACCGCCGAAGACGACGGAATGGACGGCGCCGATGCGAGCGCAGGCGAGCATCGCATAGGCCGCCTCGGGGATCATCGGCATATAGATCGTCACCCGATCGCCCTTCTTCACGCCGTGCGCCTTCATCACATTGGCGAGGCGGCAGACATATTCGTGAAGCTGGCGATAGGTGACGTGCTTGTGATCGGCAGGCTCGTCGCCCTCCCAGATGATGGCAACCTGATCGGCACGGTCGGCAAGATGGCGGTCGATGCAGTTGACGGAGGCGTTGAGCGTGCCGTCCTCAAACCATTTGATCGACACGTTGTGGTAGTCGTAGGACGTATTCTTCACCTTGGTGAAGGGCTTGATCCAATCGATGCGTTGCGCCTGCTCACCCCAGAAACCGTTCGGGTCGTCGATCGAGCGGGCGTACATTTCCTGATACTTGTCCCAATCGATGAAGGCGCGCTCGGCCCATTCGGGCGTCACGGAATGTACTTTCGCGTCAGACATGGATGAGCCTCCCCAAGGTTGTGTCGGACCTTACAGCCCGGATTATACCGCGGCATTATGCCGAGGCGGGCGCGGCTGTCCATGCCACGCCCCTCGCACTTTCGTACATAATATCGAACACTTCGAACACGTGACCAGGGCAGGCATTCACGCCCCAAAAACGCCGAGAAGAGAGCCCTCCACGACGAGAACGACAAACCAGCGGCCGACCGTCATGAAAATCTGTCGCGCGGGCTGCCCGGCGAGAACACCATTGACGCCCGATGTCGTGGCAACGAAGCCCGCCCACAGGATCGCTGCGGAAATGACGCCGTTGCGGATCGTCGTCTGGCCTGGGCCAAGATGGCCGATCGCGCCGCCGAGCACGTAGGCCATAACCAAGATCAGGATAAAGACCAGGATCTGCCGCAGAACCGCGGGGGCGCCAACTGCAGATGAGCGCCGGGCATCGCCGCTAAAGCCCTTGGGAGCCGGCAACATGCGCAGCCACAAGAGGTGGGCGAGGAAGCCGAAGACCGCGGCGAGCGGGATTGCCAAGTAATTCATGCTGCCGAAATGCAAGGGTGTGCTCCCTGGCCGTGTTTGATCGTCCCGACCTTAGGTCCCGAACGCACCGATGATGAAGCCCTGGAGCATGACGACGCCGAGCCAGTGGCCGGAGTCGATGAAGGTGAGCGTCCACGGCATGATCTGATAGCGGTGGTTGACGACGAGCGGCACCAGGATGAAGCCCGACCAGACAAAGAAACCGGATGCGAGGCCGGTGATGATCGACACTTCGCCGATATGACCGATGAGCCCCGCAAGCATCCAGGCCATGAATATCTCGCCGGTGAGGGAGACGAGAAGCGGCGTGCGATCGACGTTTTCATCGCCATCGTCCACCTTCACCTGGATGAGGCCTGTCGCGGCGGTAAACGGCTTCGCCAGCACCGCGTAATAAATGGCGCCGAAACCGAACGCGGCAAACCCAGCCACGATGACGGCGAGATAATTGATTCCGGCAAAGGCCATTCCGTCTCCCCCTCGCAAGGCGGACCGGTGCCGCCCCGCAACCTCTCAAAAGGCTCGCGTCAGCTCTTAGCCGGCTTTGACGTCCTCGGCTACCAGCCCTCCGAGCCGGCAGATCATCGCGAATTCATCTTCGCTAACCGGCTGTACCGATAGGCGCGAATTCTTCACCAGCACCATCTCTGCGAGCCGTTCGTCCGCCTTGATCGTGTCCAACGAGACAGGCTCGTTCAACGGCGTCACGGCCTTGATGTCGACGCACTCCCATTTCCCGCTCTCATCGGTGGAATCTGGATGCGCCTCGGCCACGATTTCGACCACGCCGACGACCGCCTTGCCTTCATTGGAATGGTAGAAGAAGCCGCGCTCGCCGGCCTTCATCTGGCGCATGAAGTTGCGCGCCTGATAATTGCGCACACCATCCCACTCCTGTCCGCCCGCACCTTTTTTCACCTGATCGTCCCACGACCATTTGTGCGGCTCGGATTTAAACAGCCAATAGGCCATACCCACCCCCTTCAAGGACTTGCAGCGGTCCGCCTTCGTGCCTCAGGCGATCTCCTGCTTCAAGGGTCGAGAGACGAGCGCCGCAATCGCCTCGTCGACAGTGAGCGCACTGGAGAGAACCGCGGCAACCGCGCTCGTGATCGGCATATCGATGCCGTGCTCGCGGGCAAGACGTGCGGCGATGGCGGCAGTGAAGGCGCCCTCCGCGAGCGGCTTATCCGGCGCGGTCAGCTCGGCAACCGACCGGCCCTCGGCCAATGCAATGCCAAAGCTCGTATTGCGCGATTGGCGGCTCATTGCCGTCAGCATGAGATCGCCCAGACCTGAAAGTCCCATGAAAGTCTCAGGGCGCGCGCCCATCCTGGCACCAAGACGGCTCATCTCGGCAAGCCCACGGGTGACGAGAGCCGCGCGCGCACTCTCGCCGAGCCGACGGCCTTCGACAATGCCGGCGGCGATGGCGATGACATTCTTCAGCGATCCACCAAGCTCCGCCCCGACGATATCGTCGCTCGCATAGGCCCTGAAGCTGTCGGAGGAGAGCGTGGCGGCCACCTGCTCCGCAACCGCAATCTCGCTCGCCGCGACCGTGACAGCGGTTGGCAGGCCCCTGGCGATCTCGGCGGCATAACCCGGCCCCGACAGAGCCCCGATCTGATGGTCCGGCAGCGCCGCCCGCACGATCTCACCCTGCAGCGCGCCGGTCTCCTGTTCGATGCCCTTGGCGCAGGCGACAACCACTGCATCGCTTGAAAGCGTTGCGCCGATTCCGGTCAGCAGCGACCGGGTGGCCTGCGACGGAACGACGAGAAGGACACAATCGGCGTCGCCGAGACGCGATATGTCGCTGGTGACGTTGATCCTCTCCGGCAGACGCGGACCCGGTAGAAAATCACTGTTTTCACGGCTTACTGCCAGTCGTGCGGCGGCGGCTTCGTCGATTGTCCAGAGGGTCACCGAAGCCCCAGCACGGTCTGCAACAAGAGCAAGCGCGGTGCCGAAAGCGCCGGCTCCCGCGACAGCGACTTTGCGAAACGGCGTAACCATTAAACGCGAGCTCCGTGACGGCCCGAGCCGAGAAGCGGTTCCGCGGCCTGATCGAGCGGCCAGCGTGGACGCGCCACAATGTCTTCAACGGCTTCGCCAACGCCAAGCCGCATGAGCCCAGCCCAGGCGATCATCGCCGCATTGTCGGTGCAAAGATCGGGCCTCGGCGCTACGAAAGCAATGTCCGCCCTGTCGGCAAGCTCCGACAGGGCGGAACGGACGGCCTGGTTGGCGGCGACGCCGCCGGCGACAACCAGAGCATTCCACGGCTGCAATTTGAGCGCATGGGCCGCCCGTTCGGAAACGATCGCAGCCACAGCCGCCTGAAAGCCGGCGCAAAGGTCATCAACATCCGTCTCGGTGAGCGGAACCAGTGCCTCCGCCTTGATACGAAGCGCCGTCTTCAGGCCGGAAAAGGAAAAGTCGCAGCCTTTTGTACCAAGAAGCGGGCGCGGCAAGTTGAAGCGGCGCGGATCTCCTCTGAGGGCACGCTTCTCCACTTCCGGGCCACCTGGATAGCCGAGGCCAAGAAGCTTTGCCGTCTTGTCGAAAGCTTCACCGAGCGCGTCATCGATGGTGGAACCGAGGCGCCGGTAGCGACCATAGCCTTCGACGGCGACAAGCTGCGTATGTCCGCCAGAGACGAGAAGAAGCAGATAGGGAAAGGCGACATCATCGGTGAGAACCGGAGTGAGCGCATGGCCTTCCAGATGGTTGATGCCGAGAAGCGGAAGGCCGGCCGCAGCGGCAAGAGCCCGCGCCGTGGTCACGCCGACGAGAAGACAACCGATGAGGCCCGGCCCGGAGGTCACGGCAATCGCATCGACATCGCAAAGGCGTTTGTTCGCATCCGCGAGGGCTGCGGCAATGATGCCGTCAAGGGCTTCCACATGCGCGCGCGCTGCAATTTCCGGCACCACCCCGCCAAAAGCGGAATGCTCCGCGATTTGGCTGAACACCGCATTTGAAAGGATTTTTCCCTTCCCGTCCGGGCCCCGAGTAACGACGGATGCGGCGGTTTCGTCGCAGCTCGTTTCGATGCCGAGCACGCTTGATGCGGCGCCTGGGGGGACGCCGGGGAGGACCGGGTCCATTGCACTTATCCCCTTGGCTGATTAGACCCTAGGCGTGTAGCACCGGCTAAGCTGAAGGGGCAAATGGAACGGCTCAGAATTGGGACACGCGGCAGCGGCCTGGCTCTATGGCAGGCGCATGCGACGCGTGACGCGCTGGTCGCGACTGGGATCGACGAAGCCGACATCGAGATCGTCGTCATCAAGACCTCGGGCGACCGCATTCAAAATCGTGCACTGCTGGAAGCAGGTGGCAAAGGCCTCTTCACCAAGGAGATCGAAGAGGCGCTTATCGACAAATCGATCGATATCGCCGTGCATTCGGCCAAGGATATGCCGACGCGCTTGCCGGAAGGGCTGACGCTTGCAGCCTATCTGCCTCGCGCAGACGTGCGCGACGCAGTCATTTCGCATCACGGCGGAGGCCTCGAAAATCTGCCCGAGGGTGCGCGCTTCGGCACCGCGTCCTTGCGTCGCGAGGCGCTTTTGCGACGGGCCAGGCCCGACCTGGAGATCACGCTGCTGCGCGGCAATTTGCCGACCCGCATCCAGAAAGTGGAAGACGGCGAACTCGATGCGACGCTTCTCGCCTATGCAGGTATGTGCCGCCTCGGTGTCGACAGCCATGCAACCGCACTTCTGGATCCGCTGGAATTCCCCCCAGCTTGCGGTCAGGGCGCGGTGGTCATTGAGTGCCGCGAAGACGACGCAGCTATGCGCGATCTCCTAACCAAGATCGGCCATGCCGAGACCGCCTCTGCCGTCACCTGCGAGCGCGCCTTCCTCGACACTTTGGACGGGTCCTGCCGCACACCGATCGCCGGCTGGGCGCAAGTGAATGGCGATAAGCTTTCCTTCCGCGGCCTTCTGCTTTCGCCCGACGGAACGGAAGTTCTGGAAGGCTCCGCCGAGGGTTCTGCGACAGACGCAGAGAAGATCGGTCGCGAGACGGGTGCCGAAGTGAGGGGCCGCGCCTCTGCCGAGCTGTTGGCCAAGATCGGGATCGCCTGATGCGCCTCGTCGTCACCCGCCCGGAACCTGACGGCAGCCGCACGGCACATACACTGATTGCGCTCGGCCACGAGGTGGTGCGCTCGCCCGCACTCGCCGTCGTGCCGCTTCAGGCCCCTTTGCCGGAGGATGATTTTCAGGCGGTGCTGGTGACGAGTGCCAATGCAGTGCGGGCTCTTGCCGCCCACGCGGAACTCGCCCGCCTGCAGCATCTGCCGTTGCTTGCGGTGGGCGACCGCACGGCGGCCGAAGGTCATCATCTCGGCTTCCCGGACGTGCGCAGCGCCGGCGGCGACGTAAACGCGCTTGCCACGCTCGCTCGCGAGACATTGAAGCCCGAAGACGGACCGGTCCTCTATCTCGCCGCCAATAGTCGCGCAGGTGCGCTTGAGGACAAGCTCGCGGCAGCGGGCTTCGACGTCGTCTTGCGAGAAATCTACCGTTCGGAGCCAGTGACCGAGCTGAAGAGCCGAGCTCGCGACATGCTGGCCTCAGGTGAAGAGGCCGGTATCCTCATCTACTCACAGCAAAGTGCCGCCACCTTCGCGCGCACTCTGGAAGATGCGGGGCTGACGCCGCTTCGCGAGAACATCATCTGCTTCTGCCTGTCCGACCAGGCTGCCGCGCCGCTCAGACCCATTGCCCGCGGTCCGGTCCTTGTGTCAGATCGCCCCGATCAGGCTTCGCTCTTTGATATGATCGCCCGCTACCGAGGGCCTTCTTGCACCGGATAGGCAGGCGGAATGGGCGAGGCGTTCCACCAACGCCCGCATTAGGGCATAACAATTGAGGAACCGATCGCCGCGATCGGCTTTCAGCTGCAGGAGGGGCATGTGGCCAGGCAACCTGAGGACAAGCGTATGTCCGCCTCGGGCGACAAGCGTAAACCCGTGACAATTGATCTGAAGGCCGAAGAAGTGAAGCAAAGCTCCGCGGGCGGCCCTGCCGACCCCAAAAAGAACGAAACGCCGAAGACGGCGAGCAATCGCGAAGGACGCCAGGAGGAGCCCGGTAAAACCGGCGCGCCGGCCGGACCCGTGAAGCCATCGGAAGACAAAAACGCACAGCGCGAGGACGCCGTAAAGACCGGCGCCGCGAGCCGCGGTGCTGACAGTACGAGTGCAAGCAGCACAGACGCGACGGCCAAGGGCAGCACCGCGGCCGCATCCAGCGCGCCAACCGCGAAGGTCGGCGAAAGGCCCTCGACGCAAGCCATGGCCGCGGAGAAAGCAACTCCGAACAAGACGGACGCGGCCTCGGAGAAATCGCCTGACAAGCAACCGGCGAGACCGGACAGCAAGAGCGCCACGAGCGCGGCCGGCACGGCTGGCGCGACAACAGCTGGCACGACGACGGCGGGCAAGCCGGGTGCCGTCCCGAGTGCCGGCGCAAAAAGTGCCACCGCCAACGACGGCGACAAGGGTGCGCCGAAGCCTGCATCCGAAAAATCTGCTTCCGCCAAGACGCCGCCACCGCCGAAACCGCCGAGGCGCGGCGTGGGATTTGGTGGACTGCTTCTCGCCGGCATCGTCGGCGGGGGTGTTGCCCTCGGCGGCGCTTGGGCACTCCAGACCTACGGGCCGCAATACGGGGTGACGCTTCCGGGCATCAATGGCAGTGGCGGAACCGGTGCGACAGCGGTCAGTGGCAGCAACGACGCGACGATCGCCCGCCTCCAGAGCGAACAGGCACAAATTCAGGAGCAGCTTCAGGCTCTGCAAAACCAGCCTTCGAGCGCCTCGGCAAATGGGTCGGACGAGTTGCGTGCGCAGGTCGCCGAATTGCAGCGTTCCGTTACGAACCTTTCGGATCAAAACGGCGGCGCAACGAGGGAACCGGGCGCGCTAGATGATCTGCGCAACCGCGTCGCCTCGCTCGAAGAACAGATGAGCGCGGTTGCAAGCAGTGGCGAGGGCACGCCGGCCCAAGCCAACTCCGGCGGCAGCGAAGAAGAACTTCAGGCCCTTTCCGGCCGTCTCGACGAGCTTTCGGGACGCCTCGGGGATCTGGAGAACGCGGCACCCGTCGATCTCGGCCCGCTGCAACAAGCGGTCACGACCAACCAGCAGATGCTCACCACGCTGCAGCAGAGCGTCTCCGATGCGGCGAACAGCAGCGATCTCTCGAATATCCGCGATTCCGTTGCCGAGACGCAAAGTGTGCTTCAGGAGGCGCAGAGCACGGCCGAGGAGACACGAGCTCAGCTCGAGGAGCTCTCTCAGCGCATCACGAAGCTTGAAGGAAGCATGGAAAACGCGACGGCAATCGCGCCGGCAGTTGCCGCGCAGGCGTTCGCAGACGCGGTGGCGAGCGGCGAGCCTTACGAAACGGAGCTCAAGGCCGTCTCAGGCTTTGCTGACGAAGGCGCCGTGACCGAGACGCTCTCGGCCCACGCAACGGAGGGGTTGCCGACGCGCGAAGCTCTCGCAGCAGAATTTCACACCTATGTTCCGAAGATCCTGCGCACGGCCGATGCACCTGCCGAGGATGTCGGCGTGATGGACCGGCTCCTTGCCAGCGCGCGCGGTCTCGTCGAGGTGCGGCCTGCCGGGCCCCGTCAGGGTGACGAACCGGATGCCATCGTCTCCCGCATCGAAGCCGATCTCGCCGCCGGCCGCCTCGACGAGGCTTATGCCGAATGGCAGAGCCTGCCTGAAGATGTACGCCAACCCTCCGCCGATTGGGCCGAAAAACTCAAGGCTCGGGCGGACGCAGACGCGCTCGCGGAAGATCTGCGGGCAAAATCTCTCTCCCGCCTCAACGCCGCCGGCTGAGGACCTGACATGATTCGCTTCCTCATTCTCATCGCCGTCGTCTTCGCCTTCGTTCTGGGATTCTCCTGGCTGAAGGAAGCCCCCGGCGAAGTGACACTCACCTTCGCCGACACGGCCTATACGATCGGGCTCGCCCGCGCCGCCCTCGCGGCGCTCTTGGCAATCGCCGCTGGCTTCATCGTCGTCGGGCTGATCGTTCTCATCCTGCGTTTCCCGTTGAAAGCCCGCCAATCCTGGCGCCGCCGCCGCGAACGCCGCCAGCGCGAAGCGCTGTCGACGGGCCTTCTCGCCGTCGCCGCAGGAGACTTGCGCACGGCCGAGCGCGCGTCTCACGACCTGGCGCGCCGAGACGATGAGCCTCTGGCATTGCTGCTTCGGGCGCAGACGGCCCAGCTGCGTGGTGACCACGCCAAGGCACGTGAAGCCTTCAAGGGCATGCTCGGCCATGAGCGCACGCGCATCGTGGGCCTGAGAGGCCTGTTCATCGAGGCGGCACGCGAGGGCGATCATGACACGGCCCGCGCTTTCGCCGAACAGGCGCGCGAGACGTCGCCTTCGGCTGCCTGGGCCTCCCGCGCCCTGATGCGCTATCAGACGGCGGAAGGCTCCTGGGAAGAGGCTCTCAAGACGCTGTCGCGGTATGCCGAGACCGGAGACATTGATCGCAAGGAAGCGCGGCGCCTGCGGGCCGTGATCCTGACTGCCCAGGCAATCGACTGGGAGGACGGCCAGCCCGACAAGGCCAAGGAAGCAGCACTCGAGGCACACGGCCTGCAGCCGGGCCTCGTTCCGGCGGGGGTGCTCGCAGGCCGCCTCTCCTCACGTCTCGGCGACATTCGTCGTGCCACGCGCGTTCTGGAGACCACCTGGAAGGCCAATCCGCATCCCGACATTGCCGACGCCTACGCCAATGTGCGCCCGGGTGATTCCGCCCGCGACCGCTTCCAGCGGCTCGAAACCTTGATGAAGCTGCGTCCGCAGGAGGATGCCGCACGCATGGTGATGGCACGCGCGGCGATCGGCTCGCGCGATTGGGAGCGCGCCCGCGAAACGCTTCTGCCGATGATTCGCACGCGTCCCACACAGAACGCGCTTCTGATGATGGCCGAAATCGAAGAAGGCGAGCATGGCGATCGCGGTCGCGCTCGCGAGTGGCTGTCACGCGCCGTGCACGCGCCACGAGATCCGGCTTGGACGGCCGATGGCGTGATCCTCGACGAATGGGCGCCGGTTTCACCAGTGACCGGTCGCATCGACGCGGTGGAATGGAAAGTGCCGATCGAGGAACCGGAGAGCCGGCGCACCATCGACATCGACGAGGCGAGCTTCCGCCCGCGTGAGATCAGCCCCCTGCGCGACGAAGGCCCGGCCCCGACATTGACGGCAACCCCAGTTGCCACGGCATCTGCGGCAAGCGGAGCCTCGACCGCCCCCACCAAGCCGGCCGGTGGCAAGCCCGACACCACCACCAGACCGGCAGCAGGTTCAGCGACGGCAACCGCGACGGCACAGACAGCGACAGCAACGAAATCCACCATCGCACCCGCCGCCGCCTCCGCAGCCACGAAACCCGCCGACGCCGAAAAGCTGGCGGCGGCGAAGCCGACCGATACTCCTTCGCACGCAGCCACTGCGACAAAGCCCGAAACGCAGGCGGCAGCATCTGCCGATAAGCCTAAGGCCGGTCCGGACGCAGGCGCGTCCTCTGCGGCGGAGCAACCGCAACCTTCCAAAACGACCGCCATCCTTAGCGGGGCCGGCGCGGCAGCCGGAGTTGGGGCTATCCAGCCGCCGAAACCGCGGGAGCCTGCACCTGCCGCAACCGACAAGCCGACGGCATCGGCCACGCCAGAGAGCGCAAAAAGCGCCACAGCAACGGATGCCGCAAAGCCGAAAGAGAGCGGCGCGGGCTCGCAGTCCGCAACATCCTTCGCAGCTCCCGTCGCCCCACAAGGCAAGGCGGCAGAGAGCACAGCCAGCCTGGCGGCGGACACGAAGCGGACGGATGAAAAGCCGTCGACCGCCTCGCCTGCGGCCGGCCCAACGCCCGCAAGTGTCGCGCCTTCCGCAGCAACGACAGGCAGTCCAGCATCGGCAAATACAGCGCCCAAGCGGCCTGACCCCTTGGCCGAGGGCAAGGGCGAGCCGCCTAAGGCACCGCCCGTACCGGTCGATGCGCCAAAGGACGCACATTCCGACGAAGAGGATGCTTCTCCCCGTGCCAATGGCGGTCAGGGCAATCGGCCGCGCCTGCCGGATGATCCTGGCCCGGAAGAAAAGAAGCCCGAAGAAGAGGCAGGGCGCAGCCGCTTCAGGCTTTTCTGAGACTTTCGCCATGGCAAACGCCCATGGCAAACGGGCCTCTTCCCCGCTTGCCCGCGCGCCCACATTTCGCTAAGAGGTGGCGCGTTAAGGGCCACCGCCCCTCACAGCCCGGTGTCGATCGACGACATCCTGTCGCCGAGCCAAGGCTCGGCCGGGCCGCATTAGCTCAGTTGGTAGAGCACCTCATTCGTAATGAGGGGGTCGCTGGTTCGAGTCCGGCATGCGGCACCATCGCCTCCCTTTCTCCAACCCGGGAGGTAGCCATGAAAACCCAGTTAAGTGCAACGTCGACAGCTCGGTCAGTCGCGTGACGGACGAGACGACAAAGGCTGGGCGGGCCACCTCTTTTGCGGCGTCCGAAAAACAGAGCCAGTCGGCTTACTTTCGTAAGAATTTCCCGAAGCAGATCGGGCACCGCGGTTATGATTTCTGGCTGAAGCCGGGTGGCGAGCGCCTCAACCTCGCCCCGATGATTCGCACCGATGCCGCCGCCTATTTCTCTGAGCGCCGCATCACCTGGCATCTCGCCGCAGACCATGCGCTTTCATCGCAGGCGTGCTGTCTCAACTTTCTCATGCCTCTCGCCGAGCGACCCGAAGTCCTGTCACGGCTCGTCTCGCTGGCGCTCGACATTCCCCAGCCTCAAATGCTCCCGGTCGAAGCCGGGCCCGAAGGACGTCCCTGGTATGTCGCTTTCGAGTGGATCGGCGGCGACTATCTCAACGAAAGCCGCTCAGCCCCGAAAGGAGCCGGCAGCGGCGGGCGCACACGCGGGGCCAATTGCACCAGTGCCGATGCCTGTCTCGCCTTCAAGCATCAGGAACGGCGCGAAACCCTGCTGATCGAATGGAAATACACCGAGAGATATGGCGCGCTGCTCGGCCCGGCCGGCCATGGGGTCCGAATCTCACGCTACGAAAACCTCGCGTTCGCTCCGGAGGGGCCTATCCGCTCAGATCTTGGCCTGTCGCTTACCGATTTCTTCTACGAGCCCTTCTATCAGCTCCTGCGCCAGCAAATGCTCGCCTTTCAGATGCAGAAAGCGCGCGAAGACGGCGCGGAACGGGTCCGCGTCCTGCATATAGCACCGTCCGCCAACCTGGCGCTCCGCAAAGTGACATCGCCAACGCTCCAGCGCTTCGGCAAGGATGTCTTTGCCGTCTTCCGCGGCCTTCTGCAAAAGCCGGAGGACTTCGTCAGTCGCTCAACCGAAGCGCTCTTTAGGCCCCTGATCGACGGGCTCGGCCCTGGCGATCCGTGGGCGTCCTATCTTGATGAACGCTACCGCTTCCTGATCGCCGATACGGAAGCCCGCTCTGCCTAGGTTTGCCGGTGTTCGCGGCCAACGCTCGCAGGCTACGGCCGCGTGCGTTCGATCGCCTCTTCGAGCCGAGAGCGGGCGCTTGCCGAAAGCCGTTCCACGTCGATGAGGCGGGCGAGCACCAGCGGCGGATCATCCTCTTCCAGAAGCGCCAGATTGGCCTCCACCACGTCGCTGAGTTCGGCAATCGCGATCTCGCCGACGGCCCGGCGATGCGCAGGACCTGCCGGAGGCCTGTAGGCGACGCGGCTCGCAACCGTACCCCTCTTCCACAGGAAGTCGCCGGACGATTCTTCCGTCCGGTCGACCTCGCGCAGATGTTTGGCGATCTGATCGCGAATGCGCCGGCCGGTGCGCTGCCACCCATGGGCGCGGGCAATACGTTGCGCCAGGATGTCTTCGCGAACCGGAGCTTCGGCCTCGATCACCGCCTCGACCATATCGTGCAGCGTCTGGCGGTAGGAAAACTCGAAAAACTTGTCCGGATTGGCGTGAAAGCTCGAAAGGTCGGCGATACGGAAACGGCCGTCACCCTTTGGCGCGGGTTCCGAAGGCTTGTCGACCGCGCCTGGATCCGGTTGTGTTTGAGCCATGGGGAACCTCTCCATTGTGATCGATCTGCGCCCCGTCTGGGCGCAATCTGCATAGAGGGGATAAGGTCCTCAAGAGGCAGGAGCGCGACCGACGGTGTCGCGCGACGACCCGTCCCGGCAAACACCGGCTTGCGATCATCGTCCGCGCATCCCATAGCTGAGGCTATCCGCCCTTTGCCTGCGACGAGGATTCCTTGGCATCCTTCACTTTCCTGCACGCCGCCGATCTGCATCTGGGTAGCCCGCTGCAGGGCTTGAGCGTCAAGGATCCGGACGTCGCCGCACGCTTCGCGGAGGCGATCCGACGCGCATTTCAGAATCTTGTGGCGCAAGCTATCGAACGTAAGGTCGCTTTCCTCGTCATTGCCGGCGACATCTATGACGGCGAATGGCCGGACAACAATGTCGGGCTTTTCTTCAACCGGGAGGTCGCGCGTCTCGACCGGGCCAGCATCCCGGTCTTTCTCCTCAAAGGCAATCATGACGCCGACAGTGTCGTTACAAAGAGCATCGCGCTTCCGGGCTCGGTACGCGCCTTCGACACGACAAAGCCCGAGAGCTTTCTCCTCGATGCTTTCAAAGTGGCACTGCACGGCCAGGGTTTCCGCGAACGTGCGGAGCGCAACAATCTCGCTCTCACCTATCCACCGCCCATCCCCGGCTATTTCAACATTGGCGTCCTGCACACGGCGCTGACCGGACGCCCGCCACATGCGAGCTATGCCCCCTGTTCGGCCGAGGAGCTCGCCGCACGCGGTTATGATTATTGGGCCCTCGGCCATGTCCACGACTTCGAGATCGTGGCCGAGGATCCGCCGATCGTCTTCCCCGGCAATCTTCAGGCCCGCTCCATCCGCGAGACCGGCGAGAAAGGCGCGGTTCTCGTCACCGTCGAGGACGGGCATGTGACAGACAAGGAACGGCTTCTGGTCGACGAAGCGCGATTTGCCGAGGCAAGACTCGATATCGGCGGTGTCGAGACGATGCCGCAGCTTCTGGAAGCCGTGGAAGAACGCATCGCCACACGGGCCGAAGCGGCACAGGACCGGCTTCTCGCCCTGCGTGTCCGTCTCACCGGTGCCTCGCCGCTGCGACGCCGTTTGATCGCCGAGCGCGCCAATCTTGTCGACGAGGTGCAGGCTGCCTGCCATCGCTGTCATCCCGATATCTGGCTGGAAAAGCTCGATCTGCGCGTCACCGAGCCAGCGACGCCGGCGCAAACGGTCAGACCGGAGCAAAAACTCGACATCGAACCGCTGCTTCAGACGCTCGTGCGCGAGCCGGAGATCCTCGAGCAGGCGGAGGGGATCATCGCCGAAATCGCCGCCAAACTGCCCGGCGGGTTGGGCGCGGAAACGGCACCGCTCGGAGCAGATACGGCTGCTCTTCTTGCCGAAGCCGCAGATCTTCTGCGCGTCCGCGTTACTGCGGAGGAGGATATCGATGCGCGTTGAGCGCCTCAGTCTTCTGCGCTACGGAGCTTTTTCCGCACGGGAGATCAGCTTTCGCGACGAGGCAAAGCTGCATCTCGTCTATGGGCCCAACGAAGCCGGAAAATCCTCCGCGCTTGCCGCCATCTCCGACCTCCTCTTCGGTTTTCCAGAGCGAACCAACGGCTTCGAATTCCTGCACGGAACGAAAGCGCTTCGCGTCGCAGCAAGCCTGCGCGCGGGCGACGGCACGCGCCTCACATTCCGGCGTAAGCGCGGACGCAAGCTCACGCTTTTGAGCGACGACGACAGCGAAACACCCCTGCGCGACGACGCACTTCTGCCTTTCACCGGCGGTCTATCGCGCGATGTCTTCGAGCGGGCATTCGGTCTGGATTCATCGCGGCTTCGGGCCGGCGCCGATGCCATGCTCGCCGCCGAAGGCGAACTCGGCAGCCTGCTGTTTGCAGCCGCCTCGGGACTTCTGCATCTGCGGGCCACCAAAACGAAGCTTGAAGAGGAGGCTGCCCGCATCTTTGCGCAGCGCGCATCCAAAGACCGCCTCTTCTACCAGATCCGTGACCGTCATGAGGAGGCGCGCAAACAAGAGCGCGCGAGCCAGCTGCGCGCCGGTGATTGGCGCGATCTCAACCGCGCAATCGACGAACTCCAGGACGAACACGAGGCTCTCGCGTCTGCACGCGCAAAAACGCGCCAACGACTTCAAGCCCTGCAGCGCCTGCGCCAGATCGAACCGACCATCGCAGAGATCGATCGCGAAACAGGACGGCTCGCCGATTTCTCAGATCTCGCGCCCCACCCGTCCGGCACCGCCGAACGCCTGGAAGCGCGACTGCACGATGCCGCTCGCGCCGAAGAGGCTCTAAGCGCCGTTCGGGAGCGCGTGAGAGCGGCAGAAGCAAAGCTCGCCGGCATCGGCGTCGATCAGGCGCTCATCGAAAAGGCCGAGGCCATCAGCGCCCTTTATGGAAACTCCGGCGACTATGCCAAAAGCCAGCGCGACCTTCCGCGCGTCATCGCCGAGCGCGACGATTACACCGCGCAGATGGCGGAACTTGGAGGTCGGCTCGGGATCGCAGCCGCAGATCTTGAGCGCTTGCAGCCAACCGATGCCGCCCTCGCCGCGCTCGAAACTGCCGTCCGCGACGGCCAGAGCCTCAAAAGCGCTCGGGACACGGCCGAGAAGCGCCTGGTGGAAGAGCGCAATGTTCTCGCCGAGCTCGCTCGCGAGGCGCCCGTAACGCCTCTAATCGATCCAAGACGCTGGGAAGATCAACTCCAGGCGCTGCGCCCGGATTTAAAGAAACTTGAGCAACGCGAAGAGCTTGACCGAAGCTGCCTCTTGCAGCGGCAAAAGCTCGCCGAAAGCGTCGCAGCCCTCGTCCCGCCGATCAACGACCTCGGTCGCATCGCCGCGGCCACATTGCCGTCCGTCGAAACTCTTGCCGATCATCGCAACCGTCTGAAGGCGGCGGCAGAGGAGCTGCGCGAGGTCGAAGCTGCCCTCAAGCGCAATCGCGAGGCCCAAGAAGCGCTCCGCGCCGAAAACGCGGTGGCAGGCAGAACCGCACCGCCCAGCGCTGCGGAGATCGAAGAAGCGCGCGGCTTGCGTGACCGGGCTTTTGCCGGGCTGCGCGGCCCCTTGCTCGGCGAGACGGCTCCCCTTTCCGAAGGGGCCGCCGCACATGCGGTCGCCACCTTCGAAGTCTTGACGCAGGAGGCCGACCGACTGGCCGACCACGCTTTGGCGGGTGCCGAGACACTTGCCCGGCTGGCGATCGAAGAGGCAGAACATGAGACGCAGCTCCGCGAGGCAGAAGCGCTTGAGCGGCAAAAGACAAAGGCGCGCGAAACCCTCGCGGAAGCCGAACGAACCTATCATGAACTCTTCACCCATTGCGGTGTAACGCCTGTCGGCCCCGACGAGATGATGGCTTGGCGCGGTGAGATTTCCCGCCTTCTCGCCGAACGGCGCCTCCTGCTTGAGCGAGAGAGCGACCTTTCCGCGCTTCAACGCCTGTCCAACGAGCTTGCGCCGGCGCTTACCGCAATCGCCGAGGGTATCGGCCTCGAAGAGGCAAAAGCACTGCCGCAGCAGGCACTGCTACGGGCCATCGAGGAGCGGCTGCGGGCTCTCGCCGCCACATGGGGCGAAAGCCGCGCGCTCGCCGGACGCCGCGACGACGCCGAGACGCGCATCAAGCGCCTCGAGGACGAAACAGCGAAGCTGAACGAGCAAGACCGGCTCTGGCAGGAGCACTTTCGCGCAGCAGCAGGTGCGGTCGGACTGTCGCCGACGACGACGATCGCAGAGGCCGCCGCCAATATTCGCCTGTGGGAGCGCCTGCCTGATTTGAGGCGCGAGCGCGACAAGCGCGAGCGTCGGGTTGCCGGAATGCGCCGCGACATTGCCGATTTCGAGATGAAGGTCGGAGCCCTTATCGCCGATGTCGCGACAGAGCTCGCAGGACTTCCGGCGGGCCATGCCATCAAGCTGCTCGACGAACGGGTCCAGGAAGCCCGCACCGACGCGGCACAAAGGCGCGCGGCCCATACGGCACTCGCTGAAGCGAGAGCGGCCCTCACTGCAAGCGAGGAGAGCTGCGAACGCGCCCGCAAAGCGCTGAAGGAGGCTCTGGCCGCCACTCCCGACGCCGATCCGAGCCAGCTCATCGCACGGCTGCGGGAACGTGATCGGCTGGCAGCGGATCTCGCCCGGTGCCGGGAACGTCTTGCGGAGATATCCGACGGAGCAGACGAAGACGCCGTGCGCACCGAACTCGCAGCTTTCGATCGCAGTCGCGCCGAGATCGACATGGAGACGCTGAGGCGGGACGAAGAGCAACTCGACCAGGAGATGGCAGAACTCTATGCCCGCCTCGCTGAAAAACGTGGCGAACGCGAACGCCTGGAACGCGCGCCGGGCTCGGAGGCCGCCGCCTTCGCAAAACACGCCGCGGAGGTCGAGATCGTCGAAGCAGCGCGCCAATGGGCGGTCCTCAAACTATCGGCAACGCTTCTCACGGCAGCCATGGAGCATCACCGGGCAAAGGAGAGCGACCCGATGATGGAGCGTGCGGGCACCCTCTTCGCCATGCTGACCGACGACGCGTTTATGACACTCGCCCAGGAGCTCAACGAGGCGGACGAGCCCGAACTCAAGGCAGTCCGCAGCAGCGGCGAGCAGATCGCCATTTCAGGGTTGAGCGACGGGACACGTGACCAGCTCTATCTCGCCCTTCGTCTTGCCTTCCTTGAGGATTACTGTCGCCACAACGAGCCGGCGCCCTTTATCGGCGACGATCTCTTTCAGACCTTCGACGATGAGCGCACAGCAGCCGGCATCAAGACGCTGGCGGCCTCGAGCACGCATTTCCAGCCGATCCTATTCACGCATCACAGAAGCGTGGTGGCAACAGCCGAGCAGGCTCTGGGCCAAGACCTCGATCTGATCGAGATTTAGAGCGGGGCACACCCGAAGGTTGGCGCGCCTTACCAAGCCGTCACTGGCAACGGCACGCCTCTTGCACTAGCTTCAGTGCCAAAGGGATCCAACAATGCTCGATGCACTGCGCAACTTCCTGACTTTCAAGGGCGAAGAACAACAACGCCCGTTCACCGACGACGATCAGCGACTGGCCTTTGCCGCATTGCTCGTCCATTGCGTTGCCGTCGATGGCGCTGCCGGTGAAGATGAACGCGCGCGCATGCGCGAAATTCTCAAAGCGGATTACGGTTTGAATGGCGGCGATTTGGAACGTCTGATCGCCGAGGCCGAGCGCGTCGACGCCGAGGCGATCGACCTGTACCGCTTCACCAGCGTGTTGAAGCGGCAGATGACCATCGAAGAGCGCATCCGCGCGGTGGAAAGGCTCTGGGAAGTCATCTATGTCGACGGCGAAGTGCATGAATTCGAAGACAATCTCGTCTGGCGCGTCGCCGAGCTTCTGGGCGTCGACCGCAATGCGCGTATCGGCCTGAAGCACGCCGTGGCCGAGCGCCACGCCCAGAGCGAGCGCGAATCCCACAATGAGTGATGCAACCATCCATTATCTGAGGCGTCAGGGCCCGGACGACGCCGCCAAACGGCCCGTGCTTGTCGTCCTGCACCAGGAGACGTCGAGCCCCGGAAAGCTCGGCCAGATGTTGCAGGCGAAGGGCTACCGGCTCGATATCCGTCGCCCGCGCTTCGGCGATCCGCTGCCGCAGACGATGGCGGAGCACAGCGGCGCGGTGATCTTCGGCGGTCCGATGAGCGCCAATGATACCGACGACTTCGTCAAGCGCGAGATCGACTGGATCAATGTCCCCCTAAAGGAAGAGGCGCCGTTTCTTGGCATCTGCCTTGGCGCGCAGATGCTCGTCAAGACACTAGGCGGCGAGGTCAAAAGCCACTGCGAAGGCTGCGCGGAAATCGGTTTCTATCGGCTGGACGCAACGCCGGAAGGGGCGGCACTGATGGATTGGCCGAGCCATGTCTACCAATGGCACCGCGAAGGCTTCGACCTTCCGACAGGCGCGACGCTACTGGCCCGCGGGGAGCTGTTCGAAAACCAGGCATTTTCGATCGGCCCAGCCGCTTTCGGCGTCCAATTCCACTCCGAGCTCACCTATGCGATGGCCTGCCGCTGGACGGTCCGAGGCGCGGAGCGCATGAACTTACCCGGCGCGCGGCCGAGGCCCGATCATATGGCCAAATGGTTCCGCTACGATCCACCCGTGCGCCACTGGCTCGACGGTTTTCTGGACAGCTGGATCGCGCGCGACGGACGTGCTCCCAAGGCTCAGCTGAGCGAAGCCGGCGCGGCGGCGGCAAAAAGCGTCTCCTCAAGCCAATCGAGGATCGCTTCAAGCTGAGCCGCCTTTGGTCCCTCCGGTGGTTTGGGCCGGCGAACCAGCACGACGGGCAAGCCCAGAAGGCGCGCCGCCTCGATCTTGGCGCTCGCGCGGCCACCTGAATCCTTCGACACGATCCATTCGATGCCGTGTTTCTTGAAGAGCGCGATCTCAGCCTGCGGATCGTTGGGCGGGCGACCCAAAATGACCTCACCGCGCGGGAATTCCTCTCCGGCGACCGGCGGTTCGATCATGCGCATCAAGCACCACAGATCCTGGCGCTCAGCAAAGGCACGAATTTCGCGACGCCCCGCAGCAAGAAAGACGCGCGCGCCTTGCGGGATCGAGGCCGCAGCCCCTGTCATATCCGCAACCTCGATGAAATGGTCGTCCGGCCGGCGTTCGAAGCCCGGCCGCACGAGCTTGATTCGCGGTACCTGCGCCATCTCGGCCGCCTCTTTGGCGTGCTGCGCAATGCGCGCGGCAAAAGGATGCGTCGCATCGACGAGTGCGTCATAACCGCCCTCCCGCAGAGCCTGGGCGAGCCCATCGGGACCCCCGAAGCCACCACGGCGCACACTCCCGGCCACCGCCTGGGGGAGACGCGTCAGTCCGGCAAGCGAGGTCACCGTGTCGAGACGGGTGTCTCCTGCAAGCCGCGCGGCCAGTTCTCCAGCCTCCGCCGTACCGCCGAGGATCATCACCTTGGCCATGAGCTCTCCATTCATTCCCGCGTGTACCGATAGGCCGCAACGCGCCGCCAGATTGTGCTTTGATCAAAACGCCTTGAATGCAACACAGGCAAGCCCGCGAAGACACTTGTCTTGCGGTTTTCCTCCTGCAAAAAGAGCGACATGGACGCTCTGCCCCCCTCCCCCCTCTTTGCGGACCTGCCCCAGTTCGAACCCGGCCATGTCTGGCTCGTCGGCGCCGGTCCAGGCGACCCCGGTCTGATGACGTTGCACGCTGCAAACGCCCTCGCCCAGACCGATCATGTCATCTACGACGCGCTCGTCGATCCGTCCGTGCTGAAATACGCACGCCAGGGCGCCGTTATCGAATATGCGGGCAAACGGGGCGGCAAGCCGTCGGCCAAGCAACGCGATATATCGCTCCATCTCGTTGAGTTGGCGCGCGCAGGCAAGCGCGTCTGCCGTCTGAAAGGCGGCGATCCCTTGATCTTCGGGCGCGGTGGCGAAGAAGCCCTGACGCTGGTTGCCCACAACATCCCCTTCCGCATCGTGCCGGGCGTGACCGCCGGTGTCGGCGGCCTCGCCTATGCGGGCTTTCCTTCAACGCATCGCGACATCAACCACGTCGTGACCTTCCTCACCGGCCATGATCAGACCGGCCTCACTCCCTCCTCGATCGACTGGCAAGCCCTCGCCAAGGCCTCGCCGGTGATCGTCATGTATATGGCGATCAAGCATCTGGCCGGCATTGCCGACGCGCTGATGGCGGCCGGTCGTGGTCCTGACGAATCTGTGGCGATCGTCTCCGAAGCGACAACGTCGCGTCAGCGCGTTCTTGAAACCGTGCTTGGCCGCGCGGCGGAGGATTGCGCTGCGGCAAAGATGGAACCGCCCGCCCTCGTCGTTCTCGGCGAGGTCGTGAAACTGCGCAAAGGCCTGGACTGGCTCGGGGCGCTGCAAGGTCGCAAGCTCGACCCTGACCCTCTCGGAACGGGCCCCGATCTCTACGCCAAGGAGGCCGGTGGCGCCGCATGAAGAGCGGGCCGAAGGCAATGCTCATCGCCGGAGGCTCCAGCCATTCCGGCAAGACAGTCCTGACGGCAGGCCTCATCCGCGCCCTGATCCGCCGCGGGCTCAAGGTCAGAGCCGCCAAATGCGGGCCCGATTACATCGACCCGCGCTTTCTGGAAGCGGCCTCGGGCGCGCCAGCGATCAATCTCGATCCCTTCGCGATGCGGCCGGAACGGCTTCGCGCGCTCGCCGCCCGCCAGGCGGAAGGCGCGGACCTTCTTGTCGTCGAAGGCGTGATGGGGCTTTATGACGGTGGAGCGAACGGTCTCGGTTCGACCGCGAGCCTCGCTGCACACCTCGCACTTCCAACCTTCCTCGTCGTCGCAGCCAATGGCATGTCGCAATCGACGGCGGCCGTGGCGGAGGGCTTCGCGCGCCTTACCGACGGTTTTTCGCTTGCCGGCGCGATCGTCAACCGTGCCGGCTCCGAGCGCCACCAGGGTCTGATCCGGGAAGGCTTTGCACGCGCATCCGTGCCGCTGATCGGAATCGTGCCGCGCGATGAGCGGTTGGCGCTTCCATCACGGCATCTAGGGCTCGTCCAGGCGGAGGAACATCAGACGCTCGATGCCGTCATTGAGGCATCGGCAGCACTGATCGAGAAACATGTCGATCTCGATGCCCTTCTCCGGGCGGCAGCACCGCTCGGCGACAACCACGAGAACGCGGCACCCCTTCCTCCGCTCGCACAGAAGATCGCCATTGCGGACGACGTCGCCTTCCGCTTCGCCTATCCGCATTGGCTCGCCGATTGGCGCGCCGCTGGCGTCGAGATCACGACCTTTTCACCGCTCGCGGACGAGGCGCCGGCCGAAGACGCGGGTGCAATCTTCCTGCCTGGAGGATATCCGGAGCTTTATGCGGGGAAGCTCGCCGCAGCCGCAACCTTCAAGCATTCCATGGGCAGCGCGGCGTCGAAAGGCCGTCTCGTCTATGGCGAGTGCGGGGGATTCATGACACTCGGCGACGCGTTGATCGACGCGGAGGGCGAACGGCACGAGATGCTTGGGCTTTTGCCGCTCGTGACGAGCTTCGCCGCGCGGCGTCTTCATCTCGGCTACCGCCGGCTGACACCGCTTGCCGACAAGCCCTTCGCAGGACCTCTCGGCGGACATGAATTCCACTACGCCAGCATCGTGAGCGAAGGCCCGGCGGAGCGCCTCTTCGACAGCCGGGATGCTGCCGATACGCCGCTTGGCGAGGTTGGCCTCTGCCGCGGCAGCGTATCGGGCTCCTTCCTGCATGTGATCGACCGCGCCGCGTAAGGCGCGGGGCCTCAAGCTTCGCGCGTGGCGGCGCGAAGGATGTGGGAATGCGACGCGTCGTAGAGCGCACTGTCGCGGAATTCGTCCGCATCGAGCGCCCGGCCGATGAAGATGAGCGCCGTGCGGGTGAGCTTCTTCTCGCGCACCTTCTCACGCACATTGGCGAGATCGGTGCGGATGAAATCCTCATCCGGCCAGCCGACGCGATAGGCGACGATGACGGGGCAATCGGCACCGACGACCGGCGTGAGATCACGCTCGATCGCGAGAAGATTGCGCACCGAGAGATGCACCGCCAAAGTTGCACCGGTCTTGGCGAAGGCAACGAGGTTCTCGCCCTCTGGCATCTTCGACGATTGCATGGCGGTCCGCGTAATGACGACCGACTGGCTCACCTCGGGAATGGTGAGCTCCTGGCCGAGAGCGGCCGCAGCGGCCGCAAAGGCGGGAACCCCAGGCGTCACATCATACGCGATGCCGAGCTCTTTCAGCCGCCGGATCTGTTCGGCGATGGCACCGTAAAGCGACGGATCGCCGGAATGAACGCGGGCGACATCCTGGCCCTTGCGGCAAGCCTCTTCCATCACAGCGAGAATCTCGTCGAGCGCCATCGGCGCCGTATCGCGCACGAGCGCATCCTTCGGCGCGGCCGCCACGACCGCTTCCGGAACGAGAGAGCCCGCATAAAGACAGACCGGGCAGCTTTCGATGAGCTTCAGCCCGCGCACGGTGATGAGGTCAGGTGCGCCCGGCCCCGCACCGATGAAATGCACCTTGCCGGTGGGATTGTTGTCGAGACTGGTCACGCTGTCGTCTCCTTTTCGGGGGCCTGAACTTTGCGGTGGTAGTCGCGCGGCGTGAAAAGGAATTCGCGTCCGCCTGCTGTGAAGGTTCGGCTCGTCGACGATCCGACGACGACGAGGCTCATCATGTCGACATCGTCGACGGACAATTCGCCAAGGGTGGTGAAGTGCAAGCGCTCGCCCTCCCGCCCGAGAAGACGGGCAATCACCACCGGCGTCTCCGCCGGACGATGGGCGAGAAAGATCTCGCGGGAATCGGCAAGCTGATGCCGCCGGCGCTGCGACACCGGATTGTAGAAGGCGACGACGAAATCACCCTGAGCCGCTGCCTCGACACGCGAGCGGATGGTCTCCCACGGCGTCAGAAGATCGGACAGCGAGATGAGGCAGAAATCGTGGCCCATCGGCGCACCGAGGCGCGAGGCCGCGGCCTGGAAGGCTGAAATGCCTGGCGCCACGACGAGCTCGACGCGCTTCACTGCGGAAGCGGGATCAGCACCTTCCAAGACCTCGCAAACGAGTGTGGCCATCGCATAGATGCCCGGATCGCCGGAGCAGATGAGAGCGACCGAGCGACCTTCGGCCGCGAGTTCGAGCGCCTTCTGGCAACGGTCGCGCTCTTCGCCGAGCGGCGAATCGATGCGAGTTTTATCGGTGATATGGGCGGCGATCAGGTCGAGATAGTAAGAATAGCCGATGACCGTATCGGCACCAGCGATGAGCGCATCGGCCTGCGGCGTGCGCCATTCCGCATCGCCCGGCCCGATGCCCACCACGGCAAGCTTGCCGCGGGCACGCCCGACGGACGCCGTCTCGATCGGAGCTGGCGCCTCAGCGATGGCACAGGTGGCACGCGCGCTCTTCTTCTTGGCGACGACGAGAAGACCTTCGGGCCCAGCGGCGGCGAGGGCTGCCGCTTCGGCGACCCCATGCGTGCCGACTTCGCGGAAGACCGCCTCCGAAGGATTGTCGAGGCGCGGTGTTTCTTCCTCGAGGCGCGCAGCGGTGAAGAAGCGCGCCGGCACGCCGAGCATCTTGGCGGTTTCCAGGATCGCCGTCTCGTCGGCCTTCAGATCGAGCGAGACGAGGCAGGCGACCGAATGCAGAGAGAGCCCGGCTTCTGAGAGCGTTTCCTGGACGAGGGTCATCACCTCTTCCGTGTCGGCGCCTCGCTCGCAGCCGACCCCGATCGCAAGCGCCTTCGGGTGATAGACGAGCGTCTGCGCGTCACCCTTGCGGTCCTCGGTCGTGGCGACGAGCTTCACGGAGCTGTCGGCTCCGCGCGGCAGTGCACTTTCCTCGATCCACGGCAAATCGCCTTCAAGCTCCACCGTGGCGCCGGCGAGAAACGCCGACATCACATCCTTGGCATCTTCCGGATTGGCGAGAGCAAAACCGTGCGGGGGCTCGTCGAGCGCGATGCCGAAGCGTGTGTCGCCGGCCGTGGTAATCGCCGCGAAGCCGGAAAGCCTCGCCGCAATCTGGCGCGCCAGACCGTTGGCGCCGTGATGGCCGCCGAGAAGCGGCACCACGGTGCGACCGTCCTCAGAAAGCGCGAGAACGGCGGGCTCGCTGCGCTTATCCGAAAGAAGCGGGGAAAGGACGCGAACGAGGATGCCGGCCGCACAAATGCCGATGATCGGCCGGCCAGCCTGGAACAGCATCCGGCAATGCGCTCCGGTATCCTCGAAGACGCAATTGGCGGGAGCCGCGCCGCTTTCAACGGCTTTCTTCAGGGCATGAACGTCGCCCCCGATCGCCTCCCGCAGTCTGTTCGCGGTCACAAGGCCCCGTTCAGTCAAAGCGAGAAAGACTGGGGTCATCGCTCAACCTTCGCAATCAGGATCATTGAGAAATAAGGCGCTTCATCGGCTTCAAGCTCGGCGAGCGGCACGACCTTCTGCTGCGGCAGGCTCGCATGCGAGACATAGACAGCTTCGTCGAGCCGACCCAGGTCGGCGATGAGCTCCTTGAGCTGCGGCAGATGACGGCCGACTTTCAGGATCGCCGCCGCTTCGCTTTCACTGAGGCGCGCCTTGAGGATGGCCGGATCGAGCGTTGCCGGAAAGACGTTGAGCGTGCCCGTGCGCCGTGTCAGGGGCCGGCTCGCCGCGGCCGCAACGGCGGTGAGCGAGGAAACACCCGGCACGATCTCGCAGCCAAAGCGCGGACACAGCCGGTCGTGCAGATACATGAAGGTGCCGTAGAAGAACGGATCGCCTTCGCACAGCACGACCACATCCCGGCCTTCTTCGAGCTCAGCGGCGATCGCCTCCGCGGCGCGGTCATAGGGCTCGCTCGGAACATGTCCGGCGCGCATCGCGATGCGGATGACAATCTCGCGTGTGTCGCCTGCAATGTGCTTTGCCGCGATCGCTCGTGCAAAACTCTCGCCGGGATCGGGGGCGGGATAGGCGATCACCTCGGCGCTTTCGATCATGCGCGCCGCCTTCAAGGTGATGAGCTCCGGATCTCCGGGCCCGACACCAATGCCATAAAGTTTGCCACTCATTCCGGGAGCAGACCTCCGTCATCCATTCTGGTTTCGCCAATGCTCCCCTTAACCCAGGCCCATTGGGTGACAGGCATTGCAGGACGCCAGCCGTGATACGGGCCGATCGCCTCCGCATGCGAGACCGCAAGGCGTGTAAGCTCACCCCCTGAGCTTTGATGCTCGGCGAGAAGGACGGCTTCGCTTTCAAGCGTCACCGCATGCACGACGAGCCGGCCGCCGGGCTTCAAGGCCCGGCGCGCCAATGCAAGTGTTTCCGGCCGCACGCCGCCGCCCACGAAGACGGCATCGGGCGCAGGCCAGTCCGCGAGCGCCTCGGGCGCCTCACCCTCGCGAAGGTCGAGATCCGGCACGCCGAGTTCCAAGGCATTCTTCGCCGCCATGGCCCGCCGCTCCAGCCGCGGCTCGAGCGCAATAGCGCGCGCATGGTGGGCCACACGCATGAATTCGATGGCGACCGATCCGGCACCCGCGCCGATATCCCACAAAAGCGCGCCCGGGAACGGGGCGAGCCGCGCGATCGCGGCCGCACGCACTTCCCGTTTCGTCATCTTGCCATCGTGCGTGAAGGCATCGTCCGGCAACCCACCGGAGCGCGGCAGGAAGCGGGCATCGGGGCCTGCGACGCATTCGACTGCAAGCGTGTGGAAATCGGAGGTCTCCGCCGACCAGTCACGCGCCCGACCTTTGATCCCCGTCTCTTTCGGCCCGCCCATATGGGCAAGCGCCACCATACGGCTATCGCCAAAACCGCGCTCTGTCAGATAGGCGGCGACGGCCGCAGGTGTCGTCCCGTCATGCGAGAGGATCAGGATCTTCGCGCCGGGATAGACGGACAACGCCAGCCGGCCGATCGGCCGGCCATGCAGGGTCACCATCTCGACGCGCTCCAAGGGCCAGGCGAGCCTTGAGGCCGCGAGCGCGAAGGCCGACAGGCCGGGGATGATGAGCATCTCTTCGGGAGGAATGGAGCGGGCAAGCGTCGCGCCGATGCCGAAATGCATCGGATCACCGCTCGCAAGCACGACGACCCGCTGTCCGCGATACTCAGTCAGACGACTCACGAGTTCGCTTAAAGGGCTGGGCCAGGAGAGTTTTTCCCGCTCGTCCTCGGGCAGCATGGCAAGATGGCGTTCGCCGCCGATGAGGATTTCGGCATCGTCGATGAGCCGCTGTGCAGCGGCCGAAAGACCGGCGAGACCGTCCTCACCAATGCCGATGACAAAAAGCCAGGGTTTCATGCCGCCTCCTCACCGATCATGAGCGCGTTGAGCGCCGCGGCCGCCATCGCTGATCCGCCACGCCGCCCCCTGAGAGCCACGAAAGGAAGACCAAGACGGTTGGCGATCAGCGCCTCCTTGGATTCCGCCGCGCCAACGAAGCCGACCGGGAAGCCGATGACGAAGGCCGGGCGCAAAGCGGGGTCTTCGGCAAGTTCCAGAAGATGGAAGAGAGCCGTCGGTGCGTTGCCGATGACGGCGATGGAACCGGACAGCCGGTCGGCGAGAGCCGAAAAACCAGCGGCGGTCCGCGTCGTCTGAAGCTCGCCGGCAAGCCGGGCCGCATTCGGCTGGGCAACGGCTGCCTCGATTGCATTGCCGGCAGAGAGATGCCGCCGCGCAATGCCCGCCGCGACCATGGCGACATCGCAAAGGATCGGCGCGCCAGCCTCAAGAGCCGCACGCCCTGCCGCACCCGCACCGTCCGACCAGGCGAGATCGGCGACAAGATCGGGCATGCCGCCGGAATGCACGACGCGTTTGGCAAGCGGCCGGAGGTCGGCCGGAACCGCAGACAACTCGCATTCCGCTTCGATGATCGCAAAAGAGCGGCGGGTGATTTCGGCGCCGTCGCGCAGATAGTCCATGTTCGGTCAGTGCCGCTTCATTGACCGCGGGCCGAGCGGGTGATCGGCATGCGGATAGGGATGGTGGTGATGGTCATGATCGTGCCCATGTTCATGCCCGTGACCGTGACCGTGATCATGCCCGGAATGTTGATGATCATGATCGTGGGAATGGTCGTGCGGGTGATCATGACCGTGCCCATGGTGATGATGCCCATGGTCGTTGCCATGACCATGCGTGTGCTGTTCGTCCTGACAGCGGCCGTTGCAGCTGCCGTCGTCATTGCACAGATCGCAGGCCGCGCCGACGCCTTCCACATGGTGGTGATGGCTTTCCTGCGGCAGACCGATCTCGGCCTCAAAGCCCAGGATCTGCTCCCGGTACTTGCACATCTGGCAGTTCATCACATTGGCGCCGTTCAGGATCTCGTTGACCCGGTCGGCCATGGTCGCGATCACCTGGGGGTGGTCGTTGAGATAGCTCGCTTTGAGGAATTCGATCTCGGGATGACGCTCGGCCACCGCATCGGTCGCCATGTAGATACGGCTGACGAGGACGCCTGTGAAGAGGAAGTACGGGAAGACGATGATGCGCCGATAGCCGAGCTTCGCTGCATGTTCGAGGCCCGGCTCGACGAGCGGGAAAGTGACGCCCGAATAGGCGGTCTCCGCCCAACCGAAGCCGAAACCTTCCCACAGCATGCGGGTAATCTTGGAGACGTTGGAATTGGCATCTGGATCGGAAGCCCCCCGGCCGACGACGACGAGCAGCGTCTCATGCAGCGGCACGTCGGAGGGTGAAGCGGCGAGCGCCTCTGAAATCCGGTCGGAGGCGGCGCGGATCATGCGCGGATCGATACCGAGATCGCGGCCGTAATCGATCGGAACGCCGCGCTCGGCTTGATAGGTATTGAGGACGGACGGAATGTCATTCTTGGCATGACCGGCGGCAAACAGCATGCCGGGAACGGCGAGGATGCGCGTGCAACCCAGATCCACCAGCTTATCAAGGCCGGTGCGCAAAACCGGTTCGGCGAATTCCAGATAGCCATACTCGACCGGCCATTGCGGGAAGAGCTTGCGCGCTTCAGTTGCAAGACGGGCAAATTCGTCGACCGCCGCCTTATTGCGGCTGCCATGGCCGCAAATCATCAATCCGAGTTTTTCCGACACGCGTTCAATCCTCCGATTTTCGGGTGGCGAGGCGACCGCGCATTGGCGCAAAAGCAGGGAGAGAGCAGGACTGCGTCACGGCGGGCCTTCACAAAAACGAACGGATGACCCCGCCCACAGCGGAGCTGTGGCGCTGGACGGCCTCGGTTTTGGCTCCCGGTAGGGGTCAGCCGCGCCCGAGATCGCTTTCAGCCCTTTGACGGGCAACCATCCCTGAACCGGCTCTAGAGAGCCAAGGAAGGCGCGTCAATCTCGGAAGCCTTTTGGCCACTTGCCAGCTGAAAAGTGGACTGCTCTTTTCGACGGAAATAGCTGAAGATAAAAGTGAAATGCTCAAGCTCTCTGCCAATCTCGGATTCTTATGGACAGACCGGCCGCTAGAGGAGCGAATCGTCGCAGCGAAAAAGTCAGGTTTCGACACGGTTGAATTTCAGTTTCCTTATGACGCACCACGCGAAACGCTGAAACAGGCGCTTCACAAAACCGGCCTGCCGCTTCTCGGCCTCAACACGCGGACTGGCAAAGAGGGCGAGTTCGGGCTCTCTGCGCTCCCTGGGCGCGAGAAGGAAGCCCTGGCCGCGATCGATGAAGCCGTCGACTGGGCCGTCGATCTCGGCGGCACCGCCGTGCATGTGATGGCCGGCATTGCCGACGAAGAGACGCCTGTTCGCCGCTGCAAGGAAGCTTTTGTGAACGCCCTCTCCTATGCCGCAGGTCGGGCGGCGCGGCACGGCCTCACCATCCTGATCGAGCCGATCAATGCGCGCGACGTACCCGGCTACTTCCTGTCATCGAGTGCGGAGGCCGCGCGCATCATCGACATGGTGGCGGCGGACAATTTGAAGCTTCAGTTCGATTGCTATCACGCCCAGATCATGGAGGGCGACCTCGCCCACCGTATCGCGGAGCTGATGCCGAAGATCGGGCATATCCAGATCGCCGGCGTGCCGGGACGCAACGAGCCGGACGAGGGCGAGATCGCCTATTCCTGGCTTTTGCCGGAGATCGAACGCCTCGGCTATCAAGGCGCGATCGGTGCCGAATACCGCCCCCGCGCGACGGTGGAGGCGGGCCTTTCCTGGATGAAGACTTACCGCGACAACGTCCGGTAGCGCTCCACGAGCCCGGCGGTGGAAGAATCGAGACCGTCCGTTCCCGCCCCGTCACGGATGACCGGCAGGAGGTTGGAGGCAAGCGCCTTGCCGAGCTCCACACCCCATTGGTCGAAGGAATTGATGTCCCAGATCGCGCCCATGACGAAGACCCGGTGCTCGTAAAGCGCAATCAGCATGCCGAGCGTGTGCGGATCGAGGCGCTTGTAGATGAGCGTGTTCGACGGCCGGTTGCCCGGAAACACCTTGTGCGGCGCCAGCCGGTCGATCTCCGACGGCGCCATCTTCTGGGAGGAAAGCTCCGCACGCACCTCTTCCTCGGTGCGGCCGAAAGCGAGTGCCTGCGCCTGCGCCAGGCAATTGGCGAGAAGCTTGGCGTGGTGGTCGCCCATCGCCTCGTTGGGCTCGGCCGCAATCAGGAAATCGACAGGCACGACCTCAGTGCCCTGGTGGATGAGCTGGAAGAAGGCGTGCTGGCCGTTGGTGCCGGGCTCGCCCCAGACAACCGGCCCGGTCTGGTAATCGACCGCCTTGCCTCCGCGCGTCACCCGCTTGCCGTTCGATTCCATATCGAGCTGCTGCAGATGCGCCGCAAAGCGGCTGAGCCGCTGGTCATAGGGGATGATCGCCTGGGTCGGATAGGCGCAGACATTGCGGTGGTAGATGCCGATGAGCCCCATGATGACCGGCAAGTTCTCGGCGAGCGGCGCGGTGCGAAAGTGCTCGTCCATCTGCCGCGCGCCGGCGAGGAAGCGCTTGAAGTTCTTGAAGCCGATCGAAATCGCCAGTGGCAGACCGATCGCCGACCAGACCGAATAGCGTCCCCCAACCCAGTCCCAGAAGCCGAAGACGCGCTCTTCGTCGATGCCAAATTCGCCGACCTTTTTGAGATTGGTGGAAAGGGCCGCGAAATGCGCCGAAACCGCATCTTCGCCGAGCCGCTCCACGATCCAATTGCGCGCCGAAGCGGCATTGGTCATCGTCTCGAGCGTCGTAAAAGTCTTCGACGCGATCAGAAAGAGCGTGCGCTCTGGATCGAGCTCGGCGAGCGTGTCGTGGATATGCGCGCCGTCGACATTGGAGACGAAATGCACCCGCGGCCCGCCATCGCGGAAAGGCGTCAGTGCCGCAACCGCCATCGCCGGCCCGAGATCGGAACCGCCGATGCCGATATTGACGACATCGGTGAAGGCCTTGCCGTTCGCACCCGTGATCTTGCCCGAGCGCACGCCTTCGGCGAATTCGCCCACACGCTCCAGAACGTCATGCACGCCGAGCATGACATCGACGCCATTCACCTCGACAGCGGCCGATTCCGGCGCCCGCAAGGCGGTGTGCAGTACGGCCCGCTTTTCGGTGACATTGATCGCCTCGCCGGTGAACATGGCATGCCGCAGTCCCTCCACGTCCGCCGCCTGGGCAAGGGTGACCAGAAGATCGAAGGTCTCTGCGGTGATGCGGTTCTTGGAATAATCGAACGTGAGATCACCAAGGCTCGTCGAAAAGCGCTCAAACCGACCCGGATCCTCCTGGAAAAGCTCGCGCAGATGGCGCGCGGCAAGGCTGCTTTCATGCACCTTCAGGGCTTCGAGCGCTGTCCGGGCGGCAGGCTTCATCGTGTCATTCCTCCGTGGGGATTTTCAAAAGCAGCGAGAATTTACGCCTTGCGCAGATTGACGGCCTCTCGGGCGAGACCTTCGATCTTCGCCCAATCGCCGGCAGCGATCGCCTCTTTCGGTGCAAGCCAGGAGCCACCCACGCAGGCGACATTGGGAAGCGCGAGATAATCGCCGGCATTGGTCGGATTGATGCCGCCCGTCGGGCAGAAGCGGATTTCGCCGAGTGGCGAGACGAGGGATTTGAGATAGGCGGCACCGCCGGCTGCCTCGGCCGGGAAGAATTTCTGGTGATGGTAGCCCGCTTCCACCAGCGCCATAGCCTCCGACGGCGTCGCAGACCCCGGCAGGCCCGGCAGCACGCAATGGCGCGCGGCTTCCAGAAGCTGCGGGCTCATGCCGGGCGACACCCAGAAGCGCGCGCCGGAACGTTCCGCACGCTCTAGCTGGTCGGGAGCGAGAACGGTGCCGACGCCAACAGCAACCTCTTCGACCTCCTCCACGATACGCCGCACGGCCTCGAAGGCAGCCTCGGTGCGGAGCGTGATTTCGATCGTAGAAATGCCGCCGGCGTGAAGGGCGCGCGCCAGCGGCACGGCGACCTCCGCATCATCCAGAATAAGGACGGGAACGACGGGCTGTGCGCCAAGAAGGGTCTCGAGTTCTTCGGTCTTGTGATGCATCGTCTCTGGTCTTCTTTCCTGAATTCTCTGAGCCCCCCGCGGGCGCGCCGCCCACAATCTCCGCCTATCTAGGACTTCCTCCGAGAAGGCGAGCGCGACCTGTGCGCACGCCCCCGTCTCCTACACGTTCAGGCCGCCGCGGTGAGCGCGGCAGGGCGGATGACTCCCGCCCCCTCTTCGGCGGGGCCAGCCATGCTGCGGAAGGCGGCGAAGAGCTCCCGCCCCATGCCGAACTGGTTGCCGGAGAGGTCGCCCGTCTCGACCTCACGCGCCGCCCATTCCGCCTCGTCGACGAGGGCCGAAAGCGTGCCCGCCGTCGCATCGACGCGCACGACATCACCGGTTCTGAGCTTTGCGATCGGGCCGCCTGAAACCGCCTCCGGCGTGACATGGATCGCGGCGGGCACCTTGCCGGACGCCCCCGACATGCGGCCGTCTGTGACAAGCGCCACCTTGAAGCCGCGATCCTGCAGCACGCCGAGCTGCGGCGTGAGCTTGTGCAGCTCGGGCATGCCGTTCGCCTTCGGTCCCTGAAAGCGCACGACGGCGACGAAATCTCGGTCGAGCTCGCCGGCCTTGAAGGCCGCGAGGAGATCCTCCTGCGAATGGAACACGATCGCCGGCGCCTCGACGACATGCCGCTCCGGCTTCACGGCCGAGACCTTGATCACGGCACGACCGAGATTGCCGGTGAGAAGCTTGAGACCGCCCGTCGCCTGGAAGGGATTGGCAGCGGAACGCAGGACGTTCTCGTCGTGGCTTGTCTCCGGCGCGTCGCGCCAGGTCGCCTCGCCATCGGCATCGAGCATCGCCTCGCGGCGATATTGCGCAAGGCCGCCGCCGGCGACCGTGCGCACATCTTCGTGCAGGAAGCCCTCATCGAGCAGCGTGCCGATCAAATAGCCCGTGCCGCCGGCCGCGTGGAAATGGTTCACGTCGGCAAGACCGTTCGGATAGATGCGCGTGACGAGCGGCACGACTTCCGACAGGGCTGCGAAATCTTCCCAGTTGATGAGGATCCCGGCCGCCTGGGCCATCGCCACAAGATGCAGCGTGTGATTGGTCGAGCCGCCGGTCGCGTGCAGGCCGATGATGCCGTTGACGATCGCCTTCTCGTCGATGATCTCGCCGACAGGCGTATATTCGTTGCCAAGCGCGGTGATGGCGAGCGCCCGCTTTGCCGCCGCACGGGTGAGTGCATCCCGCAGGGGCGTGTTCGGATTGACGAAGGAGGCGCCGGGCAGGTGCAGGCCCATGATCTCCATCAGCATCTGATTGGAATTGGCCGTGCCGTAGAAGGTGCAGGTGCCGGGCCCGTGATAGGATTTCGATTCCGACTCCAGGAGCTCCGCACGCCCGATCTTGCCTTCGGCATAAAGCTGGCGGATGCGCGCCTTCTCATCGTTGGGCAGACCCGACGGCATCGGACCCGCGGGCACGAAGACGGCCGGCAGATGCCCGAAGGAAAGCGCCGCGATCACGAGACCCGGCACGATCTTGTCGCAAATGCCGAGGAAGACAGCGGCATCGAACATATTGTGCGACAGCGCGATACCGGCAGCCATGGCGATGACGTCGCGCGAGAAGAGGGACAGATCCATCCCCGTCTGGCCCTGAGTGACGCCGTCGCACATCGCCGGCACGCCGCCCGCGACCTGCGCCACACCGCCAGCCTCATGCGCCGCCTTGCGGATCACGTCGGGAAACCGCTCGTAAGGCTGATGCGCCGACAGCATGTCGTTGTAGGCCGTGACGATCGCGAGATTGGGTGTCGTCTCGCCGGCAAGTGCCGCCTTGTCGGACGCGGCACAGGCGGCGAAGCCATGGGCGAGGTTGCCGCATGACAGCGTCTGGCGGCGCGGACCGGCGTCGCGCGCCTTATGGATGCGATCGAGATAGGCCTGACGCGTGGGGGCCGAGCGCGCCGCGACCCGTTCCGTCACGGCTGCGATTTCGGAGCGAACTGACATTAGAACTCCTTCGCCTTACGGCGCATAGAAGATTTCGGTGGGGACCCGGTCCTGTCTCAAGATAGCGCGGATCGGCATCTCTTCGATGTCGCCCTCAAGGCGCGCTTTGTCGAGGACGGCGCGCTTCTCCTCGCCCTCGATATGCAGGATCAAGGTCTTGACGCTGAGAAGCCGAGGCAGAGTGAAGGTGATGCGCGGCTCTCCGGCTGCCTCTGCACGCATCGGCAGGAGCGGCAGCTCCTGTGCCGGATCGATGGCAGCGGCAAGATTGTCCCCGCCCGGAAACCAGGAAGCGGTATGGCCGTCGGATCCCATGCCCATGACGACCACGTCGAAGGTTTCCGGCAGCGCCTCGGTCGCCAGCGTCGCCGCGCCGACCCCGTCCTCCGGTGTATCCGCGCCGGTATAGAGGGGAATGAAACGGGCGGCCTTTGCCGGGCCCTTGGCAAAATGCTCGGCCACAAGCCGTGCATTGGAACGCTCGTGCTCAACCGGCACCCAGCGTTCATCGACCAGCGTGACGATGACCTTCGCCCAATCGAGCGGACGCTGCGACAGGACCTCGAAGAACAGCTTCGGCGTCGAGCCGCCGGAGAGTGCCAGGCTTGCGACACCGTTTTTGGCAATGCTTGCGGAAAGGGTACGCTCGGCGAGGTCGGCAAGGCTTTCGGCAAGCGCATCCCGGTCTTCGAAATTGTGCCAGTTATGCGCCATCAATGCGTGTCCTCGTGCCAGGTGCGGCCGTCGCGCTCGATGAGGGCGATGGCAGCCGACGGCCCCCAGGTGCCCGCGGTGTAGGGCACAGGCTGACTGCCATCCTCGTCCCAGGCATCATGAATCGGGTCCGTCCAGGCCCAGGCCGCCTCCACCTCGTCGCGGCGCATAAAGAGCGTCTGGTTGCCGCGAATGACGTCCAGGAGCAGCCGCTCATAGGCATCGGGGTAGCGTTCCTGAAAAGATTCCGCGAAGCTCATATCGAGCGGCACATAATTGAGCCGCATGCCGCCCGGGCCCGGATCCTTGATCATGATCCACTGCTTCACGCCTTCATCCGGCTGCAGGCGCAAGACGAGCCGGTTTTGCGAAATGACGCCGGAATCCTTGGGAAAGATGGAGTGCGGGATCGCCCGGAAGGTGATGACGATCTCCGAGACCCGGTCTGCGAGCCGCTTGCCGGTTCTCAGATAGAAAGGCACACCCGCCCATCGCCAGTTGGCGACCTCCACCTTCAATGCCGCAAAGGTTTCCGTCCGGCTGCGGCTTTTGCCGATCTCCTCCGCATAGGAGGGAACCGCGCCGCCTTCCGCGGCACCGGCGCGATACTGGCCGCGCACCGTCAGGCGGTCGAAGTTCGACGCATCGATCGGCTTCAACGCCCGCAGGACTTTCAGCTTCTCGTCGCGGAGCGAATTGGCGTCGAAGGAATCGGGCGGCTCCATCGCAACCAGACACAGAAGCTGGATCATATGGTTCTGCACCATGTCGCGCAGCGCGCCGGAGGTGTCGTAATAATCGCCGCGCGAGCCGACCCCGATCGATTCCGCCACCGTGATCTGCACATGATCGATATGGGCGGAGTTCCAAAGAGGCTCAAAAAGCGTGTTGGCGAAACGCAGAGCCATCAGGTTCTGCACCGTCTCCTTGCCGAGATAATGATCGATGCGGAAGACTTGGCTCTCGTGGAAGGCCTGGGCGACGGCGTCGTTGACCTTGACTGCGGAGGCGAGATCGCGCCCGACCGGTTTCTCGATGACGACCCGCGAATTGGGCGTCACGAGCCCGTGCTGAGCGAAACGCTGACACAGATCGTCGAAGAGGTTAGGAGCAACGGCCAGATAGAAGGCGCGCACGCGTTCCTTGTCGCGATCGAGCTCATCGCGCAGCGCATCCCAACCGTCATCCGACAGGGCATCGAGCGAGCGGTAGGAGAGCATGCCGAGAAAGGCATCGAGCGTCTCGCGCGAACGTTCCCCTGCCGGCACGAATTCCGTCAGTGCCTCTTCCGTCATGGCACGATAATCATCATCGCTCATCTTGCGGCGAGAAGCGGCGATGATCCGTCCTTCAGCGGGAATCTGGCCATCGCGCATGCGGTGATAAAGGGCCGGAAGGAGTTTGCGACGGGCGAGATCGCCCGTTCCTCCGAAGACGATATAATCGAAGGGCTCGACCGGGATGACGCGGTAGGTCATGAAGACAGCCTGCAGAGAAGAAAGAAGCGACAACTTGTCCCAGCGTTCCGCCACATTCCCCAGTCCCGGTCAAGGGAGCCCCTCGGATGCGGGCGTGAGAAATGGCACGAACTCCGGATCTCCTGGTGCACGTATCGCGGCCGAGAGCGTGAGCAAGACCTTCGCCGACGGTCTCCACACGCTGGAGGCTGTGTCGCTCGAGGTCGCGCCCGGAGAATTCATCGCGCTTCTCGGCCCATCCGGCTGCGGCAAGACCACGTTTCTGCGGGTTGCGGCAGGCCTGGAGCCCTTGAGCGACGGGCGGCTCACCGTGAAAAGCGCCGCGCCCGATCGGCCTGCCGAGATCGGTTACGTCTTTCAGACGCCCACCTTGATGCCCTGGGCGAGCGTCCTTGCAAATGTCCGCCTGCCGCTAACCTTGCGCAAGAAGCCGCGAAAATCAGCCGATGCGGAGGCGAAAGCCGCGCTGGAGAATGTCGGCCTCGCCGATTTTGCCGGGGCATTGCCGCGCCAGCTCTCAGGCGGCATGGCGATGCGCGCATCGCTCGCAAGAGCACTGGTGACGAGGCCGGATCTTCTGCTTCTCGACGAACCGTTTGCGGCGCTTGACGAGATGACCCGCTTCCGCCTCGGCGACGAGCTCATGGAGCTCCAAGCAACGCAGAAATTCACGGTCCTCTTCGTCACGCATTCCTTGTACGAGGCGGCGTTCCTGGCCGATCGCGTCGTCGTCTTCTCGCCGCGCCCGGGCCGCATCATCGGTGAAGTGAGGAACGGCGCAGCGCGCCCACGCCGCCCGGATTACCGCACCAGCCAGCCGTTTCAGGAGCTGGTCGAAGAGCTCCGTCGGCTCCTCTCCGGCGACGCGGAGCTTTCATCTTCGCCGCAGAACATGTCGTAGATGACGTCGATGAGCCTCCGGGCCCGCCCGGAGGCGAGGCTGTAGAAGATCGTCTTTCCCTCGCGGCGCGTCGCCACCAGCCCTTCTAGGCGCAGACGCGCAAGCTGCTGCGACACCGTCGGCTGACGCAGCGCCAGGAGTGTTTCCAGCTCCGTGACCGATTTTTCGCCGTCGGCCAAATGACACAGGATCATCAGACGGCTCTCATGCGACAGCGCCTTCAGGAAGGCGCTCGCCGCAGCAGCCTTTTCGGCAAGGCTTGGCAGTTCAGGCTCGTCGGTCTCTGTCAGCGTTCTTGCAAGAGGCATTGGGGTCCTAGCCAGCTCTCGTCAGCGATGAGGTCGCGCGCTATGGTCGCTTCGCCCGCGACATCGAGGCGCGGTACCATAACGTTCTCTTGAATCTCTTTTTATCGCCATCAGAGCCATATGTAGAGGAACTTCAAACTTTGCCCAAGCGCTGAATGCGCCGGGCGCAACCTTCGCATTCCAGAGGACAGACCGTGCTCGACATCACCTGGGTCGGCGCCTTTATCGGCGGCCTCTTATCTTTCGTCTCGCCTTGCGTTCTTCCGATCGTTCCGGCCTCGCTGTGCTTTATCGCCGGGGTGTCTCTTGATGAGCTTTCAGGTCAGGGGGACGTTCCTTCCGGGCTGACGCGCAAGGTCTTCACCGCCGCCCTCGCCTTCGTGCTGGGATTCACGACGGTCTTCGTGCTGTTGGGCATGACGGCCTCCGGCATAGGCCGGCTGCTGGCGGAATATAAGGACTGGCTGGCGATCGTTGCAGGCGTCGTCATTATCGGCTTCGGCCTGCATTTCCTGGGGCTTTTGCGCTTCGGATTCCTCTATCGCGAGGCACGCTTCCAGGTGCGGGAGAAGCCGCCGGGGCTCTTCGGCGCATATCTGATCGGTCTCGCTTTCGCCTTTGGCTGGACCCCCTGCGTCGGCCCGGCTCTTGGGACCATCCTCGCGCTCGCAGGGCGCGAGGGTTCCGCCCCTGAAGGTGCGCTTCTTCTCTTCATCTACGGCATGGGAATGGGCTTGCCGTTTTTGATTGCGGCTCTCTTCGCCGGCCCCTTCCTGCGCTGGGCCTCCGGCTTCCGCCGCCACATGGCGACGGTGGAAAAGGCAATGGGCGGCCTTCTCGTTCTGACCGGCATTCTTTTCCTGACCGGCGACATGGCGAGCCTGTCCTACTGGCTCCTGGAGACTTTCCCCTCCCTGCAAACGATCGGCTGAGGTTGCCCCAGGCTCCGGGCGGCCGCCGGCGTCAGGCTGCCTCTCGCGGAATGAGCGCGCCGCGCACCATGATGACCCGGCGCGCCAGCGCCTGTCCCCGTGCCACGGCAGCCTCGGGCTCGGCATCTTGCAGACGGGCGGCGAGATAGGCCGCATTGAAGCTGTCGCCCGCCGCCGTCGTATCGACGGGCACAACCTTTTCACCGATCGGAACCTCGCTCTCGGCACCACCATGGCGCACGAGGACGCCCGCATCGCCGCGCTTCAAGACGATTTCCTCGGCCCCGAAATCCTGCAGGGCCGCCATGACATCTCCATCAGAGTCGAGCTCCCACAACAGTTTTTCATCGTCGCAGGACGGCAGAAGCAGCGTGGCAAGCGGCAGGAAGCGGCGGAAGACAGAGCGAGCCCGCTCGGTATCACCCGCCCACAAGGCCGGGCGATAATTGCCGTCGAAGGCGATTTTCGTGCCCGCCTGCCGCGCACGTCTCAGCGCGGCTTCGAAGCGCTCGAGCCCCGCGTCGGAGTAGATGCCGAGCGTAATCCCGGAGAAATAGATCCATTCCGCCGACTCCATCGCGGCCTCGATCCGCACGCTTTCCTCAAGTTCGAAGAGCTCGCGTGCCGGAGCGTTCTGCCGCCAATAGAAGAACCGCCGCTCGCCAGCCGAATCAGTTTCGATCGCATAAAGGCCCGGCAACCGGCTCGGCACACGCAGGACGGCATCCGTGGAAAGGCCCTCGACTTGAGCGAGTGACACGATCGCACCGCTGAACGGATCATCCCCACCAAGGGCCGTGGCATAGCCCGTTTTTACCCCCTCGCGTGCGAGATAAACGGCCGTATTGAAGGTATCGCCGCCATATTGGATGGCGTAGGAACCCAAGCTAGTTTTGAATAGCTCGATCATGCATTCGCCGATCGACAGCACCCGCACACCCATTTCGATCCTCTCCTCCTCTCCGGCGCCTGATATGGCGCCGTCCCCCGAGCTTCCTGAAATCGTTGTGGAATACCAAAGGATTGTCTGACAAGCCCGCCTCTCACCACTCCGGTGCCTCCCCGACGCAGCCAGCGTCTCCCCGATATCGCCGCGCCCTCGCCTCCAGCCTCGGGCCTTTTAAGCGCGAGCGCTTCCCCTATCGCAAATTCATCACCGCGCTCGCTCTCGGCGGCGCCGGGGGCTCGCTCTTCGCCCATTTCAGCCTGCCGCTCGCCTGGATGCTCGGCCCGATGACCTTCTGCACCATCGGAGCGCTTTTGAAGGCGCCGATCGCAGCACCGTCCATCGTGCGCCCACCAATGATCATCGTCATCGGCGTGCTTCTGGGGTCAGGCTTCCGTCCCGATCTGATCGGCCATCTGGCCGACTGGATCCCGACGCTTCTCGGGCTCGTCCTCTTCGTCGCCGTCTCCGCGGTCTTGTGCATCACCTATTTTCGTGTGGTGGCGGGCTTCGACTGGGTCACGGCCTATTTCTCCGGCATGCCGGGAGGCCTCGTCGTCATGACGGTGCTCGGGGAAGAGCGCGGGGGCGACGGCGGCATGATCGCGCTCGTGCATGCCGCGCGCATCCTTCTCGTCGTCATGACGCTGCCGTTTCTGGTCGAATGGCTTTCCGGCGAGACGATCACGAGCGGAACCGGCACGGCCGGAGCGGGGACACCCTTCATCGAGGGAGCCTTCTGGTTCCTCGTTTCGGCCGTCTTGGGCGTCATCATCGGACGCCTCTTGCGCTTTCCCTCGCCGGAAATGATCGGCCCTATGACGGTAAGCGCCGCCATTCATCTCTCCGGCGTCACGCATTTCGTGCCGCCCTATGGGCTGGTGATTGCCGCGCAGCTCGTTCTCGGCACGGTCATTGGCTGCCGCTTCCGCTCAACACCGCCAGCGACCGTCCTAAAAGTGATGCTTCTGTCGTTGGGTTCGACCGTGATCCTGCTCACCGTGACCTACGGCTTTGCCTACACGATCGGGCACTTTACGCGCTTTGACGCGCTCGCCTTGATGCTCGCCTATTCGCCGGGCGGCTTGACGGAGATGAGCCTGGTCGCCCTCTCGCTGCAGGTGGAGGTTGCCTTTGTGGCGACCCATCACATCGCACGCATTTTGATCGTGCTGATCACCTCAAATACCGCCTTCGGCCTCATCTCACGGTTCCGCAAGCGCAAAATCTGAGCGTCCTATCAGAGCGTAGACGCCTCACGGATCGCCGGGCGCCGCGCCCAGGACCGGCCGCCCGCAGCCGTCTCGGCACCCTGGCCGGGCTGGTAGAAGAGATCGACGCCCGGCAGCGGACCGCGCTCGAGTGCCGCAATCGTTGGCTTGTTGCGCACCAGGAAGCTGTCGAAGCCGCAGCGCAGCATCAGCGGGATCTGGTCGATGAGGACGTCGCCCACCGCGCGGATTTCGCCGGCAAAGCCGTGGCGGGAGCGCAAGATCTCAGCCTTCGAAAAAGAGCGTCCATCGGTGAAAGACGGGAAATCGAGCGCCACGAGTTCCAGGCCCGCCAAATGCGGTAAGAGGAGATCGATCGGTTCACCTGCGCTCAAAAGCGCACCCATCGGCATAAGGCGCGCCTCCGCCACCATCTCGTCGAGGCGGGCGGCTGGCAGGATGATCTTGTCTTGTGCCATCACGGGCTCATCGGCCTGGAGCATACGCCATTCATCGACGGCGAAACCGCCCTTGCGCCAGAGGCGCGTCTCATCACTCATGATCATTTCCTGAGGGCCAGTGCCTGAGGGTCGCTTCCATCAACGACCGGATTTGGATTACGGAGCGAGATGGATGCCGCATTCGGTCTTGTCGCGCCCGCGCCAGCGTCCTGCCCGCTCGTCCTCGCCAGGCTTGATGCGTGATGTGCACGGCATGCAGCCGATCGACGGATAGCCTTCTGCCACCAGCGGATGGCGCGGCAAGTCGAAACGCTCGAAATAGGCGCGGATATCTTGAGGGCCCCAACTGGCGAGCGGATTGACCTTGAGCCGCGGCCCATCGACCTCGAAGGCCGGCATGCGCGCCCGGGTGGTGCTCTGATGGCGCTTGCGCCCGTTCATCCAGGCCGAGAAGGGCTGAAGCGCACCGGCAAGCGGCAGGGTCTTGCGCAGATGGCAGCAGCGATCGGCGTCCTGAGAAAACAGCATCCCGACCGGATCTTCACGGCTGAGGTCTTCCGGGTCGGGCTTGATCAGCCGCACATCCTTGAGACCGAGCGTCTCCATCAGCGTCTCGCGGTAGCGATGGGTCGCCGGGAAATGCTTGCCGGTGTCGATGAAAAGCACCGGCGTCGAAGGTTCGATCTCCGACAACATATGCAGCCAGACGGCTGATTCGGCGCCGAAGCTCGTCACAGCCGCGATATCGTTCGGATCGAATTCGTCGAGCGCGATGCGCAGGATTTGCTGCGGTGTCGCATCGCCGTACCGCGTCTCAAGGTCGGCAGCGTGAGCGGCGACATCGCCATCCCACGCACGGCCCCGCCCCGCTGATCCTGTTCCAGGCTCAAACGGTCGCATAGAGCGCCTCCTTGAAGGGTTCCTGCCCCAGCCGCCGGTAAGCGGAGAGAAAACTCTCGCTCTCATCCAGCCGAAGATCGAGATACCGATCGACCAGGGTTTCAACTGCATCAACTACCTCCTCGGACGAGAATCCCCGGCCAACAATCTCGCCGATGGTGGTGGTCTCATCGCCAGACCCCCCGAGCGTGATCTGGTAGAATTCCTGGCCCTTCTTCTCCACCCCCAAAATGCCGATATGGCCGACATGGTGGTGGCCGCAGGCGTTGATGCAGCCCGAAATCTTGATCTTCAATTCCCCGATTTGACGCTGTCGCTCCGCTGAGCCGAAACGTCTGGAAAGATTCTGCGCCACCGGGATCGAGCGCGCATTAGCGAGCGCGCAGTAATCGAGCCCCGGGCAGGCAATGATATCGGTGATCAATCCCGCATTGCCTTCCGCGAGCCGGATCGCGACAAGTTGATCGTAGACCGCTTTGAGATCGTCGAGTGCGACGTGCGGCAGGACGAGATTCTGCTCGTGGCTGACACGGATTTCGCTGTGGCCGTAACGCTCGGCGATATCGGCGATGGCATCCATCTGATCGGCGGAAGCATCACCCGGGACCGCTCCGATCGATTTCAACGAGATCGTCACGATGGCATGGCCCGGCAGCTTGTGGGCTTCGACATTCCGGTCCACCCAGCGGGAGAAAATCGGATCCTCGGCGCGCGCCCGTTCAAACCCTTCCGAACGAGCGGGGCGTGCCTCAAGGGCGGGAAGGGCAAAATACGCGTCGATCTTGCGAATGTCGTCGCCCGGAAGGGTCAGGTCGCTGCCTTGAAGCTCGGCAAATTCGCGTTCGATCTCGCCCTTCAATTCCTCGGTGCCTGTCTCGTGAACGAGGATCTTGATGCGCGCCTTGTATTTGTTGTCGCGCCGCCCGTGCAGATTGTAGACGCGCAGGATTGCCGTCACATAGGCGAGAAGCTCCGACTCCGGCAGGAAATCGCGCACCTTCTTGGCGATCATCGGCGTGCGCCCCTGGCCACCGCCGATATAGACCGCAAAGCCGAGGGCGCCCGATTTGTCCCGCTTCAGCTGCAGGCCGATATCGTGGGTCTGGATGGCGGCGCGGTCGCGTTCCGACCCGATGAGGGCGATTTTGAACTTCCGCGGCAGGAAGGAAAATTCGGGATGAATCGAGGACCATTGCCGGAGGATTTCGGCATAGAGCCTCGGATCGGCGACCTCATCGCCGGCGGCACCCGCGAAATGATCGGCCGTTACGTTGCGAATGCAATTGCCCGAGCTTTGGATGGCATGCATCTCGACACTCGCGAGGTCGTCGAGAATCGCAGGAATATCGACGAGCCGCGGCCAATTGAACTGAAGGTTCTGGCGGGTGGTGAAATGCCCGTAGCCGCGATCATAGGTGCGCGCGATATGGGCGAGCATATGCATCTGCCGCGCAGAAAGCGTGCCATAGGGGATGGAGATGCGCAGCATATAGGCGTGAAGCTGCAGATAGACGCCGTTCATCAGCCGCAGCGGCTTGAACTCGTCTTCCGAAAGTTCACCGGAAAGCCGCCGCTCCACCTGCCCGCGGAATTGCCGGATCCGCTCCTGCACGAAGCGGTGATCGAATTCGTCGTAGCGATACATGAGAGTTCCGTTCGCTGAGAAAAAGGACAGAGCGGTTTAGGCCGCGTCTTCGAAAAGCTTCGCCGCGGGGCCGGCGTGAGGGCGGCCGACGTCGGGGCGGATGCTCGGGCCTTGCGCCCGGATGCGCTCACGCAGCCGCACCGGCACGATCTGGCCGTCCGCCTGAGTGACGGCAATGGCCTCCGGACCGACGATCTCCTGGCGAGAGAGAGCCTCCGCCGCGGCAGCAAGGCCTTCGGCGGCCTGTTCCGGCGCAAAGACTTTGGCCTCGCCGATATTTTCAAGCCACCGACCGCTGGCGCCAAGCCAGACGACTGCCCCATCTTCAAGACGGTTGGCCGTGATGACCTGAAGGTCCTGACGCTTGCCGCTCATGCTGCGAGCCTTTCTGAAATGTGGAGGGGTTCGGCACGTTCGAGCCGCGCGGCGGCGACCGCCTCGCCGACGACGACCAGGGTCGGCCCAGAGAGGTCGTCACGGCCGGCAAGTGCCGGAAGATCATTGAGCGTGCCGACCAGCATGCGCTTGTCGGCTCGGCTCGCATTTTCGACGACCGCAACGGGCGTATCCGCGCTGAGGCCGGCGTCGGCAAGCTGCGCCGCGATATCGGCGGCGACGCTCCTGCCCATATAGATCGCAAGCGTCACACCGCCGGCCGCGAGCCGCGCCCAATCCGGCAAGGCCTCGCCGTGCATGTCATGGCCGGTGGTAAAGACGAGCGAGGACGCGGTGCCCCGGAGCGTCAGCGGCAGCTCGAGGTCCGCCGCTGCAGCAAGCCCCGCCGTCACCCCGGGGACCACGTCGTGGGCGATACCCGCAGCACGCAGGGCCGCGAGTTCTTCGCCCGCGCGACCGAAAACCATCGGGTCGCCGGCCTTGAGCCGCACCACACGACACCCCTCTCGCGCGGCAGCGATCAGCAGGCGATTGATCTCTTCCTGGGATTTCGCATGGCAGCCTTTGCGCTTGCCGACATTCACCCGCTCTGCATCACGGCGGCCTTGAGCGATGACGGCCTCCGGCACCAGCGCGTCGTGAAAGATGATGTCGGCCTCCTGCAGCACACGCTGCGCCCGCAGCGTAAGAAGGTCTTCCGCGCCCGGCCCGGCGCCGACGAGCGACACGAAACCACGGGCGGGCATAGCCGCATGGTCGATCAAGCGCTCGGCCTCGCGGACCGCCCCGTCCCGATCGTCCGCCGAAAACAAAGAGAGCGCCGCACTGTCGAAGAAGCCGGCCCAGAAACGGCGGCGCGCGGCGCCATCGCGAAGCCGCGAAAACACCCACCCCCGCAGGGAATCAGCAAAGGCGATGAAACGACCGTAATCGCGCGGCAGCATCGTCTCGAGTCGCGCCCGCAACCGCCGCGCCGCCACCGGCGCTGCGCCCGTCGTGGTGATGGCAACGGCAAGCGGCGCCCGGTTGACGAGAGCGGGCGTATAGAAGTCGCAGATGTCCGGCCGATCGACCGCATTGGCAGGGATGCCCCGCGCCCGAGCCGCCGCGACGACGCGGCGATCCTCCACCTCTTCGCCCGAGGCTGCAAAAACGAGAACGGCGCCCTCGACATCGGATGCCTCGAAGTCGCGCGGAAGATGACAAGCGCCCGTCGAGACGATCGCCTCCCGCAGCGCCGGCGAGAGCTCGGCCGCGACGACCGAGATCTCCGCGACGCTTTCCCCGAGCAGCCGGACCTTTGCGGCCGCCTCATCGCCCCCTCCAACGATCAGGACACGCCTGCCCGTCACCTTGTGGAAGGCCGGGAAGACATGCAGCTTGTCGGACCTGGAGACGACCATGGGATGCCCCTTAGAACGAAATGTTGTTCTATAGGATCACGCGATCTCCGTCTTTCAAAGCAATGTCTGAGCGATAAACAGCAGAAACAAAGAAACTGGTTCTAACGGTACGAAGCACAGGGGAAGCCCATGCGGGCTTCCTCAATATTCGTGTTCGAGCGCGATACCGAGGGCGGAATCGCCCTCCGCTCCAAGCTCACCGCGCACCTTCACGCCCTTGGTCACATCGAGATTGATCGTCACCTTAGTCGAATCGGCTCCCGTGCCGCTCTGCACGCCGAGATAGATGTTGTCGCTGATATAGCGCCCGGCCTGGACGGCGGTGTTGCCCTCGCTGTCCGTGACGATATCGAGATCATCGAGCCCGGTCGCCTCGCGCAGGCGGCCGAACAGACCCGGACCTTCGGTCAGCCCGCCGAGTTCTGCCGCCGCCGCCGCCAGACGCGCTATCTGGAAGGGTGACAGATCGGCGAGCGAATGGCCGAAGAGAAGCTGGGCCAGGACTTCGTCCTGAGGCAACTGCGGCACAGACGAGAAGGTCACCCCCGGATCGGACGCACGCCCCGTGATCGAGATGGTCACCGTGATATCGCCGCTATCGGTCGTGGCGGAGAAATCGAGATAAGGATCGAGATCGCCAATGAAATTGACCTCGCCGCTGTCGATGGTGATGCGCTTCGTCAGGATGTCGAGGCGCCCGCGAACGAGTTGAAAACCGCCGGTCGCGATGATGTTGGACGTCGATCCTCGCAAAGTCACACGGCCGCCGAGCTCGGCATCGAGGCCACGGCCACGCACGAAGATGCGGTTCGGAGCGTTGATGACGAGATCGAGGTTGACGCCGCCGCCAGTGTCGGCGCCATCGGCCGGCCGCGAGCGCGGCATCGCCTGATGCACCGTCCGCAGGATCGCCGCCGTCGCATGGAGGTGCTCCACGTCGAGCGCGAGCGCCCCGCCCGGCAGGCTTTCGGGGACGGTGATATCGACACGCTGAAGCCGCACCTCGCCGCCGATCGTCGGCCCTGAGAGCGCCGCCCCGGTGATTGCAAGATCCGCATCGAAGCGCGCCGTCGCGAGATCACCGTCGGAATAGCGGCCGTTGCGCACGGTCAAAGTGAGATCGAGCGGATAGCCGCCGGAAAGGCCGACGGAACCTGAGCCAGAAAGCGTGCCGGAGGGCGCGTACTGGGCGTTGAGGCTTTCGACGACGACGCGGTCGCCGGTGAAATTCGCCCGCAGCTGGATGTTGCGCAGGACGGTCCCTGTTTCCGGATCGGCGAAGGTGGCCCCGCTCGTCGTCGCGGTTCCGGATATCTGCGGCGAGGTGAGCGCACCGCGCACGCCGACATCGAGTTGCGCGCGTCCGCTGAGCGCGGCGTCGCGGCTTGCCAGAAACGTATTGGCGAGTTCGAGCGGCGCTGTGCCGGTAACGCGAAGGCCGAGGCTCTGGCCGCCCGTCACCGCGACGCTGCCGTTGATGGCGAGTTCGACGCCGCTGCCCGTGATGCGGCTGTTCTGCAAGCGAACAGTGCCGTTGTCGTAGGCGCCAATGGCGGAAAGCGTCAACGCACCGAGACCGATGGACCGCGTCTGCTGCAATGAGGCGTTCTGCCAGGAAAGATCGAAGCGGGCTGCCGGTGCCGCGAGCGTACCTTTTGCGCTAGCCGTGCCGGTGATGTTCCCTTCGGCCCCGAGATCGGGGCGGATCGCATTGATCGCCGCAGCCGGCAGACTGACGATACGAGCATTCACGTCCATGCGGCCGGCGCCCGAGACGGGCACCGTGCCGTTGACCTCAAGACGCTCGCCGCGTCGGCCATTGATCGCAGCATCGATGTCGACAGACCCATCGACGTAATTGCCCTTGGCCGAAATGTCGAAGGGACCGGCATTGGCCTGCCGAACCGGGGCGGCAGTCGCGCCGCGCCAGGTGACGTCGAAGGCGGGTTCCGGCCGCGCCGAAGTTCCCTTGACTTTCGCCTGACCGGAAATCGTGCCGGCGAGGTCGAGATCGGGCGCGAAAGCGTTGACGACCGCGGCATTGACCGCATCGAGCACGACCTGGAGATCGAGTTCGTTGCCGGCCGAGCCATTGACGGTCAATTGGCCGCCGCCCGCGGCAAGCGCCAGATCGTCGATGCCGACCGTGCCATTTTCGAGGACGATGCGTGACGGACGTTGCAGCTCGGCCTCCACACCCTGATGTGAGAAGGACAGAGTCTCGAGATTGACGGCAAAGCCCTTTTCTGTCGGCTGAAGTTGGCCGGCGAACCGTCCCCCACCATCGGCCGTGTCGGCGATCACCCGGAAATCCGTATTGCCTTCCGTCTGCTCGGCGGTTCCCTCAAGGCTGCGCACGTCGAAACCACCGGCGCGAATGCCGCGAAAGTCGAACATACCCTGCAAAGCCGGCGCTTGCAGAAGGTTCTGTCCGGACAGGTCGATGCGCCCGGAGGTGACCGAGGCCTGCTCGAGTTTCAAATTGTCGATCGTCCCGGAAACCCGTGCATCCTGCTGGCCCTCATCGGAGGACAGCGCAATGTCGAGATCGACGGCGCCTTCGGCCTCCATCAAGAAGAGCGGGGCGATTGCGTCGATGTTTGGCGCGTTGAGGCTGAGATCGCCCGAGACAAGACCGTCGGCACGCATAGCGGCGTCGCCGGCGAGCTTCGCGGCTCCGGCCGTGACCAAAAGATCCTGCAGCTGCCGGACACCGCCCTCGAGCGAGGCGATGCGCCCCGACCCGTCGAGCGGCACACCGCCGAGATTGCCGGCAAGCGAGAACTCACCGTCGACCTTGCTGCCTGCAACCGTGCCGTTGAAGCTGGCCTTGGCGCCGGTGAGCGGCTTGTCCATCATGACGAGATTGTCGCCCGTCGCCGTGGCGGAGATTTGTGGCGCCGCCTGGGTGCCGGAAATGTCGACGACGAGGCGTGCGGCCCCCCGCGCGCGATCGGTGGCGCGGGCCAGATCATCGATCTCCGCACGCAATGCGAGATCGACGGCTTCGGCAGCGTAGCTGCCATCGGCCGTCACGACGAGCGCGTCTGAATTCAGGTGAAGATCACGGAAAGTGAAGCCCCCGGTCTCGTTGCGCGCCACACCGCCTTCGAGGCGCACCGGACCGGTGAGAAGGGCATCAAGGGCTGCGATACCGACCTCGAGCCCCCGACCGTTCGCCCCGACGGTGAGGTCAAAGCCCATCGATTTGAGGTCGACGCTGCCATTGGCGTCGACATCAACGGCGCCGGCAAGATCTTGCCCGGCGAGGCCGGAAAAGCGCGAAAGATCAGCCGTCGATAAAGCAGCACGGCCAAGGACCGAGCGCAGCGAGGCTGCGCCTGTAAAACTCGCTTCGGTATTTCCAGCAACGACGCGGCTTTCTTCGACGCGCACGGGCGAACCCGCCTGCCAGCGGCCTTTGGCGTTGAGGCTGATCGCCCGCCCGAGGGCTTGTGCAAGAGCCACATCGCGGGGCTCCATTCCTTCCGCCTGTCCTTGAACATCAAAGGTCGCCTGGCGCCCCTGCGGATCGCCGAGCGACTGCGCCTGGCCGGAGCCTCTGACGTTGAGGCTGGCAAGATTGCCCCGCGGATGCGTCACGTTCCGGGCCGCGATTTCGGCCTGCCAGCTCTTCTGCGCGTCTCCGCTCAAGGAAGCCGTGACAGTGAGCCCGCCGATCGACGCCTCGCCGTTGTAGCCCGGCAAAGACAGCGGAGCCGACTGGCCCTCGTTGACGCTGAGGTTGACCTTACCCTGGCTCGGGAAGCCGTCGGTTGCGAGCTCGGCGGTCGCGGAAAGATTGACCCTTTGGCTTTCGAGATCGACACGACGGATGCTGATCCGGCCATCGTCGCTGCGCAACACGTCGACGGCAAGCTGACTTTCTCCCGTGAGGAGCTGGGCGCTGTCGCCGGTTGCAAGCCCCGAAAGTGAGCCGGATAGGTTGGCCGTGATGTGGTAGGCCGCATCCTGACGCTGGACGGCGGCCTGGCCAGTGATCTTCTCTTCGCCCTTGGCGCTCAGCGCAATCTGCGCTTTGAAATCATTGAGAGGGCCTTCGCCATCGATCGAAAAGGCCAGCGGCGGCGCGCCGGGGATTCCGGCTGCGGTGCTGACGAGACCGCCGGCCGGCTCATCGAAGCTCGCCTCGATGTCGAGAACGTTCTGCCCGGGCACCAGGCTGAACTTGGCGTTGAAGCTCCCACCTGGATCGTCTTGGCGCTCGACCTGAAGCGAGGCCGACGTTTCGTCCGACGTGACGGCCGCAGCACCCGTCAGACTGAGGTCGGCTTCTTGTCCAATGACAGGCGCCCCCAGATGGATCTGAGGGATGGCGATTTCGTCGATGGTGACGTCGATCGGCAGAGAAAAGCCCCCGCCGCCGGAATCGGAGGAAGGCGTCGTTTCCGGCCCGGGATTGGGCTTACGGGCGACATTGAGAGAGGCGGCGTTGAGGCTGTCGATGTCGAGGCGACCGCGCAAGAGCGCGCCCCGGTTCCAGGAGACGGAGACATCCTGCAGCGTCAGCCAGGGACCGGCGTCGTCGGAGACGGTGAGCGAGGCGATGGACGGGCTTGAGGAAAGAGTGCCGCTGATGGCACCGATGGAGATTTGCCGGCCCGGAGCGGAGAGCTTGCTCTCCAAAAAGTTCTGCAGCCAGGATTTGTCGTTTTCTTGCGCGAGCGCGAAGGGCACGCCGAAGCTTGCAGCGCCGACGACGGCCACAAGCGCCAGAGAAGCAAGAAGGGTGGTCCGTTTCTTCATCAGAAGGCCTGCCCGATGCCGACATAGATGGCGTAATCGGAATCGTCCTTGCCGGGATCGAGCGGCATGGCCACATCGACGCGGATCGGCCCGAGACCGGTGTAGTAGCGAAGGCCGACGCCGACGCCGATTTTCAGATCTTCGGAGAAATCCGGAATGGCGTCCTCGCTCACGGTTCCGATGTCGACGAAGGGCACGACGCCGATCGAATCGGTGACGCGGGCGCGAAATTCAAGCGAGCCCTCCAGGAGCGACTTGCCGCCCGTTGTTTCACCGTTTGGCAGTCCGACGCCGATCGTCTCATAGCTATAGCCACGCACCGATCCGCCTCCGCCGGCGAGGAAACGACGGCTCGCCGGCAGATCCTCGATCGACGGGCCGACGACATTGCCGGCTTTGGCACGCGCTGCCAGCACGTAATAGCCGCGCCGGTCGAAGCTATAATAGGTCGCCAGCTCCGCTTGCGACCGCAGGGCCGGATACTCCTCGTAGAACTCGTAAAACGGTTCGCCCGACAGCGTTGCGTGAATGCCTTCGGCCGGATCGAGCTTGTTGTCGCGAGTGTCGTATTCGAGCTTCGTCGGCAGCGAGGCGATCAGATAATGATTGATCCCAAGCGCATCCTCGATGCGCGAACGTTCCAGCTTCACCGCCGTATCGAGGCTGAGATCTTCGGTGAAGCGGTGCGTGATGCCCACCTGGCCGGAGATGCTCTGCTCTTTGTAGGTGTCGTTGTCTTCCCGCTTGGCGGTGACATTGGTGACGAGATCGGTATCCGGCGTGAAGATGCCCGGCCGCGTGAAGGTCGTGGCGAGCATATAATCGAAATTCTCGTAATCGGCGCCGTCGATGCCGGACACACTGCCTTCGATGCGAAGCCTCTCCGCATGGCCGAAGAGATTGCGATGGACCCAATAGGCGCCGAGCGTCGCGCCATCGATGGTCGAGTATTTTGCCTCACCGCCGATCAGCCGGCGCTTGCGTTCCGCAACCCGGACGGAGAGAGGCATGAAACCGTCCGATCCGACGGCCTCCGCCTCCTGAATGGTGATCGAACGGAAGACCTCGAGTCGACGCAAACGCTCGCGCGCGCGATCGATCCTGTCGGGATCATATTCTTCTCCGCCCTTGATCCCGGTCATATAGCCGACGAAGCCCGGATTCATGCGCTCCGTACCGCTCACGCTTACCCGACCGAGGCGCGCATAGGGCCCGGTATCGACGGCGAGCCGGACATCGACGGTGCGGGTCGCATGATCGGCCACGATCTCGCGCTCCACCTTCACCTTGGGATAGCCGAATTGCTTCCAGGCATTGGTCAGGCTCGTTTCCGATTTCAGGATCGCGCCGGATTCCGCGGGCGCGCCCTGTGTCAGGCCGAGTTCCTGAGGCGTATCGATCCGATGCGTCTCGCGGGTGTTGAAATCGGGTGGATTGACGATGTCGATCGCGGCGAAGTGATAAATTGGGCCCGGATCGACATTCACTTTCACCGGAACATCGGCGGGAAGCGTCACATCGGGCGTGATCTGGTCGACGGGACGCCCAGCGATCGTGATGGTGATGACGCCACCATAACGGCCACGTGCATAGAGGGCTGTCAGGATGCGAGCGTAATCGCCCCGGGCGCGGGACACGAGACCGGCAGTCCCAGCCGCCGGCTCCTCGCGCTTGCCGTAGAGCTGCGAGGCATTCTGGATCCGATCGGCGATGCCATCGTCGTCCGGCGTGACGGTGAGGTTGAGCGTATAGGTCTGCGGTTCGAGAACGGTCTCGTCCGGCTCCTTTCCACCCCAGAGATGGTAACCGAATAGCTCGAAAGCCTGGGCCGCGGGCGCCTGAAATGCGAAAAACGCGCATCCGGCCATAAGGCCGGCACGCACGGTTCGCCCAAGACCGAAGCGGGGACGAAGGTTCATCCGCGGGCACCAGCTCAAATATGTATTCCCGACATGCACTTTGCGCTCGACCCTGAACTCACACGCGCCCGCCACGCCAAATAAATCTAGACGATCCAAAAAGATGGCGACAGCTATCCCCGGAAGGCTTTCAAGAAGTGTGACCCTTTCGCCGCACCGGCACTGATTGCAAGCGGGCCTAATAAGCCATCAATATGATTAAGTTTTTCACAATCGCACAAGTATGTACGGCCGCCGATCGCGCGCTGACACCAGCCTCAGCCCATGCCGGCATGCTTCTTGTGGGGGCCCGGTCGCGTTCCCATATTCCGATAGCGTCCGGCACGCCGCTTCGGGTCCGGCCGCAAGGTCGCTTCATAGAAGGACACGGCCGCAAGCACGGCCGTAAAGGAGTACGAGATGACGGATTGCGAACAGCATAAGGCAAACACTGCCGCATTCGCTCAGTTCGGAGGCGGTGAAATCGCCTATGTCCGGCCGGTCAAGTCGGACGACGTGGCGAGCCTCTTCCCTTCTGCGCCGGAGCTTGCGCCGGGACTTGAGCTTTGGGCACTCCTGACAGCAGACGGAACGCCGATCCTATTGACGGATTCGCGTGCCGCCGCCCTTGCCAACGCCCGCAGCAACGATCTGGAACCGCTCAGCGTCCACTGACGCTTTGCCGTAAACTTCGAAGCTATGCGCCCAGACGGGCCGCCTCAGGCGGCGCTTTGGGACGACGTGCTGCGATCGACCAAGAGCGAGTATATCGCATCCGGGTCGGTGGTGGCGCGGAGTTTGGCGGCGACCTGACCGTCCCGCAGCACGCGCGCAATGCGTGCCAACGCTTTCAGATGGTCGGCTCCGGCACCTTCCGGGGCCAACAGCAGAAACACGAGATCGACCGGCTGATCATCAAGCGATTCAAAATCGACCGGCTTTGAAAGCCGCGCGAAGACGCCGGTGATCTTGTCGATCTGTCGGGGCTTGCCATGCGGAATAGCAACGCCCTGCCCAACACCCGTCGAACCAAGCCGCTCGCGCTGCAAGATGGTGTCGAACAATTCGCGTTCCGACAGACCCGTCAGGCGCGCGGCCTTGGCGCAGAGATCCTGAATGACCTGTTTTTTGCTGACGGCCTTGAGGTTCGGCACAACTGCTTCAGGCTTCAGGAGGTCGCTTAGATCCATGAGGATTCACCAAGATTGATCGCCGAGGTGCACCACGCCCCGGTCAGCTTCCGCCGTTGTTCGGCTCGGAAGGCTCGTTCAAGACGGGATCGATCCAGCCGAAATGGCCATCGGGCCGACGATACACGACGTTGAGACCGCCGTGCGAATGATTGCGGAAGACGACGACCGGTGCGTCCGTCATATCGAGCTGCAACACCGCAGAACTGACCGTCATGCGGCGGATTTCCGTCGTCGTCTCTGCAACGATCGCCGGTGCATACTCTTCGCCGATTTCCTCTTCTTCATCGGGCGGCTCGATGATGAAAGCGTTGGCAGCCGCTCCGGCAAGCTTGTGGCTCGGCTTGCCTTTATGATCCTTGATGCGGCGCTTGTAGCGCCGCAGGCGCTTCTCAAGCCTCTCAGCCGCAGCATCGAAACCGTCATTGGCATCAGCGCTGGTGCTGCTCGCCTCGAAGACGGCCCCAGAATCCAGATGCAGAGAACAATCTGTGTGGAAGTTGCGGCCATTTTTGGCCACCACGACGTGGCCAGCATAGCCGCCGTCGAAATACTTCTTCACCGCTGCCTCGACGGTCTCTTCGATCCGAGATCGCAGAGCCTCGCCGATATCGACGTTTTTGCCGGATATCTTCAATGCCATCGCTAAGAAAGGTCCAGTTGAATGGGCTCAAGGGCCCGGATGCATACAAGCGTCGGCAGAGGCGGTCACGCGGAGCGTTACGCGCCTCCCCCGAGCGTGTCAATCTTGTTGCTTGTGGCGGCGCAGCATCGCCGCGTAACCGCGCCTAGGCCGGAATGATCCAGCGACGCACATCATGCAAATCGGAGACGCGCTTATGCGCCACCGGATACTTGCTCATGTCGCCGGCCGCCGCCTCAAGCTCTGCCTCGGCCTCACGGATATGCTCGTCGATGATATCGGAATTGAGCTCCGTCTCCGGCACCGCGAAATCGGCGAGGATGGTGAGGCTTTCAGGCGTCGCATCGGCAAAACCGCCGCGCACATAGATTCGCTGTGTCTCGCCGCCAGCCTTCAAGACTTCCAGGAAGCCAGGCTTCAGCGTCGTCATCAACGGCGCGTGCTGCCGCAGCATCGTGAAGAAGCCTTCCTGCCCCGGCACGACCACCTGCTGCACCTCCTCCGAAACGAGGAGGGCAGAAGGCGTGACGAGATCGAATTGAAATGGTTCGGCCATTTAAGGCTCCCCGGTTGAAAGCCGCGTTAAGCCGCCTCGGCCAGACGCTGCGCTTTCTCCTGCGCCTCTTCGATCGTGCCCACCATGTAGAAGGCGCTTTCCGGCAGATCGTCGTAATCACCGGCGACCAGGCCTTTGAAGCCTTTGATCGTGTCGGCGATGTCGACGAGCTTGCCCGGCGTGTTGGTGAAGATTTCCGCCACGAAGAACGGCTGCGACAGGAAGCGCTCGATCTTGCGGGCGCGGGCCACCGTCAGCTTGTCCTCTTCGGAAAGCTCATCCATGCCGAGAATGGCGATGATGTCCTGCAAGGACTTGTAACGCTGTAGCATCTCCTGAACCGAACGGGCGACCTCGTAATGCTCTTCGCCGACGATGCGCGGGTCGAGCATGCGCGAGGTCGAATCGAGCGGATCGACCGCCGGATAAATGCCCTTTTCCGAAATGGCGCGGTTCAACACCGTCGTCGCATCGAGGTGGGCGAAGGAGGTGGCCGGCGCCGGGTCGGTCAGATCGTCGGCAGGCACGTAAATGGCCTGCACCGAGGTGATCGAACCCTTGGTCGTCGTGGTGATGCGCTCCTGCAAGGCACCCATATCGGTGGAGAGCGTCGGCTGATAGCCCACGGCCGAAGGAATACGGCCGAGAAGCGCCGACACTTCCGAACCCGCCTGCGTGAAGCGGAAGATGTTGTCGACGAAGAACAGAACGTCCTGTCCCTGGTCACGGAAATATTCGGCGACCGTCAGACCGGCGAGGCCGACACGCGCACGTGCTCCGGGAGGCTCGTTCATCTGGCCATAGACAAGGGCGCATTTGGATCCTTCGGTCGAACCGTTGTTTTCCTTCGGATCCTTGTTCACGCCGGATTCGATCATCTCATGATAGAGATCGTTACCTTCGCGGGTGCGCTCACCCACGCCGGCGAAAACCGAATAACCACCATGCGCCTTGGCGACGTTGTTGATCAGCTCCTGGATGAGCACCGTCTTGCCGACGCCGGCGCCGCCGAAGAGGCCGATCTTACCGCCACGAGCGTAAGGCGCCAGAAGGTCGATGACCTTAATGCCAGTGACGAGAATCTCAGATTCGGTCGACTGCTCCATATAGGACGGCGCGTCCTGATGGATGCCGCGCGTCTCGGTCGTGTTGATCGGACCCGCCTGGTCGATCGCCTCGCCGATGACGTTCATGATTCGGCCCAGCGTCTCGTCACCGACCGGCACCGCGATGGCACGGCCGGTGTTCTTGACTTCCTGGCCGCGCGCCAGGCCTTCGGTCAGATCCATGGCGATGGTGCGCACCGTGTTTTCGCCCAGGTGCTGCGCCACTTCCAAAACCAGACGGTTGCCATGGTTGTCCACTTCGAGGGCGTTTAGGATCCCCGGCAGCTCGCCGTCGAACTCGACGTCCACCACGGCGCCCATCACCTGCGCGACGCGTCCCATGTTTGTCTCAGCCATGCCTTTATCCTTGTCCTCTCCCGGGGCGCCGCTCGCACGAACCCAGGACTGATCTCTTATATCCGCCGTTCATCGGCGCGTTAAAGCGATTCTGCACCGGAGATGATTTCGATCAACTCGGTCGTGATCTGGGCCTGCCGCTGACGATTGTACGACAAGGACAGCTTGTCGATCATCTCGCCGGCATTGCGGGTCGCATTGTCCATCGCCGTCATACGCGCGCCCTGCTCGGAGGCGGCATTCTCCAGAAGAGCCCGGAAGATCTGCACGGCAAGATTGCGCGGCAGCAGATCGGCGAGGATCGTCTCCTCGTCCGGCTCATACTCGTAATGCAGCGAGGTGTCGGCCTCCTCCACATCACCGAGATCGACGGGGATGACCCGCTGGGCGACTGGCACCTGCGTGATCACCGATTCAAATCGCGAATAATAGATCGTCGCGACGTCGAAGGCGCCCTCGTCGAACATCGCGAGGAGCTTGTCGGCCACCCCGAGCGCATCGCTGAAAGCGAACTGCCGCACACCGCGGAAGTCCGTTCGATCCACGATTTCCTTTTCGAACTCGCGGCGCATCATGTCGTTGCCCTTCTTGCCGACAAGAAAGAGCTTGACCGTTTTGCCCTCGCCCACGAGTCGGCGCGCATCCAGGCGCGCCTTGCGGACGATCGAGGCATTAAAAGCGCCGGCGAGGCCACGCTCGGCGGTAAAGACGACGAGCAGATGCACGTCGTCCTTGCCCGTTCCGGCGATGAGCGCGGGTGCGCTCTCGCTGCCGGCGACCGAGGCCCCGATATTGGCGAGCACCTTTTCCATGCGCTCGGCATAGGGTCGGGCCGCGACAGCCGCCTCTTGGGCTTTACGCAGCTTCGCCGCGGCCACCATCTGCATGGCCTTGGTGATCTTCTGCGTCGCCTTAACCGAGGCGATACGGTTGCGTAGGTCCTTTAGGCTCGCCATGAGCCGCTTCTCCTCAGAGCTTTACGCCGCGAAATTCTTGGCGAATTTGTCGAGGATCGCCGTCAGCTTCTCACGGAGTTCGTCCGAAAGCTGCTGCTCGGTGCGGATCTGGTCGAGCACATCCTGGTGCTCGTTGCGCATCAGAACCAGGAGCCCGTCCTCGAAAGGACGCACGTCCACAACCCTGATCTTGTCCAGATAGCCGTTGACGCCTGCATAGATGACGACGACCTGCTCCTCGGTTTTGAGCGGCGAGAACTGCGGCTGCTTCAAGAGCTCCGTCAGACGCGCACCGCGATCGAGAAGACGCTGCGTGGCGCGGTCGAGGTCAGAGCCGAACTGCGCGAACGCCGCCATTTCGCGGTACTGCGCAAGCTCACCCTTAATCGAACCGGCAACCTGCTTCATCGCCTTGATCTGAGCCGACGAACCGACACGCGACACCGACAGACCGACATTCACCGCCGGACGGATACCCTGGTAGAAGAGATCCGTCTCCAGGAAGATCTGACCATCGGTAATGGAGATGACGTTGGTCGGAATATAGGCCGACACGTCATTCGCCTGCGTTTCGATGACCGGCAGAGCCGTCAGAGAACCCGAGCCGTAATCGTCGTTCATCTTCGCAGCGCGCTCCAGGAGGCGCGAATGCAGATAGAAGACGTCACCCGGATAAGCCTCGCGTCCTGGCGGACGACGAAGGAGCAGCGACATCTGACGATAGGCCACGGCCTGCTTAGAGAGATCGTCATAGGCGATCAGGGCGTGCATGCCGTTGTCGCGGAAAAACTCACCCATCGCGCAGCCGGTGAACGGCGCCAGATACTGCATCGGCGCCGGATCGGACGCGGTTGCCGCGATGATGATGGAATATTCCAGCGCGCCGCGCTCTTCGAGCGTCTTGGCGAACTGCGCGACCGTCGAACGCTTCTGACCGACGGCGACATAGATGCAATAAAGGATCCGATCCTCGTCCTTGCGGTCCCAGGCGGGCTTCTGGTTGAGGATCGTATCGAGAATGATGGCCGACTTGCCGGTCTGGCGATCGCCGATGATGAGCTCACGCTGGCCACGACCGATCGGGATAAGCGCGTCGATGGCCTTCAAGCCGGTCGACATCGGCTCATGCACCGATTTGCGCGGAATGATGCCCGGCGCCTTCACGTCGACGCGGCGCTTCTCGGTCGAATCGATCGGGCCCTTGCCATCGATCGGATTGCCGAGACCGTCGACGACGCGGCCGAGCAGGCCCTTGCCCACCGGAACTTCCACGATGGCGCCGGTCCGCTTGACGGTGGAACCTTCCTTGATCTCCCGGTCGGAGCCGAAGATGACGACGCCGACATTGTCTTCTTCGAGGTTCAACGCCATGCCACGGACGCCGCCGTCGAACTCGACCATCTCACCGGCCTGAACCTTGTCGAGGCCGTAGACGCGGGCGATGCCGTCACCGACGGACAGGACCTGGCCAACCTCGGTGACCTCGGCTTCCTTGCCGAAATTCTTGATCTGCTCCTTCAGGATCGAGGAGATCTCTGCGGCCCGAATATCCATCAGCTGGCCTCTTTAAGACGTGATTTCATCATGTTGAGCTTGGTCCTGAGCGAGGTGTCAATCATCTGCGAACCGAGCTTGACGACGAGGCCGCCAAGAATCGCAGGATCGACCTTGAGATCGAGATTGGCATCCTTGCCGAGGCGCTCTTTCAGCGCCGCTTTCAGGGCGCTTTTTTGCTCCTCGCTCAAGGCCTGCGCCGCAGTGACATGTGCCGTCACCTCGCCGCGATGCTCCGCGGCACGCCGCTTGAACGACCGGATGACGCCGGGCAGCGTAAACAGCCGCCGGTTCTGCGCCAGGACGCCGACGAAATTCGCCGCAAGACCAGTAATGCCTGCGCGTTCGTTCAGCACCTTCATCGCGCCGAGTTGATCCTCGGCGGAGAAAGCCGGGCTTTCGACGAGCCTGCGGAAATCGGCACTCTCGTCGAGCATCTGCGTATAGCGATCGAGATCGGTTTCGACCTGTTCGATAGCCGATTCCTCCAGCGCCAGCTCAAACAAAGCCGCCGCATACCGATCAGCCACGCCAGATACAGGGGAGGAGGAGTCCGCCACGCGTTTCCTATCTCTTGCTAGAGCTCCGGATCGTTGCTCCGGAAGCAGGTGGGTTTAGACAACCGTGGAGGGGCCGGGGCCCCCCTCATGCCAAGCCGGGGGCCCCTTAGCACAGCGTTTTGGGGGGTGCAACACGGCGAGCGGCTCGCAGCCCGACAAACGCCGCCACCCCCTACGAAAGGTTCGCTCCCGCCGAGCGCTCTGGAAGCGCCGGTAGCTAGGCGCTCGCGCGCCCGAAGAAGCCTCCCAAGCAAACGGTAACCTTTGCGATTTCAGGCCGAGAGAAATGATTAACCATTTCTTTTAACCTTTCGTCGCATTGCTTATCGCCGCAACACGCAGTCTGGGGGCGGCAAATGCGTTTTGGAGCCGGAACGAAAATAAGATTCGCTTGCGCTTTGGGGTTTGGCCTCGCGGCGTTTCACAGTGCTGCTCTCGCCGCAGATTTTGGCGCTTCCGGAAAGCCCGGCGCACTGGACCGTTCCTACAGCGCGACGCTCGGAACAAGATACTGGTACGCGACCGGCAAAACCGAAAAGACACTCTACGATCCAACGGGCGATATCAGGCTCTCCCGCCTCACCTACGACGATCTCGATACCCATGCCGGCGAGGTCTATGGGGAAATCACCGATGACGGGCTCTTCACGAAAGGCAATGCCGGCCTAGGCTGGAGCCTGCGCGGTTCGCTGCAGGATGAGGATTTCGCGCCCTATATCGACCCCTATTCCAGCACCGACAGCGACCAGGACGATGGCCACGTCTATTACGTGACCATCGACGGCGGCAAATATCTCATCGAACGGCCGAATATGCGGCTCGGTGTTTTTGCCGGCTACAATTGGCTGCGCCAGCAGGTGCATGCCTATGGCTGCCAACAGGAGGCGGAGAATCCCTTTATCTGCGCGAGCGGCCAAGTCGCGCCCTCAACGAAGGTCATCTCGCAGGAGAACGACTGGCATTCGGCACGCATCGGGATCAAGGCCGATGCTCTCATCGGTGATCGCATCCTGGTGAGCGCTGAGGGTGCGTTTCTCCCCTATGTCTATCTCGATGGCGCTGATTCGCATCATCTTCGCGCCGACTTCGCCGGTTCGATCCCAGAGACCGGCACCGGCTGGGGCTATCAGCTGGAGGGCATGGTCAACTACCGCCTGAACGACAGCTTCACGCTCGGCCTCGGCGGCCGCTATTGGCACATGGAGACCGACGGCAATGCGCATTTCGAGAACATTGCCGCCGGCGGCACGGCCCAGGACGAAGACTGGTCGGTCGATATGTTCGGCGTGACCGCACAGGCGGCCGTCACCTTCTGAAGAACCTACAACCGCAGAGAACCCACCGCCCAAGTCCTCAAATCATCGTTATCGCCCCGCATCGTGCCAGGAGACCAAGGCACGATCTCTGATCGCGAAGCTTAGAGGAAGCTTTGCGGGTCGACATCGACGGCGACCCTGAGGCTGCCACGGGCTTTGGGGGCCGCGGCGAGCCAGGCTCGCAGCCAGCGGTGCAACTGGGCCGACGAGCCCGCACGGGCCAGAAGCCGGAAGCGATAGCGGCCGCGGATGAGCGCCAGCGGCGCTTCGGCTGGACCCAGGAGCTCCACCCCCTCTTCGCGCGGCGCAGCCCGTGCCATCGCCCGCGCATGTTCCTGTGCCGCCGCGCGCTCCGGCCCGCTGACGATGATGCCGGCGAGGCGTGAAAACGGCGGCAGACCGCCCCGGCGTCGGCTCTCCACCTCGGCTTCGAAGAAAGCCTCCGGCTGGCCGCCCGCCAGCGCCGTCATGACCGGATGGCCGGGCTGCCAGGTCTGCAGGAAAGCCCGGCTTGACTGGCCGGCCCGTCCGGCCCGGCCCGCGACCTGAGTCAAAAGCTGGAAGGTGCGCTCCGCCGCGCGCGGATCGCCCTGCGCCAGGCCAAGATCAGAATCGACGACGCCGACGAGCGTAAGATTCGGAAAATTGTGGCCCTTCGCGACGAGTTGCGTGCCGATGATGATGTCGGCCTCGCCTTTTTCGACGGCGGCAAGCTCCAGCCGCAGCCGCTGCACGCCACCGGCAAGGTCGCTCGACAAGACGAGGCTTCTCGCCTCCGGAAAGAGATCGAGCGCCTCCTCCTGCAGCCGTTCCACCCCGGGCCCGCAGGCAACGAGACTTTCCTCCGCGCCGCAGGCGGGACAGGTTTCCGGCCGCCTCTCTTCGTGGCCGCAATGATGGCAGGCGAGCACCCCGCGAAACCGATGTTCGACGAGCCAGGTCGAACAATTCGGGCAGGTGAAACGGTGGCCGCAATTGCGGCAGAGGGTCAGGGGTGCGTAGCCGCGGCGATTGAGGAAGAGAAGCGCCTGATGGCCCTGCGCGAGTGTCTGACGGACAGCCTCTATCAGCTTAGGCGACAGCGAACGGCCACGCTCCGGCGGGGCTTCGCGCAGATCGACCACGGCGACATCGGGCAGGCCTGCGCCGCTGTAGCGTCGATCGAGGTGGATATGCCGGTAGCGCCCGCGCTGTGCATTCACGCGGCTTTCGACCGAAGGCGTCGCCGACGACAGCACCACCGGGAAACCGGCGAGATGGCCATAGGCGACGGCCATGTCGCGCGCATGGTAGATGACGCCCTCCTCCTGCTTGTAGGCGCCGTCATGTTCTTCATCGACAACGATGAGGCCGAGTTCGCAAAACGGCAGGAAGAGCGCCGAGCGCGCGCCAACGACGGCGCGAACCGTCCCGTCGGCGACCCCGCGCCAGACGCGTTCGCGCAATTTCGGCGACATCTCCGAATGCCATTCAGCCGGCGGCGTGCCGAAACGACGGGCGAAGCGTTCAAGAGCCTGCGACGTCAGCGCGATTTCCGGCATGAGGATCAAGACCTGACGCTCCTTTTCGAACGCCTCCGCCACGGCCTCGAAAAACACCTCGGTCTTGCCGGCGCCGGTCACGCCGTCGATGAGGGCGACCGAAAATGCCTCATCACGCACCAGCACACGCAATTGCGCGCCGGCCTCGGCCTGCGCGTCGGAGAGCTCCGGTGGGGCGAAATCGGGGATCGGAGGGCGCGTGACAGGGCGCGGCGGCAAAAGCACCATCTCCAGCGCGCCCTGTTTGACGAGCCCGTCGACCACCGAGGCAGATACGCCCGCAGCTGTGGCCAGACCGCTTTTCGACCAGGCAAGACCGTCGCCTGCCAATTCGAGAACACGTTGGCGCGCGGCCGTCGATCGTTCCGGCGCCATCCCCGTCACGCGTACGGCCGGCACCGGCTTTTCCGGGGCGAGCGCCGCCGTCACACGCAGCGCCATGCGCAGCACCATACCCGGCGGCGATAAGGTGTAGTTGGCGACGAAATCGATCAGCCGCATGAGCGGACGCGGCAGTGGCAACGCGGGAAGAACCGCTTCGATCGGCTTCAGTTTCGCGGCATTGAGCGTCTGCGGTGCCTCGTCGTCCCAGACGACGCCCAGCACTTCGCGGGGGCCGAGCGGCACGACCACGATTGTTCCTGGTTCGAGCTTGCGGTCGGCAAGATAGGTGTAGCTGCGCTCCAGGGCATAGGGGAGAAGCACCTGGAGCGGAAACGTATCTGGCAAGCGAGCCTCGGCTTTCGTTGGATCCGCTCAACGAGCCTAACCGCTCGCCGAAGCGCCTTCCAAGCGCGCCGGGCGGCGATTCGCAAGCACGAAGCAAAATCTCTGTGTCCCGGACCGTAAGGCCGATGAAGAACTCCGCCGGCAATGTTTGGAACCGGGCATTGCCTCTTCAGTTGGCTAGGCAAACCAAGCGGATCCTTTCTTGCCAGAACTCTCCCTGTCTTTCGCGGTCGGGCTCTTCATCGTGGCCGCGGCCACCATCGCCTATATCGGCACGAAGCTCACCTCTGTCGCCGATATTCTGGCCGACCGCACGGGCCTCGGCGAGGCGATCGCGGGAGCGGTGCTTTTGGGCGCGACGACATCGGCGGCAGGCACGGTGACCTCCGTCACGGCAGCTGCCACCGGCAACATCGATCTCGCTTACGCCAATTCGCTCGGCGGCATCGCCGCGCAGACCGCATTCCTGGCTCTGGCCGACATCACCTATCGAAAGGCGAATCTGGAACATGCGGCCGCCGACCCGACCAATCTCTCGCAATCCGCGCTGCTCATCCTTCTTCTCAGCATCCCGATGATTGCCGGAGTGCTGCCGCCGATCACCTTCTTCGGCGTACACCCGGCGAGCATCATCCTGATCGCAATCTACATATTCGGCCTGAGGCTCAGTCGGCAGGACCGGGATCAGCCGATGTGGAAACCCTTCGACACCGCCGACACCCGTCATGACGTACCGGAAGAAGACGAGCAGGGTCGTTCTACGCTCAACCTGGTGCTCTCCTTTGCGGGCATGGTGATCGTGGTTGCCGTCGCCGGCTACGTCGTGGCGCAAACCGGGACGACGATCGCCCAGAAGACCGGCATCAGCGGCAGCGTCGTCGGCGCCCTGATGACGGCGACCGTCACCTCGCTGCCAGAACTCGTGACCACGCTCGCCGCCGTGCGGCGGGGCGCATTGCAGCTTGCGCTTGGCGGCATCATCGGCGGCAACACGTTCGACGTCTTGTTCCTCTCCGCCGCCGACGTCGCCTATCGCGACGGCTCCATCTACAACGCCATCGATCCATCGACCCAATTCTGGGCCCTGATCGGTATCGCCATGACCGCTGTGCTCCTCCTCGGCCTCATCCGCCGCGAGCGCTACGGCTTCGCCAATGTCGGTTTCGAGACAGTGGGAATCCTGGTGCTTTATGTCGGCGCCGTTTTGGCAGCCGCGATGGCGCTCTAGATATCAGCTTTCTGTAGGTTGCCCCTCGCCACGCGAGCGAGCACCCGAAAAGCCTTGCACACACCGCATGCACGTCGTGCCTTCAAAGGCACGGACGAAAGCTCTAGAGAAGGCAGACGATTATCACGCGCGACGACAACGCGCAGCGACGAGGCAGACACTATGAAATTCTTCGTGGACACCGCCGACACCGCCGAGATCCGCGAGCTTGCAGAAGCCGGGCTCCTCGACGGCGTCACCACCAACCCCTCGCTGATCATGAAGGCGGGGCGCCCGATCACCGACGTCATTGCAGAGATCTGCGATCTCGTATCGGGACCGGTTTCGGCCGAAGTGGCCGCAACCGATTACGACTCGATGCTGAAGGAGGGCCGCAAACTCGCCGAGATCGCCGACAATGTGGCGATCAAGGTGCCGCTGACATTGGACGGCCTCAAGGCCTGCCGCACCTTCGCAGACGAAGGCCGCATGGTGAACGTCACTTTGTGCTTTTCCGCCAATCAGGCCCTGCTCGCGGCCAAGGCGGGCGCGGCATTCATCTCGCCCTTCATCGGTAGGCTCGATGACATCAATCTCGACGGCATGGAGCTGATCGAAGAGATCCGCATCATCTACGACAATTATCCGAACTTCGAGACGGAGATCCTCGCGGCCTCCGTGCGCACGCCCAACCATGTGAAGCAGGCGGCGATGATCGGCGCTGATGTGGTGACGGTGCCGCCGCAGGTGCTGCGCTCTCTGATCAAGCACCCGCTCACCGACAAGGGGCTGGAAGCCTTCCTCGCGGATTGGAAGAAGGCCGGTCAGTCAATCCTCTAACTCAGATGAAAAAGGACGTAGAACCAATCTGTTACGCCCCTATGCATTTGTTTAACCATGGCGCGTGATACTCGCGCCATGGCCACCGAAGAGACCTTTCTCGTTGCGCTTGCGCCCGATCTCGCCGCACTTTTGCAGCGTTGGATGAGCTATCTCCGCGACGAGAGGCGATTGTCGCCAAAGACGCTCGAAGCCTATGAGCGCGATCTTCTGCAACTGGCGCATTTTCTGACGAAGCATCTCGGAGCACCGCCGGGAACCGCCGATATCGCGGCTCTCACGCCCGGCGATATCCGCGCTTTCCTCGCCGCCCGCCGCGCTTCCGGGGCGGGCTCGCGCAGCCTCGCCCGCCAGCTCGCCGCATGCCGCTCGCTGGCGCGTTTTTGCGCACGCCACGACGTCCCGACCACCTCGGCTTTCGAGGCCGTGCGCAGTCCGAAGCAGAAAAAAAGCCTCCCGAAGGCGCTGTCCGTCACCGATACGCTGACGCTCACGGACGCCGCCGACACATTGACGGAGGAGCCGTGGCTGGCCGCGCGCGATCGCGCCGTCCTTCTCCTGCTTTACGGCAGCGGCTTACGCATCTCCGAAGCTCTCGGCATTTCGCGCGCCGATGCGCCGGTCGGGGGGCGCGATACGCTTCGCGTCACCGGCAAGGGAGGCAAGACGCGTATCGTGCCGGTTCTGCCAAAGGTCAGCGAGGCGATCGAAGCCTATATCCGTCTCTGCCCCTATCTTCTCGCGCCAAGCGAACCCCTGTTTCGCGGCGCCAAGGGTGGTGCTCTGTCGGCCCGCATCATCCAGAAACTCGTGGAGCGGCTCCGCTCTGCCCTGGGACTGGAGCCGAGCGTCACGCCACATGCGCTGCGCCACTCCTTCGCCACCCATCTTCTCGGCGACGGTGGCGATCTCAGAACCATCCAGGAACTCTTGGGACACGCGAGCCTGTCGACGACACAGATCTATACCGATGTCGATGCGGCCCGGCTCCTCGATATCTATGCAAAAGCACATCCACGCGCTGCCAATCACCGGCATTCGTGACCGCTCTTCTCAAATCATCACATTTTCGAGATGACGAATATTGAGGCAGAATCGACCTTAGTGCGGTCGCCTTGTCGCGCTAACTTCCCTTTTCGGACATAGCGAGAGCTTTGTTCGTGGAGAGACAAGAGGGAACAAGGAGAGATTCATGCGTAAGGTTTTGACATGCGTCAGCGCGACCGCCGCCTTCCTCCTGCTGGCATCTGCCGCCAGCGCCGATTGCAGCTTTCACCGCCAGCAGGTGATGGCCTCCAAAGCGCCGGCTGAGGAAAAGGTGGCGATGGCGACCACCCCTGTGACGCTGCCGCAGGTCGTCGGCAGCGATGAGCGCAACGCCGCTCCGAAAAAAGACTGTGCTGCGGGCGACACGGCCTGCACGGGTGGAACCAAATAGGCGCCCACGCGTTTTTCACGTACTCCAGTCCAGGTTGCCAATAGCAACCGGATAACGTCTGCGCCGGCCACAGAGCCGGCGCTTTTTTTTGCCTGGCCGCTTTTCACCGCCCCTGGCCCGGCCTGTGCCGGGCTAGGGTGGAGTTGACGTCCGAGCCTGTCCTCAGATGTGAACGGGTTTGAACCAGGCCGCCATGGCCGCTTCGCGAACGGCCTCCGACATTGTCGGATGTGCATGGCAGGTGCGCGCGAGATCTTCAGCGGCGCCTGAGAATTCCATGAGGACGGCAGCTTCGTGGATCATCTCGCCAGCGCCGCGCCCGACGATATGCACGCCGAGAACCTGATCGGTCTTCTCGTCGGCCAGCACTTTGACGAAACCGTCCGTGGCATTCATGGCGCGGGCGCGCCCGTTTGCGCTGAAGGGGAATTTGCCGCTGCGATAGGCGATACCGGCCTCTTTCAGCTCCTCTTCGGAGCGTCCGACGACGGCAATTTCCGGTTCCGTATAGACGACGCTCGGAATCACATCGTAATTCACATGGCCTCGCTGGCCGGCGAGAATTTCGGCGACTGCCGTGCCTTCATCCTCCGCCTTGTGGGCGAGCATCGGCCCCGCGATCGCGTCGCCGATCGCATAGATGCCGTCGACATTCGTCTTATAATCCTTGCCTGTGGCAACCCGGCCGCGCTCGTCGAGCGTGACCCCCGCCTCTTCGAGCCCGAGCCCCGCCGTATAGGGACGGCGGCCGATCGCCACGAGCACGATATCGGCGTCGAGCTTCTCCGCATCCCCGCCTTTGACCGGCTCGACGGAGACACGCAGGCCCTTCTTTTCGGTTTCGACGGCCGTCACCTTGGTGCCGAGATGGAAATCGATGCCCTGCTTCTTGAAGAGGCGCTGAGCCTGTTTCGCCACCTCTCCGTCCATACCCGGCAGGATGCGATCGAGGAATTCCACGACTGTGACCTTGGCGCCGAGCCGCCGCCACACCGAGCCGAGTTCGAGCCCGATGATGCCGGCACCGACGACGACGAGCTTCTCCGGCACCTTGCCGAGCTTCAAAGCGCCGGTCGAAGACACGATTTTTTTCTCGTCCACTTCGACGCCCGGCAAGGGCGCCGATTCCGACCCGGTCGCGATGACGATAGACTTGGCGGAAAGGCGCATCGCCTCACCCTTCTCGGGCGTCACTTCGACCTCGCCCGCCTGAACGATGCGCCCGACGCCCTCGAACGTGTCGATTTTGTTCTTCTTGAAGAGGTAGGCGACGCCGTCGACGTTCGACTTCACCGTCTTGTCCTTGTGCGCCAGCATCGCTTCGAGATCGAGCTCGGGCTTCACCTTGATGCCGAAATCGGCGAAGCCATGTGCCGCCTGCTCGAACATCTCCGACGTGTGCAAAAGCGCCTTGGACGGAATGCAGCCGACATTGAGACAGGTGCCACCGAACGTTGGGCGCTTTTCCACGACTGCCGTCTTGAGCCCGAGCTGTGCGGCGCGGATGGCGCAGACATAGCCGCCCGGTCCGCTGCCGATGACGATGAGATCGTAGGTGTCAGGCATGTCGGCTGATTACTCCAGAATTCTCGAAGGATAGGTCACTAAGGTAGGTGGCGGCCCGGCCGCATCAACGACTGGCGAAAGCCAGACGCAGGCCGAAACCGGCGAAAGCAACGGCCACCGTCCGCTGCAGCCAGCGCATAAGCCGCGCGTTTTGCAAGACCTTTGCGCGCATGGCAGCCGCAAACACGCCATAGAGTGCAAAGACGACAAAGGTCATCGCCATGAACAGGAGAGACAAGACGAGGAGTTCACCCGTTGGCGAGTCTGCTCCCGGCGTGATGAACTGCGGCAGGAAGGCAACGAAGAAGATCGACAGCTTCGGATTGAGAACATTGATGAGGATGCCGTTGCGTACAATCGATAGCGCACGTTTCGGCGTTTCTTGTCGGCCTGAGAGCGCCAGCGGTCCCGCGGATTTGAGCGTCTGCCAGGCGAGATAGAGAAGATAGGCGACGCCGAGATACTTTATGAAGGCGAAAAGCGTGGCACTCGCATGCAGGATCGCAGCCAGGCCGAGGATCGAGGCCGTGAGATGCGGCACGATACCGAGCGTGCACCCAAGGGCGGCAACGATCGCCCGCTGCTGCCCGCCGGACAAACCGGCCGCCAGCGTATAGACGACGCCGGTACCCGGAATAAGAATGATCAAAAGCGAGGTGAGGAAGAATTCGACGCTCATGGGGCCTCCTTTCGTTGCGGCCCTGACCGCTACAGCATCGGCCCTAGAAGAAGAGCGTCCATAGCATCAACAAAATGCCGCCGACGGAAATCATCCATACGATGCTGCGGATATAAGGAATACCGAAAAGATAGAGCGGCAGATAGACGATACGTGCCCAGAACCAGACATGCGCACCCAACGCGCCAAGGCCGCCGGTCTTGTCGGTCACCGCGAGCGCCAGCGCCATAGCCACGAAGGCGGGATAGGTTTCCACGAAATTTTTCAGGGCCCGCGACGAGCGCCCGGCCATGACGCCCCAGGCCTTGTTGCCCTCGTCGCGCGGGCTCGCATTGTAATCGAGCCCCGTCTCGCGCGTCGCCGCACCGGACTGGACGATGATATGGAGGATCAGGAGGATGACGCTCCAACCAAGAAGCGTCATCTCAGTGGGTAGACCGGCCGCTGCCGCTTCCATTCAAGCCCCCTTGGCGATGCCTTAAAGATCGAGCACGAGACGCTGCGGATCTTCGATCGCTTCCTTGATCCTGACGAGGAAGGTCACCGCTTCCTGGCCGTCGACGACGCGGTGATCGTAGGAGAGCGCCAGGTACATCATCGGCCGGACGACGACCTGACCGTTCCGGACGACGGGCCGCTCCTCAATACGGTGCATGCCGAGAATGCCCGATTGCGGCGCGTTGAGGATCGGCGTCGACATCAAGGAGCCGTAGACCCCGCCATTGGAGATGGTGAAGGTGCCGCCCTGCATGTCCTGAAGGGTGAGCGAGCCGTCGCGCGCCTTTTTGCCGAGAGAGCCGATCTCTTTCTCGATCTCGGCAACCGACATGTCCTGCGCGTCACGCACGACCGGCACGACGAGGCCCTTGTCGGTCCCGACGGCGACGCCGATGTGATAATAGTTCTTGTAGACGAGGTCGGTGCCATCGATCTCCGCATTGACGGCCGGGATCTCCTTGAGTGCGGCCACCGCCGCCTTCACGAAGAAGCCCATGAAGCCAAGACGGACGCCGTGCTTCTTTTCAAAGAGGTCGCGGTAAGTCTTCCTGAGATCCATGACGGCGCCCATATCCACGTCGTTGAACGTGGTGAGCATCGCCGCGGTGTTCTGCGCCTCTTTCAGCCGCCGAGCGATGGTCTGGCGAAGGCGGGTCATCTTCACCCTTTCTTCGCGGCTCTCGTCGGCTTCCGGCGAAGGAGCGCGAGGCGCCGAGGGCTTCGCCTGCGGTTGCTCGGATCCCTGTTCGAGAGCTCTCAGCACATCGCCTTTGAGGACCTGGCCTTTTTTGCCGGACCCATCCATATCGGCGGCGGCAAGCCCCTTCTCTTCCATCATCTTCGCGGCGGAAGGAGCGGGTTTGCGCTCACCGGCGTTCGGTGCTGCTTCCGCCTTCTCTGCCTTGGGCGCCGGAGCCTCCGCCTTTTTGGCGCCCTTGGCGCCGACGCGGATGCGACCGAGGACCTGACCGACGGTCACCGTCTCACCCTGCTGTTTGATGATTTCAGCCAAGACACCCGCCGCTTGGGCCGGGATCTCCTGGGCCGCCTTGTCCGTCTCAAGCTCGACGACGGCCTCATCGAGAGCGACCTCCTCGCCCTCCTGCTTCAGCCATTCGCCGACATCGGCCTCCGTCACGGATTCACCGGCGGAGGGAACGACGATGTCGATCAGCTCGCCTTCCCCGCCCTCATCCTCTGAGGCTCGCTCGGCGCTCGGCGCGGCGGCGGATTTCTCCGCCTTGCCACTGCCGTTCGAGGCTGCGGCAGCCGGCTTCTCTGCCGGCTTCGCCTTGCCGTCGCCCGCGGCGATGGAGCCGAGAAGGGTTCCGACCTCGACGGTCTCGCCTGCCTTGACGACGATCGATTCCAGCGTGCCTTCGGAAGGCGCCGGCACTTCCACCGTGACCTTGTCGGTTTCAAGTTCGACGAGCGGCTCGTCGCGAGACACCGCCTCGCCTTCCTTTTTGAACCATTGGCCGACGGTGGCTTCCGTGACCGATTCGCCAAGCGTCGGAACCTTGATGTCCGTTGTCATTGATCGTCCCGTTTCGTCGCGCCGTTACGGCGCCTGTCATAAGCTACAATGGAGCGCCCAGCCTATTCGCCGAGCGCCTCGTCGAGAAATTTCGCCCGCTGCTGCAGATGTCGCGACATGACGCCGGTGGCGGTCGCCGCCGAAGCCGGTCGGCCGGCATAGCGCGGCTTCTCCTGGGGCAACTCCAGCGTATTCAGGATATTGACCAGACGCGGCTTCACGAAAGCCCATCCGCCCATATTTTTCGGCTCTTCCTGACACCAGACGAGCTCTGCCTTCGGGAAGCGTGCCATCTGCTTGGTGAGCGCCGTCATCGGGAACGGATAAAACTGTTCCAGCCGCAAGAGATAGACATCGTCGATGCCGCGTTCTTCGCGCTCCTCGAAGAGGTCGTAATAGACTTTGCCGGAGGAGACGACGACACGGCGGATGTCCGCGTCCGGCTTCAAGCGGATGCCCTCGCCCTCGTTGCGATCGGCATCGTCGAAGAGAATCCGATGGAAGGACGTGTCCTTGACGAATTCATCGAGCTTGGAGACAGCCCGCTTGTGGCGCAGCAGGCTCTTCGGCGTCATCAAAATGAGCGGCTTGCGGAAGTTCCGGTGCAGCTGACGGCGCAGAATGTGGAAGTAGTTGGCAGGCGTCGTGCAATTGGCGACCTGCATATTGTCTTCCGCGCACATCTGCAGGAAGCGCTCCAGCCGGGCCGAAGAATGCTCAGGCCCCTGCCCCTCGTAGCCATGCGGCAAAAGACAGACGAGGCCTGACATTCTCAGCCATTTGCGCTCGGCCGACGAGATGAACTGGTCGAAGATCACCTGCGCGCCGTTGGCGAAATCGCCAAACTGCGCTTCCCACAGGGTCAAGCCGCGCGGCTCGGAAACCGAATAGCCGTATTCAAACCCGAGCACAGCTTCTTCCGACAGCATCGAATTGACGACCTCGAAGGTCTCCTGCTTGCGGCCGAGATTGTTGAGCGAAACGTAGCGCTCTTCCGTCTCCTGGTCGTAGAGCACCGTGTGGCGCTGCGAGAAGGTGCCGCGCTCCACGTCCTGGCCGGAGAGCCGCACCTTGTGGCCCTCGGCAAGCAGGCTGCCAAAGGCGAGCGCCTCGCCCATCGCCCAGTCGATGCCCTCGCCCGTTTCCAGCATCTTGCGCCGATTGTCGAGGAAGCGCCGGATGGTCTTGTGGATCTTGAAATCCTTCGGCGCTTCGGTCAGCGCCATGCCGATCTGGTTGAGGCGTTCGAGCTCGACGCCCGTGCGCCCGACCCGGCGCTCATCGGAGGCTTTCGGCGTCGTCAGGCCCATCCACATGCCGTCGAGCCAGTCGGCCTTGTTCGGCTTGTAGTTCTGGCCGATCTCGAATTCCTCGTCGAGTTGCGCGCGCCACTGGGCTTTGCGCTCTTCGATCTGTTCTTCGCTCGTCAGCCCCTCTTCGATGAGCTTTTTCCCGTAGACCGCAAGCGTCGTCGGATGCTTGCGGATCTCGCGATACATCAGCGGCTGCGTGAAGCTCGGCTCATCGGATTCGTTGTGCCCGAAGCGCCGGTAGCAGAACATGTCGATGACGACCGGCTTCTTGAAGCGCTGCCGGAATTCCGTCGCCACCTTCGCGGCGAACACCACCGCCTCCGGATCGTCTCCGTTCACGTGGAAAATCGGCGCTTCGATCATCTTTGCGACATCGGACGGATAAGGCGAAGAGCGCGACAGACGCGGATTGGTGGTGAAGCCGATCTGGTTGTTGATGATGAAATGGATCGAACCGCCGGTGCGATGGCCGCGGAGGCCCGAAAGCCCGAAACACTCGGCAACGACGCCCTGGCCGGCAAAGGCCGCATCGCCGTGAATGAGGAGCGGAAGAACGCTCGAGCGCTCGCGGATTCCTTCCTCGTTCGGCTCCTCCCAGCGATCCTGCTTGGCGCGTGATTTTCCGAGCACCACCGGATCGACGATCTCAAGATGCGAGGGGTTGGCGGTGAGGCCGAGATGCACCTTGTTGCCGTCGAATTCACGGTCGGAGGAAGCCCCGAGATGGTACTTCACATCGCCCGAACCTTCGACGTCGTCGGGCTGCGCGGAGCCGCCCTTGAATTCGTGGAAGATGGCGTGCAACGGCTTGCCCATGACGAGGCCGAGCACGTTGAGGCGGCCGCGATGCGCCATGCCGAAGGCGATTTCCCGCAGCCCGAGATGGCCGCCACGCTTAATGATCTGCTCGAGCGCCGGGATCAGCGCCTCCGAACCGTCGAGACCGAAGCGCTTCGTGCCGGTATATTTGATGTCGAGAAACTTCTCGAAGCCTTCCGCCTCGATCAGCTTGTTGAGGATGGCGCGCTTGCCCTCGTCGGTAAACGTGATCTCCTTGTCCGGCCCCTCGATGCGCTCCTGGATCCATCCCTTCTCGTCCGGGGCGGAGATATGCATGAATTCGACGCCGAGCGTCGAACAATAGGTGCGCCGAAGGATCGCCAGCATCTGCGGGATGGTGGCGAATTCGAGCCCGAGAACCCAATCGAGGAAGATCGGCCGCTCGTAATCGGCTTCCGTGAAGCCATAGGAAGAGGGATGCAGCTCCTCGTGGTCGCGCATGGCGGCGATGCCGAGCGGATCGAGATTGGCGTGAAAATGGCCGCGCATACGATAGGCGCGGATCATCATCAGGGCGCGGACGGAATCACGTGTCGCCTGCAGGACTTCCGGCTCTGAGAGATCGACGCCAGCCTTCTGGGCCTTGGCGCGGACCTTCGTATCGATATGCCGCTCGACGCCTTGCCAATTGCCGTCGAGAGCGGAGACGAGTTCGCCGTTTGCGACGATCGGCCAGTCGGGTCGCTCCCAGGGCGCGCCCCGCGCCTCACGGATGACGTCGTTCTTCTCGTCCTTCAGCTCTTGAAAAAAATCCCGCCATCCGTCGCCGACGGAGGCAGGATCGTTCTGGTAGCGCGCGTAAAGCTGCTCCAGGTATTCGGCGTTGCCGCCGTAAAGAAACGAAGATTGTCGGAGGGCTTCGTTCGAGATTTGCCGTGCCATAGCCTTCCGCAGGAACTTATCCTACGCCTTTCTCGGTTTGCGCCGACGCCCGCCCCTGCGACGACCTGGCGCAATCTATACGCCTTTTGCAAACGCGGAGTTAGTGTAATCGGCTGCTTTCGCCAACTGCGAAACGATCCAAAAAGCGGAAAATTCCGCTCCACTTCTCCGTTTGAGCAGGCTGGGGCGCCGCCCGCGCACGGCTCGCGGCGCGGCGCAAAGGCATCAGCCCTTGAGAACCTCCACCAGCGTGTCGCCAAGCTTGGCGGGCGAGGGAGAAACGACGATACCGGCCGCTTCCATCGCAGAGATCTTGTCTTCGGCACCACCCTTGCCGCCGGAGATGACGGCACCGGCATGGCCCATGGTGCGTCCCGGAGGTGCCGTGCGTCCGGCGATGAAGCCGACGGTCGGCTTCCACCGCCCCTTCTTCTTCTCGTCGGCGAGAAACTGCGCAGCGTCCTCTTCAGCCGAACCGCCGATTTCACCGATCATGATGATCGATTCCGTCGCATCGTCGGCGAGGAACATTTCCAGGATGTCGATGAATTCCGTGCCCTTGACCGGATCGCCGCCGATGCCGACGGCCGTCGTCTGGCCGAGGCCGGCATTCGTCGTCTGGAAGACCGCTTCGTAGGTGAGCGTGCCAGAGCGCGACACGACACCGACCGAGCCCTTCTTGAAGATCGAGCCTGGCATGATGCCGATCTTGCACTCTTCCGGCGTCAACACGCCCGGGCAATTCGGGCCGAGAAGCCGGGACTTCGATTTGTCGAGCTTCGCCTTGACCCTGACCATGTCCATCACCGGAATGCCTTCGGTGATGCAGACGATGAAGGGGACTTCCGCGTCGATCGCCTCTTCGATGGCAGCGCCGGCACCCACCGGCGGCACATAGATGACAGAGGCCGTGGCGCCCGTCTTTTCCTTGGCTTCAGCGACGGAAGCGAAAATCGGCAGTTCGGCGGCGCCCTCGACGCCGTTCTCCCAGGTCTGGCCACCTTTTTTCGGATGCACCCCGGCAACCATCTTGGTGCCGTAATAGGCGAGCGCCTGCTCGGTATGGAACGTGCCGGTCTTGCCCGTCAGCCCCTGGACGATGACCTTGGTATTCTTGTCGACGAGAATGGACATCAGTTCTTGTCCTTCAGAATCTGTTTGATCTCCCGAAGCTCGGCGATCACCTCACGGTTGACGGCAACGATCTCGTCGTTGATCGCCTTCACCTCTGCCACATGGTTCGAATAGCTGCGCATCTGTTTTTTCGACACGATCACCATCAAGGCGCCGAAGACGAGAAAGATGCAGACCAGAGGAAGCCAGACGGCGATGAATTCGGCCATTGATCAGCCTTTGACGGCTTTGACGATCTTCTTGGCCGCATCGTCGAGATCATCGGCGGCGATGACGTTGAGGCCGCTTTCCTCGATGATCTTCTTGCCGAGCGCCACGTTGGTGCCCTCGAGGCGCACCACGAGCGGAACCTTGAGGCCCACTTCCTTGACCGCAGCGATGACGCCTTCCGCGATCACGTCGCAGCGCATGATGCCGCCGAAGATATTGATCAGGATGCCCTTCACATTCGGATCGGCGGTGATGATCTTGAAGGCGGCCGTCACCTTCTCCTTGGAGGCGCCGCCGCCGACATCGAGGAAGTTCGCCGGCTCAGCGCCGTAGAGCTTGATGATGTCCATCGTGGCCATGGCGAGGCCCGCGCCGTTCACCATGCAACCGATATCGCCAGTGAGTGCCACATAGGCGAGATCGTGCTCGGAAGCCTCGATCTCTTTGGCATCCTCTTCGGTCTTGTCGCGCAGCTCGACGATCTCCGGATGCCGGAAGAGCGCGTTGCCGTCGAAGGACACCTTGGCGTCGAGCACCCTGAGATGCCCATCCTTCATGACGATCAGCGGATTGATTTCCAGAAGGCTCATATCCTCGTCGGCGAACGCCTTGTAGAGAATTCGGGCAAGCTGCCCGAATTCGTCTTTTGCGGGAGCCTCAAGCTCGAGCGCCGCGGCGAGCTTCGCCGCATCGGCATCGCTGACGCCGGCGAGCGGATCGATCGGCAGGGTCAGGATCTTGTCCGGCGTCTCTTCGGCGACGGTTTCGATATCCATGCCGCCTTCGGTCGACGCCACGAAGGCGACACGACCGCTGCTGCGATCGACGAGCAGAGAAAGATAGAGCTCGCGCGCAATGTCGGCGCCGTCTTCGATGTAGAGCCGGTTGACCACCTTGCCGGCCGGCCCCGTCTGCTTGGTGACGAGGGTGTGGCCAAGCATTTCCTTGGCGTTGGCGACAACGTCCTCAATGCTCTTGGCGAGCCGCACGCCGCCCTTGGCATCCTCGCCGAGTTCCTTGAAGCGGCCCTTGCCTCGGCCGCCGGCATGGATCTGGCTTTTGACGACATAAAGCGGACCCGGCAGCTTTTTGGCCGCCGCCTCGGCCTCATCGGCAGACGTGATCATGACGCCGGCAGCGACCGGCGCCCCGTATTCCTTGAGGACAGCCTTTGCCTGGTATTCGTGGATGTTCATCCGGCCCCCCTGCCGTTTAGCTGTTGAGCGCCGGCTGGATCTTGCGGCAGGCCTCGATGAGCCCCTGCACGGTGGCAACCGACTTCTCGAAATCCGTACGCTCGCTGCGGTCGAGCGAAATATCAACGATACGCTCCACACCGCCCGCACCGATCACCGTCGGCACACCGACATACATCTGGTCGAGACCATATTCGCCCGTCAGCTGCGCCGCGCAAGGCAGCACGCGCTTCTTGTCCTTCAGATAGCTCTCGGCCATGGCGATGGCGGAGGCCGCCGGCGCATAGAAGGCCGAGCCGGTCTTCAGCAAGGAGACGATCTCCGCGCCGCCGTCGCGAGTGCGCTGCACGATCTTGTCGAGACGCTCCTGCGTGGTCCAGCCCATCTTGACGAGATCCGGCAGCGGGATGCCGGCGACCGTCGAATAGCGCACGAGCGGCACCATGGAATCGCCGTGGCCGCCGAGCACGAAGGCCGTCACGTCTTCGACGGAGACGTTGAACTCTTCCGCCAGGAAGTAGCGGAAACGTGCGGAATCGAGCACGCCCGCCATGCCGACGATCTTGTTGCCGGGCAGGCCGGAGAATTTCTGCAGCGCCCACACCATGGCGTCGAGCGGATTGGTGATGCAGATCACGAAGGCATCGGGCGCGTATTTCTTGAGCCCCGCGCCGACCTGCTCCATCACCTTCAGGTTGATCTCGAGAAGATCGTCACGGCTCATGCCCGGTTTACGCGGCACGCCGGCCGTCACGATGACGACGTCGGCGCCTTCGATTGCCTCGTAAGACTGGGTGCCGACGAGGCGCGCGTCAAAACCGTCGACGGGAGAGGATTCGGCAATATCGAGCGCCTTGCCGTCCGGAATACCTTCCTGGATGTCGAAGAGGACGATGTCGCCGAGCTCCTTCAGTCCGGCGAGATGGGCGAGCGTGCCGCCGATCTGTCCAGCACCGATGAGCGCAATCTTGCTGCGAGCCATGAAGAACCTTCCCTAGACGTAGATAACGAGAGCGAAGAACTCTCAAAAGAGAGTGCGCGGAGTAGCGCGAATGTCGCACCGTGGCAAGCGCTGGCCAGCTCTGCAGCGGGCGCGGAATGGCGCGCCGAACTGGGCTCGCGAGAGCCCGGCCTCACTCATCAGCGCTCGGATACCTCGCCCGGCCAGGCGTCCGAACGCATCTCCGTCAGGCGCGACGCCGTGCGCTGAAATTCGAAGGCTTCCGCCCCGCTCGTGCCCTGCCACAAGGCATCCGGCTCCGCCTCTGCCGACGCGATGAAGCGGATCTTTTGATCGTAGAGCGTGTCGATGAGATTGATGAAGCGCTTCGCCTCGTTGCGCGTCTGCGGGCTCATGACCGGGATCCCGGACACGATGATCGTGTGGAAGGTCTTGGCAAGCTTCAGATAATCGGCGCTGCCGAGAGGCTTCTCGCAAAGCTCGTGAAAGCCGAAGCGGGCAACGCCGCCTGCCGCTTCCGGCACATCGAGATGACGGCCGCGCAGGCTCAGTTGCTGCGCAGTCCCTCGGGCTTCACCCGAGAGGCGCTCGAAATGCGCGTCGAGGATCTCGTCGGCCGCCTCCCCGAGCGGCGTCACATAGAGCGGCTCCTCGCCGTGTTTATCGAGACGGTAATCGTGCGGCGCATCGAGATGGAATACGGCGTTAGACTTATTGATAAGGTCGATGAACGGTAGGAAGAGCGCCCGGTTGAGGCCGTTCTCGTAAAGCCGGTCGGGCGGCACGTTTGAGGTGGCGACGAGCGTCACGCCCTCGGCGAAGAGCTTCTCGAAAAGCCGGCCCAGGATCATCGCATCGGCGATGTCGTTGACGGCGAATTCATCGAAGCAGAGAAGCCTGGTCTCGGTCGCGATGTCGCGTGCCACCGGCTTGATCGGATCGTCACCTTCCACCTCGCCGGCCTTGAGGCGCTGGCGGAAGTGGGCGATGCGCTCGTGCACGTCTTCCATGAAATCGTGGAAATGCGCCCGGCGCTTGCGCGTGTTGGGAGCGGCCTCGAAGAAGATGTCCATGAGCATCGTCTTGCCGCGCCCGACCGAACCCCAGATGTAGAGGCCGGGAACAGGTTCGGGCCGGCGCCCCCCGGAAAACAGCCATCCGAGCGGGCTCTTTTTCGATTTTGTGCGCTCTTCCGCAAGCGCGGCAAGCAGCGCGTCGAGCCGCGAAGCGAGCTCTTTCTGGACGGGGTCGGGGGTGATGCCGCCTTCCGCCGCCAGGCGATCATAGGTTCGAGAGACCGGATTTTTCATCGCCCGCGATGTGCTATGGCCGGCGCCCGGGTGCAAGTGCGATTTCGTCAGGAGTGCCGGTTCGTCGACACGATCTCGCGGGACGGCTGGGCTTTCGAGACTGAGGCGTTAAGCGCGCGGATCGAGCTGGCCGACTTCCATCGGCACTTCTTCCCAATTCTGGCCGGCCGCCACGATGCAGGTGTCACCGGAGGTCCGGGTCACCACGATCGTCCAGGTCCCCTGCTTGGAGACGAAGACCTGCATGACGCGCTGGCCGCCCACGAGACCGAGCGCCTTCGGCGTCTCTTTGTATTCTTTTGCGAGGATCCGCACCATGTCGTCATGCTCGGCGCATTTCGGCACGGACAGCATCGGGCTCGTCGCCATGGCGCTGGTTGAGAGCGCGGCGGCCGCTGCGGCCAGAACGGCGGAGCGAACGATGTGCGCCCCAACTGCAAATGGCTTTCTCATCATCCACTCCTTGCGTTCGACCGAGCTTCCCGTGACGAGCTTGCCGGAAGCTTGATCCCGGCGAGGCCGACGCGAAGAACTCGGCGTCATCGAAGTGTGACAAAGCCAAGAAAGGGCGACAATCTATTGGAATCGCTACCAAACCAATTGATGAGTGCTGGCGCATTTGTGCAACAGCACTTGCACAATAAGCGGGCTAACGAGCGACTGAAATTGCGGCACCTGCCTCTGTTTGACCATTGAACTGAGTTTTGGAGGTCGAATAGAGGCGAGCGACCGTGCTGCTGCCCTGATCAAGCAGCGTGACTTGATTGCCTGAGAGGTTCCAGGCGGAGACAGCCTGCAGCGCCGGCGACGTGCAGCCACGGGTCGAGGCCCGATAGCCACCCGACCAGCTCGTCAAAGACATGAACAGCTGACAGCTGTCGCCGCCGGAGGACACCGTCCAGCCGCCAAGAAGATCTGTGCGGCCGATCGGTGCGCCGCCTGAAGATGGAGGCGTAGCAGTCGCCGTCTGCACGGTGCCGTCCGCGCCCGGCCGGAGATCCGGCGGTTCGCCCATCATCGGATCGTTAGCGGCGTTCGCCCCGCCCGGGGGCGGCAGCTCGCTCTGCGACACAGTTCCCACCGGCGCTGCCGCCAGCGGCCGCGGCGGCGGAGGGGGAGAATAGCCGTTGTTGCTTTGGCCGCCGAAATAAGCGGACTGACAGGCGGCGAGGGAGGCAGCGAGCGCGGCAGATACGGCGATCGCGCGCCAGGAATGCGACATGACGAGACTCTCGTGTGATGGTGCAACACCTGGCGAGCCTTTTGGCGGGAGAGCCTGAGACTCGACTTGACCCGACTTCTGGCACGTCCTAGGCGGTTTGTCACGAAGGGCGGCGCAGATGGCGATGGCTGAACTAGGCTGGATGCAGAGGGCGCGCCAGCGGGCGCTGAGAACGGCAGTCCGTCAAAGGCGAGGCCATATCGTCGATCAGCTCATCGCCGAACGCGGCATTGGACTGGTCGCCAATCCCCTCTGGCCGCTTTATCGGCCGCTTCTTTATAAGATCCTTCATTATCGCGAAGCGGTCGAGATGGCCGATACGCTGGGTCCGCTGCCGGGCACTGCGGGGATGCGCTATATCAGCGAGCTTCTGTCCCTCAACCTGGAGATCTCCGGAATTTCGCGCATTCCGCGTGAGGGCGGGTTCATTATTGCAGCGAATCACCCGACGGGCATCGCCGACGGGGTGGCCGTTTATGACGCCGTGCGACAGGTGCGCGGCGACATCTCCATTTTCACCAACCGTGACGCCGTGCGCGTGAATGAACGTTTGGTGGAGCATCTCATTCCGGTGGAATGGCGCGAAGAGCACCGCAGCCTGACGAAGACGCGCGAGACGCTGCGCCTCTCATCCAAGGCCTTCGCAGAAGAGCGCGCCATCGTGGTCTTTCCGGCGGGCCGCATCGCCTATTGGCAGGGCGGCCGCCTGAACGAGCGGCCCTGGCAGGTTTCTGCCGTGTCGCTTGCCCAAAAGCATAAGGTTCCGGTCCTGCCCTGCCGCGTCACGGCACGCAATTCTTGGCTGTTCTATCTCTTCGGCAATCAGGGTCTGACAGAGTTGCGGGACATGACCGTGTTTCACGAGCTGCTCAACAAGCGCGGCAAGACCTTCAAGATCAACTTCGGGCCGCTCATCCCGCATACGGCGCTGCAAGGGAGCGCCGCCAAGCTGACCCAACAGCTGCACACCTATTGTGTCGAGAGCCTCGCAAAGGACCCCGACCTCCCCTTCACCGCGAAGGAAAACAACACATGAGCAAGACAGAAAATATCAACGGCGTGCCGTTTGAGACCATGACGCCGCAGGAGGTGCGCAAAGCACTCGATGCGCAGGAGATCGTTCTGATCGACGTGCGCACCCCGGCGGAATTCGCCTTCGAGCGCATTCCAGGCGCGTTGCTCGCGCCAATGTCGGAACTCGATGCCGCCAACCTGCCGACCCAGTCGGATAAGGCCGTAGTCTTCCATTGCGGCTCCGGCAAGCGCTCAGAGCTCGTCAGCCGCAAGGCGATCGAGGCGGGCTTCGCCAAAGCAGCCCATCTTGAAGGCGGTCTCGCCGCCTGGAAGCAGGCTGGCCTTCCGCTCATCACCACCGACTTTGCCACCGGCCAGCCAAAGCGCGTGGGAAACTGAGCCGGCCCTCACCGCCCCTCACGAGCCGGTGAGGCCTCTTTCCCTCCTCCCGCAAGACACCCATTTTAGAGCGGGTCCATTCAAGGGAGGAGCGTCATGCTCTCACGACGCAGTCTTTTTGCCGGAAGCGCGGCCATAGCCGCGCTGAGCGGGCTCGGGGTCTTTTCGGCGGGCCGGGCCGGCGCTGCAGCCGGCAGCGGTTTTCCGGTGAAACTGAGCCGGGACGAATGGAAGAAGAAGCTGACCGACAAGCAGTTTTCGGTGCTGCGCGACGAGGGCACGGAGCGCGCCTTCACCTCACCGCTCAATGACGAGCATCGCCAGGGTGTCTTCCATTGTGCCGGCTGCGACAATGCCGTCTACAGCTCCGAAGCCAAGTTTGATTCCGGCACCGGCTGGCCAAGCTTCTATGAGGCGATCGAGCCCTCCGCCGTCGCCACATCGCGCGACTTCAAGCTCATCTACCCGCGCACGGAAGTGCATTGCGCCAACTGCGGCGGCCATCTCGGTCACATCTTCAACGACGGACCCCAGCCGACCGGCAAGCGTCACTGCATCAACGGCGTGGCGCTCGTCTTCAAGCCCGCCGGTGGCGGCGAACCGGTTCTGGGCTGACCCGCGAAGGGGGGCCCGAAACGGCCGCCGACGGCGACCGCCCTTCGCCGGTCCGCCTGGCGCTTATTCGGGCTGGTGGCAGACTGCTTCGATATTGTTGCCGTCAGGATCGAGAACGAAGGCGCCGTAATAATTCGGGTGGTAGTGGGGCCGCAGCCCGGGTGCGCCATTGTCACGTCCACCGGCTGCGAGACCGGCGCGGTAAAACGCGTCGACAGCGGCCCTGTCGGCCGCGGCAAAGGCCACATGAACGCCAGAAACCTGACCGTTCGGCACGGATTGGACCCAGAAGCAGGGTTTCCCGTGGGCGCCGAAGCCCGCGCCTTCATAGCCGCCCGTTTCTTCCTTGCCGAGCGCCATGACCACATTCATGCCCAGCGGCGCCAAAGCTCTTTCATAGAAGAGCCGAGAGGCCGCGAAATTCCTTGCGGTGATGCCGAGATGGTCGATCATTGCCGGCGCTTTCCTTCGTAAGCCACATCTTCGAGACGAGACGAAACGCGCTGCGGATATTGTCGCCAGGTGCGAGGCGGCCTCGGCTTCACCCCCGCTATGGGGAACGTCTCCGTACCGAGCTCATCCTCCTTTTTGCCTGGAAAGCGAATCAATTCGCGCGGTTCTGCGGGCTTTTGCGCCGAAAATTGGCGGCGATAGCGTCCGAAGGAAGCGCGGACCTGACAAAATCGACGACCTCGATAGCAGGTATGGCGCAATCACTTTTCGCCTGATCCGTGCTCACGCGACCCACCACAACTTGTTCGCGCTGGAACCGACTCCTTTGTCGAGCAGTCTATGATGACTCTGCCTCGTGCGGTTCAGTTTGGTTAATACTTCCCATATTACTAGCGTTAATTATTCATTAAGAAATATTCGCTGACATGATCCAGAGTCAGTAGAGTGCGAAACCTGTCTGGAGGATTCTTGACAGGTTAGACTCGCCGGTGTCAGTGGATTGAAAAGCCACGTTCCAGGCGTGCTTTCGAAGGGAAACTTGAATGCCCGCACCGTTTGTCCTTGCGCATGCACCGCTGAGCGCCGCGTTCCGCTGCGCAGCGGCACAAGCGCGCGGACAGGAGGGAAAGAAAGCGCGCTCTTCGGCGGTTCCGGCGGCACGCGACCACCATGATTGCGACTCAATTCGCCTCCGCGACCGTTTCGATCAGAACCTCTCCTGGAGAAAAGGCGTGAATCGTTGTAGAATCCCTCTTGCAATCGCCGAAGTTGGCCGAAGCCGGCCAGATTTCATGCGGCTGCACTCCTGTTGCGTTTCTTCGACATGATGACGATCGCGATAAGGCAGGGCCTCTCGATGGAGGACATGGTCGCCAAACGGCTGCAGAAGCCGATGCGGGAGATGGTTGATCTCTTCCGTCGGAACCTGAAGAGCCGTCTCAATCGGGAGGACGGGCCGGCAGCCCGCCCTGACGGGGAGGCTTTCGCGTCCAATCCGCCAGCCAGGGCTCCCGCGAAGCGCGACACGCACAACCCCGAGGTCTCGCGCGGTGATCGCCGCGCCGACGAACAGCAGGCGAGCTGGCTTAGGCCGCGCTTAGCGCGCCCCGCTTCCGCTGCTCCTTCGCACGACAATCAAGTTCCGGCCGCGCGCCCGGCCCGTCAATCGCAGGCGCCCCACCCAAGGTCGGCCTACGGGGGCAATCCCCCCTTTCGCCCGTCCGCGAACCGCTCAGCCTCTCAGCCCATCAACACGAGGAACATGATGCCCGCCACCCAACCGGTGAATGGCGCGCGCGGCCAGCCGGCCCGAGCGCCAAACAACGGTGGCAGTTGGCTCTTCCCACAGGCGCGGAGCGCGCCTGCCCAGAGTCCCGCCGCCGCGGCGAAAGCCGCACCACCGGCTCGAGAACAAACCTCTCCGAGCTGGCTTTACCGTAAGCCCGCCGCGCCGCAGACAAACGGCACGGCAACCCCCGCTCCGCAGGCTGCGCCCGCCGCGACCCCCTCGAGCTGGCTCTTCCGTACGCCAGCCGCACAGGCAAACGGCAAGGCGAATGGCCATGCAAACGGCAAGGCGGCGCTCAAGGACACCGCGGTGTCGGCCCCTCAGGGCTGGTTCTATCGCAAGCCTGCGCCGCAGGAGAGCGAAGAGCCCGAGCAGTCGGCCCCGGCCGAGGTGATGAGCTGGGTTTACCGTCTTGCCTCCGAAGCCAAGGAAAAGGGCAAGGCGGAAGCATCGGCGCTCGGTTCGCCCTTCGAGACGATCAGCAGCTGGTTCACCGGCAGCTCCAAGGCGAAGGAAGATGCAAAGGCCGAGCCGGCGAAACCCCAGGCGCCGGTGAGCTGGCTTTATCGCAATTCTGCGCCTCAGCAGCAGGCATCGAGCCAGAATTCCGAGCCTGCACGCCAGACCGGCGCTCCGCAGGCGAGCTGGCTCTACCGCAACGCCGCACCCCGAAATGGCGCAGCGCAGACCAACGGCCAAGCCGAGGCGGCAAAACCCGCCCAACAGGTGGTTCAGCGCAGCAGTTGGCTTTTCCCGAATGGGCGCGGCCAGGCCGTCGAAGCCGAATCGCAAGCGCAATCGCCGGCAACCAACAGCGCGCCGCAGAGAAGCTGGCTTTATCGCAATGCCACGATTCAGAACGGCGCGCAGAAACAGAACGGCGCAGAGACGTCTGCCAAACAGCCGACACAGCCGGCAGTGAGGGGCGGAAGCTGGCTGTTCCCAGGCACGCATGCGCGCGCCCAGGCTCAGACCAACAGCAAACCTGCCCAACAGCAACCGGCCAGGACGGCAGGAACCGCAAGTGCAGGCCAGACGAGCTGGCTTTTCCGCACGGCCACACAACCAAGTCGTGAGAGGGCACCAGCCCGCGCGGCACAAAACGGTGGCAGCTGGCTCTTCCCGGGCACACATCAGCGTGCACAGGCAGAGACGGCGCCAAAGCCGGCCCAGCAGCAGGCCAATGGTCGCCAGGCCGCGTCCGCTCGCGCCACGAACGGTGTCGCGACGGCGGGATATCTCTACCGCTCGAATGCCGGAGCGCCGATCCGTGCAACCCGCCAGGCACAGCCGCAGCAGGCACCCAGCCGTGCCCCGGCGGCTGCCCGAGCAAATGGCGTGGCACAGACGAGCGTGAATGGTTCGTCCTGGCTCTTCCCGAGCGTGCGTGCTGCGCAGCAGAAGCCGGCGGCTCACACGGCCCAGGCAAACGCTCAGAATGGTGCGCGTGTCTATCGCACGGTTCCGAGTGTTCCGCGCCAGGCCGGACGGCCGATCCAGGTTCGCCAGCAGCGGCCTGTGCAGACGCCCGCCCAGGCTCCGATTGCGGCCCGCACACCGGCGCGCAGCGAGGAAAGCTTCTACTACGCGATGGTGAAGTGGATCCGCGCCCGCCTGCCGGAGCGCCAGTGGGCCGATGGCGGCACCTGGCTCTTCCCGCAGGGTTCGCCGATCATCTAGATCGCCGCACAAGACACGAAAAAGCCCCGCAGCGTCGTGCTGCGGGGCTTTTTTTTGCCTCAGGCACCGCTGGTCGAAATCGCGGTGCCCGTGTCTTGCGCGACTTCGCGTTCAGACGCGCCGCTCAACCATCATCTTCTTGATTTCACCGATCGCTTTCGCCGGGTTGAGACCCTTCGGGCACACCTGCACGCAGTTCAGGATCGTGTGGCACCGGTAAAGCCGGAACGGATCCTCCAGCTGATCGAGACGTTCGCCGGTGCGCTCGTCACGCGAATCGACGATCCAGCGATAGGCCTGCAGAAGTGCGGCCGGGCCGAGATACCGATCTCCGTTCCACCAATAGCTCGGGCAAGACGTCGTGCAGCAGGCGCAAAGAATGCACTCGTAGAGCCCGTCGAGCTTTTCGCGATCCTCATGACTCTGCAGGTGCTCCTTTTCCGGTGTCGGCGACACCGTCTGCAGCCACGGCTCGATCAGCGCATGCTGCGCATAGAAATGCGTCAGATCGGGCACGAGATCCTTCACCACCGGCATATGCGGCAGCGGGTAGATCTTGACGACACCGTGGATATCGCCCCAGCCCGTCGTGCAGGCGAGCGTATTCGATCCGTCGATGTTCATGGCACAGGAGCCGCAAATGCCTTCCCGGCAGGAGCGGCGCAGCGTCAAAGTCGGGTCGACCTTGTTCTTGATCCACAACAGGGCATCGAGAACCATTGGTCCACAATCGTCCGTATCGACATAATAGGTATCGAGACGTGGGTTGCGGCCGTCTTCGGGATCCCAGCGATAGATCTGGAATTCCTTGTGTTTGCTGCCCGCGGGCTTCGGCCAGACCTTGCCGCGGTGAACTGTCGAGTTTTTCGGAAGAGTCAGCTGAACCATAGATTTTCGCCGTGCGTAGAACCGCCATTCACATGGGCGGCAGGTGGACCCGGATCATCCGCTTACCGCATACTGAGTGCTGCAGAAAGCTTCGGCCGGCTTGCGCCAACCTCTTCTTGCGCGCATGAGGGCGTCGATTGCAAGTGCGAGACCGACGAGGGGTGAATGGAAGAGCGAGTGACCAAGGCCGGAACGAAATCGCGCACCGGCGGCGAGATCCTGATCGATCAATTGGTTGCGCAGGGCGTCAGCTGTCTCACTTGCGTGCCGGGGGAGAGTTATCTTGCAGCGCTCGATGCGATGCATGACCGCTCCATCGATGTGCTCGTCTGCCGCAACGAAGGCGGTGCGGCGATGATGGCCGAAGCCTACGGCAAATTGACCGGCCGTCCCGGCGTCTGCTTCGTCACGCGCGGGCCAGGCGCCACCAATGCAAGTCATGGCGTGCACATTGCCGAGCACGATTCCACGCCGATGATCCTGTTCATTGGACAGGTTGAGCGCGGCATGCGCGAGCGCGGAGCCTTCCAGGAAGTGGATTACAACGCCTTTTTCGGCGGGCTCGCCAAATGGGTCGTCGAGGTGAACGAGGCGGAGCGCCTGCCGGAACTGGTCGCCCGCGCTTTCCGGACCGCGATGCAGGGGCGCCCCGGCCCGGTCGTCGTGGTCCTGCCCGAGGACATGCTTGTCGACGAGGCGGTCGTCGAGGATGCGCCGCGCGTCGAAGCGGCCGAGATCTGGCCAGGGGCCGACGATCTCGACGAGTTCGCCCGTCTTCTGCGCAACGCCCGGCGTCCGATTGCCATTCTCGGCGGCTCGCGTTGGAGCGAGACGGCCGTCGCGGACTTCGCCGCCTTTGCGCAGCGCACCGGCCTTCCGGTCGCCACCTCTTTCCGCCGCGCCCATCTCTTTCCCTCAGACCACCCCAATTACGCAGGTGATCTCGGCATCGGTCCCAATCCCAAGCTTGCCGAACGCGTGCGCCAGGCCGACCTCATTCTTCTCGTCGGCGGTCGTTTCTCCGAAATGCCGTCGTCATCCTACACGCTCGTGGACGTGCCCGTGCCGGCCCAGAAATTCGTGCACGTGCATCCGGGGGCCGAAGAGCTAGGTCGAGTCTACCAGCCGACGCTTGCCATCCAGGCGACGCCTCAGGCCTTCGCAAAGGCGCTTGTGCGGGCCGAGCTCGAGATCGGCGCCCCCGCGCAGGAGGCGGGTGCGGCCCATCAAGACTTCCTCGACTGGTCGGGCGAGCCGCTCACCGTGCCCGGTCGGTTCCAATACGCAGAGGCGATGACCTGGCTGCGGGACCGCGTGCCGCCCGAGACGATCATCTGCAACGGCGCCGGCAATTACGCGGGCTGGATCCATCGCTATTACCGTTTCCGCCGCTTTGCGACGCAGCTTGCGCCGGTTTCGGGATCCATGGGCTATGGTGTGCCGGCCGCAGTCCTCGCCAAACGTCTCTATCCGGAGCGCATCGTCGTCGCTTTTGCGGGTGACGGATGTTTCTTGATGAACGGCCAGGAATTCTCGACCGCCGTGCAGCACGACATTCCGATCATCGTGATCGTCGTCGACAACAGCATGTTTGGCACCATCCGGATGCATCAGGAATCGCGGTATCCCGACCGTATCTCGGCAACGCGGCTCTCCAATCCCGATTTTGCCGCCTATGCGCGCGCATTCGGCGGCCATGGCGAGACGGTGGCGAAGACGGAGGAGTTCGCACCGGCGTTTGAGCGGGCGCTCGTGTCCGGCAAGCCGGCGATTCTGCATTGCTTCATCGATCCGGAAGCCATCACTCCGGCGCGCACATTGAGCGAGCTGCGCGGCAGCAAGGCCGGCTGACAACGCCCGAAGAAGAAGAAGAAGGAGCCGGGTGGCAATGAGCGAGCTCCCATTCGACCTGACGCTGGAGGGCGCCCCCGGCGAATGCGTGCGCCTGTCACAGCGCGTGCGCCGGGTGCTTGCGCCCAATCCGAGCCCCTTCACCTTTCGCGGCACCTGCACCTACATCGTCGGCACCGGCGAGGTTGCGGTGATCGACCCGGGCCCCGCCGATCCGGCCCATATCGAGGCCCTGCTGGCGGCGGTCGCAGACGAACAGGTGCGCCATATCCTGCTGACGCACACGCACCGCGACCATTACCCGGCGATCGCCCCCCTCGCAGAAGCGACCGGGGCGATGGTTGCCGGCTGCCGCGGCACGCGCGAAAGCGTATCCGCCTACAAGCCGGACCGCATCCTTGAGGACGGTGATACGATCGAAGGCCGGAGCTATAGGCTGACGGCTCTCGCAACCCCAGGCCACGCAGCCAACCATCTCTGCTTCGAACTTGAGGAAGAGAAGGCCCTGTTTTCCGGCGACCATGTCATGGGCTGGTCGACCTCGGTGGTGATCCCACCGGACGGCAATATGGGCGACTACATGGCCTCTCTGAGGCGCCTGCTCGATCGCGACCACGACATCTACTGGCCCGGGCATGGTGGCCCCGTTACGGAACCGAAACGGCTTGTCCGGGCCCTTCTCCAGCATCGCCGTCAGCGCGAGAAGACGATCCTCGCGGCCCTCGGCGAGGATCCTGTGACCATCGATGTGATCGTCGAGCGGGTCTATCAAGGCATCGCCGAAAACCTGCGTGAGGCGGCAGCGCAGTCGACGCTCGCGCATCTTTTCGATCTCGTCGCGCGCGGCGAGGCCGCAAGCCTCGGCCCGCCGAGCCGAACGGCTCGCTATTGCCGCGCCAACCCCAATTGAACGGCGAAAGTCTTCCCCGGGGAGCTGGCCAGAGCGACGTTTTACGACTTCACGCTGTATACCGGACATGCGCCTCGACCAGTGGGTGACGATTGGATCGCTTCGTAGAGAAACCTGCCGCTTCGTCACCTTTCTGCCGCAGACCAATCTTAGCCGGCTCGAAACGACACCCGCCTGGACGACACACGATGAAGATTTCACGCCGAGCTGCGCTCGCCGGAGGAGGAGCGCTCGCCCTCAGCCCATTTGCCGGCCGCAGCTTCGCAGCGCCCAATGTCGAGACCGACGGTATCCTTTACGGGCCGACGCAGCCCTTTTCCTTCGACCTTCTGAAGGAGACGGCGAAAACCGTCTCCGAGGCCCCCTGGGAGCCGCCCTCCTCCACCATGGCGGAGATCCTCGATAAGATCGATTACGACGCCTATTTCCAGATCAGCTATCGCAAGGACCGCACCTTGCGTCTGGGTGGCGACAGCGGGGCGCCGATCCAGCTCTTTCATCTCGGCCGCTACCAGAAGGACCCGGTCACCATCGCGGTGGTGAAGGACGGCAAGGCGCACGAGGTTCTCTACCGCCAGAGCTATTTCGATATGCCGGCGGGCCACATCGCCCGCAGCCTGCCCCAGAGCATCGGCTTCGCCGGTTTCCGGGTGATGGCGGAAGACTTGAAATGGGACTGGTTGTCCTTCCTCGGCGCCTCTTATTTTCGGTCGCCCGGAAGCGGCAAGCAATATGGGCTGTCGGCACGCGGTATCGCCGTCGATACGGGCCTGGCGGCGGGCGAAGAATTTCCCCGGTTCAGCCGGTTTTTCCTCGAGGGCGTGCCCGGCGATCCCGACCGGCTGACGGTCTATGCCCTGCTTGAAGGTCCGAGCCTGACGGGTGCCTACCGCTTCGATTGCGCCCGCGAAGCGCGCGTCGTCATGGAAACAGAGGCCGTCCTCTTCCCGCGCAAGTCGATCACCCGCCTCGGCATCGCCCCGTTGACCTCCATGTTCTGGTACTCGCAGAAGGACCGACAGCACGCGAAGGACTGGCGGCCCGAGATCCACGATTCCGACGGGCTCGCCATGTGGACAGGCAGCGGCGAACGGATCTGGCGACCGCTCAACAATCCGCCCTCCGTGATGACCAACAGCTTCAGCGACGTAAACCCGAAGGGGTTCGGGCTCCTTCAGCGCGATCGCCATTTCGACCATTACCAGGACGACGGGGTCTTCTATCATCGCCGTCCCTCGCTCTGGGTCGAACCCCTTGAAGGGTGGGGTAAGGGCGCGGTGCAGCTCGTGGAGATCCCGACCGATGACGAGATCTACGACAATATCGTCGCTTATTGGACCCCCGAGGAGAAGATCGAACCCGGCAAGACGCTTGATCTGAAATATCGCCTGCATTGGGGTTTCGACGAACCCTACGCCACGCGCGCCGGGCGGGTCGTCGATACTTTTATCGGGGCAGGTGGCGTTCCGGGCCAGCCGCGCCCGAAAGACGTCTATCAATTCGTCATCGACTTTGCCGGCGGCGATCTCGGTCGCTTTACACGCGAAGACGGCGTGACCGCCATGGTTAATGTTTCACGTGGCACATTGGGGCGCTGCAGTGCCTATCCGGTGGTCGACAGCGCCGGCCTGTTCCGTGCCGCCTTCGAGGTACAAGTCACAGGCAAAGAGCCGGTGGATCTGCGGCTCTTCCTCAAGAAGGACGGCGAGGCTCTCACAGAGACTTGGATCTCGCAGTTCTTCCCTGCCAGCATGGATCTCGCCGACAACCGCTGAGATATGCGCCGCGAGACGTGACGGACGAATCGGCCGTCGCGTCAGCGCTGCCACCACCATTTGCGACACTCGAATGCTCGTTCCGGCTCCGAAATGGCAAGGTCGGCGAGTTGCCAATCCTCCATCTCCGACAGTTGCTGCCGTTGACGTGAACGCATCGTGCCGAGCTTGAGGCATCGCCAACACCGAGCTGCCGCGCCACTCCCAAAGTGCGTTTTTCGAACTAATATATCGTCCATGGCGGCATCAAAGCCGCTTGTACGCGCCGTGAAAAACGATATTCTCGTACAGGTGATGTTCTATAATCTCACATAATGCGGCGCCTACCCTCCCTCAACGGGCTCCGCGCCTTCGAAGCAGCCGGTCGCCACGGCCGTATGTCTTTGGCGGCGGAAGAGCTGAACGTCACCCACAGTGCCGTTTCGCGTCAGGTGCAGCAGCTTGAAGACGTGCTCGGCGTTCCGCTCTTTGAGGGGCCGAAGAACGCCATTCGCCTGACAGAAGCAGGCCGCGCACTCCTGCCCGGCTTGACGGCCGGTTTCGACCAACTACAGGTGGCCGTCGCGCGCGTTGCGACACGGCGATCCTCGCTCATCGATCTCGCCTGCAGCGGGACGCTCGCCATGCGCTGGCTTATTCCGCGTCTGCACATCTTCAAGGAGCAGCACCCGGAGATCGAAGTGCGCTTGACGGCATGCGACCACGATGACGAGTTCGCACGCATTGATTTCGACCTCGCTCTCCGGGTGGGCGCCGGTCCCTGGCCTTCCGGCCTTGTGACACGCACGCTGTTTGCCGAAAGGACGGGGCCTGTCCTTTCCCCCGCGATCGCGCGGCTCATCCCGCAGGACATCGCCGGCCTGCCGATTCTGCACACCCGCACCCGGCCCCACGCCTGGGCGCAATGGGCGGCAGCGAGTGGCGAAAGAAATCCCGCAAGCGAGCTCGAGGACACAGCCGCGGCGGCCGTCTATCAGCGCTTCTACTATCTCCTGGAAGCAACGACTGCAGGCCTTGGCGTGGCGATCGGACCCTGGCCGCTCGTGGCCGGCGATATTGCGGCAGGTCGGCTCGTCGCACCCTTCGGGTTCTGCCCGAGCGGCAACGACTACATCGCGCTATGGCGGCCGCGCCAGACAGCGGCGCTCACGCTTCTCCTCGATTGGCTTTTCGAAGAGGCGGAGCGCTTTGAGCGAACGTCGCCGCCCCCCTTCACCTGAGCGGCGCCACACCTCTGCCAGAACCCATCATCGCTTCCGCACGCGGTGTCTGGTCGCCTGGATCCAGCGACTTTTCAGCATGACTTCAAGGCTCGATTGCGCGGCGGAGTGAGGAAGCGGGGCGCTCATGGTCACGCCCTAGCGGGGAGAAGCACCTCAGCGGCAGTTTCGCGACAACGCGTTTTGCGCGCCGCGGCCGGAGAGAATCCTCTTGAAACGAAAAGGGCGGCCGAAGCCGCCCCCGGATCGCGAACGAAGCGGTTCAGGCCTCGAACTTTCGGTAGCTCGACTGCCGTTCCAGCATCCAACCCGGATATTCCGGTGCAAGCCGGCTCACCTCATCGAGCGTCTTGAGCTCATCGTCAGAGAGGCGCACCTCGACGGCGGCGAGATTGTCGTCCAGCTGCTCCATGCGCTTGGCACCGATGATGACGCTCGTGACCACCTTCTGATGCAGGAGCCAGGCGAGAGCAATCTGGGCCACGCTGACGGAATGTGCCTCGGCGATCTTGCGCATCTCGTCGACGACTGCATAGCCGCGGTCCTTATCGACCGGCGGAAAATCGAAGGTCGCCCGCCGACCGTCACCCGATTTTTCGTCGTCGCGGCTGTATTTACCGGAGAGAAAGCCGCCAGCGAGCGGGCTCCACACCATCAGCCCCACCTTCTCGGAGGTGAGCATCGGCACGATCTCGCGCTCCAGATCGCGTCCAGCGATCGTGTAATAGGCCTGCAGTGAGCGGAACGGCGCGAGGTTCTTGCGCTCTGAAATTCCGAGGGCTTTGGCGATCTGCCACGCCGCCCAGTTGGACACGCCGACATAGCGGACGTGGCCGTGGCGCACGAGCGTGTCGAGGGCTTCGAGCGTTTCCTCGATCGGCGTCAGCGGATCGAATCCATGGATCTGATAGAGATCGATATGGTCGAGCTGGAGACGCTCAAGGCTCTTCTTCGCCTGGTCAAGGATGTGATACCGCGAGGCGCCGGCGGCGTTCGGTCCTTCCCCGACGCGGCCCAAAAACTTCGTCGCCACCACGACGTCGTCGCGGGCGACACCGAGATTCTTGAGCGCCTGCCCGGTGATCGTCTCCGAGCGGCCCTCGGCATACACATTCGCCGTGTCGATAAAATTGACGCCGGCATCGAGGGCGCGACTGAGAAGTGCATCGGCGTCCTGCTGTCCAAGATTGCCGATCTGGCCCCACAGCCCCTCGTTGCCGCCAAAAGTCATGGTGCCGAAGCACAGTTCCGAGACAAGAAGGCCGGTCTGGCCGAGCGGATTGTAACGCATACATTCGTCCTTTCGCGTGGATCGGCCCTGACCTGTTCGCACGAGGCAGGGCCGCAAATGGTGGATCCCCCGAGGCAGAAACCTCATACCGATCGGCACCGCTCCTGCGATGCGTCGCTCTTTGGCCGGCGACCGGCGGATGGCGACCGGATCTTGCACTTGGCGCCCGATCGGTCACTTGGCGGATCGTGACCGAAATGGCGTGCCCGGTGCACGTCCGCCACGCGGATGCTGTCACCTTTTTGCCTGATCCTCTCAGCCGTGAGATTTCCTTGTGGCGACCGCGCTCTCAAACATCTATCTCTGCCGTGCACTCTCGCGGACAATGTCCATGCCGGAATCCCTTGCGAGCCTCGATGCTCTGAGCACACTGATCCGCCGCCATTGTGATGGCCACCGTTGCCAAACGCCGGTGCCGGGCCTCACTCTCGTGCGCTCGGATGGCCTGACGCTCCCGACCGCATCGATTTACGAGCCGCTTCTTTGCGTGATCGCAGGCGGTGCCAAGCGCGCCATGCTCGGCGACAAGCTCTTCGAATATGGCGAGGGCAATTATCTCGTCGTCTCGGTGGATCTGCCCGTTGTTGGGCAGATCTGCAAAGCCAGCCGCGAAGAGCCCTATCTCGCCCTGGCCATACGTCTCGACCCGAAGCTCCTCGCCGCAATGCTTCTGGAAATGGGCAATGGAGAGCCAGAGACAGGGCTCACTCCTGGATTGTCAGTCAGCCTTCTGACTCCTGAGCTCCTAGACCCGATCGTGAGGTTTACCAGCCTCTTGGACCGACCTCAGGATATTCGCATTCTCGCACCGCTCATCGAACGGGAGATCGTCTACCGCCTGATGCGGGGACCGCAGGGCGGCACGCTCCGCCAGATTGCTCTGTCGGACAGCCGGCTGAACCAGATCAGTCGCGCCATCGCATGGATCAAACAGCGCTTCGATCGCCCCCTCAAGATTGAGGATGCGGCAGATATTGCAGGTATGAGCCCCTCCTCCTTTCACCGCCATTTCAAGGCGGTGACGGCCATGAGTCCGCTGCAATACCAGAAGCAGCTTCGGCTGCAGCGGGCCCGCCACATGCTGCTCACGCAAAATGCCGATGCAGGCAGCGTCAGCTTCGCGGTCGGCTATGTGAGCCCCTCGCAGTTCAGCCGCGAATATGCCCGCTTCTTCGGTGCCCCGCCGGCCCGCGATGCGGCACGGCTCCGCGCCTCGGCACTCGACGCCGCGCAATTGACCGATCCTGTCTGAGGCCGCCGCCTCTTTGCCGACTCAGGGAAACGGCTTCCCGGCGCGCAGGGCGGAAGCAACGCCTTTCGCGTTCATGTGTTCTTGACACAGACCCATCGCGGAAATTGCCCGCAATGGACGGGCCTCGACCCGTCTGTTCAGCTTGGCTGGCGCGCCTGTTTCCTCGTCCCGGCCCTGTCCGCCGCACAGCGACACAGGGCGCTGTCTGCAAGAAAGGACGATCTGTGATCACCCTCACCGTCAACGATACCGCTTACGAGCTCGATCTTGATCCGCGCACCTCGCTTCTCGATGCGTTGCGCGATCATCTCGCGCTCACCGGCACCAAGAAAGGTTGCGACCACGGCCAGTGCGGCGCCTGCACCGTGCTCGTCAACAGCCGCCGCATCAATTCCTGCCTGACACTCGCCGTCATGCACGAGGGCGATGCCGTCACCACCATCGAGGGCGTTGGAACGCCCGAAGCCCTCCACCCGATGCAGGCGAGCTTTCTCGACCATGACGGTTTTCAGTGCGGCTACTGCACGCCGGGCCAGATCATCTCGGCGCTTGGCATGCTCGATGAGTTTCGCTCCGGCTGGCCGAGCCATGTGAGCGAAAGCCTTGAGGGCGAGCCGGAGCTCTCCAACGAAGAAATCTCGGAGCGAATGAGCGGCAATATCTGCCGCTGCTCGGCCTATCCCAACATCGTCGACGCGATCCGCCGCGCACGGGATGAAAGCGTCGCGACCGGCGGAAACAAGGAGCCGGCATGAGGGAATTTGCCTATTCACGTGCCGGAGACCTTGAGGAGGCCGGCCGCCTGGCCGAAGAGCAGGGCAGCCGCTTCATCGCCGGGGGCACCAATCTTCTCGACCTCATGAAACTCGAAGTCGAGGCGCCGAAAACGCTTGTCGACGTCTCGCGACTGCCTTTGACGGAGATCTCTCCGACGGAGGATGGAGGCCTCAGGATCGGCGCCATGGTCACCAATGCCGATCTCGCTGCCGATGCCACCGTACGGCGCGATTATCCGGTCTTGTCGCGGGCGTTGCTCGCCGGCGCCTCGGCACAGCTGCGCAACAAGGCGACGACCGGCGGCAATCTCCTCCAACGCACGCGCTGCTACTATTTCTACGAGACGTCCGCGCCCTGCAACAAACGCAATCCGGGTTCGGGCTGCGCCGCACTCGACGGCTTCAATCGCATCCACGCAATCCTGGGCGCAAGCGACCAATGCATCGCGACCCATCCCTCCGACATGGCGGTCGCCATGCTGGCGCTCGACGCGACCGTTGAAACGCGGCTGCCGGACGGCGGAAGTCGGACGATTGCGCTGAAGAACTTCCACCGCCTCCCTGGCCAGACGCCGGAAGTGGAGAGCAATCTGCAGCCTGGAGAACTCATCACCAACGTCGTGCTGCCGCCTCCGCCGAAGGGAAGCCACATTTATCGCAAGGTGCGCGACCGCGCCTCCTATGCGTTCGCGCTGGTTTCGGTCGCGGCAATCGTCGCCGTCGAGAACGGCCGCATCGCCTCGGCGCGTCTCGCATTCGGCGGGCTCGCCCACAAGCCATGGCGCGACCGGGCCGTCGAGGACGCCCTGATCGGCCAGGAGCCTTCACAAGCACTGTTTGAAGAGGCGGCGGATCTGCTTCTCAAGGGAGCGACAGGCCATGGTCACAACGATTTCAAGATCCCCCTCGCCCGTCGGACAATGATTGCCGTTCTCACAGAGGCGACGCAGGAGGCAGCCCAATGACCACCGACGCAAACACCTATGTGATGGACGAGGCGGTCGGCGAAACGCGCCTCGATCACGGCACGCAGGCCGTTCTCGGCAAGCCCCTCAACCGCTACGAGGGCGCCCTCAAAGTGTCGGGCCGCGCGCCTTACGCTTACGAGCATCTCGCGGGTGAAGACGTGGCCTACGGCTTCATGGTGACGGCCGGGATCGGCAAGGCGAAGATCCGTTCCATCGACACCTCCAAAGCGGAGGCGGCGCCGGGCGTTCTGGCCGTCATTGCGGGCGACAGAGTGCTGCGCGCCTCCGCCCTCCCCATGGCGCCGGCAGCGCAGACGATCGACGGCCAGGTCTTCCATTACGGCCAGCCGCTGGCGCTCGTCGTCGCCGAAACCTTCGAGGCGGCTCGGCATGCCGCGTCGCTCGTCAAAACCATCTACGAGCCCGGCGAGGGCCGTTACAGCCTGCGCGATCACCTCGAAGACGCGACCAATCCCGGTCCCGGCGCCATGCAGCCCGACAATCTGCGCGGCGATTTCGAAGCGGCCTTTGCGGCGGCCGAGATCCAGTTCGACGAAACCTATACGACGCCAAGCCACAGCGCCGCCCCGATGGAGCCGCATGCGGCCGTCGCCAAATGGGACGGCGACAAGCTCACGATCTGGTCGTCCTGCCAGCTTCTGGAGACGAACGTCATTCAGATCGCCAACGGCGTCGGCGTGCCCGTGGAGAACGTCCATCTGTTGAGCCCCTATGTCGGCGGCGGCTTCGGCTCCAAGCTCGGCATCGGCCCGGATGCCGTTCTGGCAGCGCTCGGCGCGAGAGCGGCAGGCAAGCCGGTGAAGGTCGCCCTCAGCCGCCAGCACGTCTTTCAAACGACGTCCCGGCGTTCCGAGACGATCCAGCGCGTCCGTATCGGCACCACGAAGGAAGGCCGTATCACTGCGCTGGCACATGAGAATTTCGTCACCAATTCGCCCGGCAATTCGTTCTTCGAGCCGGTCGCGATTTCGACGGTGTTCCTCTATGCGGGCGAGAACCGACAGATCACCCATCGGCTAGCGGAAACCGATGTCCTGATGACGGCCTCGGTGCGTGCACCCGGCGAAGCCGTTGGCATGTTGTCGCTCGAGAGCGCGATGGACGAGCTTGCCATCCGGCTCAACCTCGATCCGATCGAATTTCGCAAGCTGAACGAGCCTGAGGTCGCACCCCAGGACGAGCTTCCCTTTTCCTCACGAAAGCTGCTGGAGTGCTATGACGAGGGTGCGCGCCGCTTCGGCTGGGAGAACCGTCCGAAGAAGCCGGCAAGCCGGCGCGAAGGCGAATGGTGGATTGGCTATGGCATGGCTGCGGCTTCGCGCAGCCACCAGCTGATGAAATCCTCAGCCGAGGTGGAGCTCGCCCCCGACGGCCGCGCCACCGTGCGCACGGCGATGACGGATATCGGCACCGGCTCCTACACGATCCTGCAGCAGATCACGGCCGAGATGCTGGGACTTTCTCCCGAGCACGTGACCGTGCTTTTGGGCGATACGGACCTGCCGCCCTCGTCGGGCTCCGGCGGCTCCTGGGGAGCCAACAGCGCCGGCTCGTCGGTCTATCTTGCCTGCGAGGACCTGGTGAAGGCGCTCGCCAAACGCCTCGACGTCGACGCCTCGGACCTGACCCTCAAGGACGGCCAGGCGATCGCGGGAAACCGACGGATCCCCTTTCACGAGATCCTTGAAGGCGGAACGCTCACAGGCCGCGGCACGATCGAGCCTGGCAAGACGGCCGAAACCACCCATCAGGCGAGCTATGGCGCGCATTTTTGCGAGGTCGGCGTCAACGCCGTGACGGGCGAGACCCGGGTGCGCCGGCTTCTGACCGTCGCTGCCGCCGGGCGCATCCTCAACGAGAAGACGGCCACCTCGCAATGCTACGGCGGCCAGATCTGGGGGATCGGATCGGCGCTCGCGGAAGAGCTGGTGATCGATCCCCGCACCGGCCTACTCGTCAATCACGACCTTGGCGAATACCATGTGCCGGTGAATGCCGATGTGCCCCAGCTCGACGTCGTCTTCCTTGAGGAGCGCGACACGGCAGCGAGCCTTCTCGCCGGCAAGGGTCTTGGAGAACTCGCGCTTGCGGGCGTCGGCGCAGCGATCACCAACGCTATCTACAACGCCTGCGGCGTGCGGGTCCGCAATTATCCGGCCACCCTCGACAAGGTCCTGGCAGGTCTCCCAGACGCCTGACTCATTGATCTTTCCGATCACTCCAAGCGAAATTATGCGTTGGAGTGATGGAAGCCTGGGATGCGAAAGATCGGTCTTCCGGACGGAGACCGATCTTGACCGCATTGAGCGACGAACCCGAAATCACCGCAGACACATTCGTCGACGCGGACCGCGCCGATCCGGTCGTCACATCGCCCACCGCCACGAGCACCCGCTTTCTCGGCGCCATCCTTCCCGGCGTGGGTCTCGCCGCAGCGATTGCAGCAGCAGCCTTCGGGCTTCGTCAGCTTCCAGGGCTCGGCGCTTTCAGCCCGATGATCATCGCCATCCTCATCGGCATCCTGTTTCACAACCTCATCGGCACGCCCGTTGTTGCCAAAGCGGGCGTTGGCTTCTCGATGCGCCGCATCCTGCGCTTCGCCATCATCCTGCTCGGCCTCCAGCTGACGGCTGCGCAAGTAATCGAGGTCGGCGGAACCGGGGTCGCTATCATCATCGCCACACTTCTTTCGACCTTCACCTTCACGGTCTGGTGCGGGAGAAAGCTCGGCGTGGAACGCAAGCTCGCGGAATTGATCGCCGCCGGCACGTCGATCTGCGGGGCCTCCGCCGTCATCGCCACCAACACCGTGACGAACGCCCATGATGAGGACGTCGCCTATGCCGTCGCCTGCGTCACCATCTTCGGCTCGATCGCGATGTTCGCCTATCCGTTCCTCGGTCCGCTCTTTGGCCTCGGACCGCACGCTTTCGGGCTGTGGACCGGGGCTTCGGTGCACGAGATCGCCCAAGTGGTCGCAGCCGCCTATCAGAACGGGGCCGAGGCCGGCGAATTCGGCACCATCGCCAAGCTGTCGCGGGTGATGATGCTGGCGCCGGTCGTTCTTGGCCTCGGCATCCTCGCCCGCGAGCGTCTCGCGACCTCCGGCAATTCTGGCGTCCGAGCACCGATCCCCTGGTTCGTGCTCGGCTTCATCGCCCTCGTCGGCGTCAACAGCCTCGTGGACATTCCGGAAGCGGCAAAGAGCGAGATCGCGCTTGCCACGACCTTTCTTCTGTCGATGGCGCTCGCCGCGATGGGGCTGGAGACGGATGTGCGCAAGCTGATGGCGAAAGGCCTGCACCCCGCGCTTCTCGGCCTCCTCGCCTTCCTCTTCATCTCGACGTTCAGCCTCACCCTGGTAAAGCTCTTCTTCTGAGACTGCGACCGTCTCAGAACCAGAAGATCAGGACGAGGACCTGCGGCGCCAGGATGCGCAGCACCATGACGAGCGGATAGACCGTCGCATAGGCGAGCGACGGCGCCTCTGAGGGGCGGATCGCATTCGCGAAGGCAAGGGCCGGAGGATCGGTCATGCTGCCGGCGAGAAGGCCGCACAGCGTCAGATAATTGAGCCGCAGCACCAACCGGCCCACGAAGCCGATGATCAGAAGCGGGATGATGGTGATGAGGGCGCCATAGACAAGCCAGATGAGCCCGTCGCCCTCCACCAGAATGGAGACGAAACTCTCCCCCGCCTTGAGCCCGACAATGCCGAGGAAGAGAACGATGCCGATCTCGCGCAAAGCGTGATTGGCGCTCGACGGCATGAACCAGACGAGTGGCCCGATATGGCCGAGGCGCGACAGGATGATGGCGACGACGAGCGGTCCGCCCGCAAGCCCGAGCTTCACCGGTGCCGGCATGCCCGGAAAAGCGACCGGGATGGAGCCGAAGAGAACACCGAGTGCGATGCCGAGAAAGATCGGCAGGATCTGCACCTGCTCCAGGGCCTGGGTGCGATTGCCGAGAACCTGAGCGGCCTTGTCGAGATTTTCCGGATGGCCGATGACGGTGCAAATGTCGCCGAATTGCAGGCGCAGCCCATCATGCGGGGCGAGTTCGATGCCGGAGCGGGTGACGCGGCTGATGACGACGTCGTGGCGGTGCAGCAGGTCCAGACTGCCGAGAGAGGCGCCAAAAACGTTAGAATTGGTGACGACGAAGCGCTTCCATTTCACGTCGGACGGGATCGCCTTCAGGTCGGTCTTCGCCCGCTGGCCGAGGATGCGGACCATGCCGGGCAGTTTCTCCGCCGGGCCGACGAGAAGGAGAACGTCGTTGAGCCGGACCTCCTTCTCCGGATGCGCGACCTCCACGACACCGTCGCGCATGATGCGGGAGACGACGAGGCTCATCTCTTCGAGCCCCGGCAGAGCGCCGATCGTAAGCCCCTGCATGTTGCGATTGGTGACCTTGACGTTGACGGTCTGCAGCCCCTGCTGTTTGGCGGCCCGCTCCGCTTCGAATGCCGCCTGCTCGGCTTCGGGCCGAATGCGCAGGACGGCCCGCACGATCCCCATGGTCAGAAGAATGCCGAGAATGCCGAAAGGATAAGCCACGGCATAGCCGAGCGCGGGCGCTGCGAGAGCCTCGGGCCCTGCCCCGACGCTGGTCAGCATCTGGGTCGCGGCGCCGAGAGAAGGCGTGTTGGTCGTTGCCCCAGACATCAGCCCGAGCATCACCGGCAAGGGCACCCCGACGATAAGGTGCAATGCGGCCGCGACGATGATGGAGAGAAAGACGAGACCGGCGGCGAGACCGTTGAGCGCAAGCCCAGAGCGCTTGAGCGCCGAAAAGAAGCCCGGCCCGACCTGGATGCCGATCGAATAGACGAAGAGGATGAGGCCGAATTCGCGCAGGAAATGCGCCACTTCTGGATCGACGGTGAAGCCGAGATGGCCCCAGACGATACCCGCGAAGAGGACGCCGCCAATGCCGAGCGAAACGGAGCCTATCCGGACATTGCCGAGAGCGAGGCCGGTGACGGCGACGAGACAGAGGACCACGAGGCCGCTTGCGACGGGATCGAGGCCGGAAAGAAGGGCGGAGAAGTCCATCACGAAGACCCGCTGGCGGGCAGAGGGGAGGAGGAGCCCGCGGCTGCGCAGCTTTTCGCCTTGAAACCCGAAAAGATCCTTCCGCTTCGGCACTTGGCCGAAATCTGCGGCAGCGATCCACGGCGGGGTCTCACAGCGAACACCGCGCGCGCCGCCTCTAGCACGGGCGCCAGGCATCCGTCATCGCAAACCCGACGCGACATCTCCGCCATCGCCCCTTCGAACATGAGAAACGCGTCGGCTCGGTACACTTCGGGTGGGGCGATCACGTCTCACTCGGCAGCCTGTGGCGGGAAGTTGCGCGAGCATCGGCGATTTGGAGGCGGCATTCAAGGCCACCCCCAATGGCGTTCAACCGTTCAGGGGACGAGCAAAAGGCTGCCCGTGGTGCGACCGGCCTCCAGAGCGGCTTGGGCTTCGGCAGCTTGTCCGAGCGCATACTCCGCTCCGATCTGCGCGACGACGCCCTGCTGCATGGCCTGAAGAAGCGCATCCGCCGCCTGCGGATAGGCGCCTTGATCTGCCGCATAGGCCATCACGCTCGGCCGGGCGAGCGACAGACACCGGACGGGGCCGAGATCCTCCACCGCCACGGGCGGTATCGGCCCCGCGGCCTGACCGATGCTTGCCACCGTCCCGAACGGGCGCACGCAACCCAGCGTCTTTGCAAGGATGGCGCCGCCGAGACCATCCACGGCGAAGTCTACACCCTTGTCGTCCGTAATCGCTGCCACCTCCGCGACCAGATCCGCATTGCGTCCGACGATCACATGGTCGGCGCCCTGGGCTTTGGCCAGCTCCGCTTTCTCCCGCGATCCGACAGTCCCGATCACGGTCGCACCCAGATGCTTGGCCCATCGCACCAGCATCACGCCGAGCCCGCCTGCCGCCGCGTGGACCAGAATCACCGTCCCCGCACCGACAGGATAGGTTCGAGTCAAAAGCATATGCGCGGTCAGGCCCTTCAGCATCGAGGCGGCGGCGACACGCGAGCCGATCTCCTCTGGCAGGAGAATCGCCCGCCACGCCGGCAGCTTTCGCCTTGTCGCGTAACCGCCGAGCGCGCCGGCATAAGCCACGCGGTGGCCCGGAGCGATATGTGTGACGCCCTCTCCCACGCTTTCGACGACACCTGCGCCCTCCACACCGAGAACCGCCGGCAGCGGCAGGCGATAGAGCCCACGCCTCTGATAGATGTCGATAAAGTTGACGCCGATCGCCTCCTGCCGAAGGCAAATCTCGCCCGGCCCAGCCACCAGCGCCGGGCCATTGGCCACGTCCAGAACCTCCACGCCGCCCGCAGCAACCATCCGAACCATTTCGTTCATGCCAAAACTCCTTTTCTGGCGGCAGTGTTCTCCGATATCGCCCTGTTCAGGAATTGCCTAAAAGCAGTCATCAGATGGGAGAAAATCGCTGATGGCAGATTGGGAAAATCTCCGCCATTTCGGAGCGCTGTCCGCCACCGGCAGCCTTTCGGCCGCAGCCCGTCTGTTGCGGGTCGAGCACGCGACCGTGGCGCGGCGCGTGGCCGCTTTGGAAGCCGAGCTGCAGCTGAAGCTGGTCGACCGTCGCGGCCGCAGGCTGACGCTGACCGAGGATGGCGAGCGTATCGCAGCCCTCGTCCAAAGAATGGAAACGGAGGCGACGGCGATTGGACGTGCCGTGGACGGAGCGCGCTCCGAATTGGCCGGTACCGTCACGATCAGCGCCCCGCCAGCCCTGGCCGCCGCAATGCTGACCGCACCGCTGGTCGGCTTGCAGAAGCGCCATCCAGACCTGACGATCCGCATCCTCGGAGAAACACGCAGCGCATCGCTGGAGCGGCGAGAGGCTGACATTGCCGTTCGGCTGAGCCGACCCCAGGACGGTGACCTGATCATCGTCAAGCTCGCGGAGATGCCGTTCCGCCTCTATGCGAGCCCCACCTACCTGGCCGAGACGGAGGAAGGCGATTGGCGGTTCATCAGTTACGACGAGCCAATGAACCGCTCCGCGCAACACGTCGCGCTCCAGCGCATTGCCGGGGTGAGGCCGATTTCCTTCTTGGGAAGCACGTCGGAGATTCAACAGGCGGCGGCACGAGCGGGCGCAGGCATCGCAATCTTACCGGAGTTCGTCGCCGCGGGCGACCAGGAGCTCGTGGCGGTCGGCATTGGCGAAACCCTCCCCGTGCGCGAACTCTGGCTCGCCATTCATTCGGATCTGAAAAATTCGGCGCCGATCCGCGCGGTCAGCCGATGTTTGCGCGAGACATTCGAGCGTCATGGCTGAAGGCGGCAATCCGCCTGGACGAGACATCTTCGCCATTCATCCGGCAGCCCCTCCGCAGCCGGATTTCGACGTCTTCTCGCCTGCCACCACAGCAATCGCCGCGACGGCAAGCCCTGCAAGAACAGCGGCGCCAGCGAAGAACGGCGAATACCCGAAACGCTCGGCGAGAAAACCCGCAGCAATACCGCCACTCAACGAAACGAGGGCGTCGACGCATTGAAACAACGTGAAGTCGATGCCGGCCTGGCGGGGGTCCGACCAGCGCATGAATTGCGCGTAAAGCGCCACGAAACCGAAGGCCATCAACCCCGACGTCGCCACCAGAGCCACCCCGATGACGAGCCAGAGGGGGATCCACGGCGCGGTGACAGAGAAGGACAGAAAGGCGAGCACCATCGACTGCAGGGCAAGCGCCGCCACCAGCACCGGCCGCACCCCGAACAAGCGCACGCAGGCGCCCCCCAGGAGCGATCCAGAAATGCCGAGCACGATAGAGCCGAGCCCGTTCAGGATACCGAGTGTCGCAAGGCTCACCTCGCGATCGACGAGGTAGGGCGACAGCATGTTGAAGGGGGTTTTCTGCGCCACCACGTAAAGCGCGGCGACGGCAAGGCCGCGGCGAATTTCGCGGCGCGCAAGAGCCGCCCGAAGCGAGGGAAGATGCGTACGTTCCGCATCGAAGCTTACAGCCCGCGACTGGACGAGGAAGGGGAGCGCGAGGAGCGTCACGAGCGCCGCCATCGTCCACACGCCGGCGGTCCAGCCGCTATGCCCGACGATCACCAGAAACAGGCCGCCGCCGAGAGCCGAGCCGAGATAGGCGCCGCCGACCTGAGCGCTGTTGCCCCAGCCCTGCTGCTGCGTGGAGAGATTTTCGACCGCATAGCCGTCGCAGGCGATATCGACCGTCGCCGTGGCAAGGGCGGCGAGAGTGAGAAGGGCGAAGATCGCCCAAAGCGCCTCAGCAGGCAGCGCGCCGATGAGCCCCAAGATGGCCACGACCATCAAAATGCCGGCGAGGACGATGGACCCGGAGCGATTGCGCCCGCGAGGAGGCAGGCGATAGCGTTCGACGGCAGGCGCCCAAAGAAACTTGAGCGCCCAAGGCAGCGCGATCAGCGAAACAAGACCGATATCGCCGAGATCGGCGCCTTGGCTGCGCAGGACAGCGGGCAGGCCGACCCAGGTCATCCCCCCGATGACGCTCTGCGCGACATAGAGGCCGCCGATCGCGGCGAGCGTGGCGAGCGGCCTCTTGAGCCAATGGCAGGATGGCGTCTCGGCCGCCTCGTCCGCCGCCATCAGAAGCGGTAGCGCAGGCTGCCGATGATCGTCCTCCCCTCGTCGCGGTAGCAATAGCCGGAGGTGCAAATCGGCTCCCGCTCATCCAGGAGATTCTTGGCGTTGATCTGCAGCTTGGCTCCGGCGAGCCGCGGATCGCGGGCCCCAAAGTCATAAGAAAGCGACGCATCGATGAAGTAGCGGTCGTCGTTCTTCAACGTATTGGTGTCGTCGCCGTAGCTGTCCCCGACATAGCGCACACCCGCTCCGATCCCGAGGCCGGCAAGCGGCGAGCCCGGCTGGAACTGATAGAGCCCCCAGAGCGAGAAAATGTTGTTGGGCACGCCGGATAATTCGTTGCCGGCCGTCCCGGTCGCCCCCTTATCGATGGTCATCTTGAGATGCGTGTAGGAAGCGATCAGGTTGAGGCCGTTGTCAAGCGAGGCCTGCGCCCCCAATTCGACGCCTTCCGAGGTGAGATCGAGCTGCCGCTGCCGGTTGATGCCGGTCGTCGTGTCGAAGACGACTCCGTCGGTCTGCGCGATGTTGAAATAGGCCGCGCTCACGATCGCATTCGTCTCGGGGATCTCATATTTCACGCCGACCTCCACCTGGTCGGCGATGGTGGGCTCTGCCGCGCGTCCCTCGTCGCTCGTCACATCATCGTAGACGAGCCCGATATTCGGCGAGAAGGATGTCGAATAGTTCGCATAGGGGATGACACCCCAGCGGGTGCGGTAGGAAAGGCCGACGCGCCCGGAAAAGGCTTCATCGTCGTAGTCAGTTTCGACGCGATCGCTGTCGATGGAGGTGGTCTCGACCCAGTCGTAGCGGCCGCTGAGGAACAAGGTAAAGCCGTTCCACTCCATCTGGTCGTGAAGATAGGCGCCGATACCGTTCATCTCCTGGCCGCCGTCATAGGCGAGCGGGGCGCTCGCGATATCGTCGACCGAGGCATAGGAGAGAGCGCTCGACGCGTCGTATTCGGCCCATGTGTAATCGACCCCGGCAAGCGCCGTATGGGCGATCGCGGCCGTGTCGAAGGTGAATTGGGCCATATTGTCGACGACGAAGGACGCCGCGTCTTCCTCGTAATGGCCCCAGTAGCGGGCAAGATCGGCGCCGCTCGCGTAATGCCCCGAATATTGGAGGTCGGCGTCGACCTTGCTGTAGCGCAGGTTCTGGCGGACCGTCAGAAGTTCGTTGAAGCGGTGCTCGAGCTCGTAGCCGATCCGCCCCTGATTCTGGACGAAATCGTTGTAGTCGGGATCGCCGTCGTAGAGATCCGACACGACACCATAGGCCGGATTGTAATAGGAGGCGGTGCCGCCCGTGACCGTGCGCGACAACTCGCTCAAGACGGTGAACGTCGTATCGTCATCGGGCTTCAGTGTGAAAGCCGGCGCGAGATAGTATTTGTTGTCGGGATAGGACGGGATCTCGGCCTCGGCATTGCGCGCAAGCCCGGTCAGTCGATAGAGCAAGGTCCCTGAATCGTTCGCCGGCCCGGAGAAATCAACACCGATCTGGTACCGGTCGTGGCCGCCGCCGACGAGTTCCACCTCCCGAAAGGTCTCCTCCTTCGGCCGCTTGGTGACGATGTTGACGATTCCACCCGGCCCGCTGACGCCATAAAGCGACGAGGCGGGACCTTTCAGGATGGTGATTCCTTCGATGCCATAGGGCTCCGTCTTGAAGAGCGCCGTCGGCGAATTGTACTGACGCAGCCCGTCGCGGAAGATACCGTTGTAATAAGCGTTGAAACCGCGCAGCGTGAAGGCGTCGAAGCGCGAATCGAAACCGAAATTGTTCGGGTTGGCGCTTGCCGTATAGCCGAGCGTCTCGTTGAGCGTCCGGGGCTCCTGATCCTCGATCTGATCCTGCGTGACCACGGTGATCGCCTGCGGAATGTCCGCTATCGGCGTATCGACCTTGGTCCCCGCCCGATCCTGTTTGGCGACATACCCGTCCTGCTTCAGGATCTGATCGCTCTCCGCCTCGACGACGATCGGCTGAAGCGCGACCGGGTTGTCGAGGTCCTGCGCGTGAACGTCTCCGGGCAGGCTCACCACGAAGAATGAGCCGAGAGCGGCGACGTTGAAGCCCAGAAGGGTGCGGTGGAGGATCATGTACTCTCTCGTCTTTAGAATGCCGGTCGTCGCCGTGCAAAACCTGACGAGCGGAGTCAACATTTGCAGATGGCCCAACACCGTCCGCAAGGATAAAACCTAACTCAATGTGTCATATTTATCGCACCCGCGCTCGCCTGGCGCGATCGCGGGGCATTCGACCGCCGGATACGGCGCGCCAAGACCACGCAGCGTTGGGCAGCGTCGGCCAAGAAGCGAAAGGCCCTAGATGAAACGGATGAGACGATTGCCGCGCCGCCGGCACACCTCTGCACGAAGTGCAGCCGCACGGCTAAGCCGCTTTCGCGGCGCGCACTCATGATCTGGAAGGGAAATCACGAGAAAACTGGAGCGGGCGATGGGATTCGAACCCACGACCCCAACCTTGGCAAGGTTGTGCTCTACCCCTGAGCTACACCCGCATCCATCGCTGCACCGCCGTGCGGCGGGAGCGGTCGCCTATATGGCGCAAGCGATTGGCCATTGCAACACCTGAAATGCGCCGATCGCGAGAACAATTTCCTCGGACGGAGATCGGCCCCTCTTCCGCCCGCCTCTTGCCTGCGCACGTCCCGCCGAGGCCTCCCGCGGCCGTCTCACCTTGTGCCCGTGTTCGGCCTTGGCTATGGCGACGCCTTTACGAAGCTTGCGGGGCAAGAGACATGGCGAAAGGTCGCGCCGAACTGATGGCGTTCCTCGACGAGATCGGCATTTCGACGGAAACGATGGAACACCCGCCGCTCTTCACCGTGGAGGAATCGAAACGCCTGCGCGGCACGATCGAGGGTGCACACACCAAAAACCTCTTCTTGAAGGACAAGAAGGACCAGGTCTTCCTGCTCGTGGCCAAGGAAGACGCCGAGATCGATATGAAGACGCTGCATAAGCGGCTCGGCTCGGCGCGCCTGTCTTTCGGCAAACCGGAGCTCCTGGAGGAGCTCTTGGGCGTGCGGCCTGGCTCCGTCACGCCATTTTCCGTCATCAACGACGAGACACAGCGCGTCACCCTCGTCCTGGACGAGGCTCTCCTCTCCTACGACGTCTTGAATTTCCACCCGCTGGAAAACACCGCGACGACCAAGATCGGCCGCGAGGACCTCTTCACCTTCCTGAAGGCCGCCGGTCACGAGCCGCAAATCCTTGCCGCGTCCGGCGATGCGGCCTGATCGGGTCATCCTGCGCCGCGCCCAAGAGCGGGACCGCGCCGCGCTCAACGCCCTGACGCAGGCCTCCGCCGCCTATCGCGGGCCCTACCGCGCGATGCTCGACGGTTACGTGATCGGTGAAGCCCAGCTTGTCGAAGACATCTTCGTCCTGGCGGAACGGGCTGGCAAAATCCTGGGCTATTACAGCCTGACGACGACGCCGGCGCCCGAACTCGACCTCCTCTTCGTCGCCAACGAGGCGCAGGGAACCGGTCTCGGAGCCGCCCTCATCACCGATTTGAAGCGTGAAGCGGCGACCCGCGGCATTCGTGCCATCAAGATCATCTCGCATCCGCCGGCGCAGGCCTTCTACGAAAAAATGGGCGCGCGGGTCGTGGGCCAGGAGCCCGCTTCCGGGCCCGTCTCGTGGGCACGCCCCATCCTGGAGCTCACCATCCACGATGAAAGCTGGGGCGGCGGGTAAATCCGCGGCGACATCGCCCGCGACGGTGACGCCTGACTCGATTGCTTTCCCGGCTACGATCGCCACATATCGCCACGACACATAGAAGGAAGCCGCAAATGAGCGCAGAAGGATTCATCCTCGGCGGCCAGACGAGCGCCCCGCAGCCTCAGAACGACGCCTCCGGCCTCATCAAGGAGACCACCACCCAGGAGTTTCGCGTCGACGTCATGGAGGCCTCGCGCGAGGTTCCGGTTCTGGTCGATTTCTGGGCCCCCTGGTGTGGCCCGTGCAAGCAGCTGACGCCGATCCTCGAAGCCGCGGTGAAGAAGGCCGGCGGCAAGGTCAAGCTCGTCAAGATGAACATCGACGATCACCCGGAGATCGCCGGCCAACTCGGGATCCGCTCCATTCCCGCCGTGATCGCCTTCAAGGACGGCCAACCTCTCGACGGCTTCATGGGCGCACTTCCCGAAAGCCAGGTCATGGATTTCCTGCAGCGCATTGCAGGACCCGTGGGACCGAGCTCGGCAGACGCGGCACTTGCGGCGGCTGATGCGGAACTCGAGGGCGGCAACCCCGCGGGTGCTGCCAATCTCTATGCGCAGACGCTGCAGGAAGAACCGGAAAACGCGGCAGCCCTCGCCGGGCTGGTGCGCTGCGAGATCAGTCTTCACAATCTCGATGCGGCGCGGGCACTGCTCGACGGGATCGAACCGGCGCTTGCCGCCAGCGAAGCTCTCGTGCAGGCGCGTGCAGCCCTCGAACTGGCGGAGCAATCTGAAGGCCTCGGCGATCCCAATGCTCTCAAAGCGCAGCTCGAGCAGGATCCCACGGATCATCAGGCGCGCTTCGACCTTGCGCTCATTCTCAATGCGCGCGGCGATCGCACAGGCGCGGCGGATTGTCTCCTAGAGATCGTTCGCCGCGACCGCGAATGGAACGATCAGGCGGCACGCAAGCAGCTTGTGCAGTTCTTCGAGGCCTGGGGAACCAAGGATCCGGCGACGGCTAAGTCCCGTCAGCGCTTGTCGTCTCTGCTTTTCGCCTAGTTCTAGACTGGAAAGCATTCGACGAGGTGTTGCGAATGGCCATTCAGGCCGGAAATCGCTGTTATAGAGATCCATCCGACCTTCCCGACCGGATCCCGGTGTTCCCGCTCTCCGGCGCTTTGCTGCTGCCGAGCGGGCAATTGCCGCTGAACATCTTCGAGCCGCGCTATGTCGCCATGATCGACGACGCGTTGCGCGGAGAGCGGCTCATCGGCATGATTCAGCCGGTGATCGGGTGCAGCGAGGATTGCCATACGGCGCCTCTCTGCCAGGTGGGCTGTGCCGGGCGGTTGACCCAGATCGCCGAAACGGGTGACGGCCGCTATCTCGTCACCCTGACCGGCGTCTCGCGCTTCGCCATCCGTCAGGAGCTGGAAACGGAAGCGGACTACCGCGCCTGTCAGGTGTGCTTTGAGAAGTTCACCTCCGACTTCGAGCCGCGCCAGGGTGAGGATGAAATCGATCGAGCGGCCCTTCTTGCGGCCTTTCGCAGCTATCTCACCGCCCATGACCTCGAAGCCGACTGGGAAAGCGTGGAACGCGCTTCGAATGTCGGCCTGCTCACGGCTTTGTGCATGATGAGCCCGTGGGGCCCGGCCGAAAAGCAGGCGCTTCTGGAGGCGCCGAGCCTCAAAGCCCGAGCGGAGACGTTGATCGCCATCGCAGAATTATCGCTGGCGGGCTCCCACGATCAGGCGCCCGTGCAATAATCGGCTGAGACTGGGACATGCAGGAGGACAGGATGACGCGCGAGGACACCACCGTCACATCGGATGAAACGTCAAATCAGCGTCAAGTCGATCCGAAGCTCTTGGAAATCCTCGTCTGCCCGGTGACACGTACGACGCTCGAATACGATCGCGAGCGACAGGAGCTCGTCAGCCGCGCCGCCAGGCTCGCCTACCCGATCCGCGACGGCATTCCGATTCTGCTTGAAGAAGAGGCCCGTCGCCTGGAAGACTAGGCCGAAGCAGGGGGGCACAGGTGGCAAAAAAACGCGGCGCGGAAAGCCGCGAGCGGCTCGTAAACGCGGCCGCCGATCTTTTCTGGCAGAAAGGTTTTGCGGCGACTTCGCTGGCGGAGATCGGAGCGGCGGCGGGCGTTCCCCTCGGCAACATCTATTATTATTTTCGCTCCAAGGCGGCTCTTGCCGAAGCGGTCGCCGCCATCATGGCCGAGCAGATGCAGGCAGCGCTCGAGGAGATCGCCGCAGCGGCGGAGGCCCCCGAAATGCGGCTCGCCGCCCTCGTCGATCTCCTGTCGCATTCGGTGGCGACACGTACCGAGCGCGGCTGTCCGATCCGCAGAGCCTCCGCAGAGTTGCGCGAGCCGGCTCCTGAGGCATCGGCACTGGCCGCCGCAATCCTCGCCCATCTTGAGGCCTGGCTCGCAAATGAGCTTAGACGGATCGGCGCGAGACCGGCCGAGGCTCAGGCATCTGCAGCCAAAGCCCTGATTCTCTGGCAGGGCGGCATCGCGCTCGCCGAAGCGCGGCGCGACGAGGCGCCGCTCAGGCAGGCGCTTCAGGACATGCGTGAGCTTTTTGGCGAGACCGCACGCCAAAGCCGTACCGGACACATCTCCGAGAGAGCGGGAGCCCCGCTCCCTGCCGAGCCGAGACGAACGACAGGCTTTTAGCGCGTTCCCCCGCGCTAAAGCGCCTCGCCGCGCATCAGCCGGGGTAGCTCGCCGCCGAGACCCGCCGCCTCCTTGATGAAGTTCTGCTTCAGGAAGGGCAGACGATCGACGATCCCGAGGCCGACCGAGCGGGCCGTCCGCAGCATCTTGTTTTCCTTGGAGAAGAGCCGGTTGAGGACGTCTGTCGTCACGCCCATCTGCCAGCTGTCGAAACGCCGCCATTGTTCATAGCGCTTCAAGGTCTCGATATGACCGATATCGAGACCGAGGCGATTGGCGTCGACGACGATCTCCGCAAGCGCCGCCGCATCCCGAAAACCGAGATTGAGCCCCTGGCCGGCAACGGGATGGATGCCATGCGCCGCATCGCCGAGAAGCGCGAAATGCGGACGCACGAAATCGCGCGCCAGCGTGAGCCCGAGCGGGTATCCCTGGCGCGGCCCGTCGAGAGAGAGCTCGCCGAGATGGTGGCCGAAGCGCCGCTCCAACTCGATCTGAAAAACGAACTCGTCTTCGGCGAGAAGCTTTTTGGCGTCGGCTTCGCGTTCCGTCCACACGAGCGAGGAACGATTGCCTTTGAGCGGCAGAATGGCAAAGGGGCCTGAGGGGAGAAAATGCTCGCGCGCGACGCCATGATGCGGCCGCTCATGCGCGACCGTGACCACGATCGCCATCTGCTTGTAGCGCCAGGAGACGGTGGCGATGCCGGCTTTGCCGCGCAGTCCCGAACGCACGCCGTCTGCAGCGACCAGAAGGCGCGCATCGACGCTGCCGCCAGAACCGAGAGAGAGCTTAACCGAGCTTCCCTCGACGCTGAAATCGCGCACGGTTTCCGGGGCGCCGATTTCGATGCCCGCAGCAGTGCTCGCGTCCTTAAGAGCCTCGGTCAAAACACCGTTCGGCACCATATGGGCGAAGGGTTCGCCGTCGGAGAGAGGTTCCTGAAAAGTCAGGAAGATCGGCCGCACGGCATCGCCGGTGGCGCTGTCGGTGATCTCCATGGCGTTGATCGGCTGCGCCTCGTCGGCCACGCGCTCCCAGACATTGAGCGTATCGAGCATGCGCTTGGCTGCCGCCGCGATGGCTGAAGCCCTTTGATCGGCGCCCGCAGGTTTTGCCCCGGCCGCATCGATGAGCATGACGTCGAGGTCCGGCGCGCCGCGCTTGATGGCAAGCGCCGCCGTAAGGCCGGCCGATCCGCCACCCGCAATCACCACATCCGCACGCTTGCTGTCCGCCATTCTCGCCCTCTTCTTCCGTTTATGGACGGCGACCAGGCCGTCATCCCTGTTCAGCTTTCCGCCCTGCTTGACTTCCAGGCGCCGCGCGACAACGGTTGCGCCCGCTTCGGCTCTGCCGATCCCGCCTTAGGATTATGCTCCGGGTTCATCAACATGACGGACGGAATTCAAACCTTGCTCGACATTCTCGACCTGGAGACGCTGGAGCACAACCTCTTTAGGGGCCGCAGCCCGCAGGTGGGCTGGCAACGCGTCTTCGGGGGTCAGGTGATCGGCCAGGCCCTGGTCGCGGCCACCCGCACCGCACCTCTCGACCGACACGCCCATTCGCTGCACGGCTATTTCCTGCGCCCCGGCGATCCGACGGTGCCGATCATCTACGAGGTGGACCGCATCCGGGACGGATCGAGCTTTCTGACCCGCAACGTCATCGCCGTGCAGCATGGCGAAGCGATCTTCACCATGTCGGCCTCGTTCCAAAAGGAAGAAGGCGGCTTCGAGCATCAGCGCCCCATGCCGGACGTTCCGGCCCCTGAGGATTTGATGTCGGAGGCAGAGTTCAAAGAGCTGGTGATGAAGAGCCAGGCGCCGGACGCGGTCAAAGCCTATTGGAGCCGCGAGCGCCCGATCGAGTTCCGTCCCGTCGATCTCGATCATTACGTGGCACGGCGCGCCCTGCCTCCGCGCCAGGACGTGTGGTTCCGCGCCAACGGCCCGATGCCGGCCATCAGCGCCCTGCACAAATGCGCCCTCGCTTACGCTTCTGATATGACGCTCCTCGATACGGCACTTTTTCCGCACGGCCGTTCGGTTTTCTCGCTCGACATGCAGGTGGCAAGCCTCGACCACGCAATGTGGTTCCATCGCCCCTTCGACGCCACCAACTGGCTTCTCTACACGCAGACGAGCCCGTCGGCCTCCTCCGCCCGCGGCCTGTCGCTCGGCGCGATCTACACGCGAGACGGCACGCTCGTGGCCTCCGTTGCCCAAGAAGGCCTCATCCGGCCACGCCCGCGAAAAGGGTGACGATTTTTTAGGCAATTGACGCGCTCGAGGGCGCGGATCTCGTCGCTTGCATCTCCAAAATTCAGGACATCCCTGCCCTTCGGCGCGGCGAATGCTCAAGCATTATGCCGCACTCCCCATTGCTATGGGAGCGTCGATAGTGACGGGCGCGACCACGGCGGCACAAAGAACGGGCAGCGCTGAGCTCGCCCGCGCCGCAGCAACTGGGGAGAACGAAGCAATGAAACTGATCATAGCGATCATCAAGCCGTTCCGGCTCGATGCGGTGCGCGATGCCCTGACCGAGATCGGCATCCAAGGCCTCACCGTGTCTGAGGTGAAGGGCTACGGACGCCAGAAGGGGCACACGGAAGTTTACCGCGGCACGGAATATGCAGTCAGCTTTCTGCCGAAGCTGAAGATCGAAGTCGTCGTCGAGGCTGCGAGCGCGAGCCGCGCGGTTGCAGCCATCACGGCTGCCGCCGAAAGCGGTCAGATTGGCGACGGCAAGATTTTCGTCGTCAACGTCGAACAGGCGGTCCGCATCCGCACGGGAGAGACCGACAACGAGGCGCTCTGACGGCAACAGGCTTTTGGGAGAGAGGACAGTCAATGAACAAGCGGGGAATTTTATGGGGGGCGGGGCTGATCGGCGCCTTTGCCCTGCTCGGTGCTGAGCCGAGCTGGGCACAGGACGCGACCGAGCCGGCCCTCGACAGCGGTGACACCGCCTGGATGCTGACATCGACCGCACTCGTGCTGATGATGACCATACCGGGACTCGCCCTGTTTTACGGCGGCATGGTGCGTAAGAAGAACGTTCTGGCGACCGCCATGCAGAGTTTCGCCATCTGTTGCCTGGCGACGGTTCTTTGGATGGTGTGCGGCTATTCGCTGGCCTTCACCGACGGCGGCGCCTTCAACGCCTATGTCGGCGGCCTCTCGAAGATGCTTCTGGCGGGCGTCGGCAGTGACGCTCTGACCGGCACCATCCCCGAGACGGTCTTCATGACCTTCCAGATGACCTTCGCCATCATCACGCCGGCTCTCATCACCGGCGCCTTCGCCGATCGCATGAAGTTCTCGGCCATGCTGTGGTTCATCGGCCTTTGGAGTCTGATCGTTTATGCCCCCATCACGCACTGGGTCTGGGGCGGCGGCTTCCTCGCCAATGCGGGCGTGCTCGACTTCGCAGGCGGCACGGTCGTCCACATAAATGCCGGTGTCGCCGGTCTCGTGGCCGCCCTCGTTCTCGGCAAGCGCCGCGGCTTCGGCTCCGAAAACATGGCACCGCACAACCTCGTCCTGTCGATCATCGGCGCCTCGCTCCTGTGGGTCGGCTGGTTCGGCTTCAACGCGGGCTCCGCGCTTGCCGCCAACGGCACCGCCGGCATGGCCATGGCCGTGACACAGATCGCGACGGCAACCGCCGCCCTCGCCTGGATGTTCGGCGAATGGGCTGTGCGCGGCAAGCCGAGCGTTCTCGGCATCATCTCCGGCGCCGTCGCCGGCCTCGTCGCCATCACGCCGGCCTCGGGCTTCGTCGATCCGACGGGGGCTCTCATCATCGGCGCTGCCGCCGGCCTCGTCTGTCTGTGGGCGGTGGTGTGGCTGAAGCCGATGCTCGGCTATGACGATTCGCTCGACGCCTTCGGTGTGCACGCCGTCGGCGGTATCGTCGGAGCCCTTCTGACCGGCGTCTTCGCGCGCGAGGCGATCGGTGGCACACCTGGCCTCATTGAAGGCAATGCCGGCCAGGTGATGACGCAGATCTACGGCATCGGCGCGACGATCGCCTGGACGGCCATCTGCTCGTTCGTGATCTTGAAAGTCATCGATATCACGGTCGGCACACGCGTCTCCCCGGAAGTCGAAACCGAGGGTCTCGACGTCAATCTCCACGGCGAAGTGGTTCAATAGCCACCCGCATCAGAGATGCTATGACGGCCCGGCCGCGCTGCGGCCGGGTTTTATTTTGCCCATGGGGAAGAGCCTCGTCTCAGTACTCTCTTCGGCCCACTTTACGCCGCCCTCCTGCCGTATTCGCTGGCGCAACTTTGGGCAAAGCTGCGATTCTGCACATCTCCTAGGCAATTTTCGCGCCGCGCCATGCGAGCCGCTCTAGGCTGCGGGGAATCCGTAAGTGACTCACGGCACTTAGCAAATTGTTCCCGATTCTGGCACGCGGCTTGTAGAGAAGGCCCCGTAAGGCGGCGGTCCAGACGCGTCGTCCGGATGGTCGGCCGCTCGCCGGCCCAGCCAAAGGGAGATTGTGACCGAGATGAAATTGATCATTGCGATCATCAAGCCTTTCAAGCTCGACGAGGTGCGCGAAGCCCTCACGGAGCTTGGGGTGCAGGGCCTCACCGTGACGGAAGTTAAGGGATATGGCCGGCAAAAGGGGCACACGGAAATCTACCGCGGCGCAGAATACGCGGTGAGCTTCCTGCCCAAACTCAAGATCGAGGTCGTCGTCGATTCCGCCAATGCGGATCGGGTGGTGGAGGCGATCGCTGCCGCTGCCAAGAGCGGCCAGATCGGCGACGGCAAAATCTTCGTCGTCAACGTCGAGCAGGCGGTGCGCATTCGCACCGGCGAAACCGACGCGGAGGCTCTCTGACAATGACGTCGGAGAACGGGAGAGAGGGACACTTCATGAAGAACAAACACTGGCTTATGGCCGTGCCGGCGATTGCGGCCATTGCCGCTATCGCCGCCGTGCAGCCGGCCTTGGCACAAGACGCTGCAGCGCCTGCGGCCGAGGCTGCTCCGGCCGCCGATGCGGCTGCTATCGCATTCACCTTCAACACGTTTTCCTTCCTCGTCACGGGTTTCCTCGTGATGTGGATGGCGGCGGGCTTCGCCATGCTGGAGGCGGGGCTCGTGCGCTCCAAGAACGTCTCCATGCAGTGCCTCAAGAACATCGGCCTCTACTCGGTCGCGGGCCTGATGTTCTGGGTCATCGGCTACAACCTCATGTACATGAACGTGGACGGTGGCTATTTCGGCGTCCCGATCCCGAAGGCGATCCCGGATCCTGCCAGTGAGACGAGCGGCGACTATGCGGCCGCGTCCGACTGGTTCTTCCAGATGGTGTTCTGTGCCACCGCAGCCTCCATCGTCTCCGGCACGCTCGCCGAGCGCATCAAGCTCTGGCCGTTCATGATCTTCACCGTGATCCTGACCGGCATCATCTATCCGATCACCGGCTCCTGGCAGTGGGGCGGCGGCTGGCTTTCGGAGATGGGCTTCTCCGACTTTGCGGGTTCCACGCTCGTCCACTCCGTCGGCGGCTGGTGTGCCCTGACCGGAGCGATCATTCTGGGCGCCCGTCGCGGCAAGTTCGGTCCGAACGGCTCCGTGCACCCCTTCCCCGGCTCCTCGATCCCGCTCGCCACGCTCGGCACCTTCATCCTCTGGCTCGGCTGGTTCGGCTTCAACGGCGGCTCCCAGCTCGCCCTTGACGGCTTCGAGAACGCCTCCGCAATCTCGCGCATCTTCGTCAACACCAACCTCGCCGCCGCTTCCGGCGTCGTGGTGGCGATGATCCTGACCCAGCTCGTCTACAAGAAGGTCGACGTGACGATGGCCCTCAACGGTGCCCTCGCCGGTCTCGTGTCGATCACCGCCGAACCGCTCGCCCCCTCCGTGCCGACTGCTCTCTTCGTCGGTGCCGTCGGTGGCCTCATCGTGGTTCTGGTCGTGCCGCTTCTCGACAAGCTGAAGATCGACGACGTCGTGGGTGCCATTCCGGTTCACCTCGTCGCCGGCATCTGGGGCACGATCATTGTGCCGTTGTCGAATGCCGACACGAACTACGTCACCCAGGCGATCGGCATCGCCTCGATCGGCGTCTTCTGTGTCGTCGTCAGCACCATCATCTGGCTCCTCCTCAAATTCACCGTCGGCCTCCGGGTCAGCGAGGAAGAAGAGGCTCTGGGTCTCGACGCGGTGGAAATCGGTGTCGAAGCCTATCCGGAATTCGGCGTCGGCTCGCAGCGCGTCTAAATTCCACACGAAGCTCTCTGCGATGCGGCCCGGGCGTCACGCCCGGGCCGTTTTCGTTTGTGCTACGCTCACGACTGCTCTGGTTAACAAGCGTTTAACCCACCCCGCCTATTGTCGCGGAAGTCCACCAACGCAGGGACGAACGATCTCCCATGGCCTTCGGCGCAAGCAGCGAGTTTTTCCATTCCACCTATGCCCTCCGTCGCATGGCGGTTCGGCGCATCGTGCAGCTGGGAGGCTTCGTGCTCTTCCTCTTGCTGGCGATGATGGTGCTTTCTCTGGCCACCTGGAAGGTCGCCGACCCGAGCCTGTCGAACATCACCGACGCGCCTGTCGGCAATCTCCTCGGGGCATGGGGGGCGAACTTCGCCGACCTCGCCCTGCAGTTCTTCGGGCTCGGCATCATCGCGCTCCTCCTGCCGCCGGCGCTCCTGGCGCTGGCACTCCTGCGCATGCGCGTCCCCGCCCAGCCATTCCAGCAACTCGGCTTCTGGCTCGTAGGAACGGCCGTCACCGCCCTCGCGCTCGCCTGCCTGCCGGTGCCGCAATCGTGGCCTCTCCCAATCGGCCTCGGCGGTGCCATCGGCGATATCATGCTGCGTCTGCCGACTTGGATTTTCGGCGACCCACTCGTCATCGGCATGCGTGCCGCAATTGGCGTCCTGGCGACCGGCATCGGCCTCGGTCTTCTCTTTGCAGCCGCGAGGTCGCATCCGATCGGCGACGCGGCGCATGCGCCGATGAACACCACCGCCAATCTCGATGAAGACGACGACGACGACATCGACCTCTCCGATGAGGAGGCTCCGCGCGGCGGCCTGTCCGTTGTTGCAGGCTTCGTCATGCACCACGGCTTTTCCGCGCTTTCGGCGGTGAGCCGCGGCCTGCGTCGCGGTTCCCACCGCGCCGTGCGCGCAGCCATGGAGCGCTCGGAGCGCCCCGCCACCATCGCCGGAACGCGCCACGAACCCTCGCTTGCCGCAACCGACACGCAGTTCGACGCCTATGAGGACGAAGACTACGACAACGAGGAGGCCTACGAGGAAGCCCAGCCCTCCTCGCTCGTCACCGCGCCGGCGCCGAAGCTGAAGCCGAGCCGCCGCGCCAAGCGCGAATCGCAGCCTTCGCTCCTGCCCTCAGACAGTTACGAGCATCCGCCCCTGCACATGCTCACCGATCCGGACCCCAAGGGCAGCCTCAATCACGATCCTGCAGCGTTGGAAAAAAATGCCCGCGCTTTGGAAGGCGTCCTGGAAGATTTCGGCGTACGCGGCGAGATCATCAATGTCCGTCCCGGCCCGGTCGTTACGCTTTACGAGCTGGAGCCCGCCCCCGGCATCAAATCCTCGCGTGTCATCGGTCTCGCCGACGATATCGCCCGCTCCATGAGCGCGATTGCGGCCCGTGTCGCAGTCGTTCCCGGGCGCAATGTCATCGGCATCGAGCTGCCGAATGCACGCCGCGAGATGGTGTTGCTGAAAGAGATCTTGGGCTCGGTCGACTTTGAGAAGAGCCGCGCTCGCCTGGCGCTCGCGCTCGGCAAGACGATCGGCGGCGAACCCGTCATCACCGATCTCGCCAAGATGCCCCACCTGCTCGTCGCCGGCACCACCGGCTCCGGTAAATCGGTGTCGATCAACACGATGATCCTGTCGATCCTCTACCGGCTGACGCCCGAGCAGTGCCGCCTCATCCTGATCGACCCAAAAATGCTGGAACTCTCCGTCTATGACGGCGTCCCGCACCTTCTCACCCCCGTCGTCACCGATCCGAAGAAGGCGGTCGTCGCGCTCAAATGGACCGTCCGCGAGATGGAAGAGCGCTACAAGCAGATGTCGAAGGTGGGCGTCCGCAACATCGACGGCTTCAACCAGCGCATCGCCACGGCAAAGAAGAAGGGCGAAGTGATTCGCCGCACCGTGCAGACCGGCTTCGACCACGATTCGGGCGAGGCGATCTTCGAGACCGAGGAGCTCGAGCTCGAGCCGATGCCCTATATCGTCGTCATTATCGACGAGATGGCCGATCTGATGATCGTGGCAGGCAAGGAGATCGAGGGTGCCGTGCAGCGGCTGGCCCAGATGGCGCGCGCCGCCGGCATCCACGTCATCATGGCAACGCAGCGCCCGTCGGTCGACGTCATCACCGGCACGATCAAGGCGAACTTCCCGACCCGCGTCTCCTTCCAGGTGACCTCGAAGATCGATTCGCGCACCATCCTCGGCGAACAGGGCGCCGAACAGCTCCTCGGCCAGGGTGACATGCTCTTCATGGCGGGCGGGGGACGCATTCAACGCGTGCACGGCCCCTTCGTCAGCGACGAGGAGGTGGAAGAAGTGGTGGCCCATCTGAAGGGACAGGGTGTCCCAGATTACCGCGATGCCATCACCGACGAGGAAGTGGAAGGCGAAACGGGTTGGGACGCGCTCGCCGGCTCCGACGATTCCAACGATATCTACGACAAGGCGGTCGCCATCGTCTTGCGCGACCGCAAGGCGTCGACCAGCTATGTGCAGAGGCGTCTTTCGATCGGCTACAATCGCGCTGCTTCGATTATCGAACGCATGGAAAACGAAGGTCTGATCAGCGCGGCCAACCACGCCGGAAAGCGTGAGATTCTGGTCGGGGAGGACGCCGCCTGAGCGGATTTCCGCCACCTTTGGCTGGTTTTACCGTTTTCATGCCCGACATTCCTGGTCCCCGACCTTTCCGATCCTTGGAGGATCTGATGCGCATTCTATCGAAGACCCTCACCGCCATGGCGGTCGGCGTGGTGGTGCTCGGCCTTGCTGCCGGCTCCGCCTTTGCCTTTACCGCCGACCAGCAGCAGGCACTGGCGTCCATCTCGGCCAAGCTTGCCAATCTCAAGACCATGCATGGCGAGTTCATTCAGTTTGGGCCGACTGGCGAAAAGAGCCAGGGCAAGTTCTATATCGAGCGCCCCGGCCGGATTCTTTTCGACTACGACCCGCCATCCAAGTTGAAGGTGAAATCGGACGGCAAATCGGTGCTCGTGCGCGATGCGAGCATGAAGACGGACGATTTGTGGCCTCTCTCGAAGACGCCGCTCAAATTCCTCCTCGACGATCAGCTCAATCTCGCCAAATCAAATCGGGTCCGAGGCGTTCAGGTGGAATCCGATCTGATCCAGGTGGTCGTCGTCGACGATGCGCAGTTCGGCGGGGGAACGCTCACATTGTTCTTCGATCCCTCCACGTATGAGCTTCGCCAATGGACGGTGCGCGATGCTCAAGGCCTCGACACCACGGTCGCGCTCTACAATGTGGAGACCGGCCGACCGCTTTCGCCGGAGCTTTTCAAGATCAACTACAGCGGCGTCACCAACCGGGCTCGCGAGCGTTCTCTCGGCGATTAAATCTTTCTAAGAGATATTTTTTTCGCCTTTCTTTCAGGCTACAATTCTTTGTGTCGGGAGCTGGGGTTGTCTCAGCGACAAGAAGCCCCATCTCTCCGCCGCGGAGATCGACCCGGCCGATACAACGCCCCCCGTCTCGCTCGGGTCTGATCAGCCGGATTTGTTCCGGTTCGTTCCCGCGAAGGCGCCCAGGCTCCACGCTTGGGCGCCTTTCTATTTCAGAAAAGTTCTGGGCTTTCCTGTTGACCCGGTATGTAGCGACTGGATTTCCGCGTCGCGGCAGGCCATGCGGGAGAGATGTCACTCTCAATCGCTACCTGGAACATCAATTCGGTGCGCCTGCGCATCGGTCTCATTGTGCAGTTTCTCGCCGAGCATAGGCCTGACGTGCTCTGCCTGCAGGAAACGAAATGCCCAGACGCCCTCTTTCCGGAGAAGGCGTTCCGCGAGGCGGGTTACCCCCACCTCGCCCTCTCCGGGCAGAAGGGCTACAACGGCGTCGCCATCGTCTCGCGCCGCCCCCTCTTCGACATCGATCGCAATCATTTCTGCGACCGCATCGATTGCCGCCATATCGAGGCGAAGGTCGAATCTGGCACGCAGAAGGTGATGCTGCACAATTTCTACGTCCCGGCGGGAGGCGACGAGCCCGACCCGGAAAAGAACGTGAAGTTCGCTCATAAGCTCGCCTTCATCGAGGAATTGACGCAAGCCGCAGAGAGGCTGGCGCAGCCGGGCTCCATCTTGGTCGGGGATCTCAACATCGCCCCGCTCGAGACCGATGTCTGGTCGCACCGTCAGCTTCTGAAAGTGGTGAGCCACACGCCTGTCGAGACGGAGGGGCTTCTACGCTTCCAGGCCGCCGGGCCGTGGGTCGACGTCATGCGCTGCTTCGTGCCGCCGGAAGAGAAGCTCTTCACCTGGTGGAGTTATCGCTCGCCGAATTGGGAAGTCTCGGACCGCGGACGACGTCTCGACCATATCTGGGCGGCACCCGATGTGGCCGAACGCGCGCAAGGCATCAAGGTCATCAAGGAAGCGCGTGCCTGGGAACGCCCCTCCGACCACGTGCCCGTGATCGCGACCTTTGCCGAAGCCTAAAGTCCAAAAGCCGGCCGGCTTATGATCCTGCGGCGCCGAGGCGAAGCCCGGCCCGTTTGATCTCCTCGACCGTATCCGCAAGCCCTTCAGTCAGCTTGTCACGCAAGGCTTCAGCGATATCGGGATATTCGTCCAGAAGCCGCTTGAACATCGACCGGCGGATCTGCAGCACGCTGGAGTTTTCCGCCGCGACGATGGTCTCGTGCGCCTTCATTTCGGTGATGAGCGCGAGATCGCCGATGAGCGCACCGCGTTCGAAGCGCCGCGCCGACCGTCCTTCCTCCTCGCCGGCTCGGGCGTCTCTGCGCGCGATCAGCAAACCGTCATTGACGAGATAGGCCGAATGCTGTGGACGCCCCGCTTCCACCACGACCTCGTCTTTGCGCACATGCCGGCTTTCCGCCGAGAACGCGATCAGTCGCAGATGATCGTCATCGAAGCCCCTGAAGAAAGGTGCTTCGCGCAAAAGCTGGACATCGGATCCGAGACTCACTCGGCTCTCCTAGGTGCGGGCAAGCTTATAGCCGCCGGCCTCGGTGACGAGAATCTCGGCGTTGGACGGATCCTTCTCGATCTTCTGCCTGAGGCGGTAAATATGGGTTTCGAGCGTATGGGTCGTGACACCGGAATTGTATCCCCACACCTCCGAGAGGAGCGTATCGCGTGACACCGTCGCCTCGCTGGCGCGGTAGAGATACTTCAAGATCGCCGTCTCTTTTTCCGTCAGACGGACCTTTCCGCCAGATGCGTCGAGGAGGACTTTCGCGGCCGGACGGAACGTGTAGGGGCCGATGGCGAAAGTTGCATCCTCGCTCTGTTCGTGCTGGCGCAGATGCGCCCGGATGCGGGCAAGGAGGACGGCGAAACGAAACGGCTTCACGACGTAATCATTGGCGCCGGCCTCGAGGCCGAGCACGGTGTCGGAATCGGTGTCGTGCCCGGTCAGCATCACGATCGGAACGTTCACGCCGCTCTTGCGCAGCAGTTTGACGGCCTCGCGCCCGTCCATGTCGGGCAATTCGACGTCCATGATGATAAGATCGACGTGGCTTTCCTTGGCGCTCTTGATGCCGGCCGCAGCGGTCGTTGCCGAAGCGAGCTCGAACTCCTCATAAAGAGCCAATTGCTCCGTCAATGCTCCGCAGAGCTCCTTGTCATCGTCGACAATGAGAATTCGTCTGGCCGTCATTCGCGCCTTGTCTCCGCCCGGAATCGTCAATTTTGCAACTTAGGCCAACTTCCCTGCCCTCGCCAGCCTTGCGCCTTGGCCCTTCAAGCACGCATTCTTGAACAATGTTGCCTCCCGACCCCCACTTTCGCCCGCAATCGCGTCGCAAACAGCCTGAACGGCCTGCCGCGGCGTCAAGCCGCACGGCGCCCAAATGTTTGGCCTCGGCCCCCATCTATGTGCGGCCGCTGCCCGGCCCGCCGCATGCCGCCTTGCTGACGTTTCGCGGCATCACCTTGCGCTGTGCCATCGGCCGCAGCGGCGTCACCCATGCAAAGCAAAAGCGCGAAGGTGACGGGAAAAGCCCCATCGGGCGCTATGGGCTCGAATGGTGTGCGCTTCGGCCCGACAGGCGGCCGCCAATGCCGCGCCCGCAGCTTGCCACCATTGTGCTGCGGCAGAGTGATGGCTGGTGCGACGAGCCAACGTCGTCTGCCTACAATCGCGCCGTGCGTCTGCCTGTCAGCATATCGACAGAAACGATGTGGCGGCCGGATGGGCTTTATGACGCGGTAATCGGCCTCTCCCACAACACCGCGCCGCGGCAGAGACGGATGGGGAGTGCCATCTTCTTCCACCTCGCCCGGCCGGGCCTTCAAGGGACGGAAGGCTGTGTTGCCATTCCCCGCGCTGCGATGCGTCGGATCCTGCCGTTTCTCTCAGAAAAGACGCAGATGGTGATCCTGGCACCGGCAGATGCCGGGCGCCCGAAGCACGTGTGAGCGCAAACAGCGACCGGTCGCTTTAGGGACGCGGCCTTGAACCGAAGATTGCGCTGCCGACCCGCACATGGGTGGCGCCGAGCGCGATCGCCGTCTCGAAATCGGCGCTCATGCCCATCGAGAGCTTTTTGAGGCCGAGCTCGCCGGCAAGCTTTGCAAGCAGTGCGAAATGCGGCGCGGGCGCCTCCTCGAACGGCGGAATGCACATGAGGCCCGAAATATGGAGTCCGTGCTCGTCGTGGCAGCGGCGGACGAACTCCGCCGTCTCCCTCGGCGCGATACCGGCCTTCTGCGGTTCCTCACCCGTATTGACTTGAACGAAGAGCTCCGGCGATCGCCCCTGGCTCGCGATCTCCTTGGCGATCGCGCTCGCGATCTTGTCGCGATCGACCGAATGGATGGCATCGAACAACTCGACGGCCTGAGCGGCCTTGTTCGATTGCAGAGGCCCGATCAGATGCAGCTTCAGTTCGGGTGTCGCCTCACGCAACGCCGGCCATTTTCCGGCCGCCTCTTGAACGCGGTTTTCGCCGAAGACGCGCTGGCCAGCGACGATGACCGGCTCGATATCCTCCGCATCGAAGGTTTTGCTGACGGCGACCAGCGTCACGGCCTCAGGATCACGGCCGGCCTCACGCGCCGCCAAGTCCACCCGGCGCCTGATCTCAGCCAATGCCTCGTGCTCTTTGTTTGCCTTGTCCATGTCCCACCCGCACTCTGCGCACAACCGATCGCCGCGAGGCGAGGTTGACCGGCTCTGGCAATCGTGTTGAAGCTCTTCGGCCGCCGCAAAGGCGGCTCGCCCGTTCCCAACAACCATGCCATTCATGACTGCGTCAACAGAGCGTTATAATCCGCGAAACGTCGAGGCTTACTGGCAATCCGTCTGGGAGGAGCGCGGCCTTTTCCGCTGCTCCAACGACGATCCACGGCCCAAATATTATGTCCTGGAGATGTTCCCGTATCCGTCGGGACGCATCCATATCGGTCACACCCGCAACTACACGATGGGCGATGTCGTCGCCCGCTATCGGCGGGCTCGCGGCTACAACGTGCTGCACCCGATGGGCTGGGACGCCTTCGGCATGCCGGCGGAAAACGCCGCCATGCAGAACAAGGTCCATCCCAAGGAATGGACCTACGCCAACATCGCCACGATGCGCGATCAGCTGAAGCTGATGGGCTTTTCGATCGATTGGGCGCGCGAGTTTGCCACTTGCGACGTCTGCTATTACGCCCAGCAGCAGCGGCTTTTCTTGGATTTCCTGGAAGCCGGCCTCGTCAAGCGCAAGAGCGCCAAGGTGAACTGGGACCCGGTCGACCAGACGGTGCTCGCCAACGAACAGGTGATCGATGGCCGCGGCTGGCGCTCGGGCGCCGTCGTGGAGCAGCGCGAGCTGACGCAATGGTTCTTCGCCATCTCCGACTATGCCGACGATCTTCTTGAAGAGCTAAAAGGCCTGACCCGCTGGCCGGAGAAGGTCCGCGTGATGCAGGAGAAATGGATCGGCCGCTCCGAGGGGCTGAAGGTTCGTTTCGAGTTTGCGGATGCGAAAGCCTCTGGCGAAGAGTACCTGGAAGTCTTCACGACGCGCCCGGACACGCTTTTCGGCGCCGCCTTCATGGCGCTCTCGCCCGACCATCCGCTTGCAGCAAAACTCGCCGCAACCGATGAGAAGGCCGCCGCTTTCATCGCCGAATGTCATCGCCGCGGCACGTCTGCCGAAGCGATCGAGACGGCGGAAAAGAGCGGCTACGACACGGGGCTCAAGGTTCGCCATCCCTTTATCGAGGGAGCCGTCCTTCCCGTCTACATCGCCAATTTCGTTTTGATGGGTTACGGCACCGGCGCGATCTTCGGCTGCCCGGCGCACGACCAGCGCGACCTCGATTTCGCCAACCGCTACGGGCTGCCGGTCAAGCCGGTGGTGAAGCCGGAAGACGCCGATCCTGAAAACTTCGCCGTCACGGACGAAGCCTATACCGGGCCTGGCCGGCTGTTCCATTCCGACTTCCTCGACGGCATGACGATCGAGGAAGGCAAAGACGCGGTTGCCCGTCGCCTGGAAGCCCGCACGGTTGGGGACGGCCCTCAGGCGGCCCGCGAAGTCAACTTTAGGTTGCGCGATTGGGGTATTTCCAGGCAGCGCTATTGGGGTTGCCCGATCCCGATGATCCATTGCGAGAGCTGCGGATCGGTGCCGGTGCCCGTTGCGGACCTGCCGGTCGAGCTCCCGGACGACATCGATTTCGACAAGCCCGGCAACCCGCTCGACCGTCATCCGACCTGGAAGAATGTCGATTGCCCGAAATGCGGAAAGCCCGCCCGGCGTGAAACCGACACGATGGACACTTTCGTGGATTCCTCGTGGTATTTCGCCCGCTTTACGGCTCCGCAGGCCGACACGCCGACCATTCCGGATGTCGCCGACGCCTGGCTGCCTGTGGACCAGTATATCGGCGGTATCGAGCACGCGATCCTGCATCTTCTCTATTCGCGCTTCTTCGTGCGGGCGATGCAGAAGACAGGTCATCTCGACCTCAAAGAGCCTTTCGCCGGACTCTTCACGCAGGGCATGGTTGTACACGAGACCTATCGTGAGCCGAACGGCCCGTTCCTTCCACCTGAGGAGGTGATCGTAGAGGAGACCGACGGCACGCGGCGGGCGCGCCACGCCAAGAGCGGCGGGATCGTCGAGATCGGCCCCATCGAAAAGATGTCGAAGTCGAAGCGCAACACCGTCGGCCCCGAAGAAATCAGCCGCAACTATGGTGCCGACACCGCACGCTGGTTCATGCTCTCAGACTCGCCGCCTGAGCGCGACGTTCAGTGGTCGGCAGCAGGTGTCGAAGGCGCCCACCGCTTCGTGCAGCGTGTCTGGCGGCTCGTGACCTCGGCAAAGGGGTCTCTTCCGGCGGCCGGCACGCCCCAGCCGTCCGGCTTCAACGAGGCTGATGACGCTCTGCGACGCGCCACACATGCCGCGATCCGCGATGTGACCGACGCCATCGAGAACCTCCGCTTTAACCGCGCCATCGCCTTCGTGCACGATCTTGCGAACCAGATCGGCGGCCACGATAGCGGCGATCGTGACTCCGGCTTGTGGGCTCACAGAGAGGCACTGGAGGCCCTTGTGCTTCTGAGCGCGCCCTTCATGCCGCATTTGGCGGAAGCCTGCTGGCAGGCCCTCGGACATGACAAGCTCGTCGCCGAAACGGCCTGGCCGGAGGCCGATGCGGCTCTTCTCCGCGAGGATGAGATCACCCTCCCCTTGCAGGTGAACGGCAAGAAGCGCGACGATCTCGTCGTGGCCAGAGACGCATCGAAAGAGACGATTGAGGCGGCTGCGCTCGCCTCTGAGACGGTCCAGCGCTTTCTGGAAGGCCGTCCCGCACGCAAAGTGATCGTCGTTCCCGGGAGGATCGTGAATGTGGTCGGCTAGGCGCGGATTTCTCATCCTTCTTGCAGCCGGCGTCGTCGCCGGCTGCACCGTGCGGCCGCTCTATGCGCCAGACGCCAGCGGCCAGTCGGTTCAGGAGGAGCTCCGCGCCGTCGAGGTCGAAATGCCGACGACGCGTCCGGAACAGGTGTTCCGGAATTCGCTCTTGTTCGGCTTGCAGGACGGCGAAACGGTGTCACCGCAATATCGGCTCGAATATACGCTCGCGCTGAACTCGAGCTCGGTCGGCATCGAGACCGTGACCGGCGTTCCAACGGCCTATCAGCTCTCCGGACACCTGCGTTATCGTCTCTTCGACATTTCAACGGGTCAGCAGGTGCTGGGGGCGGTCCTCAACACGGTCGCCTCCTATGACCGCTCCAGCCAGGCTTTCGCCAAGCTCAGGGCAGAGCGCGACGCGGAGGACCGTGTCGCAGAAACACTGGCGGGCATCCTGAAGACGCGTCTTGCAAGCTATTTCGCTCGGAACTGACCATGGTGGCCGTTAAGGCCGCCCAGGCCACAGCCTTTGCTACAGAGCCGCCAGCGGATTTGCGACTCTTCCTGCTTTACGGCACGGATCAGGGTGCCGTGTCCGAGCGTGCAGCGACTCTGGTGTCGATCTTGTCGGCACGTGATCCACAGGGGGCGACGATTATCAGGATGGGCTCCGACGAGCTCTCCGGCAATCCCGGCCGTCTCACCGACGAAGCCCGCGCCGACATGCTGTTTGGCGGGGCACCTCTCATCCGCCTCAAAATCCTCGACGGGCGCCACAATGTCGTGCCGTCCCTGCGCCCCCTGATCGAAGATCCGCCTCAAGCCGCCGTCATCGTCGTCGAGGCCGATGAGCTCCGAGCGGGCGCACCGCTGCGCCGCCTCTTCGAAGATTCACCGCACGCGGCCGCGATTCCGTTCTATGAGAGCAGCGCGGGCGACATCGCCGATCTGACCCGCAGCATGTTGCGGGAAGCGGAGGTGACAGTCGAGCCCGACGCGCTCGACTATCTCATCGTGCATTTGGGCACGGACCGGGGCGTCGCGCGGCGTGAGGTCGAAAAACTGATTCTCTATGCCGGCGACGCGGCCCAGCTCACCCTGAGCGAGGTGACGTCTGTCGTCGGCGAGAGCACCGAGCTGCGCAATGATCGCCTCATCGACCGAACCTTGACCGGCGATATTCAGGAGGTCGCCGCGGACCTTTCGCGCCTCGAGGCGGAAGGTGCGTCTCCCTCGGCACTTCTCGCCCAAATGCTCAACCATCTATTGATGCTCGCCGGCCTGCAGGCGGAGGTCCGCAAGAGCGGTCTTGGCGCGGCTGTCGATCGAGCCCGGCCGCCGCTGCACTTCCGCAGGAAAGACAGCGTCAAGCGCGCACTTCAGATCTGGTCGCCGGAGGCCTTACGACGAGCTCGCACCTCGATCGACGATGCGATCCTCGAAACACGCAAGCTCCCCGCCCTCGATTACGCGATCACCTCGCTCGCGCTCATGCGTCTCGCGCAAGTCGCGCGCCGGGCGGGACGCCGCTAATCTCATCAAGCTTTCAGCCTCTGACACAGCATATCGAGTTGCTCCAGGTCGCGGTACTTGATGCGCACTTCGCCCTTCCCGTCGGCCTTGTGACGGATGTCGATCAGAAGCCCCAACCGGTCGCCGAGCTCCCTTTCCAATGCGATCGTATCGGGGTCCTTTTCCCTCCCCCGTGAACCCGTTTTGGTGTCGGGCTCGTCGGACTTCTGAGCGAGCTTTTCGGTATCTCGCACCGAGAGGCCCTTCGCGATGGCGATCTCCGCGAGCTTCTCAGGGTCCACCGTGTTGATGAGGGCCCGCGCATGCCCCGCCGTCAGCTTGCCGGTGCGCAGATGGTCACGGACCCCCTCCGGCAGTTTCAGAAGCCTGAGCGTATTCGTGACATGGACCCGGCTCTTGCCGATCACATCGGCGAGATCGCCCTGGCTGTACCCGAACTCCTCGATCAGCGCCTGATAGCCGAGCGATTCTTCCAACGGGTTGAGATCGCTCCGCTGCACATTCTCGACAATGGCGAGTTCGAGTGCCTCCCGATCCGAAACTTCCAGAAGAGTAATTGGAATCTCGTGGATTCCCGCACGCTGCGCCGCGCGCCAGCGCCGCTCGCCCGCGATAATCTCGAATTCGCCGGGCGTGCCAGGCTTCGGCCGCACCACGATCGGCTGGACCAGGCCATGCGCCCGGATCGAGGCCGCAAGATCTTCGAGCTCCTCCCCGGAGAACTCACGCCGGGGGTTTCGCGGATTGGGATGAACGGTGGCGATGAGCGCGGTCTGAGGCTTCTGTGGGACGGCCGGCGCCTCTTGCATGTCCGGTACGGCATAGTCCTGAAGCAACGCGTCGAGGCCGCGTCCGAGGCGCCGCGGTGGTTCAGCAGCCATCACTCAACACTCCCTTGATCGCGCGCTACGCCGCCCGCAGCAGGCGTTCGCGCTGAATAACCTCGCTGGCAAGCCTCAGATAGGCCTGGCTGCCGGCGCAGTTGATGTCGTAGAGGATCGCCGGCTTTCCGTGCGACGGCGCCTCCGAAATTCGGACATTGCGGGGGATCACGGTGTTGTACACCTTGTCGCCCATATGCGAGCGTACGTCGTCGACCACCTGACCGGACAGGTTGTTGCGCCCGTCAAACATCGTGAGCACGATGCCATGAACGGAAAGTTCCGGGTTCAGGCCGCGCCTTACCCGCTCCACCGTCGACAAAATCTGGCTCAACCCCTCGAGCGCGAAGAACTCACACTGCAGCGGCACCAGCACGGCGTGGGCGGCGGCCATCGCGTTGATCGTCAAGAGATTGAGCGACGGTGGGCAATCGATCAGCACGTAGGTGTAGGGCGAATGCCCCTGCCCGCCGAGCCCCGTCAGCGCGTGGCGCAGCCGATAGGCGCGATCCTGGAAGGCCGCGATCTCGAGCTCGACGCCCAAGAGGTCGAGCGTCGAAGGGGCGATCGACAGACGCGGCACGACGGTTTCGAGTGCGACCTCGCGCACCGGCATGCCATCCATCAGGATATCGTAGGTCGAGCGCGTCCGGGCTTCGCGGCCGATCCCAAGCCCGGTCGATGCGTTGCCCTGCGGGTCGAGATCGACGATCAGGACGTCTTCGCCGATCGCCGCAAGCGCGGTACCGAGATTGATCGCCGTCGTCGTCTTGCCAACCCCGCCCTTCTGGTTGGCCACGACAAGGATTCGGGGAACGCTCGGGAGCCGCTCCAAGGCTTGCGGCATGGTCTAGGCCTTCCTGCGTTTCAGATGGGAGATGGCGGCGATGGTGCCGTCGCCCTCGGCGACGCTTGGGTACAATATCCGATCGAACTGCCAGATGTCAGACGCCGCCGCTTCTTCATGCACATATTCCTTGCCCTTCATCGCAAGGACAAGGCCATTTTCACTGAGAAATGCTGCCGCAAGGCCCAGAAGACTCGCCAGAGGCGCCAGTGCCCGAGCGCTGACGACATCGAAATGCCCGGCGAGATCGGCATGCAGGGCCTCAATTCGCTGCGCATGAATGGTCACATTATCAAGGCTACAGACCCGCACGGCCTGGCGCAGGAAGGCCGCCTTTTTATGATTGGCTTCGACGAGCCCGACGGTCTCCAGCCTGTCGCGCAGGACGATTGCAACGATGAGCCCTGGAAAGCCCGCCCCGCTCCCGATATCGAGCCAAGAGGAAGGCTTATGCGCGAGCGCGATCGGCGCAAGCTGTAGGCTGTCGCCGACATGCCTTTCCCACACCTCATCGAGGGTCCGAGGCGAGACGAGATTGTGGGTTCGCTGCCAGGTGGCCAGAAGCTCGACGAAAGTCACGAGCCGCGTTTCCGTCTCCGTCGTCAGCAAATCACGGTAGCGCGCGAGCACTGTTTCACGTGAAGCATCTGCTTGTTCAGGCCGCACGGCGATCCCTCGCAGCACGCTTTAGATGGGCTAGGATGAGCGTCAGTGCCGCCGGCGTTACACCCTCCACGCGTCCGGCCTGGGCCAGGCTCACGGGCCGGACCAGTTCCAGCCGCTCCCGCACTTCGTTGGAGAGACCGGAAAGATCCGCATAGGAGAACTCCGAGGGGATGCCGATCGCCTCGTCTCGTCGCAGGGCTGCCACGTCCTCTTTCTGGCGCTCGAGGTAGACCGCGTAGCGCGCATCCGTCGTCAAATGCCTTCGTATCGCGGCATCAGCCTCGCCCAGCTCCGGCCATATCTCTGCAACCGCCGACCACTCGATTTCCGGATAGGCCAGGAGTTCGAAGGCCGACCGCCTGATTCCGTCCTGATTGATCGGCAATCCTCGCTTCTGCGCCTCACTCGGAGTGAGCGTGTGCTCATCCAAAAGGGCCCGGAAGCGGAAAAGCGTCTCTGATTTCTTCCGGAACCGATTCGACCGTTCTGGGCCGACAAGTCCGTGCTCTTCCCCGAACCGCGTGAGCCGCTCATCGGCGTTGTCGACCCGAAGTGCCAACCGATATTCGGCGCGCGACGTAAACATGCGATAGGGCTCGCTCACACCCTTCGTGACCAAATCATCGATCATCACGCCGAGATAGGCGTCCGACCGACCGATCGTGATCCCCTGCCCGCCACCCGCACGCCTCGCAGCATTCAAGCCCGCAATGAGGCCCTGCGCGCCCGCCTCTTCATAGCCCGTCGTGCCGTTGACCTGCCCAGCAAGAAAAAGTCCCGGCAACCGTCGCAGCTCAAGCGTTGTATCCAGCTCTCGCGGGTCGACATGGTCATACTCGATCGCATAGCCAGGCCGCAGGATCTCAACCCGCTCCAAACCCGGTATCGTCCGAACAAAGGCCTCCTGCACTTGCTGCGGCAACGACGTGGAGATCCCGTTCGGGTAAACCGTATCGTCTCCGAGTCCTTCGGGCTCCAGAAAGATCTGATGGCTCTCTCGGTCGGCAAAGCGCACGACCTTGTCCTCGATCGACGGGCAATATCGCGGGCCCCGACCCGAGATATTCCCAACATGGATCGCCGACCGTGCGAGATTGCCATGGATGATTTCATGGGTCGCCGCGGTCGTGCGGGTGATCCCGCACTCAATTTGCGGCGTCGTAATGCTGTCGGTCATCGTTGAGAACGGCTCGATCGGATCATCACCCGGCTGCATCTCAAGCGCTGACCAATCGATCGTTCGCCCGTCGAGCCGCGGCGGTGTCCCCGTCTTCAGGCGTCCCAGGCGAAGCCCGAGGCGATCGAGGGTCTCAGCCAGTGCGAGTGAAGGTTTCTCATCGACACGGCCCGCCGGCCATGACCGCTCTCCAATATGCACCATGCCGCGGAGAAACGTCCCCGTAGTGATGACGACGGCACCGCAGCGGATCTCCCGCCCATCCGCGAGCCGCAGCCCCTGAATGCGTCCATTCTGAATGAGAAGGTCCGCAGCTTCGCCCTCCAGAACCTCTAGTCTCTCTTGCCCCCGAACCAGCAATTGCACCGCGGCGCGGTAGAGAGCGCGATCCGTCTGCGCGCGGGGTCCCTGCACCGCGGGGCCCTTTCGCCGATTGAGCATGCGAAACTGGATCCCCGCGGCGTCCGCCGCTCGACCCATCAGCCCATCGAGTGCGTCGATCTCGCGAACGAGATGGCCTTTGCCCAGCCCACCGATCGCCGGATTACAGGACATGGTGCCAATGGTATCGGCGCGATGGGTCACGAGGACGGTTTGCGCGCCGGTACGTGCCGAAGCTGCGGCCGCCTCGCAGCCGGCATGGCCGCCACCGATGATCACGACGTCACAATTCAATGTCATGGTGAGGATCTAGTGCGTTCTGGCGCATATGGGAAGTTATGTTTCACGTGGAACGCCACAACGAGCGGCCTAAGCCGTTCCACGTGAAACATGGCCGCCCGCCCACTCTATTTTCCGATGCAAAACCGCCCAAAGATCGCGCCGAGCACGCTCTCGGCGTCCACCTCGCCCGTCACCCGTCCGATCGCGCGCAGGCACGCACGCAAGTCCTCGCCGAGAAGTTCATCGGCCCTCACGGAGCCTTCTCGTTTCAGAACCGATTCGAGGCAATCGCACAGTCGCACGAGCCCATCCCTCTGGCGCGCATTCACCGCGGCTGCATCCGTCACACCACCCGGAACCGATTTTCCCCGCCGCGCCAACCAATCGGACAGGGACGCTTCCAGCTCCCGCATGCCGTCACCTGTGACCGCGGAAATCCTCCGACGTCCGGCCGGAGCAATCCGCCCGACTTGATCCAGATCGATCTTCGTCTCAATCAACCAGCACTCGGTTTCCCCCTCATGCGCATGCGGTTCCGCCGGAGCCGGCTTGTCACCCGCAGGAACGAGCTCTAGCACCAGATCCGCATCCCTGGCTGCGCGCCGCGCGCGACGAACACCTTCTGCCTCTACCGCACTGTCGGTCTCGCGCAGCCCCGCAGTATCAATGAGCGTGACTGCATATCCCGACAGCTCGAGCGGCACCGCCACAAGGTCCCGGGTTGTCCCCGGCTCGGCGCTAACGATCGCGACCTCGCGCCGGGCAAACGCATTGAGCAGGGTGGACTTGCCGGCGTTCGGCGGCCCGACCAACACGACCACGAACCCCTCCCGAACACGCTCGGCAAAGCGCGCGCCCGACAACAGCTCCTGAACCTCCAAAAGCAATACCCGCAACGGCGTCGCAACATCGACCTCGCAGCCGACATCACCTTCGTCCGAAAAGTCGAGTTGCGCTTCGACCTCGGCAACACAATCGACCAGCGTCTCTCGCCACTGCGCCAGTCTCTTCGACAGCGCGCCCTGGGCCTGGCTCAACGCCTGCCGTCTCTGCGCCTCCGTTTCCGCTGCGACAAGATCAGCAAGGCCCTCTGCCTCTGTCAGATCGAGCCGCCCATTCAGGAAAGCCCGACGCGCAAACTCGCCCGCCTCGGCCATACGCAATTCAGGCCATTGCGCAAACGATTCGAATATTCTCGCAATAACGGCGCGGCTGCCATGACACTGCAGCTCGGCCGTATCCTCGCCCGTAAACGTTCCCGGCCCCGGCATCCATAAGACCAAGCCCTGATCGAGGACATCTCCGCTCTTCGGATCGACCACGCTTCTCACCACGGCACGCCGGGGGGCCGGCAGCCCACCGACAAGTGCAGCCAGTACCCTCCCGGCCTCCGGTCCGGAAATCCGCACGATCCCCACCCCCGCGGGCAACGCGCCGCTCGACAATGCGTAAATCGTGTCCATGTCTTCTGTAGTCGCCCTAAGCCTCGTTGCCGGAGATCTAATGGCTAGAAACCGCCTCGCAGAAACCGCCAGTCCTTACCTCAACCAGCATGCCGATAATCCCGTTCACTGGCAGCCCTGGGATGAGGAAGCGCTCGCCGAAGCACGCAAACGCTCCGTCCCCATCCATTTGTCGATCGGATACGCCGCCTGCCATTGGTGCCATGTCATGGCGAATGAGAGCTTTTCCGACCCTGGAACGGCTGCCTATCTCAATCAGAATTTCGTAAACATAAAGGTCGACCGCGAGGAACGGCCAGACATCGACCAGGTCTATATGGCCGCCCTCCACTCTCTCGGCGTGCCCGGGGGCTGGCCTCTCACGATGTTCCTGACCCCACAGACAGAACCGTTCTGGGGCGGCACCTACTTTCCGCCGACCCCACGCTGGGGCCGCCCAAGCTTCCGCCAGGTCCTTCATGCTGTCACCGAGACGTGGCAACACAAGCCCGAAACCGTCGCCACGAACACAAAGGCGATCGCGACGCATCTCATGAGCGGGCAGGCTACCGAGCCCCCGCCGGACACGCATCCCGATCCCGAACTCCTTGACGCTGCTGCCGCACAGATCCTCGTGCATTTCGATCTCGAACGCGGCGGCCTTAAAGGCGCGCCCAAATTCCCTCAGGCCCCTCTTCTCGAAATGATGTGGCGCGCGCATCTGCGCACCGGCAACACCGCCTATGCCGATGCCGTCCTGATCACTCTCCGCAACCTTTGCCAGGGAGGAATTTACGACCACCTGGGGGGCGGCTTCGCCCGCTATGCCGTCGACGATCAATGGCTGGTGCCCCATTTCGAGAAAATGCTCTCCGACAACGGACAGCTCCTCTATCTTCTCTGCCTCGCCTACGAAAAGACCGGGGAGCCGCTTTTTCGTGCGCGCCTAGAAGAAACCGCCAACTGGCTCCTCAACGAGATGCGTCTGCCTTCTGGTGCCTTTGCGACCAGTCTGGACGCGGACACCGATCACGAAGAGGGTGCCACCTATGTATGGAGCGCCGACGAGATTGAAGACCACCTTGGTGCCGCGACAGAGACCTTCGCCAAACTCTATGACGTGACCCCAGAGGGCAATTGGGAGGGCCGCAACATCCTCAATCGCCTCCGGACCGAGGCGTTCGCCTGGCTCGGTGAAAGCAACGAGGCAACCCTCGCTCGCCATCGCGCCAGCCTCCTCACGGTTCGCAACACGCGCGCACAGCCTGCCCGCGACGACAAAGTCCTCACCGACTGGAACGCCACACTTATCGCCGCTCTCGCACGATCATCCGTGGTGCTTTCCCGCCCGGATCTCTTGACCGCGGCCACCGACGCATTCGCATTTCTCTCGGAAAACAAAACCCCTTCGGGTCAGCTGGCTCATGCCTGGTGCGACGGCCGTATCACCGCCGAGGCCGTTTCGACCGACCATGCGCAAATGCTGCGGGCTGCCATCGAACTCTACGCCGCAACCGCCGAAAAACACTATTTGGACTCTGCAAAAGCGAGTGTCGACGTCCTCGAAACCAATTACTATGACGACGACTCAGGTTCATACTATCTTGCAAATGCCGCACAAGACGCCCTTTTTGCGCGCCTTCATTCAGACTCTGACGAGGCGATGCCCGCTGCTACAGGTGTCGCCGCAGAAGCCTGCGGCCGACTCTTTCTTCTCACGGGAGAGACAAGCTATCTCGACCGGGCCGAGACGATCATCCGCCATCAAGCACGCGCCATCGCACGCAACCTGATTGCGACAGCAAGTCTCCAGAATGCGTGGGACACCGCCTTGCGCGCCCGCCACGTCATCGTCTTTGGATCAGAATCGAAGACGGATGACACGATCGCAAAACACATCGCGGCCGAAGCTGACCCCGCCCTTACGCGGGAATATCGCCCGGACTCCTCAGCCAGCGAGGCGAGGCTCCGAATCTGCGACATGGAAAGATGCTACCCGGACATCACGGCGTCACAGGAAATTGCCGACCTCTTGGCCCGCACCCGCACGGGGCACACCAGATAAAGCAAAGGCGCCTGATTTCTCAGACGCCTTGGCCACTCAGGTGTTCATCGAATCGAAGAACTCCGAATTCGATTTCGTATGTCGTAGCTTATCGAGCAGGAACTCGATCGCATCGACGACGCCCATTGACGCGAGGATCCGGCGCAAGACGAAGATCTTCTGAAGGTCCGCACGCGGCACCAGCAGCTCTTCCTTTCGGGTTCCCGACTTCAGGATGTCCATCGACGGGAAGACGCGTTTGTCAGCAACCTTGCGATCGAGCACGATTTCGGAATTGCCCGTACCCTTGAACTCTTCGAAGATCACCTCGTCCATCCGGCTGCCGGTATCGATGAGAGCCGTCGCGATGATCGTCAGCGAGCCGCCTTCTTCGATATTGCGCGCCGCACCGAAGAAGCGCTTCGGCCGCTGCAGCGCATTGGCGTCGACACCGCCCGTCAGAACCTTGCCGGACGACGGCACGACAGTGTTGTAGGCCCGGCCCAACCGTGTGATCGAATCGAGCAGGATAACCACGTCACGACCGTGTTCGACGAGGCGTTTGGCCTTCTCGATGACCATCTCAGCGACCTGCACGTGCCGCACAGCGGGCTCGTCGAAGGTCGAGGAGATCACCTCGCCCCGCACCGTCCGCTGCATATCCGTCACTTCTTCCGGGCGCTCGTCGATCAGAAGCACGATGACGTAGCATTCCGGATGATTCGACGTGATCGAGCCGGCGATGTTCTGCAGAAGAACCGTCTTACCGGTTCGCGGCGGGGCGACGATCAGTCCGCGCTGCCCTTTGCCCAGGGGCGCCACCAGGTCGATGACCCGCGCCGACATATCCTTCACCGTCGGATCATCGAGCTCCATCTTGAAGCGTTCATCCGGGTAAAGTGGCGTCAGATTGTCGAAATGGACCTTGTGCTTGGCCTTTTCCGGCTCCTCAAAATTGATCGTATTGACCTTAAGGAGCGCAAAATACCGCTCGCCCTCTTTCGGGCTGCGTATCTCACCCTCGATCGTATCGCCGGTTCGCAAGGAAAAACGTCTGATTTGCGACGGCGAAACGTAGATATCGTCGGGTCCAGGCAGATAATTCGCATCGGGAGACCGCAGAAAGCCGAAGCCGTCCTGCAGAACCTCAATAACGCCCTGCCCTATAATGGTAATGTCACGTTCGGCGACCTTTTTCAGGATCGCGAACATAAGTTCTTGCTTGCGCAAAGTACTGGCGTTTTCAACGTCGTACTCTTCCGCAACAGCAAGAAGATCGGTAGGCGACTTCGCCTTCAGGTCTTGGAGTCTGATTTCAGCCATGTGATTGAGTCCCGTGCAAAACACGGTGGAGGAGGCATGGGTAAAAGGGAGGCACCGCCCCGGTGCGGGAAACTAACGGCCGGCCCCCAGCTTGCGCCGCGGCTAGCCATTCACGCCAGTTCTTTCCGCTTAACCCGGTCCGACCGGAATCACAAGCGCTAATTCATCCGGGTCAGAACGGCCGCACGATAACCAGGATAACAATACCAATCATGAGGAGCGTCGGCGCCTCGTTGATCATGCGGTAGAAGCGCTCAGGCCGCGTGTTGCGATCTTCGGCAAAGTCCCGCACCCACCGTGCCATGAACAGATGGGAAATCGTCAGCAAGACGACAAGCGCCAGTTTGATGTGGAACCACCCCTGATCCCAGGCATAGGTGATGGTCGCCGCCCAAAGGCCGAAGATCCAGCTCGCAAACATCGCGGGCGTCATGATCGCCTTGAGGAGACGCCTCTCCATCACCTTGAAGAGCTCAGACTGCTCCGACCCCGTGGCGACCTTCGTGTGATAGACCATCAAGCGGGGCAGGTAGAGCAGCCCCGCCATCCAGGCGATAATCGAGATCACATGCCATGCCTTGATCCACAAAGGATTGGCATACCAAAAGAAATCGGAGATTGCCGCCACGAGGCCATCCATCGTTTACTTGCCTCGCACGAGCTTCACGAACGCCTCGACATGTTCCACCGGCGTATCCGGCGTGATTCCATGTCCGAGATTGAAGATATGCGGATAACCGCGCATTGCCGCGAGGATGCTCCGCACCCCGTCTTCGAGAGCCTTGCCGCCCACGATGAGCCGCATCGGATCGAGATTTCCCTGCAAGGCCTTGCCGCCCGCATTCTTTCGCGCATCGTCAAGCGGCGTCGACCAGTCCAGGCCGATCGCATCGGCGCCCGTCCCCTCGACGTAGCGCTTCAGCCGCGCACCACCGCCTTTCGGAAAGGCGATCACTTTGGCGCCCGGCACGGCCTCACGCACCTTCGCGATAATGGCGCGCACCGGCTCGATCGCCCACCGATCGAAACCGTCGTCGTCGAGAACGCCGGCCCAGGTGTCGAAGATCTGAACCGCATCCGCTCCCGCCTTGAGCTGGGCCACGAGATAACTTGCCGACGCCTCGACCAGGATATCCATGAGCGCTTGAAAACGCTCCGGCTCGCCAAGTGACAGACGCCGCGCCGGTCCCTGGTCGCCTGTTCCAGTCCCGGCCACCATGTACGTCGCCACGGTCCAAGGAGCGCCACAGAAGCCCAGGAGCGTCGTCTCCTGGGGAAGCTCTGCCCGCACTCGCTCGACCGTCTCCAGGACCGGCGCAAGGAACGCGGTGACGTCCTTGCCAGCGAGCTCTCCTATGCGAGATGGATCGATCGGCTCCAGCCGCGGTCCGTGCCCTTCCTCGAAAGCCACTTTCTGACCCAGCGCGTCGGGAATGACGAGGATGTCGGAAAACAGGATCGCCGCATCGAAACCGAAACGTCGGATCGGTTGAAGCGTCACTTCGGTTGCCAGTTTTGGCGTGTAGCACAGGTCCAGGAACCCGTTCGCCTGACTGCGCGTTTCGCGATATTCGGGCAGGTAGCGCCCTGCCTGACGCATCATCCAAAGCGGAGGTGTCTCTAGGCTTTCGCCGTCGAGGACTCGAAGAAGCGATCTTGCCGAAGCCACAGGTGCTCTTAACCCCAAATTAAAGGTTTTAAGGATTCTTCTGTTTCTATTGGGCGGTGGATTAGCCGGATTCAATTCCACCCACAACACATCAATCCGCGGCAAAGGCGCCGCGGCTTGTTACTCCCCCAGGGGAAAACACCGGGGATAGTGGCCCAAGTGACTCGCCGGAAGTGGCGCAAGACAGCGCTTTTCAGCGGCGCAGTCGAATATCCAGTCGCCACCCAGATGCTGTGAATCGCGCCGCTTTGTCGACTCCCACCCACAGCCTGTTGCCAATCGCCTCTGCGCCATCCAAATTGTGGACCGTCGTCGGGACAGTGGGGGCGCAATCGGCGCAGCCGCTTCCGGCGTGAGAAAACGGCCCTTTTATCCACGGTTATCCCCTTGGCGCCGACGCGGTTCTTCCATCTTCACCTCATTTCCGATGCGACGGGCGAGACCCTGATCAATGTCGGACGTGCCGCTGCGGCCCAGTATGCCGGCATTCATGCGGTCGAACACATCCACTCTCTGGTACGCACGGCCAAGCAGATCGAGCGCATTATGCTGGATGTGGAAAACTCGCCGGGGATCGTCCTTTATACGCTTGTCGACGAGAAGCTGGCGGAGCTCTTGGAGACGCGCTGCAACGAATTGTCCATCCCGGCGGTCTCGGTCTTGGATCCGGTCTTGCAGGCGTTTCAGGCCTATCTCGGGACACGTTCCACCGGCCGAGTCGGTGCCCAGCACGCGCTCGACGCAAGCTATTTCGAGCGCATCGAAGCGCTCAATTTCACGATGATGCACGATGACGGCCAGCTGCCGCGAGATATCGATGAAGCCGATGTGATGCTGCTCGGCGTCAGCCGCACCTCAAAGACGCCGACGTCGATCTATCTCGCCAACCGCGGCATCAAGACGGCGAACCTCCCGATCGTCAAAGGCATTCCGGTTCCCGCATTGGTGACACGCGCCAAGTCCTGCCTGGTTGTCGGCCTCGTCGCGAGCCCGGACCGAATCGTTCAAATTCGACAGAATCGGGTGTTGAGCCTTTCGCCGGAGGACGACAATCCGGCTTACCTCGATCGCACGGCTGTTTCCCAGGAGGTCCTGGAGACGCGACGCCTATGTGCGAAATACGGCTGGCCTTTGATCGACGTGAGCCGGCGCTCGATCGAGGAAACGGCCGCCGCGGTGCTGGCGCTTCTGGGAGAACGGCGCGGAAAGCAATTGGCATGACAGAGCTCGTTCTCGCTTCGGGCAGCAAGGCCCGCAAAGCCCTCCTTGACGGCACGGGTCTTTCCTTTCGGCAGGTTTCTCCCGAACTCGACGAGATGGCGGCCTCCGAACCTCTGCTTCGTGCCGGGGCGGGAGCAGGCGATATCGCCTCCACGCTCGCCCTCGCGAAAGCCACGATGGCGAGCGAGGCGATCCCCCGGGCTCTCGTCATTGCCGCGGACCAGACCCTGGAGCTCGACGGACGCCTCTTCCGCAAGGCGGAAAACATGGATGCTGCCCGCCAGCAGCTCCTCGAGCTTTCCGGCAAGACGCACTATCTGCATTCTGCGGTGGCCTGCATGCGCGCCGGCAAGACGCTCTTTGAAACACGCGACAGCGCGGCCATCACATTGCGCCCGATCCGGGCCGACGAAGTCGGACGCTATCTTGCCGCTTCGGGCCCCCAGATTCTCTCAAGCGTCGGTCTCTATCAGCTGGAAGGTCCCGGCATTCGTTTGATCGAAAATGTCGAAGGCGACTATTTTACCATCCTCGGCCTGCCGCTGCTGCCCCTTCTCGGCTTCCTGCGCAAAAACGGCTTCGGAACCTTTTGAAATGCTGCATGCGTGCGTCACGGGATGGCCGGTTTCACATTCGCGTTCGCCGCTGATTCATGGCTTCTGGCTCAGGCGCTATAAAATCGAAGGTGACTATAGTGTGAGGCCGGTTTCGCCGCAGGAGGCGGTGTCGTTTTATGCCTCCTTCGCCTCTTCGAGCTATGCGGGCGCCAACGTTACCGTCCCGCACAAAGAGGTTGCCTGCGCCGCAGCATTCAAACGTTGCGGTGCAGCAGAGCGCTTGGATGTTGCCAACACACTCTGGCTCGAAGATGGTCGGCTCGTGGCCGACAACACGGACGGAACCGGGTTCCTGGCTTCCCTTGATCAGGCAGTGCCCGGTTGGTCGGAAAAAACGGGATGCGCGCTCATCGTCGGGGCGGGCGGCGCGAGCCGCGCCGTCATCGACGCACTTGTGCAACGCGGCGTCGAGAGGATCGAACTCGTCAACCGCACGGAACGCCGTGCCCACGACGTTGCGGTGCGATTTGCCGACAAGGTTCGGCCCGCTGGGTTCGATGCCCTTGCGGAGCGACTCTCGTCTGCGGATTTAGTAATCAACGCAACTTCGGCGGGGCTCTCCGGAGCCGAATTGACGGTTCCGTGGGACCGCGCGAAAGACTCAGCTATCGTCACCGATCTGACCTATGTGCCGCTGCAAACGCCGTTTCTTCGTGGAGCGGCGTCGGCTGGCCTCACCACCGTCGATGGACTTGGGATGCTGCTGCATCAGGCCGTGCCGGGGTTCGAGCGCTGGTTCGGCGTCCGCCCCGAAGTGGACGCGGAACTGCGGGCGGCCGTGGTCGCCGATCTAGCCGAAAGAGACTCATGTTCGTAATTGGACTCACTGGCTCAATGGCCATGGGGAAGTCGACGACGGCCGCGATGTTTCGGCGTCGCGGGGTTGCCGTGCACGATTCCGATCGCGCCGTGCACGAACTCTATCGTGGCGCGGCCGTCGAACCGATCGAAGCCGCCTTTCCGGGCGTGACGGCGGACGGCGAAGTCGATCGTAAGAAACTCGGAGCGGCGCTTTCCGGCAACATCGACCAGCTCGCCCGCCTGGAGGAGATCGTGCACCCGCTCGTCCGTGCGAAAACGGTCGAATTTGGCGAACAGGCTGCTCGAGAGGGCGTCCCGGTCGTTGTGCTGGACATTCCGCTGCTCTTTGAAACGGGTGCAGAGCAATGGATGGATTGTGTGGTGGTCGTCACGACCTCGCCGGAAACGCAGCGCGAAAGAGTGCTCGCCCGCCGCGGCATGACCGAAGAGCTGTTTGAGAAGCTCCTGGCACGGCAGGTGCCGGATGCGGACAAACGCCGGCAGGCCCATTTCGTCATCGATACCGGATTTGGCTTCGAAGCGGCCGAACGTGACGTCGAAACGATTCTGCGCGCCACCGCCGCAATGACGTGAGCCGTAGCTCGATTGGGCTCGCGGGCGAAGCGGAGAGGCGCAGAGCAAGGCTGCTCTGAATGAGCCAGGGAAAAGCCGCTTTCTAACGCGCGGATCGCTTGTGTCCGAGCCGCCCAAATTTCATGATCAGCGCTATGCGGGAAATCGTCTTCGATACGGAAACCACTGGCCTCGACGCCCTCAAAGGTGACAGGCTGATTGAGATCGGCTGCGTGGAGATCATCAATCGGATTGCCACCGGACGCTTTTATCACGCCTATATCAATCCAGGTTGCGCGATCAGCCCGGATGCGGTCGCGGTCCATGGGCTGACCGAGGAGTTTCTGCGCGACAAACCGGCCTTCCGTGAATGCGTGGACGAATTCCTGGAATTCGTCGGCGATGCGCCTCTCGTCGCGCACAACGCATCGTTCGACCGCGGTTTTATCAATATGGAGCTTGCGAAGGCTGGCTTTTCCGTCATTCCGGATGAGCGTTTCGTCGACACCCTCATGCTGGCACGGCGCCGGCATCCGGGCGGAATGAACTCTCTCGATGCGCTTTGTGCCCGTTATGGTATCGACAATTCGAAGCGCACGAAACACGGCGCGCTCCTCGACGCCGAGATTCTCGCCGAGGTCTATGTCGAATTGCAGGGGGGACGCCAGGCGCTGCTCGCGCTCGGCAGCTTCTCAGAAGGGGCCTCCAACACCGGCACGATGCGCCAGGTGGGGGCACGGCCGCACGCCTTGCCGCCGCGTCTGAGCGACGAGATGCGCGCGGCGCACCGCGCCTTTGTGGAAGCTGAAATGGGTGAGGACGCGCTCTGGCTGAACGTCTGGAAGGACGAAGACGAGCGCGTCTCTCAAACGCCTCAGGCCGTCGTCGGCGCTTCCGCCTGAGCCTGCGCTGCCCGCTGACGATAAAGCGCGGCAAAATCCACGGGATCGATCATCAAAGGCGGGAAGCCGCCCTGACGCGTCGCGTCCGCCAGAATCTGGCGCGCGAACGGGAAGAGCAGCCGCGGGCACTCGATCAGAATGATCGGGTGAAGATGCTCCTGCGGCACGTTGCGGATCTGGAAAAGACCCGCATACACGACCTCGGTGATGAAGAGCGTGTCTTCGCCGCGGCTTGCTTTGGCATCGAGCTTCAGCTCGACCTCGAACTGACCATCGGCGATCGGCCGCGCATTGACGTTCACGTTGACGTCGAGCGACGGATTGGCGCTTGCGGGCCTCAACGAGTTCGGCGCGCCGGGATTTTCGAAAGAAAGGTCTTTGATGTACTGGCCAAGGACATGAATTCCTGGCGCCTGGCCCGATGCCTGGCTCTTCGCATCCGTGCCGGCGGCCTGCTCGCCGCCATTGCTGGCATTATTGACCATATCGTCTTTCCAAAGCTGTCATTGGGAACGGTTGCCCGCGCCTAGCATGCGGGGCAGTGAGCCACAACCGCGCACCGCTCGCGATCGCGCTGGCAACGCGACTTTTGGGGCCATGCGCATTATTCGGGTCGCTGGAGCACGACGCCCACGCGTCACCGCGTCCGTCACCGCCGACGGTCCCGGTCGGGGTCGATCTCATGGACCTCGAACTCGCCCTCTTCGAGGTCGACGACGGTCTCGCCGTTCGGGCCGCGCCGCGTCTCACGATAATTCGAGGCCTGATAATTCTGCGTGCCGACCACGCGCAGATCGACCCGCGACAGGACGAACTGCCAAATCCGAGTGCGCACGGCCGGGACGAAAAGCAAAAACCCGAGCGTGTCTGTGACGAAGCCCGGGGTCAAAAGCATCACCCCGGCAACGGCGATCAGCGCACCATCGGCAAGGTTGCGCGCCGGCATCCGCCCGGATTCCAGATCGCTGCGGATGCGCAAAATGGTCCTAAGCCCCTGGTGGCGCAGAAGCGCGGTGCCAATGATCGCCGTCAAAAGCGTCAGAAGCAGCGTCGGGGCGAGGCCGATATACTGACCGACCACGACGAACGTGCCGACCTCGATCAGCGGGATGAGGAGGAGGAGAAGGAAAATTGGCATAGGTTCAATCCTGATCCTGCGATATGGTGTCTCGGCCGGTTTTTTAAAGAGTTTCCTGCGATCTGCTGGACTCGGCCGGGATCGTGCTTACATTGCGGGGAACGAAGCGAACGCCCGTAGGGAGCGTCCACGATATCGGCATGAGCGGCTTTTTCGACATTTATTCTCTGATCTTCCTGGTGATCGCGGTCGTCATTTTTATGCGCCTCGGCAGCGTGCTGGGCCGTCGCACCGGCAGCGAACCCTCGCCCTATGAGAACGGCCGCAAACCGCCTGTCGCGGCCCGTCATACAGCCGAGAACGTCGTGACCCTGCCGCGTCCCGGTCAGGTGCCCGAGCGGGAGACGCCGAGCGCCCCCGATTGGAGCGCTCTGAAGCGCCATGCCAAGCCCGATACGCCGCTTTATGATGGGCTTGTGGCGATTAGCCGCGCGGATCCCGCCTTCGAGCCCGATTCTTTCCTGGAAGGCGCCAAAGCCGCCTACGAGATGGTGGTCCAGGCCTTCGCTGCGGGCGACCGCACCACTCTGAGGTCGCTTCTCTCCGCCGATGTCTACGAGAGCTTCGCCACCGCCATGAGTGAGCGGGAACAGCGCGGCGAAAGGCTCGAGACGAGCTTCGTCGGTTTCGAGAGCGCCAAGCTCACGGAGGCGGAGCTCGAAGACAACGTCGCACGCGTCTCCGTTCGTTTCAAATCCGAGATCGTTTCGGTCACCTACGACAATGAGGGCCGGGTAATTGAGGGCGATCCCAACGCCGTCCAGAAGCCCGACGAGGTCTGGACCTTTGCCCGTGCCACGATGAGCCGCGATCCCAACTGGGAGCTGGTCGCAACCGGCTCCAGCTGAGCGCCGACGGTGGCTGGAGATGCCCCGACCTCGCCCATCGCAACGCTGACCTCGTCCGCCCCCGACGCGGACGAGCATCGTCATCTATCGTTCGTATCCCTGCCGGGCTGGATCGAGGATGATCATCGTGCCGCCCTTCGCGCATTCCGCAAATCGGCCGAAAGACTGTTCGCCGAAGCCACGCCTTTGCCGGATAGACTTCCTGGGCTGGAAGCCGCTGCCGCTGCCGCGCTGCGTCTGCCGGCCGACCCGTCACCGGCCGAAGCTCGCAGCTTCTTTGAGAGCTATTTCGTGCCAGCACCCGCTGCGGCGAAGGGGTATCTGACCGGCTATTATGAGCCCGTGATCGAAGCGCGGCGTGAGCCTACCGACGCGTTCAGCGTGCCCATCTACCGCCCGCCCGCAGAGGCCGCCCAGACCGAGGTTACCGATCGAGTTCCGGCCTGTCCCGATCGGGCGGCGATCGAAGCCGGCGCTTTGGCGGGGCGCGGTCTCGAACTCGCCTATGTGAGGGATCCCGTCGATCTCTTCTTCATCCACGTTCAGGGCTCTGCGCGCCTCTCCCTTGGTGGTGGCCAGCATATGCGTATCGGCTTCGCCGGAAAATCGGGGCACGCCTACACGTCGATCGGCCGGCTCGCCGTCGAACGCGGCTATCTTGCGAAGGACGCGGCCGGCAAAGCCGGTCTCGAACTCTGGCTCAAGATGCATCGTGAGGCCGGTCGCCGGCTCATGGCCGAGAACCGGTCCTTTATCTTCTTCAACGAGATCGTCGATCTCGCTCCTGAAGACGGCCCGTTGGGCGCGGCAGGCGTTCCGCTCAGCGCCGGGCGCAGCCTCGCCGTGGATCCAGGCTTCGCTCCCTTCCATCTGCCGGTGTTCGTCTCCGCACCGCCGCTTGCGGGCTTCGGCGCGGATGCCTTTCGTCGCCTGATGATCGCGCAGGATGTGGGTTCGGCCATCAAGGGTCGAGGTCGCGGCGATATATTTGCAGGCTCTGGCGCGGAGGCAGGCAAGGCGGCCGGCGAAATACGCCATCATGGCGTCCTGCGCCTCCTTCTACCGAAGGCGAGCGCCTGAGATGGCCCGCAAACAGCTTTCGCCCGAAGACAAGGCGCTCTGGGATAAGGTTCGCCGGACCGTGCGGCCACTCAAAAGCCGCTCCCTCCGCGAAGAGCTTGACGCTCACAAAGGGGCGCAGCCGGATGATGCGCCGCCCCAGACGGGTGCTTTGGCGCTTACAGCCGGAAAGCGGAGCCCGGCCGCCCCGCCCGTCGACGGCATAACCCCTTCGGAGCCGAAACCCCGATCCGCGCCCCGAGCCGCAGCAGCGCTCGAGCCGCGCCTGAAACGCCGCCTCCTGCGCGGCCGTCTTGAACCTGACGCGCGCATCGACCTGCATGGCATGACCCAGCAGCGAGCCCATGACCGCCTCCTGGGTTTTTTGGGGGGCGCGCAAGCCCGCGGTCACGTTCTGGTGCTTGTCATCACCGGCAAAGGCCGTTCGGAAGGCGAGGGGGTCTTGAAGACCATGGTGCCGAGATGGCTCGCCGAGCCCGCTTTTCGCGAGCTTGTCGTTGCCTACGAACATGCCTCCCGCCATCACGGCGGCGAAGGCGCCCTTTACGTCAGATTGCGCCGCAGCGGTGCAAACAGCCGCCGTCCCGACGGCGGGGCAGGCGCCGCAAACCGGCTCGCATCATTGCCAAAATGGTCGACATAGCGTGGATTGAGAGCGCTCACCGGCAGGATGACCAGGATATCGGTGGTGCCAAACTGATAGTCGACCACCGCTCCTTCACCGACATAGCCCCCGAGGCGGAGATACCCCTTGATCAAAGGAGGAAGCTGGCGAAGAGCCGCCTTGGCGTCGATCTCGTCGGCGGCCATCCGATTCATGTCGACGTAACGCTCCTCGACCGCGCGAACCCGCCATTCTTCCGGTGCCAGCGCGTTGTGATGAAGGAAGCTCAAAGGCAGGGCGAGCTTGTCGGGATCGGTGCCCGGAATGCTGGCACAGCCGATCATCACGTCCATGCCGTGCATCAAGACGTAGCTCCAGATGCCGTGCCACAGGAGTTCCACCGTCCGCTTGTCGCGGTAGGGCTTCAGCACGCAGGAGCGACCGAGCTCCAGAAAGCGCAGATGCGGATAACGCGTGACGAGCGAACCGACATCGTATTCCCCGGCGGAGTAGAAGCCGCCATTGATCTCGGCGATCTCCTGCCGCAACAGCCGGTAGGTGCCGACGATCTCGGGCTTCGAGCGCAGGAACGGTCGCCGCGGGACGGCGTGATCGAGCACCAGAAGATGGTCGCAGATGAGGTCGTAGGCGTCGGCGTCGCGCCGGCGCTGATAAGTTTCCTCGTCGGCAACGGCCGCCATCTCTTCGTAGAAGACATGGTAGCGCAGCCCTTGCGAACGGCGGATCTCTGAGGGAGAGCGGGCAAGCCGCGCCTCAAGATCGCCGAGCCTTCCGAGCGTTCCGACATGGCGGGCCGCCCGCCAAGGGGCGCGACCCGGTTTTGCGAATGGGCGTACGAAACCGCTGCCCCGAGCCCTCCCGAGACCGGGCGCAAAACGCCGCACCAGTCGTCGTGGAGAGAGATGATGCCGTCCCTGCATGGCCTCCCTGCCCCTGGGGAATCTCGATCTCATGCGCTTTCCTTAAACGATCGCGCCGACATCGACCAGAGTTGCCATATTCCATAAGAAAAACATGACATTGGCGTGACGTGACACGCCTGAAGAGCCTCTGAGGCGCAATCTCGGTCGATTGGTCGCGGGCAGCATTCGGGTGACCGCCGGGCGGGAAGAAACGAGCGCCATTCGACAAGATGGCGCCAAGGGGACTCCCAATGTCGCGGCAAGAGGCGCTAGACTTTCGCGCAACCAGCGCTGCGGTTGATCGTTGAGATCGCGAAGCGATCATGCAGAAAGAGCCGGGAAATACCGGCCGGATGGGAGGGGAACATGCGGTTTGGCCGTGCGGCTATGGCCGTTGCTGCGACATTGGCCTTTGGCACCAGCCCGGTTTCTGCAGCCGAGCTTTCCATCGTCTCGGGCTCCGTCGGCGCGGATATTCAGGAATTGCGCACGCAGCTCGCCGAATTCGAGGCGGAGACCGGCCACCACGTCAACATCGTCGAGATGCCGGCTTCGACGAGCGATCAATTCGGGCAATATCGTTTGTGGCTGGCGGCCGGCACCGACGATATCGACATCTACCGTGTCGATGTGATCTGGGCACCGCAGCTTGCCAACCAGTTTGTCGATCTGCGCGACGCCATGGCCGACGTGATCGGCGACCATTTTCCTTCGGTGATCGAATCGCAGACCGTCGAAGGTCGGCTCGTCGCATTCCCCATGTATACCGACGCGCCGGCACTCTTCTATCGCAAGGACCTCCTGGAAAAGTACGGCAGGACACCGCCGACGACCTGGGAGGAGCTGACCGAAACCGCAAAAGAGATCCAGGATAAGGAACGCAGAGCCGGCAACCGTCAGATCTACGGCTTCGTCTTTCAGGGGGCCCCGTATGAAGGCCTCACCTGCAACGGCCTCGAATGGGTCGCCTCGAGCGGCGGCGGGCAGATCGTCTCTCCCGACGGCGAGATCACCATCAACAACGAGGCGGCCGCTCGGGCGCTGGAGCGGGCCCATGCCTGGGTGAGGGATATCGCCCCGGCGGGTGTCCTCGCCTACAAGGAAGAGGAGGCCCGCGGCGTCTGGCAGACGGGCAATGCCGTCTTCATGCGCAACTGGCCCTACGCCTATGCGCTGTCAAACGGCGAGGATTCGCCTGTCAACGGCAAGTTCGAGGTGACGACGCTGCCCGCCGAGCCCGGCAGTCGATCGGCTCCCTGTCTCGGCGGTTGGAACCTCGCTGTGTCGAAATATTCCAAGCACAAAGATGAAGCGATCGCGCTCGTGCGCTTTCTGTCGTCTCGCCGAGCGCAGAAGGAGCGAGCGCTCACCTATGCGCGGCTGCCGACGATCCCGGCGCTCTATGACGATCCGGAAATCGCTGAACGCCAGCCGATCATCGCCGAATGGGCAGATGTGGTCGAAAAGGCAGTGCCGCGTCCTTCCGCACCGACGAAGCGTCAGTACAACGAAGTCTCGAAGGAGTTCTGGACCGCCGTTAACGAGACGCTCTCCGGTGCGGCATCGGCTGAGACCAATCTTAAGACGCTGGAGCACCGGCTGCGTCGGCTGAAACGGGACGGCTGGCGATGACGAACGCGACGCTCGGCGCCCCGCCGACCGACGAGGCGATGCGGACCGAAGAACAGCCCGCGGTGCGCTCCGCGCTTTCAAGGCAGCGCCTGACATCGGCCTGGCTCTTCCTTACGCCCATGCTGGCCGTCCTCGCTTTCGTCGCCGGCTGGCCGCTTCTGCAGACGATCTGGTTCTCCTTCACCGATGCGAGTCTGGCCGATCTCGACGCCGCCCGCTTCGTCGGCCTCCGCAACTATTTCGAATATGTCGATTATGGCGACGGGACCGGGGAATGGTTCGGCCTCTTCTTCGACGCTCAATGGTGGAACGCGGTGTGGAACACCGTCTATTACACCCTCGTTTCCGTCTCGATCGAAACGGTCTTCGGTCTCATCGTGGCGCTCGTGCTCAACGTCCCGTTTCGGGGACGCGGCTTTGTGCGCGCTGCCGTTCTCATCCCTTGGGCGATCCCGACGATCGTCTCGGCCAAGATGTGGGCCTGGATGATGAACGACCAGTTCGGCATTCTGAACGACATGCTGATGTCGATCGGCATCCTCTCGCATCCGATCGCCTGGACCGCCTCTCCGGAGACGGCGATGTGGGCCGTCATCATCGTCGATGTGTGGAAGACGACGCCGTTCATGGCGCTACTCATCCTCGCCGGGCTGCAGATGGTGCCCTCTGACGTCTACGAAGCGGCGAAAATCGACGGCGTTCATCCGGTCAAGGTCTTCTTCAAAGTGACGCTGCCGCTCATTCGTCCGGCGATCCTGGTCGCCGTCATCTTTCGGGCCCTCGATGCCCTGCGCGTCTTCGATCTCATCTACGTGCTGACGCCCAACAACACCGAAACCAAGACGATGTCGGTTTTCGCTCAGGAAAACCTCTTCCAGTTCGACCAGTTCGCCTACGGCTCGGCGGCCTCGACGCTGCTCTTCCTGGTGATCGCGGCGATCACGCTCGTCTACATCAAGGCGGCTCGGCTCAATCTCGGGGGAGGGCGCTGACATGCCCGTCTTCGTGAAGCGCGCTGCCTTTTATGGGCTCGTCGTCCTGATCGTGCTCTTCTCAGTTTTCCCGTTCTATTACGCCATCCTGACGAGCTTCAAATCAGGCACGGCGCTCTTTCGCGTCGACTATCTGCCGACGGATTTCTCGCTCGCCAATTATCGCGACGTGCTCGTCAACGGTGTCTTCCCGCTCAACATCTTGAATTCCGTCATCGTCGCCTTCGTGGTGGTGGCGATCTCTCTCTTCCTGGCGGTGACGGCGGCCTATGCCCTGTCGCGTATCGAATTTCGCGGCCGCAGCATCCTGCTTTTGACGATTCTCGCCGTCTCGATGTTTCCGCAGATCGCCGTGCTCGCCGGACTTTTCGAACTGGTGCGCCTCTTCGGCCTCTACAATTCGCTCTTCTCACTGATCCTCGCCTATATGATCTTCACCCTGCCCTTCACGGTCTGGGTGCTGACGACCTTCATGCGGGATTTGCCGGTGGAGATCGAAGAGGCGGCGATCGTCGATGGCGCAAAACCGATGACCATCGTCATGAGGGTATTTCTCCCCCTGATGTGGCCGGCGCTTGTGACGACGGGGCTTCTCGCCTTCATCGCCGCCTGGAACGAGTTTCTCTTCGCGCTCACCTTCGTGTCGAGCAACGACACGCGCACCGTGCCCGTGGCGATCGCGCTTCTGTCGGGGGCGTCCGAGCAGGAAATCCCCTGGGGAACGATTATGGCGGCATCCGTCGTCGTGACGGTGCCGCTCATCGTTCTCGTGCTGATTTTCCAGCGCAAGATCGTCTCAGGCCTGACGGCCGGAGGTGTGAAAGGGTGAACGAAAGCATCCCCGATAATATCGCGGATGGCGGTGCGGTCAGCCGTCGGAGACGTTTTCGTTGGGATAGACGCCCCAGAGCGAATTCTGCTCCACCCAGCCTTCGTAATTGTCGCCGCGCACGTCGCACCAACCCTCGCGGCAGCGCACCACGTCCGTCACCACGCCCGATTCGAGAATGGCCGTCACCCGCGCTGTCTCGCTTGCCTCCGAATGGGCATTGAAGCGCTCACCCTTGGCCCAAGGCGCCACGATCGCCGTACGCCGCCCGGACAGGAGGCTTTGGTGGATCCAGCCTTCCGCGCCATCCGAATCACGCACCTTCCGCCAGGTTTCGAATTCCTGGATGATCTCGACCGGCAGACCGGCCCGTACGAAGCGCCAGGCAATGCCGTAGTTTTTGCCGGGCCCCTTGCGGACGTTGACGGCATTTGATTTCAAGCTGACGAAGCGTGGTAATGGATAGCCGCTCGGGCCCACTTTGGGTGCCTGCGCCCATCCAGGCTCGCCCGGCCACGCCACGGCGAGTACGGCCAAGACAAGAAGAAGGCTGAGACGAGAACGGAGGAAGAGGAGAGGGCGCATCATCTGCGGTCGGAAAATCACACCGGGAGGTGTTAGCGCCATTCCGCCGCGAGGCCAAGCGCCGCTTCGTTCCTTGTTTTTGAGCAGCCCTTTGCTAGAGAGATGTTAAAGGCAGCCGGTCGCTCCCGCGGGGGCCGCCAAGGAGAGGTGGTGCATGACCAAGGCGAAACCGCACGTCGTCGTAACGCGCAAACTCCCCGATCCGGTGGAGACGCGGATGCGAGAGCTGTTTCGCGCCGACCTCAATCTGGAGGACCGGCCGCTGTCGCAGGCGGAGCTGGTGGAGGCGTTGCGCACTGCGGACGTACTCGTGCCGACGGTCACCGATCGGTTGGACGCCGCAGCGCTGTCCCAATCCGGACCGAACTTGAAGCTCATCGCCAATTTCGGCAACGGCATCGACAACATCGATATCGGGGCCGCCTATGAGCGCGGCATCACCGTCACCAATACGCCGAACGTTTTGACGGGCGACACCGCCGATATGACCATGGCGCTGATGCTTGCCGTCCCACGGCGACTGGCAGAAGGGGCGCAGATCCTACCGAACGGCCTGTCCTGGCCCGGCTGGTCGCCGACCTGGATGCTTGGCCATCGCATTTGGGGAAAACGTCTCGGCATCGTCGGTATGGGTCGGATTGGCACGGCGGTCGCCCGCCGCGCCCAGGCCTTCGGCCTGTCGATCCACTATCACAACCGCCGGCCTGTCGATCCGAAGACCGAGGAAGAGCTGGAAGCGACCTATTGGGATTCGCTCGACCAGATGCTGGCGCGCATGGACATCATCTCCGTCAATTGCCCGCACACGCCGGCCACCTTCCACCTTCTCTCCCGCCGGCGCCTGAAGCTGATGCGCCCGGATGCCTATCTGGTGAACACCGCGCGCGGCGAGGTCATCGACGAGGCGGCCTTGATCGAATGCCTGGAGACGAACTCCCTCGCCGGCGCCGGTCTCGACGTTTTCGAAGGCGAGCCTGCAATTGATCCCAAGCTCATCAAGCTTGCCCAGGAAGGCAAGGCGGTGCTTCTGCCGCATATGGGCTCGGCCACGATCGAGGGCCGCATCGAGATGGGTGAGAAGGTGATCATCAACATCCGCACTTGGATGGACGGGCACAAGCCGCCGGACCGCGTGCTGCCGCTTTCGGTCTAGCCGTCGCGCGCCGGGCCAGAGCTTCGGCACAATGAGGCTCAGCGCTTGCGGCGCTTGTAGGCGATCGTCTCGAAGCGTTGGGAGAGGGCGTCGTAGAGGAGAAGTCGCCCGATCAAAGGCTCGCCGAAGCCTGCCGCGAGTTTCATGACCTCAAGCGCCTGGATCGACCCGATGACGCCGGTGAGCGCGCCCAGAATGCCGGCTTCGGCGCAGCTCGGCACGAGCCCTTCGGGCGGCGGCTTTGGAAAGACATCGCGGTAACGGGGATTGTCGTTCTCAAAGGGCAGGAGGGTCGTCACGGACCCGTCGAAACGGCCGACCGCACCCGTCACCAGTGGTTTTTGGGCCGTCTCGCAGATATCCGGAAGAAGGAAGCGCGTGGCGGAATTGTCGGAGCCATCGACGACAATGTCGTAACCCGCGACGAGATCGGAGGCGTTGTCCTGCATCAGCCGCGTCCTGTGGGCGTCGACGGCGACATGGGGATTGATGCGGGCAAGAGCTCGTCTGGCGCTCTCCACCTTCGGCATGCCGAGATCGGCGCTCGCATGAATGATCTGCCGCTGCAGATTGGAAAGCGTGACGAGGTCGTCATCGACGAGGCCGAGCCGGCCGATGCCGGCGGCCGCCAGATAAAGAGCGACCGGCGAGCCGAGCCCCCCGGCTCCGACGATCAGGACGCGGGTGCGCTTGAAGCGCTTCTGGCCGGGGCCCCCGACCTCGGGCAGGACGATGTGGCGGGCGTAGCGCTCGATTTCCTCCGCGCTGAGATCCGGTTCCGCCGAATGGGGCGCGCCGTCAGGGGAGGGCGTCTCGCGCATTGGATCAGGACGCGCCGGGCTGCGGACCCGAATAGCCTTCCACGATCACGAGCTCCGCGTCCGAAACCGCCACCCGGTGCTCGCGTGCGGCCTGGTATTCGGGCGAATGGTAGCAGGCGAGGGCATCCTCGACGGAGGCAAATTCGATGACCACATTGCGGGCACGCGAATTTCCTTCCAGCGAATGCATGAGGCCGCCGCGGACGAGAAACTTGCCCTTGAAGCGTGCAAAGGCCGGAGCGGCGCCGGAGACATAATCCTTGTAGCGCTCGGGGTCGCGCACGTCGACGCGGGCGATCCAGTAGCCCTTTGGCATTCTTTCCTCCTTCAGCAATTCGCTTCGATTTCGTCCACAATCGCCTGGGCCGAGGCTTTCGGATCGGCGGCCTTTACCACCGGCCGGGCAACGACGAGGTAATCGGCGCCCGCCCGCAAGGCGTCGGCCGGTGTCATCACGCGTTTCTGGTCGTCGCTCGCTGCCGATTTCGGGCGCACGCCGGGCGTCACGATCAGCATATCGGGACCGAGAAGGGCGCGCATCGCCTCCGCCTCGAGCGGCGAGCAGACGATGCCGTCGATGCCGCTGGCACGGGCCTGCGCGGCGCGTCGGCGGACGAGCTCCGCGGCACCCTCCGCATAACCCGCCTCGGTGAGATCCGTATCATCCATCGAGGTGAGAACGGTCACGGCAAGAAGCCCGAGATCGGCCTCGCCTCGTGCGGCGGCCGCGGCCCGCATCGCCTTTGGATAGGCGTGGACGGTGGTGAGCGTCGCCCCGAGCCGGGCAAGATTGGTGATACCTCCCGCGACCGTATTGTCGATGTCGAGAAGCTTCATATCGAGGAAAACGCGCTTTCCCTCCGCCCGGAGCGGCTCGATGAGGTCGAGACCGCCCGCAAAGACCAGTTCCATGCCGATCTTGTAGAAAGTCACCGCGTCTTCCAGCGTCTCCACCATGGCACGGGCAGCCGCAAGGTCGGGGAGGTCGAGGCCGACGATCAGCCGATCGCGCGCGTCGCGCGGGCGAATATCTCGGCTTGCGGCAGAATCCTTGGTCTTCAGCATCGTCACAGTTTCCTCAGCGCCACTTCATTGACCGAATGGTCGCCCGCTTTGCCGATGATGAGATCGGCCCGCGGCCGGGTCGGGCGGATGTTCTCGTCGAGATTGACGAGGTTGATGCGCTCCCAAAGGCCCTCTGCGACGCGGCGCGCTTCATCGTCTGCGATATTGGCATAGCGATGAAAATACGACCTCGGATCGGTAAACCGCGTTCCCTTGAGGCTCATGAAGCGGTCGATATACCAGCGGCGGATGACGTCGTCGTCCGCGTCGATATAGATGGAGAAGTTGAAGAAGTCGGAGACGAAGGGGACTTCCTTGCCGTCACGCGGCAGATCCCGGGTCTGCAGGACGTTGAGGCCTTCGACGATCAGAATGTCCGGCTGATCGACGGTCAAGGTCTCACCCGGCACGATATCGTAGGTGAGGTGGGAGTAGACCGGGGCGCTCACCTTGCGCTTGCCGGCCTTGATGTCGGAGAGAAAGCGCAGAAGCGTTGCGACGTCGTAGCTCTCGGGAAACCCCTTGCGCTCCATCATGCCTTCCTTCGCCAGAACCGCGTTCGGATAGAGAAAGCCGTCGGTGGTGACGAGGGAGACGCGCGGATGGCCCGGCCAGCGTGCCATCAGTTCCTTCAGGATGCGGGCCGTGGTCGATTTGCCGACCGCCACGGAGCCGGCGATACCGATGATGAACGGCATCTTGCCTTCTTTTGCGCCGAGGAATTTCGAGCGCACGGCATAAAGCTTGTCCTTGGCTTCAACGTGGAAGGACAGAAGCCGCGACAAGGGCAGATAGATCGCCTCCGCCTCGCTGATCGAGATCGGGTCGTTCATCGACTTGAGCGCGTGGACCTCTTCCGCCGAGAGGGTCATCGGCGTGTCGGCGCGCAGTTTCGACCATTCCTCGACGCTGAAATACCGATAGGGCGAGAGCGAGCGCGGAGACACTTGATCCATCAGCTCTTCCAGTCGGCGCTGGGGCCGCGCGAGCGCTTCTCATCGAGGCCGCTTTGCCTTGTGCGGCTCTGAAGCTCGGCCTTGACCTCGTCGAAGGAGACGCCCGCGGCGCGCAAGAGGACGAGGAGGTGATAGAGAACGTCGGCCGCCTCTTTGGTGAGCGCCTGATTGTCGCGCTCCGCCGCCGCGATTGCAGCCTCAACGGCTTCTTCGCCGAGCTTCTGGGCGCATTTCGCAACGCCTTTCCCGAGAAGCCTGGCTGTATAGGAATTGTCGTCACCAGAGGCGGCGCGCTCGTCGATCGTGGCGGCGAGTTCTTCCAGCGTAAAATCGGTCATGACATGCCCATCCGGGCTTTCTCCTGCGGAAGCGTACGCACGGGGATGCCTGCGCGCGCCATGTGGGCCTTGGCTTCCGCGATGCTATAGGTGCCGAAATGGAAGATCGAAGCCGCGAGCACGGCCGTCGCATGGCCGTCGCGGATGCCTTCCACCAGATGATCGAGCGTCCCGACACCGCCGGAGGCGATGACCGGAACGCGGACCGCATCCGCGATCGCTCGCGTCAGAGCGAGATCGAAGCCCGTCTTCGTGCCGTCGCGATCCATAGAGGTCAGAAGGATCTCGCCGGCGCCCAGAGACACGACTTCGCGGGCATATTCGACGGCGTCGATGCCGGTCGGCTTGCGCCCACCATGGGTGAAGATCTCCCAGTGACCGGGAGCTACCGTCTTGGCATCGATGGCAACGACGATGCACTGATCGCCGAACTTGTCCGCAGCACGGCCAACAAAGCCGCGATCGTTGACCGCAGCGGTGTTGACGGAAACCTTGTCGGCACCGGCAAGGAGAAGCTGGCGGACATCCTCCACGCTCCGCACGCCGCCGCCCACCGTAACGGGCATGAAGCATTGCTCCGCCGTTTTGGCGACCACGTCGAGGAGCGTGTCGCGCTCCTCGTGGCTTGCGGTGATGTCGAGAAAGCAAAGCTCGTCGGCACCGGCTGCGTCGTAAGCCTTGGCGGCTTCCACCGGATCTCCGGCATCGATGAGATCTACGAAATTGACGCCTTTGACGACACGGCCGTCCTTGACGTCGAGACACGGAATGACACGGGCTTTGAGCAAGGAGTGCTCCGAAGGCTTTTCAGCTTCAGCGCGGATGCGCAACGGCGGCCCTTATAGCGGCGGCATCCAGTGCGTTACAACAAGCCATCGAGGATGGACCTTCTGAAGCAGACGAAGACCTCGACCCCGCGAGCTCGTCAGACCAATCGCCTTTGGTGCGGTCAGGAAACGACGGCGCCGCGTCCGCGGGCCTGAGCGGGGTTTTGGCTGTCGCGCTCCTGCGCGGCCTCGCGGGCGAGGCTTGCTGCAGCCTCCGCCGATGCTGGCCGCCCGAGATGGTAGCCTTGCAGGAAATCGCAGCCGATTTCCTCCAGGAAATCGAGCTGTTCGGGCGTCTCCACACCCTCCGCCGTCACGACCAGCCCGAGCGAATGGCCGAGCACGACGATGGAGCGGATGATCGCGGCAGCTCCGTCGCCTTCCGATTCCATCGCGCGCAGGAAGGATTGATCGATCTTCACCTTGTCGACCGGGAGCTTCCAGAGATAAGCCAGCGAAGAGAAACCCGTCCCGAAATCGTCGAGCGCCAGTTTGACGCCGATGTCGCGAAGCTGGCTCAGCTGTTGCACGGCATCGAGAGAATCGATCAACAAGACACCTTCGGTGATCTCCAGCTCGAGCCTTTCGGGAGGAAGCTCGCTCTTGGCGAGCGCCTGACGCACGATCTCTACGATGTTGCGGGCATCGAACTGCACCGGCGACAGGTTCACCGCGACCTTGTACCCGTCGGGCCAGGTCTTTGCGGTTTCGCAGGCGCGGTTGAGCGCCAGGCGGCCGATGCGGTGGATGAGGCCGAGCTGTTCGGCAAGCGGGATGAATCGTGCCGGCGAGACGAAACCGCCTTCCCCGTTCGGCATCCGCAGCAGAGCTTCGAAGCCGGCGAGTGAGCGATCCTTGGCGGTGAAGATCGGCTGATAATAGAGTTCGAACCGCTCGTGCTCCACAGCGGCCCGCAGCACGGTTTCGAGATCGCGTCCCGCTTCGAGCTCAGCGCCCATGCGCCGATCGAAGATCGTGAGACGGTCGCCGCCCTTTGCCCGTGAACGGCGCATGGCGACATTGGCGCGCGACAAAGGGCTGCCGGGGTGCTCGCCCTTCTCGGCGACGGTGAGCCCGGCGCTCGCCGTGAGATTGATCACGTGGCCGTCGGCGACGAAGCCGCGCCGGATGAGCTTCAGCGCGCGCTCGGCAAGGCGCGCGCCCTCCTTCAAATCGTTGACGTTCAGGGCAAAGGCGAATTCCGTACCGCTGACACGGCCGACGATCGCTTCCGGCTCGGCCAGGCTCTTCAGTCTTTCCGCCGCTTCCAAGAGAATGTAGTCGCTTCGCTCCGGCCCGAAGGCGGTGTTGATGGCGCCAAAGCGATCGATCCCGAGCGAGACGACCACGACAGGCTTTGCCTTGGCGAGAAGCCCACGCTTGCGGGCGATGAAGCCGCTGCGATTGAGGAGGCCCGTCAGGCCGTCATGCTCGGCCGCATAGGCTGCCCGTGCGTCGGCCCGCCGTTTGGCGTTGTAGCGCTGGACGAAGCCGAAGACCGGGACGCCCGAGGCGATCAGAATAATGATGGATAGAAGGATGGCGCTGCGGGCGACTGTGGTTTGAATGTCCTCGAATTCATCAGTCTGGTCGACGTAGATCTCGGCGATGGCGATGGTTTTGCCATCCTTGCGCAGAGGCACATAGGCTTCCGAATAATAGGCGGGGCGCTCGGGCGGTGTGCCATGCGCGACTTCGATCCGCATCGCGCCGCCCGCCGCCGCGGCAGCGGCTTCGGGATTGTGTTGCGCCAAAGATGCCTTGTCGACGTCCGAAAGCTCTCGGTCGTCGAGGATCATGCGGAGCTTGCCGTCGGGTCCGAACAGCTTGACGCGGAAGACCCTTGCGGCCTCCCTCATCCTGTTGAGCGTCGCAATCGTTTCCGGAGAGGGCTCGGCGCCTGCCGCGATCTCTTCCAGATCGGCGACGCTGGCGGTCATATACTTCGCCCAGGCCGAGGTGGTGTTGGCGGCGTTGAGCTGCAGGCCGCGTTCGATCGTATCCGACCCGACCCAGATCGCCGCGGCAATCGCCACGACGGGCAAGATCAGGAGAACGAAACCAGGCAGGAAACCGCGGCCAGAGGACATTCTGGCAACCTTACATTGCGCAGACAGTAATGTCATATGCGCAGGGTGTATTTATCCCAAATTCCTCGATCAGGCGTGGTGAATGAAGGCCTACGCCTAGAGTGCGTTGAGCAATTGAAGCGCGGCGTGAGGATCGATGCGGCCGTCGTAGAGCGCCCGGCCGGAAATGGCGCCTTCGAGGCTTTCCGCGTCCGGCATGGTGAGGCGCACGATATCGGCCATCGAGGCGAGACCGCCGGATGCGATGACCGGGATCGAGACATGCTCTGCAAGCGCGATCGTCGCCTCCCAATTGATCCCGGCGAGAACGCCGTCGCGGTCGATGTCGGTGTAGATGATGGCCGCGACCCCGGCGTCTTCGAAGCTCTTTGCGAGGTCCTGCGCCTCCATGTCGGAGGTTTCCGCCCAGCCTTCCACCGCAACTTTTCCGTTGCGTGCGTCGATACCGACGGCGATGCGGCCGGGATTTTGCCGCGCAGCCTGCCTCACCAGATCAGGATCGCGCAGGGCCGCCGTGCCCAAAATCACCCGCGTGACGCCCTTTTCGAGCCAGGCCTCGATCTGGGCCATGGAACGGATGCCACCGCCAAGCTCGACCTTGAGCCGGTCGCCGGCGGCCTCCAGCACAGCTTCGACGGCTGAACCGTTGCGGCTTTCGCCGGCGAAGGCTCCGTCGAGATCGACCATATGCAGCCAGGTGAAGCCCATATCGGCGAAGGCGCACGCCTGTGCCGCAGGATCGGCGTTGTAGGTCGTCGCCTCCCCCATCTCGCCGCGCTTCAGGCGCACGCATTCGCCGCTCTTCAGGTCGATCGCGGGAAACAGGATCATTGCGGCCTCACGGGCGCCAGTTGAGGAAATTTGCGATGAGGGCGAGGCCGAGCGCCTGGCTCTTCTCGGGATGAAACTGCGTGCCGGCGATGTTGTCGCGACCGATCATCGCCGTGACCGGGCCACCGTAATCGGCGGTCGCCAGCACATGCTCGGGATCGGCGGCGACGACATGATAGGAATGCACGAAATACGCATCGAGCGCTTCATCGATGCCGTCGAGAAGCGGATGCGGGTTCTGCCGGCGGAGCTCGTTCCAGCCCATATGCGGGATCTTGAGATCCGGATCTTTCGGCGTGATCTCCACGACATCGCCGGGAATCCAGCCAAAACCGGCCGTCGTCTCCTTCTCAAGGCCTCGGGTCGCCATCAACTGGCAGCCGACGCAGATGCCGAGAAAGGGGCGGCCGACCTTCATGACAGTCTCTTCGAGCGCCGCGACCATGTCCGCAACGCCGTCGAGCCCGCGGCGGCAATCGGCAAAGGCGCCGACGCCCGGCAGAACGATGTGATCGGCGCGCCTCACGACTTCCGGGTCGGAGGTGACGGTGACCTCGCCGGCATAGCCGCTTTCGCGGGCGGCGCGCTGAAACGCCTTGGCGGCCGAGCGCAGATTGCCCGAACCGTAATCGATAATCGCAACGCTCATCCGCCCCTCTCCGGAAAGAGTCCCATGACCTCCGGTGTGTCGCGATCGCCGGCGGCCGACCAGGGGCGCCCGCGCGGGCGTGCCGGCGCGACTTCCGGAACGACAGGCCGCGAGGCGACCGGCCTCGACGCGGCGAATTCTTCCTCCCGACGGCCGAAAAAGCGGATCGCGGCCTCGTCCTCGGAACGGCCATACGCCGCCCCTGCTTCCCGCCAGCCGCGGCGCGACAGGGACCAGCGGCGGAGATTGTTGGCCTCAAGTGCGAAGAGGATCGCAAAGAGAAGGCCACACCATTGCGCTGCCGCTTCTCCGAAGCGGAAGCCGAGTGTTGCAACCGCTCCGCTTGCCACGAGGTAGAGCAGGAGCGGCAGCCACATGCGCCGGTAGAGAAGCCACAGGAACGGGATGAAGAGCGCCGGCCAGTTCATCCCGTCCTTGATGAAAGCGGCGCGCAGGGCCCCATCGACGCCCTCTTTTTCGGGCGGCAGATGCACCGTGTAATGGGTCGTCCTGGAAAACATGCTCAAGCCGTCAGCGTGCCCTTGGTGGAGGGAATCTCGTCGGCAATTCTCGGATCGAGCGCAAGCGCCTGTCGCAGCACACGTGCAACCGCCTTGAAGCAGGTTTCGGCGACATGGTGGGCGTTCTCGCCATACAGGTTCTCGATGTGGAGCGTGATGCGGGCGTTCTGGGCCAAGGCCTGGAAGAACTCCTTGAACAGCTCCGTGTCGAACTCGCCCACTTTGTGGCGGTCGAAGCGGACGCGCCAGACGAGATAGGGCCGGCCCGACACGTCGACGGCCGCACGCGTCAGCGTTTCGTCCATGGCGAGATCGAGCGAGGCATAGCGGGTGATGCCGCGGCGGTCGCCGAGCGCCCGATCGAGCGCCTGGCCGAGCGCGATGCCGACATCTTCGACCGTGTGATGCTGGTCGATGTGGAGATCGCCTTCGGCCTTCAGCGTCAGGTCGATCAGGGAGTGGCGCGCGAGCTGCTCCAGCATATGATCGAAGAAGCCGATGCCCGTCTCGATATCGTACCGCCCGCCGCCATCGACATTGATGGCGAGGCTGATCTTCGTTTCGCTGGTGTCGCGGCTCAGCTCGGCCTTGCGCATCACGGCTCTCCTTCGGCGCCCGTCTTACCAGCGGGCGGGACCATTGCAAATGCACCATACGCACCCGACATGCCGCAGCGCGTTTGCAGGCCGGCCGCGCATGCCTAAATAGGGGCCAACCTGCACAGAAAGAGGGGGTGCCGGTCGAGGCCTCCACGGCTCACCCGCATCCGCTGACAAGGAGCAATCAGTGACAGAATTCGATCCCGCCGCCCCCTGGCACGGCACGACCATCGTGACCGTCCGCAAGGGCGACAAAGTCGTGATCGCAGGCGACGGCCAGGTGACCATGGGTCAGACCGTGATGAAGGCCAATGCCCGCAAGGTTCGCCCGCTCGCCAAAGGTGATGTGATCGCCGGCTTTGCCGGTGCGACCGCGGATGCCTTCACGCTTCTAGAGCGGCTCGAAGCCAAGCTCGAACAATATCCGGGTCAGCTCATGCGCGCCTGCGTGGAGCTCGCCAAGGACTGGCGCACGGACCGCTATTTGCGGCGTCTGGAGGCGATGATGATCGTCGCCGACAAGCAAACGACGCTGGTTCTGACCGGCACCGGCGACGTTCTGGAGCCGCAGGAAGGCGTGGCCGCCATCGGATCGGGCGGCAATTACGCTCTCGCCGCGGCTCGTGCTCTCGGAGATTCCGATCTCGATGCGGAAGACATTGCTCGCCGCGCCATGCAGATCGCAGCCGAAATCTGCGTCTACACCAATCACAACATCATCGTCGAAAGCCTTACGGCGGAGTCCGCCACATGACCACATTTTCCCCCCGCGAGACCGTTTCGGAGCTCGACCGCTACATCATCGGCCAGAAAGAGGCGAAGCGCGCCGTCGCCATCGCCCTTCGCAATCGCTGGCGCCGTCAGCAGCTGGAAGGGCCCCTGCGCGAAGAGGTCCTGCCGAAAAACATCTTGATGATCGGTCCGACCGGCGTCGGCAAGACAGAGATTTCCCGCCGCCTCGCCAAGCTCGTCAACGCACCCTTCATCAAGGTGGAAGCGACAAAATTCACCGAGGTCGGCTATGTCGGCCGCGACGTTGAACAGATCATCCGCGATCTCGTCGAGGCCGGCATCGCCATGGTGCGCGAGATGAAGCGCAAGGAAGTGCAGGCAAAGGCGCATCTGCAGGCGGAAGAACGGGTTCTCGACGCGCTCGTCGGCCAGCATGCGAGCCCGACGACGCGTGACAGCTTCCGCCACAAGCTGCGCGAGGGCCTGCTCGACGACAAGGAGATCGAGATCGAGGTGCGCGACGTCTCCAACCCGATGGGCGCCTTCGAGGTGCCGGGCATGCCGGGTGCCTCCGTCGGCGTCATGAATGTCGGTGAGATGCTCGGCAAGGCCTTCGGCCAGGGCCGCACCAAGACCCGCAAGACGCTCGTCAAGGATTCTTACGATCTCTTGATCGCCGAGGAATCCGACAATCTCCTCGACGACGACCAGATCGTGCAGGAGGCCATCCGTGCGGTTGAAGACGACGGCATCGTCTTCCTCGACGAGATCGACAAGATCTGCGCCCGCGACGGGCGTGCCGGCGGCGATGTCTCCCGCGAGGGCGTGCAGCGCGATCTGTTGCCGCTCGTCGAAGGCACGACGGTCGCGACCAAGCATGGGCCCGTGAAGACCGATCACATCCTCTTCGTGGCCTCGGGCGCCTTCCATGTGTCGAAGCCGTCGGACCTTCTGCCGGAGCTGCAGGGCCGCCTGCCGATCCGTGTGGAGCTCAGGGCGCTGACCGAGGAAGATTTCCGCCGTATCCTGACGGAGACGGAAGCGAGCCTCGTGAAGCAATATGTGGCGCTTCTTTCGACCGAGGGCGTGACGCTGGAATTCACCGACGACGCCATCGACGCGATTGCGAGGCTCGGCGTGGAGATCAATTCCAGTGTGGAAAATATCGGCGCAAGGCGGCTTCAGACCGTGATGGAGCGGATCCTCGACGAGATCTCGTTCACGGCGCCGGACCGTCACGGCGAGACGGTCACGATCGACGCTGCCTATGTGGAGGAGCATGTCGGCGATCTGGCCAGAAACGCCGATCTCAGCCGCTTCATCCTCTAGCGTCTTCACCTCGCAGTCGGTGGACGACGGGCGAGGGCTTGAGACGTGTTTGATCATCGAAGCCGAGCGGGGCACGACATTAGATCGTGCCCCACTTTTTAGTCAGTCGATCGACTTAATTTTCAAAGTTCTGATTTAAAAGAGCTTTCGCTAGTCGCCGAAACTCAGGCGGCGAGACCAGCCAACAAGCGCTCTTGTTCCGCGAGGTTCTGAAGGGAGGCCTGGGGCCTGGCGCCGAGATGGGAAATGATCTCACCGGCCGCGAGCGAACCGAGCTCCGCGCAGCGGCCGAGCGGCGCGTTGCGGGCAAGACCGAAGAGGAAGCCGGAGGCAAAGAGATCGCCGGCGCCGGTCTTGTCGAGGATCGTGTCGACCTCGGGAGCCGGGACAGTGATGCGTTCGCCTCCGCGCACCACGAGAGAGCCTTCTGCGCCGAGCGTGACGGCGGCAAGACCGACATCGGCCGCGAGCGATTCGATGCCCGTGCCGAGGTCGCTCGTCTCATAGAGCGCCAGAACCTCATGGTTGTTGGCGAAGACGATGTCGACGACTCCGCTGCGCATGAGCTCCAGAAATTCTGCCCGGAAGCGGTCGACGCAGAAGGAATCCGACAAGGTGAGCGCCACTTTGCGGCCGGCGCCATGAGCGATCTCGGAAGCGGTGCGGAACGCTTCCTTCGCTTTCGGCGGATCCCAGAGATAGCCTTCGAGATAGGTGATCTCCGCAGCTTCCACGGTGGCCCTGTCGATATCGGCCGAGGTGAGCTCCTGGCAGGCACCGAGATAGGTGCTCATGGTGCGCTCTGAATCCGGCGTGATCAGAATGAGGCAGCGCGCCGTCGGCGCTCCTTCCGCCAGCGGCTTCGCGGGGAAGGCGATGCCGACCGATTGCATGTCGTGGCGGTAGAAATGGCCGAGCTCGTCGTCCGCCACCTTGCCGATGAAGGCTGCCGAACCGCCCAGGGAGGCGACACCCGCCGCCGTATTGCCGGCGCAGCCACCGGAGATGAGCTGGCCCGGCCCCATCGTGTCGTAAAGCGTCTCGGCGCGATCGGCCTCGATCAGATGCATGGAGCCTTTGACGAGTTTCTCGCTGACGAGAAAAGCATCGTCCGCCTGCGCCAGCACATCGACGATGGCATTGCCGATCGCCAGGACATCGTATTTCCGTTCGGCCATTCGCTCCCCTCCAAAAGGTTTTTGCGCGGTAGCCGATCGTGCGGTGCTTTGCAAATCTCGCCGCTTGCCCGGTCGTCGCGCTTTTCCTATCTCTTCGCGGCCATGCTCGACGATGCCCAACGATCCCTCGAAGAAATCCTCTCGCCGCCGTTCCGCAACGTGTTGTGGAAGTCGGTCGGCCTGACGCTCGGGCTCTTGCTGGTCTTGTGGCTCGTGCTCGAAGGGCTCATCGTGCATTTTCTGGCACTGCCCTATCCCTGGCTCGAAACCGGTCTGACGATCGTCTCAGGCATTGGCCTCATCGTCGGTCTCGCCTTCCTGGTGGCGCCTGCGACCTCGCTTTTTGCCGGCATCTTTCTCGACGAGATCGCCGAGGTGGTGGAGACGAACCATTATCCGAGCGAGCCGGCGGGCAGGGCGCTTCCCTTGATGGAGGGCATTCTCACCACGTTGAAGTTCACGCTCGTGGTCGTCGGCGTCAATCTCGTCGCCTTGCCTCTCGTGCTCTTTGTCGGCTTCGGCGTCGTCGTCTTCTTCGTCGCCAACGGCTATCTTCTCGGCCGGGAATATTTCGACCTTGCGGCGCGGCGCTTCCACGATCGGCGTACCGCCAAGGTCCTGCGTTTGCGCCATTCGGGCCGCATCTTCCTGGCCGGCCTCGTGATCGCGGGCTTTACCGCCGTGCCCCTCGTCAATCTCTTGGCGCCGCTTTTCGCCACCGCCTTCATGGTGCATGTGCACAAGCGCATCCAAAAGAGCGAACGTGCCCCCGGTGGTATTCTCGCGCCCGCGTGAATACGTGAATATCAGCCGGCGATGTTGCCGAGGTCGCGGGCAAGATCGGCGCGCACCAGAGCTGCGACGAGGCGTGGAAAATCCTTGAGCGACACCTGTTTTGCGAGCTCCTCGGCATCCCCGCCGAGCCCGAGCTTTTTGGCTGCGGCAAGCGCCTTCTTGTCGGCGAAGGGGAAAAGCTCGTCCCAGGCCGGCTGCACCTCGCGGAAGAAGATGTCGACGCCGACATCGCCAAGACCCTTGAACTCCTTCAGGAGCTTGCGTTCCTGGGCCGGTTCCTCGTCGGCCGCCTCGCGCAGTTTCCGGAGGTCGCCGCGATACTTCTCCAAAAGCAATTCCGACGTCTCGCCGAGCATCCGCGACGTGCTTTCATCATAACGGGCGTAGCCATGCGAGGTGAGAACGTCGACGCGATCCTGCCAGCTCGCTGCGGCCATCTTGTCGGGCGTCGTATAGCCCGCCTCCGTCAAAGCCTTTGCCGCGCGAAAGGCATTGTCGGCGCTGATGCGAGCCGAAAACAGGATCGAGGCCGTCAGCCAGCGAAACAGGGGAGAGGGCGTGTTCTTGGCGATCGGAATGCCGAGCTCGTCGCAATAGGTGGTGCCGTGGCGCTCAAGGAGCGCCCTGATTCGCGCCGATTTCGATGCGGGCATCTCTCTCTCCCCGGAATTGGCTCATCTGGAAAACCCGAGCCTTCCTTCGCTGTTCCCCACAATGTGAAGCGTCTGGAACAACGTCAAACTGCAAAAATACACCAGATAGCTGCATAAAAACGCGGCAGGCCCGGCTTCCGCCCCTTGCGGAGCAAAGCGGGACGCCTACCTGCGAGGAATGGCGCCGCCCTTTCGCCCAATAGATGGACCCGCAGACGTTCGGTGGCGTCGGGTCCGAACCCCGTACTATGGGGGCTACGCTTGAAACTCAGCGACAACCAGATTGCCGCGGTCCGTGAGACCGTGGGTGCCGAACCCATTCCGGAAGACAACCCGGCTATGGAGCCGCTGAAGCAGAACTTCGGCGACCACACGTTTTACGTCGACAACACGGGCCTTCTCGTCCTGGAACCGGTGAACGATCCGAACCAGCCTGGTGAGCCGGCGGCTGTGATCCATATCGCCGCGTGGACCGACGAGGAACGCAAGCAGCTGCAGCCGATCGAGCCGAAGGCTTCGGGCGCTGTCCTGGATCTGGCTCCCGCCGGTCCCGCGAACGGTGCCGACGGCACCGCCGCGTAACTGAAGCTTCGTTGTCGATTGCGGTCGACGCATGCCGGCCGCAGGTTTGCACCGCGCCCGGTCTCTCCGACGAGGAGAGGCCGGGCGCGCGCTTGTTCGCCTAACGGGACACCATACGGCGGCTGCCTAATGCGCCGCTTCCCAATTGTCCGCAGCCCGCGCATCGACCTGCAGCGGCACCCGGAGCGCAACGGCCGGCTCTGCCGACTTTTCCATCACTTCGCGGATGACCGGCAGGCTCGTCTCGACCTCGTCCTCCGGCACTTCGAAAATCAGTTCGTCATGCACCTGCAGGAGCATGCGGGCGGAGAGCTTCGTCTCGGCGAGCGCGGCTTCCATACGGATCATGGCGCGGCGGATGATATCGGCCGCAGATCCCTGGATCGGCGCGTTGATCGCCGCGCGTTCCGCGCCTGACCTGATCGAATGGTTGGAGTGCTTGATGTTCGGGAAATGCGCCCGGCGCCCGAAGAGCGTCTCCACATAGCCCTTGTCGCGCGCCTTCTCCTTCGTCTCCTCCATATAATCGCGGATGCCCGGGAAGCGCTTGAAATAGGTCTTGATGTAGTCGCCCGCCTCCTCGCGGCCGATTCCGAGCTGGGCGGCGAGCCCAAAGGCCGAAATGCCGTAAATGATACCGAAGTTGATCGCCTTGGCGCGGCGTCGGATCATCGGGTCCATGCCTTCGATCGGCGTTGAAAACATCTCTGAGGCCGTCATCGCGTGGATGTCGAGACCGTCCTCGAAGGCGCGGCGAAGCGCTGGAATTTCCGCGATATGGGCGAGAATCCGGAGTTCGATCTGCGAATAATCGGCCGAGACCAGTTTCGTGCCCTCTTCGGCCACGAAGGCGGTGCGGATTTCGCGCCCCTCCTCGGTGCGCACGGGAATGTTCTGCAGGTTCGGCTCCGACGATGAGAGCCGTCCCGTCGTTGTGGAGGCGAGCGAATAGGAGGTGTGCACCCGCCCGCGCGTATCGAGATAGGAGGGGATGGCGTCGGTATAGGTGCCCTTGAGCTTGGTGAGCTGGCGCCAGGCGACGATCTTCATCGGCAGGGGATGGCCCTCGGCCGCCAGATCTTCCAGCACCTTGACGTCCGTCGACCATTGCCCGCCCTTGGTCTTGCGCCCGCCGGGCAGGCCGAGCTTACCGAAGAGAATTTCCCCGAGCTGTTTTGGCGAGCCGATGTTGAAGCTCTCGCCCGCCATCTCGACGATCTCCGCTTCGAGCCCTGCCGCTTTCTGGGCAAAGCGTCCGGAAAGGCGCGAGAGGATGTCGCGGTCGACCTTGATGCCCCGCTCTTCCATCCGGGCGAGCACCGGAAGAAGCGGCCGCTCCAGCCGCTCGTAGACATTGGTGAGCCCCTCGGCGACAAGACGCGGCTTCAAGACGAGCCACAGGCGCAGCGTGACGTCGGCGTCCTCGGCGGCATAAGAGGTGGCGCGGTCGATCGGTGCGAAGTCGAAGGTGACCTTGTCGCGGCCCGTGCCGCAGACGTCCTTATAGGCGATCGGCTTATGGCCGAGATGGCGCTCCGACAGAATGTCCATGCCGTGCTGCTGGCCGAAGCCGGCATCGAGCGCATAGGAAATCAACATCGTGTCGTCGTAACCTGCGATCTCGACGCCGCGCGCTTTCAAAAGCAGCCAGTCGTATTTGAGGTTCTGGCCGATCTTGAGGATCGTGGGATCTTCCAGGAGCGGCTTCAGGAGTTCGAGCGCCTTGGCTTCCCCGATCTGCGTATAGTCACTATCGCCAGAATCGGACGACGATAGAGAGTCCGCACCGTCGCGCTCTGCGGTTTCGCCGGCTTTTCCCGTCTCCGGGCCATTGCCGAAAAGATCGGAATGGGGGGCGGCCTCCGGGCGGCGATGGCCGAGTGGCACGTAACACGCCTCGCCCGGCGCGACGGCAAGCGAGACGCCGCATAGCGTCGCCTGCAAGGGATTGAGGCTCGTCGTCTCCGTATCGAAGGCGAGACGGCCCGCCGCGTAGGCGCGCTCAATCCAGGCCTGCAGCGTCTCGACGTCGCGCACGCATTCGTAAGAGCTCGGATCGATCTTGGGCTCAGCCGCCGTCTCGGCGCGCTGGCGCGCAAGATCGGCCGGGGTCGCCAGGAAGCCGCGCTCGGCGGCTAAGGCGCCGTCGACAGCCGCCACGACATCGCCCGACCCGTCCCCTTTCGTCTCGGCAAGGTCCGGGCCGTGGGCGGCGGGGCCTGCACCCCAGCCCGCGATCTCGAGCGTGGGCGCTGAGATCGCTGCCGCATCGGCCTCCATCTTTTCGGCGATGCGGCGGGTCAGCGTGTTGAACTCCATCGCCTTGCAGAAGCCGATCGCCTTCGCCGCATCGAGGCTCTCCACGGCAAGATCGCCAAGCGGCACCTCAAGCGGCACGCTGGTCGAAAGTTCGACGAGCTTTTTGGAGATGCGCGCCTGATCCGCGAACTCGATCAGGTTCTCGCGGCGCCTGTTCTGCTTGATCTCCGAGGCGCGGGAGAGAAGCGTTTCGAGATCCCCGTAATCGTGCAGAAGCTGCGCGGCGGTCTTCGGCCCGATGCCCGGCACCCCCGGCACATTGTCGGTCGGATCGCCGGTCAGCGCCTGCAGATCGATCATCTTGTCGGGGAAGACACCGAATTTCTGCATGACGAATTCGGCATCGATGAGCTGGTCGCGCATCGTGTCGAACATGATGACGGAGGGCCCGATCAGCTGCATCAGATCCTTGTCGGAGGAGATGATGGTCGTGCGTGCCCCGGCCTCACAGGCGAGCTTCGCATAGCTGGCAATGAGGTCGTCCGCCTCCCATCCCTGCTGTTCGATGCAGGCGAGATTGAAGGCGCGCGTGGCGTCCCGGATCAGGCTGAACTGCGGAACGAGATCCTCCGGCGGTTCGGGCCGATGCGCCTTGTATTCGGGATAGATCTCGTTGCGGAACGTCTTCGCCGAATAATCGAAGATGACGGCGAAATGCGTGGGCTCGTCGCCCTTTTCCGGCGTCGGCCCATCCTGCAGAAGCTTCCAGATCATGTTGCAGAAGCCGGAGACGGCGCCGACGGGCAGGCCGTCGGATTTACGCGTCAACGGCGGCAGGGCATGGAAGGCGCGGAAGATGAAGGCGGAGCCGTCGACGAGGACGAGATGATCGCCGGATGTCATACCGGCGCCTTGGGCGGATTTTTCGGAGGAGCTCATGGCGCGGAGATTTGACTGCCGCGCCTCCGATTTCAAGCAGAACCGATCCGGCCTACGCCGCATCCCCTGCGAAGAGGAGATTTACTCCGCCGGAGCAATCGCCGCCTTCTGCCCGGGCTTGCGGCGCCAGGGCTGGTCGATCCGGGCCCAGGCGGGCCGCACGAAGAGGAAGGTGCCCCAGCCGGTGCGGCGGGTGAACTCATAGAGAATGACCGGGCCGATGACGCCTGCCGCGGTGACGAGAAGTGAGATCGTGCCGATATCGGTGATGACACCGAGCTTCAAAAGGATGGTGCGGGCCACCACCATCGGCAGGAAGAACGCGAGATAGACGACGATCGAATTGGCGCCGAGATAGGTGAGCGGACGCGAGACGAGCGTCTTCGCCAGCAAGACCGAGAAGGTGCACACCGCAACCGCTCCCGCAAAACCGAGGCCGAGCGAAACGAAGGGGAGTTTCGAGATACCGCCGAAGACACAGGCCGCGTTGAGGGCACCCCAGGCCGCCAGATAGCCGACGCCAAAAAGAAGATGCCGGTCGGTGCGGTCCGCGAAACGGAAGATCGCATCGGCCAGGATGAAGCCCGTGTAGAAATAGACGAAGCGGGACGCGAATTCGTCGATCAGCATCGAGCCGGTGTCGATATGCGCAATCTCGAGCCCGGCCGCCACGAGCCAGACGAGCCAGGCCGGCACGCGGCCATGGACGAGGCGCGTCACGGCGAAAAAGATCGCCAGATGATAGACGAACCAGAGCGTGCCGAAGGGCTCCACGAAGCTCTTCAGGTAGAACAGCAAGGCACCGCCCCAGCCATAGTCTGAGGCGAATTCGGGCGCCTTCAGAACGAACTGGATGGTGAGCCAGAGTGCGTAAAAGTAGGCGAAATGCAGGATCTTGCGGTCGACATAGAGGCGCAAGGGCGCGGTGATGCGAGCCGACAGAAAAAGTCCCGCAATCATGAAGAAGTCGGGCATCCGGAACGGGCGGGCGAATTCGACGACGTAATTCATCCAGCCGTTGGCGCCGACCGCCTTCTCCACCCCCAAAGTGGAATGCATCATCACCACCATGATGATGCAAAACCCCTTGGCGACGTCGACCCATGCGACACGCGTTGTTCGTGGGCTGGTCGCCGTGCCGGCCGCATCCATGGCGCGATCCTTCCATTGGGGTAGACCCCACGTAATATGGGAAGCTTGCGCCACGACGTCGCGACAAATTCTAAAAGACAGTTAAAATTGCAGTGAATGGGGCGCCGGCACTCGACCTTAAAAGCCGCTGCCGCCGGAGAAGCTGCGTGGGGCTTCGTCGATCAGACGGGCGCCTGAGCCGGTGACTTCGTAGACGGCCAGCTGGCGCTGATTGGTGCCGTCCGATTTCAGGCGGAAGACGCCGTCCACGCCGTTGAAACCGTTGGCGTTGGTGAGAAGGCTCGCGGAGAACGCATCATCCGGATTCTGCCGCACCAGCCCGGCCGCCAGCACCGTGGCGTCGTAGGCGAGCGTTGCATTGCGTGGCGGCTCGGAGCCATAGGCGGCCCGGTAGCGCGCGGCAAATCCGTCGAAGGTGCGCCGCGTCGGCGCCGGGAACCAGCCGCCGGCGAGCGCACCGTTGTTGAGGACGGCCGGGTCGTTCCACTGTCCGCTGCCCAGAAGCTTGATATTGCTGCCGGCGGAGCCGAGCGCCTGCGAAATGAGGGCTGGGGCCTGGCCGGCGTCTGGAATGAAAAGCGCGTCGATGCGTGAGGAAATGGCAGCGATATCGGCCGTTTTTGCCCGGATGTCGGTGTCGTTGAGGTCGTAATGCTCGATCGCCACGACGCGTCCGCCCGCATTGGCGACCGCCTGGCGGAAGGCCGCGTCGGCGACGGTGCCATAGGCGTTGTTGGGCAGGAGCGCGGCAAAGGATTCCCGCCCTTCGCTCGCCGCATAGGAGACGATGCGTTCGGCATCGGAGCCCGGCAGGAAGCTCAGGAGATAGACCCCGGGCCCGGCGACGGCGGCGTCGGAGGAGAAGGCCACCATCGGCGCGTTGGCGCGGCGCGCCACGGGTGCAGCGGCGCTCACCGAGGAGGCAAAGAGCGGTCCGAGAACGATCTTGGTTCCCTCGGCGACAGCCTTTTCGGCGGCGGCCTGCGCACCGGCGGGTGTGCCGCCGGTGTCATAGACGATGAGCGAGATCGGCACATTGGGGAAATCGCTCATCGCCATCTCGGCGGAATTGCGGAAGGCCCGCGCGGCATTGCCGGCATTGCCTGTCGCCGTCAGCGGTAAAAGCATGGCGACCCGCGTGGTCCCGCTGCCGATGACCTCGCCGGTCGGAGCGGCCGGCCCCTGATTGACCGGCAGATTACCGCCGCCGTTCCCCGACATCGAGGTGCATCCCGCCAGAAACAGGAAAAGGAGAGTTGCTGAGACCCAGCCGAAGAGGCCACTCGGCATTGAAAAATTCCGCCTGAACACGTCGTCTCTCCCGCCCGGAATGGTTGCCAGGGCCCCTTTTGGATCCTAGGCATTCGTCATAAGCGGCGCGTGGCGCCGTCTCAAGGGCAGCCGCAGAGAATGGCCGGAGACAGAGATAGAATTTTCGTCATGCGGGGCCACGAAATGACGGCGCCGCATCTTGAGCCGGGCCTCTATGTCACGGCAACGCCGATCGGCCATCTCGGCGACATTACCATCCGGGCGCTGGAGGTTCTGGCCGCGGCCGATGTGATTGCGGCTGAAGATACGCGGGTGACCCGCAAACTCCTCTCGCGCTATGGCATCACCACCCGCCTCACCGCCTATCACGAGCACTCCCATCCCGATGTCGACGAGCGCCTCGTCAAACTGATGGCGGAGGGCGAGGCCGTTGCCCTCGTCACAGATGCCGGCACGCCGGTCGTCTCCGATCCCGGAACGCGGCTCGTCTCGCGTGCGGCTGGAGAAGGTATCGCCGTCCATCCCATTCCGGGAGCCTCGAGCCTGACCGCAGCCTTGAGCGTCGCCGGTATTTCCGCCGAGGCGACGCTCTTTCTCGGCTTCCTGCCGGCGAAGGAGAAAGCCCGCCGCGATACGCTTCAGGGGTTCGTTGACCTCCCCTTCGCCCTCGTCCTCCTAGAAGCGCCGCATCGGCTTCAAGCTTTCGCCCGCGACGCGGCAGAGATTCTCGGAGACCGGCCGGTCTGCCTGTGTCGGGAGATGACAAAGCTGCACGAGACTTTCCTGCGCGGCTCGCTCGCCGATCTTGCCGACGCGGCCGGCGGGCAGGACAAAGGCGAGATCGTCGTGATCGTCGGCCCCCCCGCGCCAAAGGAGGCGGGCGCAGGCTTCGATGAAGCAGATCTTGACCGCATGCTCGCCGAACGTCTCGGCACGATGGGGGTCAAGGATGCCGCCCGCGAGGTTGCCGAGGAAACGGGCCTGCCGCGCCGCGTGCTTTATCAGCGCGCGCTTTCGCTCGGCAAGGAGTGAGAGAGCGGGGCCTCCAATGAGCGAGAAGCGGCGCCGCGCCTACCGACAGGGCCACATGGCCGAAATGGCGGCGGCGCTCTTCTTGATGATGAAAGGGTACCGGATCCTCGCGCGCCGCTACCGCACATCGCTCGGCGAAATCGACCTCATTGTTCGTCGCGGCCGCACCATCGCTTTCGTCGAAGTGAAGCTTCGCGGTGAGAGAGAGGCCGCAGACTGGGCGCTCACCCCGCGCAGCGAAAGGCGCATCGGCGCCGCGGCCAGCGTTTGGATCTCCCGGCATCCGGCCGCCATGCAATTCACGCAGCGCTTCGATCTCGTCCTCGTCTCGCCCTTCCGTTTGCCCCGGCATCTTGCGGACGCCTTTCGCCCTCCCAATTGATTGCACCCGGCCCACTTGATTGCATCCGGCCACTCGATTGCATCCGGAACGAAGCGCGGCTAACGCAGAAGCCAGAAGAACGGAGAGACCAATGGCCCTTTCAGTCGCAGTGCAGATGGATCCGATCGCGCAGATCGACATTCGCGGCGATACGACCTTCGCGCTGATGCTGGAGGCGCAAAAGCGCGGCCACAGCCTCTTCTATTACGAGCCGCGGCATCTCTCGATGGAAGCCGGCCGCGTCTTTGCCCGCATGCGGGCGGTCAGCGTCGCCGACGAGGTCGGGCGGCACTATGAGCTGGACGAGGCGGAACAGCAGCTCGGACTTGAAGATTTCGACGTCGTCCTGATGCGCCAGGACCCGCCCTTCGACATGGCCTATATCTCGGCGACACATCTTTTGGAGCGGGTTCATCCGAAGACCCTCGTCGTCAACGATCCCGCCCATGTGCGCAACGCGCCGGAAAAACTCTTCGTCACCGAATTCTCTGATCTCATGCCGGAGACGCTGATTTCGCGCGACATTGCGGCGATCCGCGCCTTCCGTGAAGAACACCGCGACATCATCCTGAAGCCGCTCTACGGCAATGGCGGAGCGGCTGTCTTCCGCATCAGCGAGGGGGACGAAAACCTGTCCTCGTTGATCGAGCTCTTCGAGACGACCTTCCGCGAACCCTTCGTCGTGCAGCGCTATCTGCCGGAGATCCGCAAGGGCGACAAACGCATCATCATCGTTGATGGCGAGCCCGCCGGTGCGATCAACCGGATCCCGGCCGTGGGCGATGCGCGCTCCAACATGCATGTCGGCGGCAAAGCCGTTGCCGCCGAGCTTACCGATCGCGACCGCGAGATCTGCGCCCGCATCGGCCCGGAACTCAAGGCGCGCGGTTTCATCCTCGTCGGCATCGACGTGATCGGCGACGTGATGACGGAGATCAACGTCACCTCGCCGACCGGCATCCGCGAGCTCCAGCGTTTTTCGGATATCGACGCGGCCGCGATGGTGTGGGACGCAATCGAACAGCGCTGCAAGGGCTGACGGGCGGGGCAGAACCCCGCCCTCAAGGCCGGCTTAGTCGAGAAGCGAGACGGCCGACGGCGTCACCTCGCCGGCGACGAAGCCGTGGATGCGGGCGACGAAATCGTCGACCTTGCGCAACACCTTGCGCTGTTGCGAGGTGTCGGTGCGCAGGAAGAACGGGCAATAATTGGTCGTGCCGAAATCGTCGATGAGGACGAGGCGGCGGATTTGGCCGTCGACGTCTTCCTGGACGAGAACATTGCACAGCATGATTTTTCGTGTCGGGACGCGATAGGTGGCGAGATGCTCGCAAAACACCTCGACGGCCGCCTGACATTCCGGCGAATAGCCGTGGATCGTCAGATAGCTTTCGAGCGTGCGTGAGATCTCGCCGTCGCCGTCGCGAATGAGCTCCACCGAGAGCCCGAGCCCCAAACTCGTCGACACGAATCCGAACTGCCGCGCCACATGCGCAAAGGCGACCTCGCCGCGCCTTTGGCCGAGGCGACGCAGGATGTGCTCGTCCTGGCGGTTGTCATCGAAGCGCACGAGCGGACGCAGACGCTTCCATGCGGATTTCGCCCGGCGCTGGTCGGCGAGCGTGTAATCCGGTCGCCGTACCTTGATGCCGCGGTCTTTGCGGGCGGGATCGACAAAGCATAGCCGTCGTCCTCCGCGCGCAAACGGGATCGCCCGGCTCAGATCGACGGCAGCTGCCACCGAACGCCGGTCCGCTCTCGCATGCATTGTCTCCGGTCCGGCGATAAATGCCCAAACCGGCGCAAAAAAAGCCCTAAGGCGCGCGGAAGCGCGCCTTTTTTCAATCGAATCGCAGACCATGTGCCCCGGCCGCCTGTTCGCACCCGCAGCGTCGATCCGCCGCGAGTGTTATGTATCCTTCATAAAGTCCTCACAAACCGCACTTGCAAGGACCGGAACGGCGAGGGCGCAAAAATGTGACCGATGCGTTTCGGAATGTTCCCCTTGCGCAACAGGTGCGCCCCTCGGATCGCGTTCCGTTTTCGTTCTTGTCATTGTGTGAAAGCTGAGTCATCCTGCAATCAGAACGGGGGTGTGGGCGATGGTTTCTCGCGTTACGACAGTGGCGTTCCGTGGGGTCGAAGCGATCCCGGTCGATGTCCAGGTGCTGATCGCGCCGGGGCGCACGCTCTTCAACATTGTCGGTCTGCCCGACAAGGCGGTGGCGGAAAGCCGCGAACGCGTGCAGGCGGCGATTCATGCTTCGGGTCTTGCGCTTCCAGCCAAGCGCATCACCGTCAATCTCGCCCCGGCAGACCTTCCCAAAGAAGGCAGCCATTACGATCTGCCGATCGCGCTTGCGCTGATGGCGGCGATGGGCGCCATTCCGGCCGACGCAGTCGGTGATCATGTGGTGCTCGGGGAGCTCGGCCTCGACGGGCGCATCGAAGCGGTGGCGGGGGTGCTGCCGGCGGCGATTAGTGCCAATGCGCTGAAGAAGGGGCTCATTTGTCCCGCCGCTTGCGGCGGGGAGGCTGCCTGGGCGGGTGAAGAACTCGCTATTCTGGCGCCGAAGAGCCTGATCGCGCTCGCCAACCACATCGCCGGCAGTCAGGTCCTGTCACAGCCCAAGCCCGCGCTTCGCGCGGCGAGCGAGGTGCTGCCCGACCTCTCGGAGATCCGCGGCCAGGAGAGCGCCAAACGGGCGTTGGAGATTGCCGCGGCCGGCGGCCACAACATGCTGATGATCGGCCCGCCGGGCGCGGGCAAATCGATGCTGGCAAGCCGGCTACCGTCGGTCCTGCCGCCGCTTGCCCCGCGCGAACTCCTCGACGTGTCGATGATCTCCTCAATTGCCGGCACGCTCGCCGGCGGGCGGCTGTCGAGCCAGCGACCTTATCGGGCGCCGCATCATTCGGCCTCCATGGCGGCGATGGTCGGCGGCGGCATCAATGCGCGTCCGGGTGAGGTCTCCCTTGCCCATCACGGCGTGCTCTTCCTCGATGAATTGCCGGAGTTCACGCCGGCCGTGCTCGATTCGCTGCGCCAGCCGCTGGAGACCGGAGAAGCCGTCATTGCGCGGGCCAATCACCGTGTCACCTATCCGGCGGAGTTTCAGTTGATCGCGGCGATGAATCCATGCCGCTGCGGCATGGCGGGCGAGCCCGGCCATACCTGTCGCCGCGGCGCCCGCTGTGCTGCCGACTATCAGGCGCGACTATCAGGGCCTTTGATCGACCGCATCGATCTTCGCATCGAGGTGCCGGCACTCTCCGCCATCGATTTGATCGGGCCGGCCGAGGCGGAGCCGAGCGCGGCCGTGCGCGAACGTGTGGCAGCGGCGCGTGCAATGCAGGCTGAGCGCTACATCTCCCGCGGCCTCCCGGGCCTGCGCATCAACGCGCGGGCCGGCAGTCGCGTCGTGGAAGACGTCGCAGCTCCGGACGAGGCCGGTGCTCGCCTCATCCGCGATGCCGCAGAGGCGATGGGCTTGTCGGCGCGCGGCTATCACCGTGTTCTCAAGGTTGCGCGCACGCTCGCCGACCTCGATCAGGAGGAAAAGGTGCGCCGCATCCACGTGGCGGAGGCGTTAAGCTATCGTCAGAGCGCGTCTTTGCTGGCCGCGGCCGCATGATCGCGGCGCCCGCGGACAGGTCGGCGGAGGCTCCGCCCGGGGGGCTTGCTCGGTGGGCTTGCGAGCATCCTCCCGCCTTGTCTTGCAGGTCTTGGCTATCTCTCGCCCCGTCCTTGCCTGAACGGCATCTTTCCGCGCCACGCCACGTCTTTCCTCGCCACGGCGGGCGCAAACGGTCGGTCAGGCAGCTTTCTGCAGCGGATCTCGGCGAAGCGCCCGGCCGCTCTTGTCGAAAAGCTGCAGATCCTCGGCGTCGGCGGCGAGGCGTACGTTTTCTCCGCGCTCGATCGCGGCTTCCCCGGCAAGCTTTGCCACCACCGGATCGTCTTGGCGGCCGATATCGACGTAGACGAGCGTGACCTCGCCCAGAAGCTCGACAAGCGTCACCTCGCCCTCGATCAGAGCCTCTTCGCCGGCGCCAACCAGCCGGAGGCTTTCTGGGCGGACACCGAGATGGCCAGGGCCTTGTGAGACGGCGATGCCTTCGGGAAGCGACAAAGTGAGACCATTGCCGCCTTCGGGGACGACACGAAGCGCGTTTTGCGAGGTGTTGAAGGTGGCAGGCAGAATGTTCATCGCGGGCGAACCGATGAACTGCGCCACGAACAGATTGTCCGGCCGATGGTAGAGCTCGAGCGGCGTGCCGACCTGCTCCACCCGGCCCTTGTTCAAGACGACGATGCGGTCGGCGAGCGTCATCGCCTCCACCTGGTCGTGGGTGACATAGATCATCGTCGTGTCGGGCATCTTCTCGTGCAACCGGGCGATCTCGATGCGCGTCTGCACGCGCAGGGCCGCGTCGAGGTTCGACAAGGGCTCGTCGAAGAGGAAGACCGCCGGGTCACGGGTAATCGCGCGTCCGATCGCCACGCGCTGGCGCTGGCCGCCGGATAGCTCTTTCGGCAACCGGTCGAGATAGGGCTCGATTTGGAGAATGCGCGCCGCTTCGCGCACCCGCTTGTCCACCGCGTCGCGGCCCGAACCTTTGTCGAGGCGCAGCCCGAAGGCCATGTTGTCGTAAACGCTCATATGCGGATAGAGCGCGTAGGATTGGAAGACCATGGCGATGCCGCGCTCCTTCGGAGTGCGGTCGTTGACGGTTTCGCCGCCGATCTCAAGCGTGCCGCGCGTGATGTCTTCCAGCCCGGCGATCACACGCAAAAGCGTTGATTTGCCGCAACCGGATGGACCGACGAAGACGACGAATTCGCCATCCTTGATGTCGAGATTGATGCCCTCGAGCACCTTGACCTTGCCAAAGGCCTTATCGACCCCGCTCAGCCTGACATTGGCCATCGAAGCTCCTCCCATCTGACGACCGATCGCTTTTTCAGCGCCGGACCCAGCGGCCCGTCGCTGCAGCAATTGTCTGGGAAACGCACGATAGGGCGAGTGGCTGCAGCCCTGTTCGGCCAAAAGCTATCTTCGGCCGCAAAAACTGAGGAAGTCCTGTCCGGCTTTCGTCTCAGGCATCTGTCCGGCGCACCCGCACCACGACCTCGACGGCGGTGATTTCCATGCCCTCCGGGGGCTCGGGAACCTGCGTCAGGCTGACCGGCCCTTCGATGTCCATGAGCGAGTTTTCACCTTCCACGAAGAAATGGTGATGGTCGGACACATTGGTGTCGAAATAGGTCCGCGCCCCATCGACTGCGACTTCTCGCAGCAGCCCGGCTTCCGTGAACTGATGCAGGGTGTTGTAGATCGTCGCAAGCGAAACCGGCACGCGCATAGATTGCGCTTCCTCGTGCAGAAGCTCCGCAGAAATATGCCGATCGCCCTTCTTGAACAGCAAACCAGCCAGGGCCACTCGCTGTCTCGTCGGCCGCAGACCGGCACGGCGCAGCCAACGGGTCAGCTGCTCAGGCGAATTGTGGTTGTGTATAGCCGTCATGTCAGCTCGCTCTCGGCAGTCGAAGAGTTTATGGAACGCTGCCTTTAGCCCTATATGCGAATTTGTATCGTTCTGACAACTCTGACGCTGTGTCGCTGTTGCCGCGTGGCTCGGTTTCGCTACGCGGCGCGGTATGTTAGGTAGCGGGTTGTCGTTAAGGAACCCAAATGACCCGCCTCACAGAAAGACCAATGCAATGAATGAGCGGCGCAGCCATTTCGAGTATGAGGACCTCCTTGCTTGCGGGCGGGGAGAGCTTTTCGGGGAGGGCAACGCTCAATTGCCGCTGCCTCCGATGCTGATGTTCGACCGTATTTCGGAGATTGCTGACGAAGGTGGCGAATACGGCAAGGGGCGGATCCGTGCCGAGATGGAGGTACGTCCCGACCTCTGGTTCTTTCCCTGCCATTTCCATGGCGATCCGGTGATGCCGGGCTGCCTGGGTCTCGATGCCCTTTGGCAGCTTCTCGGCTTTTTCCTCGGCTGGCTCGGCGCCCCGGGCAAAGGGCGCGCGCTTTCAGTCGGCGAAGTGAAATTCTCCGGTATGGTTCTTCCGACCGTCAAACGACTGGAGTACGGAATAGAGCTGAAGCGCATCCTGCGCTCCAAACTCACGCTCGGCATCGCCGATGGCTGGCTGAAGGCCGACGGAGAAGTCATCTACCGCGCAAAAGATCTGAAGGTCGGGCTGTTCACAGCGAATCAGGCTGTCGCCACTGCGTAAGGCGCGTCGGGACCAGACTATCAAAGGGAGAAGGTGATGCGGCGGGTCGTCGTCACCGGTATGGGGATCGTATCCTCGATCGGCAACAATACGCAGGAGGTTTTGACCAGCCTGCGGGAAGCGCGCTCGGGTATCGTGTTCGCGCCGTCTTATGCCGAGCATGGCCTGCGCAGTCAGGTGCACGGCGCGCCGACGCTCGATGCCAGCGCGGTCGTCGACCGGCGCGCCATGCGTTTTCACGGCGGCGGCACGGCCTGGAATCACGTCGCCATGGAACAGGCGATTGAGGATTCGGGGCTCGAAAAGGGCGACATCTCCCACGAGCGGACCGGGATTATCATGGGCTCCGGCGGGCCGTCGACCCGCGCCATCATCGAGGCAGCGGACAAGACCCGCGAGGCAGGTTCCTCGCGAAAGGTCGGCCCCTTCGCCGTACCGAAGGCCATGTCGTCGACGGCGTCCGCAACGCTTGCGACCTGGTTCAAGATCAAGGGCATCAATTATTCGATCTCCTCGGCCTGCGCGACGTCCAACCATTGCATCGGCAATGCCTGCGAGCAGATTCAATACGGCAAGCAGGACGTGATGTTCGCCGGCGGCTGCGAGGAGCTCGACTGGACTTTGTCGGTGCTCTTTGACGGCATGGGCGCGCTTTCCACGAAGTACAACGACCGTCCGGCCATTGCCTCGCGTGCTTACGACAAGAACCGCGACGGTTTCGTCATCAGCGCCGGTGCGGGCGTTCTCGTGCTCGAGGAGCTTGAGCACGCCAAGGCGCGAGGCGCCAGGATCTATGCGGAGATTGTCGGCTACGGCGCCACCTCCGATGGTGTCGATATGGTCGCGCCGAGTGGCGAGGGGGCGATCCGCTGCATGCGTATGGCCCTTCAGAACGTCGGCGAGAAGATCGACTACATCAACCCGCACGCCACCTCGACGCCGGTCGGCGACCTCAAGGAGATCGAGGCGATCCGCGAGGTGTTCGGCTCAGGCGACGCATGTCCGCCGATCGCGGCGACAAAGTCACTGACCGGCCATTCGCAAGGCGCCACGGGGGTGCAGGAAGCGATCTACACGCTTCTCATGATGCAAAACGGTTTCATCTGCGAGAGTGCTCATATCGAGGAGATGGATCCCGCCTTCGCCGACATGCCGATTCTGCGCGAACGGCGCGACGGCGTGGAGATCAACACAGCCTTGTCGAATTCCTTCGGCTTTGGCGGCACCAATGCCACTTTGGTGTTTCAACGGCTCGGTTCCTGATGTCTCACATAAAAGGCCTGATGGAAGGCAAGCGCGGCCTCGTCATGGGTGTCGCCAATGATCATTCGATCGCCTGGGGCATCGCCAAGGCGGTTGCCGAACATGGCGGGGAGCTCGCTTTCACCTATCAGGGCGAACAGTTCGGCCGCCGTGTGAAACCGCTGGCCGAGAGCGTTGGCTCGACCCGCGTCTATCCTTGCGACGTCGAGGACGACGCCTCCATGGACGGCGTGTTCTCGAAGATCGCAGATGATTGGGGACGGCTCGACTTCCTCGTCCACGCCATCGCGTTTTCCAACCGCGCCGAGCTCAAGGGCCGTTTCGTGGATACCTCGCGCGACAATTTCGTGCGCACGATGGTGATCTCGTGTTTCTCCTTCACCGATATTATGCGCCGGGCTGCGCCGCTGATGTCGCCGGGCGCCTCGGCGCTCACCCTGACCTATGCGGGCTCCACCCGGGTCATGCCGAATTACAATGTCATGGGCGTCGCCAAGGCGGGGCTCGAGGCCTCGGTGCGCTATCTTGCGAGCGATTTTGGCACGGATGGCATTCGCGTGAATGCGATTTCGGCAGGCCCGGTGCGCACGCTCGCCGGCTCGGGCGTCTCCGATGCGCGGCTCATGTTCAACTATCAGCGGGCCAATTCGCCGCTGCGTCGAGCCGTGACGATCTCCGACGTGGGCGGTGCCGCGCTTTATCTGTTGAGCGATCTTTCGGCAGCGGTCACGGGCGAGATCCATTTTGTCGATTCCGGCTACAGCACCGTTTCCATGCCCCGTCTGGAGATGTTGAAGCGGGAAGAAGATATCATCGATGAGGAAGCGGCCTCGGAATAGGCTGCTTTTCGCACGAGAGATTTAGCCGGTTTGCCATTTCGCCGCGCCTCTATCCCCGTTTCCCACAACGTGTCTCGTCCTCCATTTACGCTTCTCTAAGCGCAGTGACCTAGCTTCCCGACGATCGGATGGCGCAGCCATCGCAGCGACGGGGATTGAGCATGCGTCTGATCGGCAAGAGGCTAGTCTCTCCGCTTCTTGCGGTCCTCATTGCCGTCAGCGTCGTCGTCGGCATGTTCCTTGTCGGCCACTACCAGATCCGTTCCGTTCTGAAGAACGAGGCGGCACTTGTCGCCACGGCCTGGTATGAGAGTGCGCGCCACGGCCGAAGCGGCCTGGACGGTCTCCTCGACGGGCGCTCCGAAGCGCTCAACGCACCGCTTTTGCGCTCCTTTGCGATCGATACACTGGCCGTCGGTGATCCGCAGGCGGGCATCGTGACAGTGGTCGGCGACGAAGGCCGCTCCGAAAAAGAGCTTCGGCCGATCCTGGAGACGGCGGGGAGCCACCCAGGGAACCCGCAGCGTTCGGTTCACGCTGTCGACGAATCCCTGTTTCTTTCGCCCTATTTTGCGACCTGGGTCGTTTTTCCGGTCACTCCCGAGGGGCGCCAGGTCGCCGTCCGCTTCGACCAGACATTTGAGGCGTCCCAGCTCCTGACGACGTTCAACCGCCAGCTCGTCTATCTGACCGGCATCGCCGTTGTGACGTTCTTCTCCTTCATGGCGGGCTACACCTACCGCACGCAGCAAATGCAGCGCGAGAAACAGGATCTCGTCTACCTCGCCATGCACGATGAGCTGACCGGGCTCGGCAATCGGAAGAAATTCGAACAGAGCCTGGGGGAGATGCTCGCCAAGGCTTCCGAAAAGAGCCACAAGATCGGCCTTCTGATCCTCGACCTGGACGGCTTCAAGAGCATCAACGATACGCTCGGTCATCCGGTCGGCGACAATCTCTTGCGCGCGACGGCGGAGCGTTTGAAGAACTCGCTGCGGGACGAAGATCTGCTTTGTCGGCTGTCCGGCGATGAATTTGCCGTCATCGTCCCTGTCGTCCCCGACAATCACGCTCTGCCGGCGCTCGCCGATCGCATGATCCGGTTGATCGAACAGCCGTTTCGCATCGAAGGCCACGAAATCACCATCGGCTGCTCGATCGGCATCACCGTCGGGCCGGACAATGGCGATACCGCCAAGACGCTGATCCGAAACGCCGATTTCGCTCTCTACCGGGCCAAGGCGGGAGGCAGGCAGACCTGGCGTTTCTTCGACCCGAAGATGGCAGAGGACCAGCGCTCGCGCGAAACCCTGGAAGACGGCTTGCGCTACGCCATCCAGAACGACCTCTTCACCCTCCTCTATCAGCCGCAATATGATCTGAAGAGCGGCGAGGTCGTCTGCTACGAGGCGCTTCTGCGCTGGAAGCTCACCAATGAGAATCTCGTCCCGACATCGATGTTCCTGTCGGTTGCCGAGGAGACGGGCCTGATCATCCCGATGGGCGAATGGGTGATCCGCCAGGTCGCCCGCGATTGTCGTGCCTTGCCCCCCGGTGTGCGCGTCGCGGTCAATCTCTCGGCCGCGCAGCTGCAGCGCGATGGCACGGAAACCTACATTGCCGAAGCCTTGGCGAACTCAGATATCGCGCCCAACCGGATCGAAATCGAGGTCAACGAAAGCATTCTCGGACGCGGAGAAGAGGCGGCCTTTTCGCGGCTTGAAAGGCTGCGCGAAGCCGGGGTCTCCCTCGTCCTCGACAATTTCGGCGTCGGAACCTCGAGTCTTGGCCTTCTCTCTCGCTATCCCTTCGACAAGATCAAGCTCGATCGTACGTTCCTGTCGCGTATCTCCGATCCGCAAAAGGCACGCGCAGTCGTGTCCGCCGTATGCCGCCTCGGCCAATCGCTCGGTATGGCGGTCGTGGGAGAGGGGGTTGAGAACGAGGCGCATCGTGATCTCCTGCGCGAGAGCGGTTGCAACCTCGCCCAGGGCTATTTCTTTGGCGCGCCCGTCACCGTCGAAGAGGTAATCGGGCAAGAGGCGCTCGCGACGGCCGCGCGCGGCCGCGGAGGTATGGACACGACTGCGGACACCGCTGCGGATGGCGTTGTGGGCGGGGCGGCCACTCCCGGGCCCGGCCCCACACGCGGCGGCGGGCGCAACATCCGGCTCGTCGCCAACGGCTGAACGATCTCGGGCTTTCTGAGTGCGCTGGAGGCTCGTCCGCCGGAAGGCGTGGTGAGGCCGAAAAGAAAAGGGCGCCTCGCGGGCGCCCTTTCCTGTTTTTCTCTGCCAGACCGATCAGGCGGCTTCCGGCTCGATCGGCTCGCCGGTCTCCTGGTCCACGACCTTCATGGACAGACGCACCTTGCCGCGCTCGTCGAAGCCCATGAGCTTCACATAGACCTCATCGCCTTCCTTGACGACGTCGGTCACCTTGGCGGGGCGGCCGTTGTTGAGCTGGGAAATATGCACCAGCCCGTCCTTGGAGCCGAAGAAGTTGACGAAGGCGCCGAAATCGACGGTCTTCACCACGGTGCCACGATAGATCGCACCCACTTCCGGGTCGTCCGTGATGGAGCGGATCCACTTGATGGCCGCGCGGATCGATTCGCCGTTCGGCGAAGCGACCTTGACAGTTCCATCGTCGGAGATATCGACCTTGGCACCGGTCTTCTCGACGATCTCGCGGATCACCTTGCCGCCGGAACCGATGACTTCGCGGATCTTGTCGACCGGGATCTTCAGGGTCTCGATGCGGGGCGCATATTCGCCGAGTTCCGGACGGGCCTGCGTCAACGCCTTCGACATCTCGCCGAGGATGTGCATGCGGCCGTCTTTTGCCTGGTCGAGCGCAACCTGCATGATCTCTTCGGTGATGCCCTGGATCTTGATGTCCATTTGCAGGGACGTGACGCCGTTGATCGTGCCGGCGACCTTGAAGTCCATGTCGCCGAGATGATCCTCGTCACCGAGGATATCGGTGAGGACAGCGAACTTCTCGTCTTCCTTGATGAGGCCCATGGCGATGCCCGCGACCGGGTTCTTCAGGGGCACACCGGCGTCCATCAGAGCGAGCGAAGTGCCGCAGACGGTTGCCATCGACGACGAGCCGTTTGATTCCGTGATCTCGGAGACCACGCGGAACGTGTACGGGAATTCGTGCGCCGGCGGCAGCATCGGATGGATGGCGCGCCAGGCGAGCTTGCCGTGACCGATCTCGCGACGGCCCGGCGAGCCGATGCGGCCCGTCTCACCGACCGAGAAGGGCGGGAAATTGTAATGCAGCATGAAGGCTTCCTTGTAGGTGCCTTCCAGGCTGTCGATCATCTGCTCGTCTTCGCCGGTGCCGAGCGTGGCGACCACGAGGGCCTGCGTCTCGCCGCGGGTGAACAGGGCCGAGCCATGCGTACGCGGAAGAATGCCGACTTCGGCCACGATCGGGCGGACCGTCTTTAGGTCGCGTCCGTCGATGCGTGCACCGTCGTCGAGAATGCGGCCGCGGACGATCTCGCTCTCGAGCTTCTTGAAGATGTCGCCGACGACCTGTTTCGTCGGAGCTTCGGGATTGGTCTCGTCGGTCAGCGCCTCGACGGCCTTCGCCTTGGCGGCATCGACGGCCCCCTTGCGCTCGGCCTTGTCGGCGATGAGATATGCTGCCTTCAGGTCTTCCGTGACGATGTCCCGGACCTGCGCAAGAAGCGCGCTTCGGTCCGCGACGTCATGGGCGCGCGGCGCCTTGGCGGAGCGCTCGGCAAGCTTGATGATCGCGTCGATGACGGGCTGGAAGCCCTTATGACCGAACATCACGGCACCGAGCATGGCGTCTTCTGGAAGCTCATCGGCCTCAGATTCGACCATCAGCACGGCATCGCCCGTGCCGGCGACGACGAGATCGAGGCGCGATTCCTTCACCTCGTCCACGGTCGGGTTGAGAACGTAGCTGCCGTTGATGTAGCCCACGCGCGCACCGCCGATCGGGCCCATGAAGGGAACGCCCGAAAGGGTGAGGGCTGCGGAAGCCGCCACCATGGCGACGATATCGGGATCGTTTTCAAGATCGTGCGACAGGACGGTCGCGATGACCTGGGTGTCGTTCTTGTAGCCCGGTGCGAAAAGCGGACGGATCGGCCGGTCGATGAGGCGCGAGGTCAGCGTCTCCTTCTCGGTCGGACGTCCCTCACGCTTGAAGAAGCCGCCCGGAATCCGGCCTGCCGCGTAGTACTTTTCCTGGTAGTTGACCGTCAGCGGGAAGAAGTCGAAGCCGGGCTTCGGTTCCTTTTCGGAGACGACGGTGGCGAGGACGGTGGTCTCGCCGTAAGTGGCGACGACGGCGCCGTCCGCCTGACGGGCGACCTTGCCCGTCTCGAGCCGGAGCGGACGCCCGGCCCATTCGATTTCAACTGTCTGGTGATCGAACATGATTGTTCTGCCTTTCGTATGGAGGCGAGAAGGACCATGCGCAAGATGGCGGGAAGGTCTTCGCTCCGGTCCCGGCAGCGAGACCATCCGGCGATCCTGCCATGGCCGTTCCAGCCTTGAACATCAAAGGGCAGCGGCGGCCTTTGCCGTCCGCTGCCCGTATTAGGCGCCTAGCGGCGCAGCCCGAGACGGGAAATGAGCGTCTGGTAACGCTCCGCGTCTTTGCGCTTCAGGTAATCAAGAAGCCGGCGCCTCTGCGAGACGAGCTTCAAAAGTCCACGCCGGGAATGGTTGTCCTTGGCGTGCGATTTGAAATGCTCCGTCAGGTTGGCGATACGCTCGGAGAGGATCGCGACCTGGACTTCCGGGGAGCCGGTATCGCCCGACTTCGTGGCGTATTCGTTGATGAGTTCTTGCTTGCGATCGGGTGTGATCGACATCGTCGTTCCTTTCGTTGGGTGATGCCATGGCCGGGATGTCGTCCAGCCAAGGCCGCAATACGGAAAGCCGCTCTCCTGCCGTTATGGCATTCCACGCAAGGCGGGCGGAACCGTTGGCCGCCATATACGGAACAATGCGGCTTTTTTAAAGTGCCGAGGCGGCTGCGGGGAGAATTGCCTTGCCACTTTCCTCGGTCGTGAACGCATAAGCGGGACGAAAATGGCGGCTGAAATGGCAAAGCTATGCGCGAAGCGGTCCCGCAGCCACTTCGCCGTGCAAAGCATATGGCGGCCTTGCCCGGCTACGTCGCCCGGCTACGTCGTTGCGAAGGGCTTGAAAATGCGCGCAGTTCCTGCGCCTTCGCGCCTCGTATCGGAGCCAATCCGCTCATACCATTGCCGCCTCGTTTGTGAGTTCACGACCTAGCTAACGCTTGGTACCTTACGCTTAGGGCAGCTCAGGGGTGGATTCCTGACAGGCGGCTTCTGGGTGGCGGAGCAGGGTGAGCCGCCATTCGGGTGGCTGCCGCACTTCGACTGCAACGCGCCCCAATGTCGGTCGTAGAGATCAGATCCATGGGTCGCCAATAGCAGTCGCTGCCGGCCATCACGCTAAAGGACATAGAGGCTTCGATCTCGACTGCACTGCTTTTGATCGGCGACATCCCACAGCCTCATGCGCACATCTCACGGCCACTTAGCCTAACGGCGCAAATTTCTTAACGTCCCCTGTGGTTCAGTTTGGAGGCGCATCGAAAATGGGGGCATTTCGCAATGAGCGCTGTGTGCAGGTCGGACAGTTGGGAGTCAGATTCCGACATGAGGGAACTGCAGAAACATTGTGCAGTCTCTCCACTGGAAAATGGAGAAAGCTGGCATGATTGATGAGGCCGAGCTGCGAGCCAGCTATCTGAATGGTCTATCGACGCTTCGCAGTCAGCGAGAACTCACTGGCCCCGCGGACGGCATGTATTGGCTTATGCCGTTTGCGATTGCCGTTGAACGGGCCGGTGGTGATTACAACCCGTCCCTTATCTGGCCGGACTATGCAGATTTGTCGGGTCGCGAACGCAAAGCCGCCGAGATGATACGAGCATCACTTTCAACGTCGCGAAAAGACCTAGTCGATTACGCGGGCTTCGGCAGCGCCCTTTATCAATTTGTCTATGCGCTCTTTTCCATAAACGAGAAGTGGAAGAAAGAGCGCCGCTATCGACAACTGCCGAGGTCCTTTCTGCAGCAACGAGAAACGAACATTCACCAAGCGATTTACGACTCGCCCACCTATTGCGCCGTCACGTTGGTCAACCTCATCAATAGATACAGAGTGGATGCCGACGGAAACCCGGTAGACGCGGATCCTGATGAACATCTACGTTGAGTGCTGGACACGCTGATGTTGCTCCGCGCGGCACACTCTGATTAGCGCCACGCCGATCAGAGATGACACGTAGTACAGGCCTACGAAGCGAGCGATTCTCATCCTTGGCATCATGTTGGCGCTTGCTGGATGTCGTGATTATTATAGCTGGCACCAGAAGCTGACATTGATCGTGGACACTCCGTCTGGCCCGGTCGGCGGTTCGACCGCAAGTAAGGTCGAAAGCTGGTATGGGCGGGTTTGGCTTGCCGCGACGATGGAGGGGTCCAAGCTCACCGGTGAAGCTGCCATTGTCGACCTCGGCCAGGGCAGATTGCTTCTGGTGCTTGTCGACGAGGAGATGAAATGGCGTCTCCAGCGGGCCGTCGCCGACGAGTTGCCAGCAGATAGCGAGGGTGGCGAACGGCTCGGGCTTGTTCAGACCTACAAGGGGACCGTTACCCTTGGCCGCAAGAACTATCCGCAACTGGCAACCTTTTCCGACCCTTCCAATCCCGCGAGCGGCAGAATGCTCGATCCATCAGCACTTGAGACCGTTTTCGGCTCCGGCTATGCGCTCAGGTCGACAACGATGGAGATCACCGACGAGCCAGTGACCACCGGACGAATAACCAGCCTATTCAGCTGGCTCCTAGAGCTTGAACACCCGGCGCGGATTCATTTCGCCGCCGGCGATATCGACGAGCGCGACGAGGCGGCCTTCCGAGACCGTATAGGCACTGCCACCGATCGGGGCATCGGCGCCGCGCAGGAAAGCGGCCTGACCATTTCTGAGCCGCATCGCGGCGTGATTGTCGATTCGGATCGAGGGAAGGTCGGTGAGCCCAGCCTCGACCGGGCGCAACAAGGCACCCGGCGTCTCGGCATTCGCCTCAAGCTCCGAATAGGGCACCATGTCGTCTTCACCGAAAGGTCCGACGACAAGCCGGCGAAGGGCAGAGACATGCGCAACGGTGCCAAGCTCTTCGGCCATGTCGCGTGCCAAGGCCCGCACATAGGTGCCCTTGCCGCATTCGGCATGGAAGATCGCATGATCGGCATCGGGGCATTCGACGAGATCGAGACGGTGCACGACGATCTCGCGCGGCTCGAGCTCGACCGTCTCGCCGTCGCGGGCAAGGTCGTAGGCTCGCTCGCCGGCGATCTTGACGGCCGAATAGCGCGGCGGCACCTGCGACAGCGTGCCAGTGAAATCGGGAATGAGGGCGCGGATGTCGTCTTCGCTGGGTCGCACGTCCGAGCGCTCGACGACCGGGCCCTCGCGATCGTCGGTTTCCGTCTTCTCGCCCCAGCGCACGGTGAATTCGTAAACCTTGCGCCCATCCATGACGAAAGCGACGGTTTTCGTCGCCTCGCCGAGAGCGATGGGCAGACAGCCGGAGGCGAGGGGATCGAGGGTTCCCGCATGGCCGGCCTTTTTCGCATCGAAAGCGCGTTTCACTTTGGCGACGGCTTCCGTCGAGGTCATGCCGACGGGTTTGTCGAGGACGAGCCAGCCGTCAACGTCGCGGCCTTTGTTGCGCCGACGGGACATGTCTAGCGGCCTTCCTCTTCATCGTCGTCATGGAGATCTTTTTGTACGTCCGGCGAGCGCAGCAATTCGTCGATGCGGGCATCGTCCTCAAAGCGCGTGTCGAGACGGAATTTGAGGTCCGGCATGGAGCGCATCTGACGAAGCGCCGGCGTGATCCGCCCGCGCAGAAAGCGTGCACTGCGGTTGAGCGCCGCCACGACGCCGTCGCCATCCTCGATGCCGAGGGGATGAACGAGAGCGGTCGCATGCTTGAGATCCGCTGACATGCGCACCTCGGAAATGCTGACGATCACGCCCTCGAGCGCTGGATCGTTGCTTTCGCCGCGCTGCAGAACTTCCGCAAGCGCGTGCCGGACAAGCTCGCCCACCCGCAGCTGACGCTGCGACGGGCCTGCAGACTGAGAACTTTCAAAACGGGACATGGTGTTCAAGGCAATGGCATTGATGGGTAGATCGGCGGAGGCAGGGACGCGCATCCCTGGCTCAAGGATTGGACCCTGCCTGGCTCCGTGCGCAATATCGCCCCCGGCGATGCCGGAGGCGAATTTCTGGAAACCCTGGCGAAGTGCTGACGCCTAAAGCGTCCGCGCCACTTCTTCCACGCGGTAGCACTCGATGATGTCGCCGACGCGCATATCCTCGTACTTCTCGAAGGCCATGCCGCACTCCTGGCCGCCCGGCACCTCGCGGACCTCGTCCTTGAAGCGCTTGAGCGTCGAAAGCCGGCCTTCGTGCACCACCACGTTGTCGCGGATGAGGCGCACACCGGCCCCACGCTCCACCTTGCCTTCGGTGACACGGCAACCGGCGACCTTGCCGACCTTGGTGATGTTGAACACCTCCAGGATCTCGGCATTGCCGATGAAGGTTTCGCGACGCTCGGGTGAAAGCATGCCCGACATCGCCGCTTTCACGTCATCAGTGAGGTCGTAGATGATGTTGTAGTAGCGGATCTCCACGCCATCGCGGGCCGCCGCTTCGCGGGCCTGCTTGTTGGCGCGCACGTTGAAGCCGAGGACCGCCGCATTGGAGGCCGCGGCAAGCGTGATGTCGGATTCGGTGATGCCACCGACGCCCGAATGCACGATGTCTGCTGCGACTTCGTCCGTGGAGATCTTGTCGAGAGCTCCGATAATCGCTTCGACCGAGCCCTGCACATCGCCCTTGATCACCAGCGGGAAGGTCTTGGTACCTTCCACCTGCAGCTGGTTCATCATCTGCTCGAGCGACCCGCGCTGACCCGTCTGACGAGCCACCGCCTTTTCGCGGCGCACGCGCTGACGATATTCGGAAATCTCCCGGGCACGGCCTTCGCTCTCGACGACGGCGACACGGTCGCCGGCCTCAGGCGTTCCCTGGAAACCGAGCACCTCGACGGCCCGAGACGGCCCGGCTTCTTTCACCTGGGCCCCGGTGTCGTCGATGAGCGCGCGCACACGTCCCCATTCAGAACCGGCCACAATGATATCACCCGAATGCAGCGTGCCACGCTGTACGAGCACGGTTGCCACCGGGCCGCGGCCACGATCGAGCTGCGCCTCGACGACGATGCCCTCCGCGCTGCGGTTCGGATTGGCCTTCAGGTCGAGAAGCTCCGATTGCAGCAGGATGGCTTCCAGAAGCCCGTCGAGATTGATCCGCTTCGTGGCTGACACCTCGACTTCGAGCGTGTCGCCGGACATCGATTCCGTGACCACCGAATGCTGCAGAAGGTCGGTCTTCACCCGCATCGGATCGGAATCGGGCTTATCGATCTTGTTGATCGCCACGATCATCGGCACGCCGGCGGCGCGCGCGTGATTGATGGCTTCGACCGTCTGCGGCATCACGCCGTCGTCGGCCGCCACGACAAGAACCACGATATCCGTCGCCTGGGCGCCGCGGGCCCGCATCGCGGTAAAGGCCGCGTGGCCCGGCGTATCGATGAAGGTGATCTTCTGACCGTTCTTCTCCACCTGGTAGGCGCCGATATGCTGGGTGATGCCACCCGCCTCGCCGGCGACGACCTTGGTCTCGCGGATCGCGTCGAGAAGCGAGGTCTTGCCGTGGTCGACATGGCCCATAATGGTGACGACCGGCGGCCTTGGCAGCCTGTCCTCCGGCGCATCCGGCTCGTCGAACAGACCTTCCTCAACGTCTGAGGCGGCGACACGGCGCACATTGTGCCCCATTTCTTCAGCCACGATCTGCGCGGTGTCGGCATCGAGAATGTCGGTGATCTTCACCATCGTCCCGGACTTCATCAGAAGCCGGATCACGTCGACGGCGCGTTCCGCCATGCGGTTGGCGAGATCCTGCACGGAAATCGCCTCCGGGATGACCACGTCGCGCATGATCTTCTCGTTGGAGGGTGAGAAGCCCGATTGCTGACGCTTCTCCTTCTCCCGCTTGCGGCGGATCGAAGCGAGCGAACGTTCGCGGTCGCCGTCCTCGAGCGCATTCGTCACGGTGAGGCGGCCACGGCGGCGATCGCCACCACCTGCCGTCTTTTTGGCCGGCTTTGCGACTTCCGGACGCTTCGGCCTCTGCACGGCGCGGATTTCCTTGGGCGCCTCGTCGGCACTGCCCGCGGCTCCGCCGGCGGCGGCTGGTGCCGCTTTTGCGGCCTTGGCCGTTGCGACCGGTGCCGAGCTCGCGGCAGCCGGCGCTGCGGCCTGTTCTCCGGCGCCCGGGGTCGGCTCGCGCTTGCCTGCGGCGTCTTCGCTGCGGCTGCGCGCTTCCGTCTCCGCGGCGCGGCGCTTGTCCTCTTCGGCCTGGCGGCGCGCGGCTTCTTCGCGCTCCTGAGCGAGGCGCTTTTCTTCCTCGGCCCGGCGCGCGGCTTCGATCTCGGCCTGGCGGCGCTCTTCCGCTTCGCGGACGCGGGCATCGGCCAGCGCCTGGGCGCGGGCGTCACGCTCGTCCTCGGTCAGGGATTTCAACACGAGGCCCGTGCGGCCGCGCTGCTGCTGTTCGCGCACCGGCGGCGTGGGCGGTGGCGGCGGAGCCTTGGCGGCCTGGGTCGGGCGCGTGGTGGTTTGGATCGGCGTTTCGGGCGCATCGGGACGATCGCCACCCCCGTGGCGGCGACGCTTCTTCTCCACCACGACTGCTTTCGATCGTCCGCCGGAGAAGCTTTGGCGCACCGTATCTGTGTCACGCCTCAAGGACAGCGTTTTACGGCCTCCTACGCGAAGCGTTTTGTCGCCTTTGCTTGTCGTCTCGCTCATGCCTATTCCCATTCATCGCCGGTCGGCGACGTCAATATCGTGTTCGCGCTCTGACGGCTGCTGACAGATCTCGTTGTCGAAGCGGAGATTGCGCAGCGCCGCGTCATGAAAACTTCGTCCCGCCGCGCCATCCAGCACGGCAGCATGTATCACATGTGGCCGCCCCAATGCCAAACCCAATTCGGCGGTCGTCAAATGGGCGACGAAAAGGGGCTCGTCTTTGCCGGTTGAGGCCAGACCTTGTCGCGCCGCGCCCGCCAGCTTGTTGCGCCCGTCAGCCGCCGCCTCGACGGCATGCACGAGGCAGATCGCCTCTCCGGAACGCAGGGCCGCTTCGACCTTGGCGAAGCCGCACACCACTTGCCGCGCTCTTGCTGCAAGTCCGAGACGGCCAAGAAGCTGGCTCTTCAGCAGCGAGGCGACCTGATCGCCGAGATCCTCGGCGACCTTTACCTTGGTCTTCAAAGCACGGTCGAAGACGCATTTGCGGCGGGCTTCTTCGATGACGGGTCGCCGCCCTTCGAGCCACATGCCGCGCCCGGGGAGGCGTGCTTTGAGGTCGGCGACGACGTCGCCCTCGGGAGATGTGACGAAGCGTATCAGCCTGTCCTCCGGCAGCACCTGCCGGGAGACTGCACACATTCGTCTCCTCCCTATTTTGGGGCCGGAGTGCTTTTCTGCAAGAGCTGGAGCCGCCTCGATCACGCTGATGCCGTCTCCTCCTCCTCGGCCTCGTCGCTCTCCTCTTCAGGCTGAGCGAGATCGGCTTCGGTGATGATGCCGGCATGAAGCCTGGCGCCCATGACCATTTCTTCCGCCTCTTCGCGCGACAGAGAGAAGTCGTCCAGGATGCCCGCAAAGCGCTTCGTCTCGCCGTCCTTGCGCTCGGTCCAGCCGACGAGATCGTCGACGGCGCAATAGGCGAGATCTTCCACGCTCTTCACGTCGTTTTTGCCGAACGCGACGAGCATGGCCGTCGTCACGCCGGTGATTTCCTTGAGCTCGTCGGCGACGCCGAGCTTCTTGCGCTCTTCGTCCTGTTCGCCTTCCAGAGCCTCCAGGTACTCGCGGGCGCGCATCTGCAATTCTTCCGCAGTGTCCTCGTCGAACCCTTCGATGGTGGCGAGTTCGTCGATTTCCACGAAGGCGATCTCTTCCACGTCCGCAAAGCCTTCCGAGGCGAGGAGCTGCGCCACCATCTCATCGACGTCGAGCGCATTCTGAAAGAGCTCGGTACGCTCCTGGAATTCCTTCTGACGGCGCTCGGATTCCTCGTCTTCCGTCAGGATATCGATATCCCATCCGGTGAGCTGCGAGGCGAGCCGCACATTCTGGCCGCGGCGGCCGATGGCGAGCGACAGCTGGTCTTCCGGCACCACGACCTCGATGCGTTCCGCATCTTCGTCGAGAACTACCTTGGAGACTTCCGCCGGCTGCAAGGCATTGACGATGAACGTCGCGGCGTCGGGCGACCAGGGAATGATGTCGATGCGCTCGCCCTGCAATTCGCCGACCACGGCCTGCACGCGCGAACCGCGCATGCCGACGCAGGCGCCGACCGGATCGATGGATGAATCGTTGGAGATGACGGCGATCTTTGCCCGCGAGCCCGGATCACGGGCCACCGAGCGGATCTCGATGATGCCGTCGTAGATTTCCGGCACTTCCATGGTGAAGAGCTTGGCCATGAACTGCGGATGCGTGCGCGACAGGAAGATCTGCGGGCCGCGCTGTTCGCGCCTCACATCGTAGACATAGGCGCGCACGCGGTCGCCATAACGAAACGTCTCGCGCGGGATGAGTTCGTCGCGGCGGATGATCGCCTCACCGCGCCCGAGATCGACGACGACATTGCCGTATTCGACGCGCTTGACCGTGCCGTTGACGATTTCGCCGATGCGGTCCTTGTAATCTTCGAACTGCCGGTCGCGCTCCGCGTCGCGCACCTTCTGCATGATGACCTGCTTGGCCGATTGCGCGGCGACGCGGCCATAATCGAGAGGCGGCAGAGGTTCGGAGATGAAGTCGCCGACCTGCGCGGCGGGGTTGCGACCGCGCGCATCTTCAAGCGCAATCTGGGTGGCGAAATCCTCAGGCGTCTCGACCACTTCCAGGAGACGCTGCAGTCGGATGTCGCCGGTCTTGGGATCGATCTCGGCGCGCACATCGGTTTCCGCGCCATAGCGCGATTTGGCCGCCTTCTGGATCGCGTCCTCCATTGCGGAGATGACGATCTGCCGGTCGATGCTCTTCTCCCGTGCGACCGCGTCGGCGATCTGCAGAAGTTCGAGCCTGTTTGCACTCACTGCCATTGGACAGCTCCGTTTCCCGGCCCACCGGGCCTGTTATCCCTGCCCTTGCGGGCCTCAAGCGATCGGGACCGAAATCCCTGATCCCTCGCTCGTTGTTCAGTCGCTCTGGCGGTCCGCCTGCGTCGCCGCGATCAGCTCGTCGGTCAAAATGAGTTTGGCATCGGCGACCTCGCCAAGCGGCAGCCACACATCCTCGTTGCCGCCTTCGCTGGTCACCCGAATGCCCGTGGTGCCGTCGCGTACACCGAGCAAGATGCCGCGGAAGCGCTTGCGGCCGTTCTGCAAGGCCGCCATTTCAATTTTCGCTTCGTGGCCGGCCCACAATTCGAAATCCTTCACCCGCGTCAACGGGCGGTCGATGCCAGGAGAGGACACTTCCAGATGGTAAGGCCGCCCGACCGGATCGTCGACATCGAGAGCCGGCGACAGGTCGCGGCTGATGGCTTCGCAATCGTCGACGCCCATCGTCCCATCCGGGCGCTCGGCCATGATCTGCACGGTCATGCCATTCTGGCCCAACACTTTGACGCGCACGAGTTCGTAGCCGAGGCCCGCGACGACGGGCTCGGCGATATGTGCGATGCGAGCTTCCAACCCGGTCTCGCGGATCAATCGCTCGCTCGACGGAGTGTGCATGTCTGAGTCGGTCATCTTCCTCCCGAAGATGCGGAAACCCGCCTTGCAGCAACGGCTTGAGCCAAGTGGCGGCAATAAAAAAGAGCGGGACCCGGAGGACCCACTCTCGACGGTATTCGAGAATTGTTGCCGCCGATATACGATTTTACCGCCGACGTTTCAAGCGCCCCGAGAAGACTTCGCCGAGACGCGGGGTCAGGCGCGCGAAAACACCAGGATCGCAGCGGCCAGATCTTCGAGTGCCGTCCCGACCGATTTGAACAGCGTGATCTGGTCGTAGAAGCGGCGGCCGGCCTTCTCGCCGCGAGTGAGCTCGAAGAGGTCCGCGGTGATATCGTCTGCCGTTAAGACGCCGCTTTCAAGCGGCTGCGCGATGTCGCCCGCTTCCTTCATCGCCCCCTCGCGCGTGTCGACGAAGACGCGGGCACGGCGGATGGCGTCGTCGTCGGTTTCGCGCATCTCCGGGCGGAAACCGCCGACGAGGTCGAGATGGGCGCCGGGCTTGAGCCATTCGCCCTTGACGATCGGATGGTTCGACAAGGTCGCGCAGGAGACGATGTCGGCGCCGCGCACGGCGCCTTCCAGATCTTCGGTGAAATGCGGACGGTAGCGTCGCGGGCGCAGTCTTTCCGCAAGCCGTTCCGCCTTTTCAGGGCGTCTGTTCCAGATGAGCACTTCTTCAATCGGGCGCACGGCCGCATGCGCTTCGATGAGATAGGGGGCAAGCGCACCGGCGCCCACCATAAGAAGGCGCTTCGCGTCTGGGCGGGCAAGATAGGAGGCGGCGAGTGCTGAGGCCGCCGCCGTACGCCACACCGTCAGCGCGGACCCGTCGATGACGGCGAGCGGCTCACCGCTCTTGCCGGAAAAGAGGAGGTAGACGCCGGCAACGGCCGCCTTGCCGCGGCTTGCATTGTCGGGAAAGACCGTCACGATCTTGACCCCGACATAGCCGCGCTCGGAATGGCCCTGCTGATCGAAATCGTTCCACGACGGCATCAGAAGCAGCGTCGCTTCCGCCTGATCGGGAAAATGGATCGAATGATGATGGCGGACCGGTGTCACGACCCCTTGTCGAAAGGCGCCTCTCAGCGTTTCGATAAGCTCGGGGAAGGTCAGAACATCCGCGATATCGGCTGCGGGAATGACGCGCATCGAAAGATCCGCTGTCAGGCGCGCGGCGCCGGCCCCGCAAGAAGGCCGGCATTTTCACGTGCCTGCCGTTCCGCCTTGTCGGCGCGAGCCTGAAGCGTTGCCGCCTCGTGCCGCTTTTCGCGGGCCTGCCGGCGATATTTGCGCTGTCCGTTCCACATGACGATGCCGCCGCAGATGGCACCGATGGCAAAGGCGGCGAACGCCACCTGATACAGTGCCAGCTCGACCCTGAGAACGGGGTCGTCGGCATCGAACGGGTTGAGCCTGAGTGCCACCGTCTGATCGTTGGCGACGGCGAGAAGCGCGATCACCACCAGGATCGGAAGCAGGATGATCCACTTGATGAGCCAAGCGAGCTGTTGCATCGCCTTATTCGTCTCCGCCGTTGAGCCTGAGCCGCATTTCCTTGCCGGTCTTGAAGAATGGCACGTATTTCTCTGAGACGGAAACGGCTTCCCCGGTTCGGGGGTTGCGGCCGGTGCGGGCAGGCCGGTTCTTCACAGAAAAAGCGCCGAATCCCCTGAGTTCGACACGATCGCCGCGGCACAGCGCCCCGACGATTTCTTCCAGAATAGCGTTCACGATCGCTTCCACATCCCGTTGATAGAGATGCGGATTTTTGTCCGCGAGCTTCTGTACGAGTTCTGACTTGATCATCGCCGTCCCCCTAGCGACCTGATCTTATTGAAGAATTACCCTGCCAAACGGATACGAGCCCGTCAACAGCGAGCCGCTGCGGCAGAGTACCCAAAAGCGCCTGAAACTGGTCTTCCAGACCCAGCGCCTTCACAACCGCCGCCGCGCCGGCGGAGGTGAGACCGGAGAACGTCCCCTCGTCCTTTTCCCAGTCATTGAGTGGCAGGTCGGCAGAGACGTTGCGCTCTGCCGAAAGCCACGCTTTGGCTTCGTCTTCGCCCCCGACGGCATCGATCAGGCCGTTTTCGACGGCCTGGCGCCCGGTGAAGATGCTTCCGTCGGAGAGGCGGCGCGCCGCATCGGGCTGAAGGTTGCGGCGCTCTGCCACGAGACCGACGAACCAATCATAAGAGCTGTCGATGACCGACTGCACCATGGCAAGCGCTTCCGGGCTCGGCGCCTCGAACGGCGTTGGCTCGCCTTTCAGTGGGCTGCTCTTCACCTCGACGTAATTGACGCCGAGCTTGTCGAGAAGATTTTCAACCGTCGCGAACTGCAGGATCACCCCGATCGAGCCGGTCAGGGCCGTCTCGCGCGCCAGAATATGATCGGCGCCGATTGCCGTCATATAGGCGGCAGAGGCCCCGAGACCCTCGATCGTTGCGACCACCGGCTTCTTCTGAGCCGCCTCGCGCACGGCCTTATAGAGTGCCTCGCCTCCGGATGCCGCGCCGCCGGGTGAATCGATGCGCAGGATAATGGCCTTCACGCTGTCCGTGTCGGCCGCCTGCTTGAGGAGGTCCACCGCGTCGGGACGGGTCGGGATGAAGCCCTCCACCGAGATGCGTGCAATCTGGTCGTTGGACCCGCCGACGACACCGGATTGCTGCACGAAAAAGGCCACGGCGACGATCGCCACGACGAAGGCGACGACCCGCCAGAAACTGGCGCGGCGCCGCAAACGGCGGCGCTCGATAAGATCCTCAGTGTCCATCCGGTACTCCTTCCGGGCGAGGTAGCAGCAGCCAGACACAGCCGCAAGCGCTCGCATGCATTTCTGCCCGCTACATATTCGTCAATCTGCAAGCGTCGCAGCTTCGGAAACTTGGGGCCTTCCGCCCGGTCGATGTGGCATCGGCGCGACGCTGTCGTTAAGCTTCGCGCATGCCGACCGCTTCCGCTACAAAAACCGCTCCGGCGTCGTCCCCGGTGCCCCGTCCTGCCGAGCCTGCTCTCAAGGAGGCGGCTGCTCCCAAGCTGACGCCGATGATGGAGCAATATATCGAGATCAAGGCGGCCAATCCGGATTGCCTCCTGTTCTATCGCATGGGCGATTTCTACGAGCTCTTTTTCGATGATGCGGAGAAGGCGTCGCGCTGCCTCGGCATTGCGCTGACGAAACGCGGCAAGCATCTCGGCGAAGATATCCCGATGGCCGGCGTGCCCGTGCATGCGGCCGACGATTACCTGCAGAAGCTGATCTCTTCGGGGTTCAGGGTTGCCGTCTGCGAGCAGACGGAAGATCCGGCGGAGGCCCGACGCCGCGGATCGAAATCCGTGGTCCGGCGCGAGGTGACGCGCCTCGTTACGCCCGGCACGCTCACCGAAGAGACGTTGCTCGACGCGAGGCGCAACAACTTTCTGGCGGCCGTCAGCCGGATCCCGGCCTCCGACGGCGAGGTCCCGGCCCATGCGCTCGCCTGGATCGACATTTCGACCGGTGAGTTCTGCGTGACGACCGTGCCGGCGGGTGGGCTGGAGCGCTGTCTTGCCCGGCTCGAGCCGAGTGAGGTGCTCGTCGTCGACAGGCTGGCGAGCGACCAGGCGCTGGCATCGGCCGTCGGTGTCGTTGGGGCGACTTTGTCGCCTCTGCCGGCCTCGTTTTTCGAACTGGGGACGGCGAGCGCACGCATCACGACCTATTTTGGCGTCGCCTCGCTCGACGGCCTCGGCGATTTCTCGCGCGCCGAGACGGCCGCGGCCGCGGCCATCCTCGCCTATGTTGAAAAGACCCAGATCTCGGCGCGGCCGCCGATCGCCCCCTTGCGCCGCGAGCATGACGGCGCGGCGATGCGCATCGACGCCGCAACACGTGCCAATCTGGAACTCTTCCGGACCCTGCACGGCGAGAAGAAGGGCTCGTTGATCGAGGCGATCGACCGCACGGTGACACCCGCGGGCTCGCGTCTTCTCGCCCAGCGACTGGCAAGCCCGTTGACCGATCCGGCCGCGGTCAATCTTCGCCTCGACAGCGTCGCGACGCTTCTCGAGGAAGACGCGCTCAGAACCAGAATGCGGCGCGTTCTCAGTGAGGTACCTGATATTCTGCGCGCCCTCACGCGCTTGACCTTGGACCGCGGTGGACCCCGCGATCTCTCCGCGCTTTCCTCCGGTCTGCGGGTCGCTCTGTCTTTGTCGGAACTCTTGTCTGAGCTCGATTTATCCGCAGAATCAGAGCTTAAGGAAATCACCAACGTCCTCTCCCGCGCGCCCCGCGCGTTCAGTCAGTCGGTCGACTCAGCACTTGCCGAGGAGCTGCCGCTCCTCAAACGGGACGGCGGCTTCGTGCGGGCAGGTTTCTCTTCCGACCTGGACGAGCTCCGGCTTCTCCGCGACGAAAGCCGTCGCATCATCGCCTCCCTGCAGAAGGAATACAGCGACGCGACAGGCGTTCGCGGGCTCAAGATCCGCCACAACAACGTGCTCGGCTATTTCGTCGAGGCGAGTGCCGCCCAGGCCGCACCCTTGCAGAAGGCGGAATCCGGCTTCATCCACCGCCAGACACTCGCCAATGCGATGCGCTTCACGACGCCGCGGCTCGGAGAGTTGGAGCGTGAGATCGCCTCCGCCGCCGATCGGGCGCTGGCGATTGAGCTGCAGATTTTCGCCGATCTCGCACGATCGGCCGGGAAGCTCGCCGGCGATATCCGCCAGACGGCCGAAGCGTTGGCCGCCCTCGATGTCGCCGCGGGCTTTGCCGAATTCGCAGCGGCAGAAAACTGCGTTCGCCCTCAAATCGACGCAAGCCGTGCCTTTGTCGTGGAGGAGGGGCGTCATCCCGTGGTGGAACAGGCGCTGCGCCGCTCGGGCGACAGCTTCGTCGGCAATTCCTGCCACCTGGGCAACGCCGACGACGAGACGGGTCGCATCTGGCTCGTCACCGGTCCGAATATGGCCGGCAAGTCGACGTTTCTGCGCCAGAACGCCCTCATTGCGATCCTCGCCCAGACCGGCGCCTATGTTCCGGCAAAGGCCGCGCATATCGGCGTCGTCGATGGGCTCTTTTCCCGCGTGGGGGCTGCCGACGATCTCGCCCGCGGCCGCTCCACCTTCATGGTGGAGATGATCGAGACGGCCGCGATCCTCAATCAGGCGGGGCCCGGAGCCCTCGTCATTCTCGACGAGATCGGCCGCGGCACGGCGACGTTCGACGGACTTTCCATCGCCTGGGCGGCGGTTGAACATCTGCATGAGCAGAACCGCTGCCGCACACTCTTTGCCACCCATTACCATGAGCTCACCGCGCTCTCCGGCAAGCTTCCCCGCCTCGACAACGCCACGATGCGGGTCAAGGAATGGAAGGGCGATGTGGTTTTCCTGCACGAGGTCGTGTCCGGCGCTGCCGACCGCTCCTACGGCATCCAGGTCGCAAAACTCGCCGGCCTGCCGTCGCCTGTTATCGCCCGCGCTCGCATCATCCTCGACCGTTTGGAGGCGGCCGACCGCAAGTCCAGTCCGGCGGAGCTGTTGAACGATCTGCCGCTCTTCGCCGCAAGGCCGGCGCGTGTCGAGATCGATGAAGAAACGACGAAGCTGTTGGCTTATATTGACGGGCTCGACCCGGACGAGCTCAGCCCAAGGCAGGCTCTCGACCAATTGTTTGAACTGAAACGCCTGCGTCGATCGGCAAAGACATGAGCGTCACTGAAACCGAACTCCGTTCTGCAATAGATCTCGACTTTTCCCGCTACGCGGATTTGCCGATCGATCCCGAGCGATTGGCAGAGGTGTTTCGTGCGCCTCTTTCCGAAGGCGATCCGGCGAGGTCTGAGGCGCGAGCGCAGCTTCTTGCTGGGCTCAAAGCCGTCCTCGGCGAGGCGCGTGCCAAGGTGCGCGAGGACCTGGAGTCCGACGGCAAGGGGGTCCGGGCCGCGCAGAGGCTTTCGACCTTCTTCGATGCCATGATCGTGGCTCTGGTCGATTTCGGTGGCCTGGTCTATCCGGCGAGCAATCCTTCCTCCGCCGAGAGGCTGACGGTTGCCGCCGTCGGGGGGTACGGCCGTGGCACGCTTGCGCCGGGCTCCGACATCGATCTGCTTTTTCTGTTTCCCTACAAATCTACGGCCTGGTCGGAGAGCGTGACGGAATTCGTTCTCTACATGCTGTGGGATCTCGGCCTCAAAGTGGGCCACGGAACCCGCACGGTGACGGAATCGATCCGCATGGCCAAGCAGGACATGACCGTGCGCACGGCGCTTCTGGAGGCGCGCTTCCTCTGCGGCGAGGACAGTCTCTTCAAGGATCTGCAGGAGCGCTTCAACAAGGAGGTGGTTGCGGGCACGGCACCGGAATTCATCGCCTCCAAGCTCGCAGAACGCGATTCCAGGCATTCGCGCATCGGCACGTCACGCTATCTGGTGGAGCCGCATGTCAAGGAGGGCAAGGGCGGCCAGCGCGATCTGCAGACGCTCTATTGGATCGGCAAATACGTCTACCAGACCCATGCCGGCGGCGAGGCGCTGGTCGAGGCGGGGCTCTTGAGCCGCGCCGAAAACCGTCTCTTCCGAAAATGCGACGACTTCCTCTGGGCGGTGCGCTGTCATCTGCATTTCATCACCGGCCGGGCGGAAGAACGCCTTTCTTTCGATCTCCAACCGGAGCTCGCCCGTAGGCTCGGCTACACCCGGCATCCCGGGCTCAAAGCCGTCGAGCGCTTCATGAAGCATTATTTTCTCGTGGCGAAGGATGTGGGCGATCTGACGCGCATCGTCTGTGCGGCGCTTGAAGAGCGCCAGCAGAAGAAGGAAGCGCGTCTCAACCGTCTCCTGCGGACGTTCAAGGTGCGCCGGCAGGAGGCCGCTTTTCTCGGCGACTTCTATGTCGAGAACAACCGGCTGCGCGAGCGCGACGAGGGCGTCTTTACCCGCGATCCGGTCAATCTCATCCGCGTCTTTCATTATGCCGCGGAAGGCAGCCATGCCTTCCATCCCGATACGGTGCGCCTCATCACGAAATCGCTGCGCCTGATCGGGCCGGACCTGCAGAAAGACCCGGAGGCGAACCGGCTGTTCCTCTCGATCCTTTGTTCGGGAGAGAATACCGAGGTGGTTCTGCGGCAGATGAACGAAACCGGAGTGCTCGGGAAGTTCCTGCCGGAGTTTGGGCGCATCGTCGCGATGATGCAGTTCAACATGTATCACCACTTCACGGTGGACGAGCATCTGATCCGTACGATCGGAACGCTGGCTGCGTTGGAAAGCGGACGCCTCAGCGAAGACCTGCCGTTGTGCACCGATTTCATGTCGGAGATGCCCGACAAGACGGTGCTTTACGTGGCGCTACTTCTGCACGACATCGCCAAGGGCCGGGTTGAGGATCATTCTATCGCCGGCGCCCGCATTGCCCGAAAGGTCGGCCCTCGGCTTGGTCTGAGTGCGCAGCAGACGGAAACCGTCGCCTGGCTCGTGGAACAGCATCTCACGATGTCGATGACGGCGCAGTCTCGCGACCTTGCCGATCGGCGCACCATCATGGACTTCGCCAAGGTGGTGCAGACGACGGAACGCCTGAAGCTGCTTCTGATCGTCACCGTCTGCGATATCCGTGCCGTCGGGCCGGGTGTCTGGAACGGCTGGAAGGGCCAGCTCCTGCGCACGCTGTACAACGAGACAGAGCTGATCCTGACCGGCGGCCATTCCAAGATTGCCCGCAACGAGCGCATCGCCCGCGCCCGCGCCGAGCTCTCCGCCAATCTTTCCGATTGGCCGCAGGAAGAGCGCGAACGTCTGCTCGAACTGCATTATCCGGCCTATTGGCTGCGCACCGCGCTTGAAGATCAGGTCCGGCACGCGGAGTTCATCCGTCGCACGGGTGGTGGCGACCGGCCCTTCGCCCATGAGGTGACGGTGCGCGATTTCGAGGCCGTCACCGAGATTTCCATTCTGACGCCCGATCATCCGCGGCTTCTCGCTTTGATGGCCGGCGCCTGCTCGGCGACGGGTGCGAACATCGTCGACGCGCAAATTTTCACGACCACCGACGGGCGCGCGCTCGATACGATCGTCGTCTCCCGCGCTTTCGAGGCGGAGGCGGACGAACGACGCCGCGCCGAGCGGGTCGCAGCATTGATCGAACAAGCGCTGGCCGGCCATGTGCATCTGCCCGACATGCTCGCCAAGCGGCGTGAAGGGCCCGCCAAGCAGGATGCCTTCACCATCGAGCCGGACGTCAAAATCGACAATTCTCTGTCCGACCGCTTCACGGTGATCGAGATCGCCTGTCTCGACCGCATCGGGCTTCTCTATGATCTGACGAGAGTGATCGCCGATCTCAGTCTCGACATCGCCTCCGCCCACATTGCCACCTTCGGCGAACGCGCGGTCGATACGTTCTATGTGACGGACCTTCTCGGCCAGAAGATCACGGCGCAGGCGCGCCAGAAGCGCATCCGCCGCGAACTGGTCGCCATCATCGAAGGCGCTGCCGCGGAAGCGGCTGCATTGGCCGCCTCTTGAGGGCGGCCTCTTTGCCTCTTTTCTTCCCCACGCGCTTTTCTCCACAATGAGCCGCTGCCCGTGAGTCTCGTCAAAAAATTCGTCTCCGTCGGCGGCGCAACGCTCGCCAGCCGGGTTCTCGGTTTCGTCCGCGAAATGTTGATCGCCGCCGCGCTTGGCGCCGGGCCGGTGGCGGATGCCTTCTACGCCGCCTTCCGATTTCCGAACCTGTTTCGCAGGCTCTTTGCAGAAGGCGCCTTCAATGCGGCCTTTGTGCCGCTTTATTCGCGCACGCTCGAAGGCGACGGCGAGGATCGAGCCAGGCTTTTCGCCGAGGACGTGCTGGCGGCGCTGATGTTCGTGCTTCTCGCGCTCACCGCTATCGTGATGGTGGCGACGCCGCTCATCGTCACCATTCTGGCGCCGGGCTTTCGCGAGGATCCCGCAAAGTTCACCCTGACGATCGAGCTTTTCAGGGTGATGTTTCCTTATCTCGTCTTGATGTCACTGACGGCGATGGTGACGGGCGTCTTGAACGCCCACCGCACTTTTTTCATTCCCGCGCTCGCCCCCGTCCTTCTCAACCTCACCACCATCGCGGCGCTCGCCGTTACGTTCTTTCAGGACATGAGCGGACCCCAGGTGGGCCGCATCCTCTCCTGGTCGGTGCTGGTGGCGGGTGTTCTGCAGCTCGTCATGGTCGCTTGGGCGGCGCGCCGCATCGGTTTCCATATGCGTCTGAAGCGGCCCAAGCTGACACCCAGCGTAAAGCGGCTTCTCTGGCTTGCGGCACCCGCGGCCGCCGCCGGCGGGATCACCCAGATCAATCTCTTCATCGGCCAGATCATCGCCTCGACGAAGGCCGGCGCCATCTCCATCCTGCAATATGCCGACAGGCTCTATCAGTTGCCGTTGGGTGTGGTGGGGATCGCAATCGGTGTCGTGCTTCTGCCGGAACTGTCGCGCACCTTGAAGGCGGAGCATTTTCGGGAGGCGACGCATGTGCAGAACCGAGCGCTCGAATTCGCATTCTTCCTGACGCTGCCGGCGGCGGCGGCACTGATTTCCATTCCTGAGACGCTGGTGAGTGTGCTTTTCGAACGCGGTGCCTTTTCGGTGGAAACGCGAGAGGCGACGGCCGCGGCCCTACGCGTCTTCGGTTTCGGCCTGCCAGCCTTCGTCCTCGTCAAGGTGTTCACGCCCGGCTATTTCGCCCGTGAGGACACCAAGACGCCGATGATGTTTTCGGCGATTGCGGTGGCGATCAACGTGGCGCTCGCTCTGACGCTCTTTCCGATTTTTGCCGAGGCGGGAATCGCGACCGCCGAGGCGGTTGCTGGCTGGACCAACATCACGCTGCTCCTGCTGACGTTGCGCCGCCGCGGCCATTGGGCGGTCGACAGCGTCGTTCTGCGCCGGACGCCGCGCATTGTCGCAGCATCGGCCGTTCTGGGCGGTGTGCTCTACGCCGGCGCTTTCTGGCTGGCGCCCCTGATGGCGCCGGGCGAACCCTTCCTCGTGCGCTTTGGTCTGCTGCTTGGTTTGTGCGGCGTTGCGGCCGCCATTTACTTTGCCGTGGCGCATCTGATCGGTGCTGCGGACCTGCGTGCGCTCGCCGGTCTCATGCGGCGCAGGGCTGCGTGAAGCGGCCTTGCGTGGCGGTGATGCAGCGGCGATAACGGCATCCCAAATTCCCACCGTTTCCTTCGGACATTCCCTATGACAAGCCATCCACACCGTGTCTTTTCCGGCATGCAACCGACGCATTCGCTGCATCTCGGCAATTATCTCGGGGCCATGGTGAACTGGGTGAAGATGCAGGAGACGCATGATTGCATCTATTGCGTCGTCGATCTCCACGCCATCACCCTGTGGCAGGATCCGAAGGAGCTGCGCTCCAATATCCGCGAATTGACCGCCGCCTATATCGCCGGCGGCGTCGACCCTGAGCGCTCCATCATCTTCAATCAATCGGCTGTGGCGGCACATGCCGAGCTCGCCTGGGTGTTCAACTGCGTCGCCCGCATGGGCTGGCTCAACCGGATGACGCAGTTCAAGGAGAAGGCGGGCAAGGACCGCGAGAACGTCTCTACGGGCCTCTTCGTCTATCCCAACCTGATGGCCGCCGACATTCTCGTCTACCGGGCAACGCATGTGCCGGTCGGCGAGGACCAGAAGCAGCATCTGGAACTCGCCCGCAACATCGCGCAGAAGTTCAACAACGACTTCGCCGAATCGATCGCCGCGAACGGTTTTGCGGAGGAGTTCTTCCCGCTGCCTGAACCTTTCATCACCGGGCCGGCGACGCGCGTCATGAGCCTGCGCGACGGCACCAAGAAGATGTCGAAATCGGACCCTTCCGATTATTCACGCATCAACATGACCGACGACGCCGATGCGATCGCGCAAAAGGTGCGCAAGGCGCGTACCGATCCGGAGCCGCTGCCCTCGGAGTTGGAGGGCCTCAAGGATCGTGCCGGCGCAGAAAACCTCGTTGGCATCTATGCCGCGCTCGCCGGCACGAGCAAGGAAGCCGTGCTCGCTGAATATGGCGGTCAGGGCTTTGCCGCTTTCAAGCCGGCGCTTGCCGATCTCGCCGTCGCGCGTCTCGCCCCGATCGCCGACGAGATGCGACGCCTCCTTGCCGACCCGGCAGAGATCGACGCGCTTCTCGCCCGCGGCGCGGACCGGGCACGCGAAATTGCCGATCCGATCATGGATGAGGTGAAGGACGTGGTCGGCCTTTTGCGGCCGCACGCGACGGGAGGACATGCCGCATGATGGCGACGGCAGTCTTGCTGACAGCTCCCGCGAATGGCAGCATGGGCGTATGATGCGGCCGAGACGCGCCCGGGCCGAGGGCCATAAGCGGAAATTCCTGGTGGTGATCGACGACACGCCGGAATGCGTGCGCGCGATGCGCTATGCCGCCAAGCGTGCGGAGCGCACCAACGGTGCCGTCACCATGCTTTTTGTCATCGAACCGGGCGATTTCCAGCATTGGCTGGGGGTCGAGGAAGTGATGCGCGCCGAAGCGATGGAGGAGGCGGAGAACATTCTGGGCCGCTTCGCCTCGCGCATGGCCGACGTGTCGAGGATCGAGCCCGAGCTCGTCATCCGTGAAGGCAAGCGCGCCGATGAGATCCGCAAGCTCATCGAAGAAGACGAGGACATCGCCATTCTCGTCCTCGCCGCCTCTGGTGGCTCGGAAGGTCCGGGCCCGCTCGTCTCCTCGATCGCGCAAAAAGGCGGCGCCGCATTCCCTATCCCGGTCACGATTGTCCCGGAGAACCTCTCAGACGAGGTGATGGACGAGATCGTCTGAGGACGATGTTCCTGCTTTGATCTGAAGGCTTCCGTCCGGGAAGAACAAAGCAAAAACGCCCGCCAACATCTTGGGACGCTGGACGTTCTTCATCTAAAATCATGAGATTTCCACAGCTTTACCACAAGCTGTGGAAGGTCTCTTCAGGTGTCAACGCCGCAACTGCCCGCCGGTTGCCTTCTCAACGGCTCGAACGACGCGGCTGGAAACTGCCTCGATCTCCGCTTCTGTCAGTGTCCGGTCATCAGGCGTGAGCGTCACTTCGATGGCAAGGGATTTATAGCCTTCACCGATCGCCGCGCCCTTGAAGACGTCGAAGACGTTGACCTGAGTAATCAGGCTTTTTTCCGCACCCTTCGCCGCACGCACCAGCTTTTCCGCCGGAACACTGTCTTCGATCACGAAGGCGAAGTCCCGTCGAACCGTCTGGTAACCCGAAATCTTCAACGCCGTGCGTGCGGCACGCTGCGATTTCGGCACCGGAATGGCGTCGATGTCGATCTCGAAGCCGACGAGCGGTCCCGACACATCGAAGGCTTCCAGGATGTGGGGATGAAGTTCGCCGAATGTGGCGAGTTTGTTCTTCGGACCGAGAGTGACCGTGCCGACACGCCCCGGATGATACCAGTCGGGCCCTTCGGCCTGCACCTGAACCTTGTCGACAGGTGCGCCGAGAAGTTCCAGAACCGCGAGCACGTCGGCTTTGGCGTCGAAAAGGTCGACGCCGCGCGGCGCCTGAAGCGCGCTGCGCGGTCCCGTCGCGCCCAGGCGGATGCCCGAGGCGTGGAGGCGTTCATCCTCCGGGCGGTCGCCCGGATAGACCTGTCCGACCTCGCAAAGCGCCTGCGTTTCCGTTCCCCGGTCGGCGTTCTTGGAGGCGGCCGCGATCAGTCCCGCAAGCAGCGAGGGCCGCATATCGGAGAGTTCCGTGGAGATCGGGTTGTCGAGTGCGAGACGGTCTTCGCCTCCGCCGAAGAGACGCGCCTGATCTGACGGCAGGAACGACCAGGTGACGGCCTCGTTGAAGCCGCGCGAAGCAAGACCGCGGGCGGCTCGAAACCGGCGCCGCTGCTGCACGGAAAGCTTCGGCTTCGTGACCGCGTCCGTGCGCGGCAGCATGACATGCGCGATCTTCTCGAGCCCATGGATACGCACGATCTCTTCCACGAGATCTGCCTCGCCATTCACGTCCGGACGCCAGGAGGGGATCGCCGCGACGATCTCCTCATCGGTGCCGGCAACGGCGAAGCCGAGACTTTCTAGAATGTCGACTTGTGCTCGTGGAGCAATCTCTACGCCCCCCAGCGTCTTTACGCGGTCCATGCGCAGGCGCGCATTGGCGTTTCTGAGCGGGGCTTCCCCGGCTATCACGATCTCGGAGGCTTCGCCCCCGCACATGTCGAGGATGAGGCGGGTGGCGATCTCCGCGCCCGGCTCGGTGAAGGCCGGGTCGATGCCGCGCTCGAAGCGATAGCGCGCATCGGAAAGAAGATTGAGCTTGCGGCCGGTGGAGGCGGTACGGATGGGGTCGAAATAGGCCGATTCCAGAAACACCTCCGTCGTCGTCTCGCTGACGCCCGACACCTCGCCGCCCATGACGCCGGCAAGTCCTTCCGGCCCGGCATCGTCGGCAATCACCGTCATCGTCTCGTCGAGCGTATAGGTGCGCCCGTCGAGTGCCTCGATGGTTTCGCCGGGCTTTGCCAGGCGCGCATGGATCGTGCCTTTGACTTTCGCGGCATCGAAGACGTGCAGCGGGCGGCCATAGGCGATGGTCATGTAATTGGTGACGTCGACAAGGGCAGAAATCGGCCGAAGCCCGATCGCCCGTAGCCGCTTCTGCATCCAGGCCGGCGAGGGGCCGTTCTTGACGCCGCGGATATAACGGCCGACGAAATGCGGGCAGGGGCTCGTATCCTCGTCGGCAAAGCGCAGCTCGACGCCGATCGGGCTTTCAAACGCGCCCTCGACCGGTGCCGTGTCGAGCGGCTTCAACGTGCCCATTCCGGCGGCGGCGAGGTCGCGGGCGATGCCGTAGACGCCGAGAGCATCGGGGCGGTTTGGGGTCACGCCGATATCGATGACGGGATCGTCCAGCCCCGCCCAGGCCGCATAAGGCGTGCCGACCGGTGCGTCATCGGGAAGATCGATGATGCCTTCGTGATCGTCGGAGAGCATCAATTCGCGTTCCGACACCAGCATGCCGTTCGAGGCCTGGCCGCGGAGATTGCCGGCCTTGAGCTCGATGCCGGTGCCTGGAACGTAAGAGCCGACGGGCGCGAAAACGCCGATCATTCCGGTTCGGGCATTGGGTGCGCCGCAGACGACCTGAATGGCCTCGCCTGTGCCCGGATCGACCTGACAGACGCGCAGCCTGTCGGCGTTTGGATGCTGCTTGGCTTCGAGCACCTTCGCGATGACAAAGGGCTTCAGCGCATCGGCCGGGTTGGTGAGGCTTTCGAGCTCGAGCCCGATCATGGTGAGCTTGTCGGCGATTTCCTCTGCCGAGGCGTCGGTGTCGAGGAAGGATTTGAGCCAGGAGAGAGTGAATTTCATTTTTGTCTTCGTCGCGATCGTTGCCGATCCCTAGACGCCTACGCCTCACCAAGCAAGGTGGGCGGGCAGGCGAGGTGTCGCGACCGCGAGGAAGATCCGTGGCGGAAATGGCGGTAAGCCGGTGCTGGCGAACCCCCAGCCCGTCCCGGGGGAGATCTTTGCGCCGTCATAAAAGTCCGCATGGCACGATGGCGGTGCCGAGTTTTCACTTTTCGTGCAGCCGGCACCCGCTCTGTCGGGCGCATTTGGTCAAGTTTCAGGCGCGGCGCCAACGCGGGACCGGTAGCCTTGGAGAGGCGCGATCAAACTCTCGCCCCCGGCGCTGACGCGAGGCTCAGGCTGCCTGCGCCGTCTCCAAAAACTTCGAGATGTCTCCCTGCAGCCGGCCAAGCTCCCGGTCGAGCGTGTCTTTCGCCATCTTGACCTTATGGGCGACATTGGCGGCGTTGCTCGTGGAGGAATTGAGGATCTCCATACTCTCCACCACCGAGCGCGCATTGTCCGCGGTCTGATTGACGTTGCTGGCGATATCGGCGGTGGCCGCGTTCTGCTCTTCGACGGCGGCCGAGATCGCCGTCGCGGTCTCGCTCACTTCCTCGATGATGCGGCTGATGTCACCGATGGAATCCTCCGTCTCCTGCGTCGCGGCCTGGATGGCGGTGACGAGCCCGACGATTTCTGTCGTCGCTCTCGCGGTCTGGCCGGCGAGCGCTTTCACTTCCTGGGCGACGACGGCAAAGCCTTTGCCGGCCTCGCCGGCGCGTGCCGCCTCGATCGTGGCGTTCAGCGCCAGGAGATTGGTTTGCGACGCGATCTGGTTGATGAGATCGACGACGGCACCGATCTGGCGCGCATGTCCGGCGAGCCCGGAGACCGATTGTCTCGTCGTCTTGGTGCCGACAACGGCGCTCGAAACGATTTTCGCCGAGCGTCCGGCGTGTTCGGCGATTTCGCGGACAGACGCGGCGAGCTGTTCGGCCGCAGCCGCGCCGGCCTGCATGTTCGAGGCTGTTTGTTCCGCCGCGGCCACCACCTGTGTGGCAAGCGCGCTCGCCGAACCGGTTGTGCCGTCGAGGGTCTCCGCACTCGTCGACAGGTCGAGATTGGCCTGGCGAGACACGGAGAGACTTTCCTCCACCGCGACCGAGAAGGCCGAAATCGCTTCCGCAAGCGTTGCCCCGCGGCGCTGGCGCTCTTCGACGAGGACCTCTTCATAGACGGAGATGGCGATGTCCATGTCGAGCATCACCGCCTTGTTCATCGCGGTCAGCCAGTGGTTGCGGGTGCGGCGACCGACCCGGCCCAGCGACGTGATGTGGCGGACGAGCTCGTTGAGGACGAAGGCATAGCCGCCGATGTACCAGCGCGGCTCCAGGCCGATCTTATGATGGATGAGGCCGATGCGGCGGATGGAGGCGAAATAGGCATCGTCGAAGGCGCCGGAAAATAGATGCCCCCAATGGCCGGCCTGGAGACCTACGAGCCGATCCTGCTTGTTGCCCATCATCGCCTTGAGATGCGGGACCTTGCCGACATGGTCGTAGAAGCGATGGATGATCCCGGGCAGTGCTGGCTCGATCAGCGGCCACATGGCGTGCAGCTGATCGCGCTCCTCTTGTCCAATGTTGAGAAAGGACAGTCGCTCCCGCAGCGCGGATTCAGTTTCCATAATGTCATCCCCATCGCTCTCCGCCGATAGCGGCCCGCACGGGGAAGTTGCACATCAAGAGGTTGCGCGAAGCTTACGTCGCGACCAGAGGGAGAGTCGCCTTAGATCACTTCGAATAGACGGCGTCGACGCGAACCGCCGCACCGGTGCGCACGGTCCAGTTGCCCACCGTGACGGCGTCGTCGGACGCCGGGGCGGGAGCCGGCGCGTTCTGGCAGCCGGCAAGCCCGAGGATCAAAAACACGAGGGGAAGGAGCCGCACTCCCTGGCGCATCAACTCAAGCCTTCGGCAACGCTCGGCATGTCGAGCGCGGCAAAGCCATAATGCCGGAGCCAGCGCAGATCCGCCTCGAAGAAGGCGCGCAGATCCGGAATGCCGTATTTCAGCATGGCGAGCCGGTCGAGCCCCACGCCAAAGGCGAAGCCCTGATATTTTTCCGGATCGAGACCGCCGGCACGGATGACGTTCGGGTGGACCATGCCGGAACCCAGAATCTCCAGCCAATCGTCGCCCTCCCCGATTTTCAGCTCCCCGCCTTCCCAATGGCAGCCGATATCGACCTCCATGGAGGGCTCGGTGAACGGAAAGTGCGACGGGCGGAAGCGCATCTTCAGCTCCTCCACCTCGAAGAACGCCTTGCAAAAGGCCTCCAGCGTGCCCTTGAGGTGACCCATATGGGTCGTCTCGTCGATGACGAGGCCCTCGATCTGGTGGAACATCGGCGTGTGCGTGCGATCGGAATCGGAGCGAAAAGTGCGCCCCGGCGCAATTATGCGGATCGGCGGCGTCTCGTTTTCCATCGTGCGGATCTGCACGGGCGAGGTGTGCGTGCGCAGAACCATGCGCGATCCGTCTTCCTTCGGCTTCAGATAGAAGGTGTCCATCTCCTGCCGGGCGGGATGCTCCGGGGGAATGTTGAGCGCGCCGAAATTGTACCAGTCGCTTTCGATATGCGGCCCCTCGGCGACCGAAAAGCCCATATCGGCGAAGATGGCGATCACCTCCTGCCAGACCTGCGTGGTCGGGTGAATGGTGCCGCGCTGTTCCGGTCGTGCCGGCAGCGTGACGTCGATCGTCTCGCTCTTCAGCCGCTCTGTCAGCACCTTCTCTTTGAGAACGCTGCGCCGCGCCTCGATCTTTTCGGTGATGCGCGCCTTGAGGCCGTTGAGGGCCGGGCCGGCGACCTGGCGCTCCTCCGGCGTCATCTTGCCGAGCCCTTTGAGGCGTTCCGAGACGACACCTTTCTTGCCGAGCGAGGCGATGCGCGCGTCTTCCAGCGCCGCCTCGTTCTCTGCGTTATCGATGCGCTCAAGGATATCGCGCTCCAGCGCGAGGAGATCATTGTCTTCGGTCATGGTGGGAACCGCTCTAGCGTCATCGCGCGCCGGAGAAAAGACCTCTCGCTCTTCTGACGCAAGCGTGTGTCGTTCGAAAATCGCCGCAACGAAAAAGGGCGGCCCGCGGCCGCCCTTGAATATCGAATGCTGCAACCGGCGTCAGCGGACGGCGGCCTCGAACTCGTTCGGCGTATGGTCCTTGAGATACGCGAGCGCATCCTTCGCCTTGTTGGCGAGCGCCGTGAACGCCTCCGGCTCATGGATGGCGATATCGGACAGGACTTTACGGTCGACCTCGATGCCGGCTTTGCCGAGCCCGTCGATCAGGCGACCATAGGTGAGGCCGTTGAGGCGCGCAGCGGCATTGATGCGCTGGATCCAAAGAGCGCGGAAATTGCGCTTCTTCGCGCGCCGATCGCGATAGGCGTACTGGTTCGCCTTTTCCACCGCCTGCTTGGCGGCGCGGAAGGTCGATTTGCGGCGGCCATAATAGCCCTTCGCCTGCTTGATGACCTTTTTGTGCCTGGCGTGAGCCGTCACGCCGCGTTTCACACGTGCCATGATCCGCTCTCCTTAACGCTGGTAGGGCATGTATTTTTTGACGATCTTCGCATCCTGGTCGCTGAGCACCATCGTGCCGCGCGCGCTGCGGATGAATTTCGTCGTGCGCTTGATCATGCCGTGGCGCTTGCCGGCCGCGGCCACTTTGATCTTGCCGGAGGCGGTAAATTTGAAGCGCTTTTTGGCGCCCGCTTTCGTTTTCATTTTGGGCATTTTGCTCTCCTTTCCATAAGGAAGAGGCCCCGCCGGATGCGGAGCCCATCCCTGATCGGCTCATGTACGAGCTTTCTGGATCGCCACGGCATGCCCAATCCGCCCGAAGGCAGATAGCCGGGCGATCCGGCAGGCGCGCTTATAGATAAGCACCAAATCAAAGGCAAGGGCGCCGCCCCTGCCGTTTTTCACGAGAGGATCAATGCCGCTCCACCATACCTTCGGCCATCGCAGGCCGATGATGCGGAGATCTGGCCTGCCACATGCCGAAAGCCGGCAGAACTCCGGCTCTCGGTCGAGAGAGTCGCACCAACGCCGACCGCAGGCGAGACCGCCTTGCGACGCGGCGGATTGAGCCTTCGGTTATGCCTCGGCTGCCGCCTGAGCCGTCTGCCGATCGGTATCGTCCTCCGACTCCGTCTCGTTCGCCTCGTCGGCGTCGAGCTCGGGATCTTCGGCCTCCATCTCAGGCTCTTCGGCCTCGTCCGATGCATTGCCGTCTCGCTGCGCGGCGAGGCGTTCCTCGCGCTTGCGAGCCTTCTCGGCTTCCTTTTGCGCCTTCTGCAGAGCTGCGACCTTCCGCGGATCAGGACCAAGGATCATGATCATCTGGCGGCCTTCCATCTTGGGGGCATGTTCCACCCTGGAAAGGTCTTCCAGCTCGTCACGAACCTGATTGAGGACTTGCAGCCCGAGTTCCTGATGCGCCATTTCGCGCCCACGGAAGCGCATCGTCACCTTGACCTTGTCGCCGTCCTCGACGAAGCGACGCGCATTGCGCATTTTCACTTCGTAATCGTGCGTGTCGATGTTCGGCCGCATCTTCACTTCTTTGACGTCGACGGTCTTCTGCTTCTTGCGCGCCTCAGAGGCTTTCTTCTGCGAGATGTATTTGAACTTGCCGTAGTCCAGAATCTTGCAGACGGGCGGTCGCTGATTGGGCGAGATCTCGACGAGATCAAGCCCCGCTTCCGCGGCGATGGCCTTGGCCTCGTCCGTGGAAATGACGCCGTGATTAGTGCCTTCATGATCGATCAACTGGATCTCGGGAAGCCGGATCTCGTCGTTGACGCGGGGCCCCTCCTTCACCGGAGGTGGCGCACGATGGGGTCTGCGAATGGTCAGCTCTCCTTATATAATTGCTGTCTTGCAGGCTTGGAGCGGGCTCGTAGGCCACGCTGGGCGGGTACAATAGCATTTCGAGACGTAAATCGGAACGCAGGGCCGAGAAAAACCTCATCGAAACAAGGTCGCAGGCCCACCCGCCGGGGTCTGTCTTAGGTTTTTGCGCCTCTCGACAGAACTTCTTCGTAAAGCGCCAGCGTCTCCCGGGTCATCGCATCGAGGGAAAAACGCGACGCGTGGGCTCTGGCGCGTCGTGCCAGATCGTCGATCTCCAGATGGGTAAGCGAAAGGGCATGGTCAAGGGCGGCGGCAAGTGCTGCAGCATCGCCCGCCGGCACACGCCAGCCGGTTCTCTCCGCCTCTTCGGCCTCTGGCGGGGCGAGCACCGTCTCCCGCGAAGGACCGAGATCGGTGACGATGGCGGGGACGCCCATGGCCTGCGCCTCCACCGCAAAGCGCCCGAAGGCTTCCGCCTCGACGGAGGCGACGACCGCGACCGAGGCGAGCGCAAGCGCTGCCGGCACGTCGTCGCAATGGCCAGGAATGCGCACGCGCCCGCTGAGCCCCGCCTCCGAAACCTGTCGGCGCAGCCCGGCGAGATAGGCTTCCCTGCCTTGCGCGTCACCCGCGAGAACGAGCAGAAAATCCTTGTTGTCGGCAAGCCGCGCCGCCGCCTCGATCAGGGTAGGCTGCCCCTTCCATTGGGTGATGCGTGCGACATTGAGGATGACGGGCCGGTCCGCGGGCAGATCCCAGGCCTGGCGCAGCGCCTCGATGCGTGCCCCCGGCACGGCCGCCGGGTCGAAGCGGGCGAGATCGGTGCCTCTGTAAATCGTGCGAATGCGCTCCCGCGGCGTGCCGTGGCGCTGCATGATGATGCGAGCGGTGAAATCGGAATTGGCGATGACCTCCGTCCCGCGGGCCATCACGGAATTGTAGAGGCCTTTGACGGCGCCGTTCTGATTGTAGATGCCGTGATAGGTGGTGATGAAGGGCACGCCGGTCAGGCGGCAGGCGAGAAGCGCCGACCAGGCGGGGGCGCGGCTGCGGGCGTGGACGAGGTCGACCTTCTCCTGGCGGATCAGAGCGGCGAGCCGGCGGGCATTGGCGGCCATGACGAAAGGGTTCTTCGAGGCGACCGGCAGGCGCACCACTTCGCCGCCCTTGGCCTGCAACTCTTCTTCCATGCGTC